>NZ_NVQF01000031.1 GCF_002592005.1 Mycolicibacterium palauense | reverse complement strand
TCGTACGCTGAGTCGGTTGTCGACATGATGTATTGGAGCGAGAGGGCGCCACACGGGTGCTACAAAAGGGGTATCGTCGGCAGCGTCAGAGGGGTATAAGAGACAGGTCATGGCTCCAGGATGCCAGACCCCCACGCTCCCGGAACGCAGACGGGCCGGTTCCGGTGGCGCTAGCCGCGGCGGCGGCGAAGGCGACCCAACAGGGATCTCCGCGGCGACCGGTCCTCGGCCGGGGGCGGCGTCGCCGGTGCGGCCGGCGTGACCTCGGGCTGCGCGGGAGCATCACCGGCCTCGCCGGGCTTCCGCAGATCCTCGTCGTCCTCGGCTTCGGGGGCCGGCTCCTCGGCATTCTCGGAGTCCGCCGGCTCACGATCTGCCCCCGCCGCCTCCGTGTCCCCGGTGTCGCCGGGGTCCTCGGAGTCCTCCGAGTCTCCGGTTTCCGTGTCCTCGGAGTCTCCGGTTTCGGTGTCCTCGGAGTCTCCGGTGTCGGTGTCCTCGGAGTCTCCGGTGTCGGTGTCCTCGGAGTCTCCGGTGTCGGTGTCCTCGCCGACGTCGCGGGTCTCTTCGGCGGCGAGTTCCTCTTCCTGCTCGGAGACCGGTCGCGCCGCGGACTCCTCACCGCCTTCGCCGGCGGCCTCCAACTCGTCGACATCGACAGGATCATGATCCTCGTCGATCAGCACGGCCTCCTCGACCGCCGCCGACTCCACCTCCACACCGGGATCGCCGACCTCCGTCTCCAGCACATCCTCGTCGGGCTCGCCTGCGGCGGTGTCTCGGGTGTCTTCGGTGTCTTCGGCCGCCTCGACCGGTTGGTCGGCCTGCCCATCGGCCTGATCATCGGCCTGATCATCGGCCTGATCATCGGCACTGTCGTCCGGCTCGGATTCCTCGCGCTGACCGGCCTCGTCGGCGTCGCGGGCTTCTTCGGCGGCGAGTTCCTCCTCCTGCTCGGAGACCGGTCGCGCCGCGGACTCCTCACCGCCTTCGCCGGCGGCCTCCAACTCGTCGACATCGACAGGATCATGATCCTCGTCGATCAGCACGGCCTCCTCGACCGCCGCCGACTCCACCTCCACACCGGGATCGCCGACCTCCGCCTCCAGCACGTCCTCGTCGGGCTCGCCCGCGGCGGTGTCTCGGGTGTCCTCGCCGTCTTCGGCATCGTGAGCGGCTTCGGCGGCTTCACCGGCTTCCGCGCGACCATCATCGGCGTCGTCGCCCGTCTTGGTGGCCTGAGCTTCCTCGACCGCCTCGTCGGCGGAGGCCGAGGTCACGACCGGTGTTTCGCCCTGTTCGTCGGCCACCTCGTCGACGGTTTCCTGCGCGCCGTCGCCGTCCGGCTCCGACTGCACGGCGGCCTCGAAATACTCGACGTCGACGTCGGCTTCTTCTTCGGCTTCTTCTTCAGCTTCTTCGCTGTCGAGCAGTTCCTGCTGCTCGGAGACCGGGCCCCGGGCTCCCTCGCCGTCGGCGGGCGCCGCGAGCTCCTCCAGATCCTCCTCATCGACGGCGTCGTGATCCTCGTCCATGAGCTCGGAGTCCTCGGCCTGGGCCGCCGACTCCACCTCGATACCGGTGTCGGCGACTCCGGCTTCCAGCTCGTCCTCATCGACGGACGCTGCGACATCATCGGCACCGGTGGCCGCGCCGGCCTCCCCGGCGGGCGCCTCCGCCTCGGCCTCGTCGGCGGTCTCCGCCCCGGCCTCGTCGGCGGTCTCCGCCCCGGCCTCCTGCTCCGGGACGCCTGCCTCCGCCCCCGAGTCGGTCTCCAAGTCGGCCTCCGAGTCGGCCCCCGAGGTCTCCCCCGGACCGCCGGGCTCGGGAACGGCCACGCCGTCGGTGCCCGCGGTCTCGTCCTCGGTGTCGTCGTCGGTGTCGTCGTCGGTGTCCTCACGACCGGCGACCGTGGCCGCCGCCACCACCCCCGAGGTCGCGGCCGCCGCCGCGAGGTCCTCGACGAGCTCCTCGGCCAGCGACTCCTCGTCGTGGCCGCGCAGGGTCGCCGGGTCCTCGCGGCCCTTGGGCGCCAGGATCACGTACACCACCGCCGCAAGGAACACGAACGTCGAGGTGAACGAGTTGATCCGGATGCCGGCGATGTGGGTGGCGAAATCGTCGCGCATGAGCTCGACGACGAACCGGCCCATGCAGTAGCCCGCCACATACAACGCGAACAGCCGGCCGTGCCCGATCCTGAAGCGGCGATCGATGATGATCAGCGCCGCGAACACCACCAGATTCCACAGCAGCTCGTAGAGGAACGTCGGGTGCACGACCGCGGCCACCTGCCCGGTCGACACCCCGTTGAGGGAGTGGACATCGATGATGCCGGACGGGTCGCGCCGGTAGAAGATCTCCATGCCCCACGGGACCGTCGTCTCGCGGCCGTAGAGCTCCTGGTTGAAGTAATTACCGACCCGGCCGATGGCCTGCGCGAGCACGATGCCGGGAGCGATCGCGTCGCCGAACGCGGGCAGTGGAATGCCGCGGCGCCGACACCCGATCCAGGCGCCGACCGCGCCCAGCGCCACCGCTCCCCAGATGCCCAGTCCGCCGTCCCAGATGCGCAGCGCGGCAAGGGGTCCGGCTCCGTCGGGACCGAAGTAGGTGCGCCAGTCGGTGAGCACGTGATAGAGCCGCCCGCCCAGCAGGCCGAACGGAACCGCCCACAGCGCGATGTCATAGATGACTCCGCGCTCACCGCCGCGGGCCTCCCAGCGGCGGTCGCCGAGCACCAGCGCGACGATGATGCCGGCGATGATGAACAGCGCGTAGGCCCGGATCGGCACCGGGCCCAGATGCCAGACACCCTGTGACGGGCTGGGGAAATAGGCCAGGATCGTGGTGCTCAAGCGGTGACCTCGGTGCTTCGCTGCCGGACCCCTACCGCCAGTTCCTCCGTCAGGGACCGCACCGCGGCCACACCGTCGGCCAACGCGCTCACCAGTGCCGAACCGACGATGACACCGTCGGCGTAGGAGCCGATCTCGGCGGCCTGCGCGCGGGAACGCACGCCCAGCCCGACCCCCACCGGGATATCGGAGACCGCCCTGACCCGGGCGACGAGTTCGGGCGCGGCGTTGGACACCGCGTCGCGTGCACCCGTGACCCCCATCGTCGAGGCGGCGTAGACGAATCCCCGCGACGCCTCGACGGTGGCGGCCAAACGCTGCGGCGTCGAGGAAGGGGCCACCAGAAAGATCCGATCCAGACCGTGGGCCTCGGAGGCGGCCATCCACTCGTCGGCCTCGTCGGGAATGAGGTCGGGGGTGATCAGCCCGTACCCGCCGGCGGCGGCCAGGTCACGCGCGAACGCGTCGACGCCGTAGCGCAACACCGGATTCCAGTAGGTCATCACGACCGCGCGACCGCCGGCCTCGGCGATGGCCTGCACCGCGGCCAGCGAGTCACGCACCCGCACCCCGGCGCGCAGGGCGGTCTCGGCGGCCGCGGCGATCGTCGGTCCGTCCATGCCCGGGTCCGAATAGGCGATACCGACCTCGACGACATCGCAGCCCGCCTCGACCAGCGTGGTCATCGCCTCGGTGGAGCGCGGCACGTCCGGGTAGCCGGTCGGGAGATACCCGATCAGCGCGGCCCGGTTCTCCTGCCGGCAGGTCTCGAAGATCGGGCCCAGCCGGCTGGGCGCGGAAACCTGTGCGCTCATGAGGGGTTGGCCTCCCCGGCGTCGAGCAGACCGAACCACTTGGCCGCCGTCTCGACGTCCTTGTCGCCGCGGCCGGAAAGGTTCACCACGATCACGGCCCCGGGGCCCAACTCGTGGCCGAGCTTGACCGCACCGGCCACCGCGTGAGCCGACTCGATCGCCGGGATGATGCCCTCGGTGCGGCACAGCAGCCGGAAAGCGTCCATGGCCTCGCTGTCGGTGATCGGCCGGTATTCGGCACGGCCGGTCTCGCGCAGGTAGGCGTGCTCGGGCCCGACACCTGGATAGTCCAAACCCGCTGAGATGGAATGGGATTCGATGGTCTGACCGTCGTCGTCCTGCAACAGGTAGGAGAACGACCCCTGAAACGCCCCCGGGGAGCCGCCGGTGAACGTGGCGGCGTGCCGACCGGTCTCGACCCCCTCGCCGGCGGCCTCGTAGCCCACCAGCCGCACACCCGGGTCGTCGATGAAGGCGTGGAAGATCCCGATCGCGTTGGAGCCGCCACCCACGCAGGCCGTCACCGCGTCCGGCAGCCGGCCGACCTGGTCCAACACCTGAGCGCGGGCCTCCAGACCGATGATGCGCTGGAAGTCGCGCACCATCACCGGGAACGGATGCGGGCCCGCGGCGGTCCCGAAGCAGTAGTAGGTCGAGTCGGCGTTGGTCACCCAGTCGCGGAAAGCCTCGTTGATGGCGTCCTTCAGCGTCGCCGAACCGGCCTCCACGGCGACCACCCGGGCACCCAGCAGCCGCATCCTGGCCACGTTGAGCGCCTGCCGGGCGGTGTCGACCGCCCCCATGTAGATGACGCACTCCAGATCCAGCAGCGCGCAGGCGGTGGCGGTGGCCACGCCGTGCTGACCCGCGCCGGTCTCGGCGATGACCCTGGTCTTGCCCATCTGCCGAGCCAGCAGGGCCTGCCCGAGCACGTTGTTGATCTTGTGCGAGCCGGTGTGGTTGAGATCCTCGCGCTTGAGGAACAGCCGCGCGCCACCGGCATGCTCGGAGAGCCGGGCGGCCTCATACAGCGGCGAGGGCCGCCCGGAGTAGTTGGTCTGCAGCCGGTCGAGGGTGTCGAGGAACTCCTGGTCGGTGCGGGCCTTCTCGTAGGCCGCGGTGACCTCCTCGATGACCGCCATCAGGGCCTCGGCGACGAACCTGCCCCCGTAGGCGCCGAAATGCCCGCGGGTGTCGGGATCGTGGGTGGTCGGCTCGGCGATCGCCGCGCTCGAACGCGGAAGGCCGGGAGTGGAGAGATCTGCCATCAGCGGTGTCCTATCGCCACCAGTCCGGCGCTGTCGCCGGACGGCCGGTGCGGCTCATTCAACGTAGCGGGCAGGCTTGGGGCAGGACGGATGGGTGCCCGCGGTCACCAGGTCGGCGACCGCACCGCGGGGGTCGCCGCTGGTAACCAGGCCCTCCCCGACGAGCACGGCATCGGCCCCGGCACCGGCGTAGGCGAGCAGATCGGCGGTGCCGCGCACCCCGGACTCGGCGACCCGGATGACGTTGCTGGGCAGGCCCGGCGCGATCCGGGCGAAGCAGTCACGGTCGACCTCGAGGGTCTTCAGGTCGCGGGCGTTGACGCCGATCACCTTGGCGCCGGCCTGCAGAGCGCGGTCGGCCTCCTCCTCGGTGTGCACCTCCACCAGCGCCGTCATCCCCAGCGACTCGGTGCGGTCCAGCATGGACACCAGCGCCGGCTGCTCGAGGGCGGCCACGATGAGCAACAGCATGTCGGCGCCGTGCGCCCGGGCCTCGTGAATCTGGTAGGGGCCCACGATGAAGTCCTTGCGCAGCACCGGGATCCGCACCGCCGCGCGCACCGCGTCCAGGTCGGCCAGCGACCCGTTGAACCGGCGCTGTTCGGTGAGCACACTGATGATCCGCGCGCCACCGCTGGCGTAGGCGTCGGCGAGATCGGCGGGATCGGGAATGCTGGCCAACGCGCCCCGCGACGGGCTGGCCCGCTTCACCTCGGCGATGACGCCGATGCCGGGCTCGCACAAGGCCGCGACGACATCCAGCGGCGGGGCCGCGGCGTGGGCGGCCGCCTTGATCTCGGCCATGCTGACGGCGGCCTCACGAGCGGCGACATCAGCGCGAACTCCGTCGATAATGGAGTCAAGCACCGTCGCCGAACTCATCGCGTCGTTCCTTTCCCCGGGGCGATTCCGTTCCCCGCCCGCGCCGGCCGATAGGTCAGCCCGGCTCGCCCAGGCAGGGTCATCGCTGACTCCTTGAAGGGTAGCCGCCGCGGACGCTGCGTCATTCACCGACCCTCGCTGCCGGAATCGTTGCGGCCCTCGGTGGGGTCATGACCCTCGTCGAGGGCGTCCCACATCATCCTTTCCGACACCCGTTCCGTGTCCTCCCCCGACGTCTGCGCCGAGCTCTGCTCGTCCGCCGGCTCCCCACGCTGCCCGGCCCGCGGGCCGGCGGCGGCCACCGACCGCGCCGAAGCGCGCCGGGCCCCCGGCGCCGCATACTTCGTGGTCGCCGCCCTACCGGTACCGGCCGAACGCATCAGCAGCACCGCCGCCGCCAACGCGATCACCGCGGCGGCCAGGGCCAGCACCGCGCCCCAGTAGAACCGCTGGCTGCCCACCAGGGTCGCCACCGGGACCTGCGCCAGATCCGCGGCACGCACCGCGACCTGGGGGACGATCCACTGGCTGATCGCCAGGTACCCACTGGCGGCGCTGGCCGCCGCCGCCAGCAGCGCCAGCACCCGCAGGGCCCAGCCCCGCACCGCCAGGGCGGCCGCCGCGGCCGCCAGCAGCAGCAGCGCCAGCGGCACCAACGCCGTCGACCAGGTTCCACCGGACAACGTGATGGTGCGCGGCTGACCCAGTCCGTCGAAGGACCGCACCGACACCCACGGCATCCGGGAGGATCCCCACAACCCCAGCGCGGCCAGCACCAGCCCGAGCTGGGCGATGCGGATGGTGCGCCGGCCCCGCCGTTCGGCCGCGGTGTCCCCGGGCGAGGTGTTCCCGGCCGCGGTGTCCCCGGCCGTTGCGTCCTCGGGCTCAGCCATCCTCGCCCGTCCCGGGAGGCCGCAGCGTCTCGGCCGCGGCGATCGCATTGAGGACCGCCTTGGCCTTGTTGCTGGCTTCGGTGAATTCATAGGGGCCGTTGGAGTCGGCCACCACCCCGCCGCCGGCCTGCACATAGGCGGTGCCGGCGCGCATCAGCGCGGTCCGGATGGCGATGGCGAAGTCGGCGTTGCCGGCGAAGTCGAGGTAGCCCAACACACCGCCGTAGAGGCCGCGGCGGGTCTTCTCCACCTCCTCGATCAGCTCCATCGCGCGAACCTTGGGCGCCCCCGACAGCGTGCCCGCCGGAAAGCACGCGGTCACCGCGTCCAGGGCGGTGCGTCCGTCGGCGAGCAGGCCGGTCACCGTGGACACCAGATGCATCACGTGGCTGTAGCGCTCGATATGGCTGTAGTCCTCGACACGCACGGTGCCCGGGACGCACACCCGCCCCAGATCGTTGCGACCCAGGTCGACCAGCATCAGATGCTCGGCGCGTTCCTTCTCGTCGGCCAGCAGGTCCTTCTCCAGCAGCTGGTCCTCCTCCTCGGTGGCGCCGCGCCACCGGGTGCCGGCGATCGGATGGGTGGTCGCCCAGCCGTCCTGCACGGTGACCAGCGCCTCCGGGCTCGAACCGACGATCGAGAACGCGGTGTCGCCGTGTTCGTCGGGCACGTGCATCAGATACATGTACGGGCTCGGGTTGGACACCCGCAGCATCCGGTAGACGTCGATCGGGTCGACCGCGGTGTCCATCTCGAACCGCTGCGAGGGCACCACCTGGAACGCCTCACCGGCTTCGATGTCGCCGACGAGCTTGTCGACGATCGCGGTGTACTCCTGCACGGTGCGCTGCGCCCGCGCGTGCGGCTCGGGCCGGGTGAAGGCGGCCACCGTCGAGGGCAGCGGCTGGCCGAGTGCCGCGGTCATCACATCCAGCCGCGCCACCGCGTCGTCGTAGGCCCAGTCCACCCGCTCGTCGGTGCCGTTCCAGTTCACCGCGTTGGCGATCAGCGTGATGGTGCCCTCATGGTGGTCCACGGCGGCCAGATCGGTGGCCAGCAGCATCAGCATGTCGGGCAGCTGCAGGTCGTCGACGGCCAGCTCGGGCAGCCGTTCCAGGCGCCGCACCAGGTCGTAGGCGAAGAAACCGACCATCCCCCCCGACAGCGGCGGCAACCCCGGCAGCGGCGCCGTGGCCAGCAGGTCCAGCGTGTCGCGCAGCACCTGCAGCGGGTCACCCCCGGTGGGAGCATCCCGCGGGGTGACGCCCAGCCACACCGCGGCCCCGTCACGCACCGTCAACGCGGTGGGGGCACCGGCGCCGATGAAGGACCACCGCGACCACGAGCGGCCGTTCTCCGCGGACTCCAGCAGGAAGGTGCCGGGGCGGTTGGCGGCCAGCTTCCGGTAGGCCGAGAGCGGAGTCTCGGTGTCGGCCAGCACCTTGCGGGTGACCGGCACCACGCGGTGTTCGGCGGCCAGCGCACTGAAGTGCTCCCGCGTGGTGGTCAGGCCGGGATGGTTGGTTCGCACGGCGCCATTGTCCCAGACGGCCAACCGCCGCCCGACGCTCGAGGACCCACCGGCGTAGCGTGACCCCCATGAAGACCGGCGACGTCGTCGACGATTTCACCCTGCCCGACCAGAGCGGCGCCGAACGCTCGCTCACCGAGTTCCTGAGCCACGGACCGGTGGTGCTGTTCTTCTACCCGGCGGCCATGACGCCCGGATGCACCAAGGAGGCCTGCCACTTTCGGGATCTGGGCGCCGAATTCGCCGCGCTGGGCGGGCAGCGCGTCGGGATCAGCACCGACCCGGTGGGCAAGCAGGCCGAGTTCGCCGACCGGCAGAAGTTCGACTATCCGCTGCTGTCGGATGCCGACGGGGCCATCGCCACGCGCTTCGGAGTCAAACGCGGCCTGTTGGGCAAGTTGATGCCGGTCAAACGCACCACGTTCGTCATCGACACCGACCGGCGCGTCCTCGACGTCATCGCCAGCGAGATCAACATGGACGCCCACGCCGATCGGGCCCTGCAGACGCTGCGCAACCGGATCGAGCGCGCCGGGTAGCGCCGGGCCGTCACCGCCCTGGTGCGGTGGGATTCTTGCGCCGCGCGCGGACCTCGCGGTGCCGGTTGACCGGGGTCGCCGCCAGCACGCGCGTCACCATGGCCGCCAGGAAACCGGCCGGCTGCAGGGGTGGCGGCACGGTGTCGTGGCGCAGGCGGACCTCGGGAAGCGACTCCAGGGCGTCGCCGATACCGGTGAAGTCGAGCATGCCCGACTCCACGCCGAACTGGGTGGGGCTCAGCCCGGCCGCCGCGAACGGGTCGTCCCCGTCGTCGTCGCCGTCGGTCTCGGACTCGGTGCCCGCCGGCGCGGTGTAGTCGAGCATGACCAGCGCCACGGCGTGGTAGGCGTCGTCCTCGTTGCCCAGCTTCTCCAGTAGGTCGATCAGCCATTCGGCCTTGTTCGGCTCGGTCTCCAGAATCGTCGAGCGCAGCCCGTAGACGAACCCCAACGCCGCCAGCGGATGGCGCAGGCGCAGGTTCTTGGCGTCGCCGTAGCTTTCCTCGACCCGGTTCGCCGCGTTCTTACCGAAACTGGAGTCCATCCGCTTGGTGCTGATCAGCAGCTCGGGCCCGGTGTCCCAGTCCGAGATCACCACGTCGACCTGCTTGACGTAGTTCTTGCCGAGCACGTTGGCCGCCGACCCGACCACTCCTCTGACCGCCGCCCTGCCGGTCAGCCTGCGCAGCAACGCTTCCCGCTCGCGACGGGGCAGCCCGTCGAGCAGGGCCGCCACCGCGCGGGGCATGATCCGCGGATCGCTGGCCCGCGGCCAGACCGCGTCGTGGTCGAAGCCGGCCCGGCGCAGCTCGTAGGCCAGCCAGACGTCGAGGGCCAGTGCCGGGACCCCGGTGTGCGAGCCTGCGTGCAGATACAGCGGTACGCCCAGCAGCTTCTGCAGCACCGGGAAGTCGGGCACATACACCGGCCCCCGGTCGGGTTCGTCGGCCCGCCACGGGTTGGTGTGCCGGCCCTCCGGTGCGGCCTCGGAGACGATCCGGTCGAACAACGCCCAGGCCGTGGCCTTGGTGGATTCAGCGCCGGCCACGCGACCTCGCCATCCGCCGCGACGCCAGCACCTCGCGCGCCGAGCGCAACGCCGGCACGGCGTGACCGGAACGCAGCTCGCGGGGCAGATCCAGTGCGTCGTCGACCATGTCGACCGCCTCGAGCAGCCGACCCCGCCGCAGCAGCGCGGCCACCCGGCGGCGGGCGGCGCGCAACGGCTCGGCCCGGTCGGCGATCAGTTGCACCGAGGGCACCAGCCAGCGGTCGGCTTCGCGGGGTTCGAGTTTGAGGATGCCCCCACCATAGGATCGCCCGGCAAGCTCGGCGTGCAGCACGGTGGCCGAGTTGAGCACGGCCACCGGCAGCAGCTCGCGCCCCAGCGCGGCGGTCTCCGGGTGCAGGTACACCCCGTGCACGGAGTTGAGGTGATGGGCCCGGGCCGGGTTGCCGACCAGCCGTGGGGTGTCGGCGTTCATACAGGTCAGCAGCAGGTCCGCGGGCTTGAGCAGCGGCACCCGGTACCAAGGCCGGCGAATCCGGCACTTATAGGCCTGGTCGATCCCGGCGGTGTGCCCGGCCTCGATATAGCGCTGCGCCCCCGCGGAGGGCTGCTCCCCCGGGCGGAAGAGGTAGACCGCCTTGCCGGCACGCTCCAGCCTGTGCATCACCGGCGCGGACAACGCCAGCCCGCGCAGATGTGCACTGCCCGGCGGTGACAGGCGTAGCACGTCAGCGGGTTCGAGGGCCAGCTCGTCCATCCGCGGCCGCGACAACGCGAAATACCGGTTGGCGCCGGTCACCATGCCCAGCGTGGTGTCACCCCAGTTCTCCAAAGCGGTGAAGACCCCCGTGCTGGAGAGCGCCTGCAGGTGCCCGGCGGGCCCGGCACCGATCAGCCCGCTGACCCACTTCTCCGCCGGATCACCCGGGACCCAGACATGTTGTGCAAGAACCGAATCCAAACCCTCGGCGTTGCCGGCCCGGTGGATGGTGGCGTGCGCGCTGGGCCCGCCGTTGAATCCGTCGGCCAGCAGCAGCACCACGTCGGCCTCGGCGCCGGGGAAGACCTGTTCGTCGAAGAGCACCAGGTCCACCGTGGCGAACCGCTCGAAGAGGAATCTGCGCACCGAGCCGGCATAGTTGACGCTGAGCAGCTCCGCGGGCAGGACCAGCCCCAGCCGGCCGCCGTCGGCCAGAAACGCCGCGGCATGCACGGTGAACGCCGCCCAGCTGGAGGCCAGACGCGACAACGCCACACCCGCGCTCAGCGCCGCCTGCAGGGAGCGGGCCCGGCTCTCACCGCGGAACTCCTGATAGCGGATGTAGGGCGGATTGCCGATCACCGCGGAGTACCGCGGTCGCGGTCGCTCGGCGAAGAAGTCGCCGACCTTGATGCGCGCGGTGCCACCCGCGTCGGCGACCCGCCGGCGCGCCGCCCGAGCACTGTGGGCATGGATCTCCACGCCGTCGACGGTGGGTTGGGTGTTGCCGAGGCCGCGCAGCCGATCGGCGGCGGCAACCAGAAACGACGCGTCTCCCGACGAGGGTTCCAGCACGCGCTCGCCGGGGCCGCGGATGGCCCACTCGGCGATGTAGCGCGCGATGTCCGGCGGGGTGAAGAACGCTCCGCGCGCCTTGCGAGCCTGCGGCGTGTCACCGGCAGCCCACTCGGCCGACCACGGAGCGAAGTCAGTCATGCCGCGATTGTCGCCGAGCCCACCGACAAACCGGCGCACCGAAACGCGGCACAGCCGGCGGGCCGGCTATCGGGCGTCATCGGCGCGCCGGCTAACGGGCGTCATCGGCGAGCCGGCTATCCGGCGTCATCGGCGGGTTCGGAGGCCAGCAGCATGTCGGCGTCGAAACAGCTGTGGTCCCCGGTGTGACAGGCGCCGCCCACCTGATCGACCTGGAGCAGCACCGCGTCGCCGTCGCAGTCCAGCTGCACCGCGTGAACGTACTGGGTGTGTCCCGAGGTGGCGCCCTTGATCCACTGCTCGCCCCGGGATCTCGAGAAGTACGTCGCCTCGCGCGTCCGCAGTGTGCGGGCCAGCGCCGCGTCGTCCATCCACGCCACCATCAGGACATCACCGCTGCCGCGCTCCTGTACGACTGCGGTGAACAGTCCCTCGGAGTTGCGCTTCAGCCGCGCCGCGATCGCCGGATCCAGCGGCGTCACCGCACCCTGCTCCCCGGTGCTCACCGCACCCTGCTCCCCGGTGCTCACCGCACCCTGCTCCCCGGTGCTCACCGCACCCTGCTCCCCGGTGCTCACCGCACCCTGCTCCCCGGTGCTCACCGCACCACGACCCCCGCGGCCGCCATGGCCGCCTTCACCTCGCCGATGGTCAGCTCCCGGAAATGGAACACGCTGGCGGCCAGCACCGCGTCGGCCCCGGCCGCCACCGCGGGGGCGAAGTGCTCGACCGCCCCGGCCCCGCCGCTGGCGATCACCGGGACCTCGACGGCGGCGCGGACCGCGCGCAGCATGGGCAGGTCGAATCCCGCCTTGGTGCCGTCGGCATCCATCGAGTTCAGCAGGATCTCCCCCACGCCCAGCTCGGCGCCCCGGGTGGCCCACTCGACGGCGTCGATGCCGGTGCCGCGCCGCCCACCGTGGGTAGTGACCTCCCAGCCCGACGGGGTCGGCGCCGAGCCCGCCGGCACCGTTCGGGCGTCGACGGACAACACGATGCACTGCGAACCGAACACCCGCGACATCTCGGCCAGCAGGTCGGGCCGGGCGATGGCGGCGGTGTTGACCGAGACCTTGTCGGCCCCCGCGCGCAGCAGTACGTCGATATCGTCGACCGACCGGATGCCGCCCCCGACGGTCAGCGGAATGAACACCTGCTCGGCGGTGCGCTGCACCACGTCCAGCATGGTCGCCCGGCCCGACGAGGACGCCGTCACGTCCAGGAAGGTCAGCTCGTCGGCGCCCTCGGCGTCGTAGAAGGCGGCCAGTTCCACCGGATCCCCGGCGTCACGCAGGTTCTCGAAGTTCACGCCCTTGACCACCCGTCCGTCGTCGACGTCCAGGCACGGGATGACCCGGGTGGCCAGCCCGACTTCGGCGGTGTTCGAGGCGGTGCTCGCAGGGGTGGTCACAGGTAATCCTCCGGGGCTCCGACTGCGGCGATGATCTCCAGGACCCGCTCGTGCACGCCGGGCGCGGCGGCCAGCACCGACCTCGACTCCGGCGACCAGGGGGTGCCACCCAGGTCGGTGACGATGCCACCGGCCGACCGCACCAGGGCGGCCCCGGCGGCGTGGTCCCAGACATGGTGGCCGAAGCTGATCGCCGCGCCCAGGATGCCCGCCCCGACGTAGGCCAGATCGATGCCGGTGGCGCCGTGCATCCGCACGCGCGAGCACTCCCGGCTCAGCTCGGCCAGCACCGCGGCCCGGTACCGGCCGGGGAAGCGGCCGCGCGAATCGATGTTGAAATTCTGTATCCCCACGATGGTTTCGGCCAGTGGCGGCGACGACAGGGGCGGCAGGGCCACCCCGTTGGCCCGGAACGGGCCACCCGCCATCGCGGTGTAGCGCTGCCCCATGAACGGCAGCCACGTCAGCCCCAGCACCGGCTCACCCCGGTGGAGCAGCCCCAGCAGGATGGCGGCCAACGGGGATCCGGCGGCGTAGTTGAAGGTTCCGTCGATGGGATCCAGCACCCACACGGTCTCGGAATCGATCGGCTCCCCGCCGAACTCCTCGCCGTGCGCGCCGATTCCGGTGCGCTCGGCGAGTGCCTTGACGACCTGGCGCTCGATCGCCAGGTCCACCTCGGTCGCGAAGTCGTTGCCCTTCTTGAGGACCGCAGAGTCGGCGCGGTGACCGGCGATGAACGGTTCGGAGGCCTCGTCGAGGATCTCGGCGGCGATGGCCGTCAGCTCGGCTAGCCGGTCGGGCTCGATCATCGCGCCTACCCGCTGACCGCGGACAATGCCTGCGGCAGCGTGAAACGCCCTGCGTAGAGGGCCTTCCCGACGATCGCCCCCTCCACCCCGCGGCCGGTCAGCGTGGCGATGGCCCGCAGGTCGTCCAGGCTGGAGACCCCGCCGGAGGCGATCACCGGCGCGTCGGCGCGCTGGGCGACGGCGTCGAGCAGTTCCAGGTTCGGGCCGGTCAGGGTGCCGTCCTTGGTGACGTCGGTGACCACGTAGCGGGAACAGCCTTCACGTTCCAGGCGGTCGAGCACCTCCCACAGATCCCCGCCGTCGCTCTCCCAGCCGCGCCCACGCAGCCGGTGGGTGCCCTCGGCCCTGGACTGGTCGATCTGCACGTCGAGTCCGACCGCGACGCGCTCACCGTGTTCGGCGATCGCCCGGGCACACCACTGCGGGTTCTCCAGTGCCGCGGTGCCGATGTTGACGCGGGCGCACCCGGTGGCCAGAGCCGCCGTCAGGGACTCGTCATCGCGGATTCCGCCGGACAGCTCGACGTCGACGTCGAGCTTGCCGACGACCTCGGCGAGCAACTCCCGGTTGGAGCCGCGACCGAAGGCGGCGTCGAGGTCGACCAGGTGAATCCACTGCGCGCCGTCGCTCTGCCAGCCCAGGGCTGCCTCCAGCGCCGACCCGTACTCGGTCTCACTGCCGGCCTTGCCCTGCACCAGCCGCACCGCCTTGCCGTCGACGACGTCGACCGCGGGCAGCAGGATCAATGGCACCTTCGCGCCTGAAGCGTTCAAAGTTACAGTCCCTCAACCCAATTCGCGAGCAGTGCCGCACCCGCGTCACCGCTCTTCTCCGGATGAAATTGCGTGGCCGACAGCGGCCCGTCCTCCACGGCGGCCAGGAAGCGCTCGTGGTGGGTGGCCCACGTCAGCAGCGCGTCGGGACCACCCTCCCAGCTCCGCGCGGCGTAGGAATGCACGAAGTAGAACCGGGTGTCGGGGCTGATGCCCTTGAACAGCAGGCTGCCCGGGGCGGAGTCGACGACGTTCCACCCCATGTGCGGGATCACCGGGGCGTGCAGGCGCGTGACCGACCCGGGCCACTGTCCGCAGCCCACCGACTCCACCCCGAACTCCACCCCGCGGGCGAACAGAATCTGCATGCCCACACACACGCCCAGGACCGGACGGCCCGCGCGAACCCTGTCGTCGATGATCTTCTCGCCGCCGATCCCGCGCAGCCCGGTCATGCACGCCTCGAACGCGCCGACGCCGGGAACCACCAGTCCGTCGGCCGCCAGCGCTGCCGCCGCGTCGGCGGTGACCTCGACCTCGGCCCCCACCCGTTCCAGCGCGCGCTGCGCCGAACGCAGGTTGCCCGAGCCGTAGTCGAGGACGACGACCTTCCTGGCAGCGCTCACAGGGCGCCTTTGGTCGACGGGATCCCGCTGATCCGGGGATCGGGCTCGACCGCCTGACGCAGCGCACGGGCCACGGCCTTGTACTGCGCCTCGGTGATGTGGTGCGGGTCGCGACCGTAGAGCGTGCGCACGTGCAGGGCGATGCGCGCGTTGAACGCCAGGGATTCGAACACGTGGCGGTTGATCACGGTGTGGTAGGGGGCGCTGGAGCCGGCGATGGTGAAGTCCACCATGTACTCCGGTTCGCCGGTGTGCACGAAGTACGGCCGGCCGGACACATCCACCGCGGCGTGGGCCAGCGCCTCGTCCATCGGGATGAAGGCGTCGCCGAACCGGCGGATGCCCTTCTTGTCCCCCAGCGCCTGGCCCAGCGCGGTGCCGAGCACGATCGCGGTGTCCTCCACCGTGTGGTGCGCCTCGATCTCGATGTCCCCCTTGGCGCAGACCTTCAGGTCGAAGCTGGCGTGGCTGCCCAGCGAGGTCAGCATGTGATCGAAGAAGGGCACACCGGTGTCGACGTGGACCTGCCCGGTTCCGTCGAGGTCCAGCTCGACGACGATGTCGGATTCCTTGGTCTTGCGTTCGACCTTCGCCAGGCGACTCACTGTGCTCCTACCGTTGAGACGAGTTCGGTACCGGCCAGCCGCGCACTGGCATCCAGCAGCGCGTCGTTCTCCGCGGCCAAGCCGGTGGTGGCGCGCAGATAGCCGGGAATACCGACGTCGCGGATCAAGATCCCCATGTCGAGGTAACGCTGCCAGGTCGAATGGGCGTCGGCGAACTGACCGAAGAGCACGAAGTTCGCGTCGCTGGGTACCACCCGGAACCCCATGGTACGTAGCGCTTCTGACACCCTCTCACGCTCGGCGATCAACGTCGCCACACTGCCGAGGGTGTCGTCGGCGTGGCGCAGCGCGGCGCGCGCGGCGGCCTGGGTCAGCATCGACAGGTGGTAGGGCAACCGCACCAGCAGCAGCGCCTCGATGACCGCCGGCGCCGCGGCCAGATACCCCAGCCGCCCGCCGGCGAACGCGAAGGCCTTGCTCATGGTGCGGGTGACCACGAGCCTGGCGGGGAATTCCCCGATCAGTTCGACGGCGCTGGGCTGTGAGGAGAACTCGCCGTAGGCCTCGTCGACGATCATGATGCCGCCGGGCGTCGCGGACAGCGCCTCCAGCACACGACGCAGGTCGGGCAGCGGAACACTCTGCCCGGAAGGGTTGTTGGGGCTGGCCACGAAGACCACGTCGGGCCGGCGCAGCGTCACCGCGGAGATCGCGGCCTCCACGTCCAGACCGAAGTCCTCGGAGCGCGCCGCCTCGATCCACTCGGTCTGCGTGCCGTCGGAGATGATCGGATGCATCGAATACGACGGGACGAACCCGATGGCGCTGCGGCCGGGGCCACCGAACGCCTGCAGCAGCTGCTGCAGTATCTCGTTGGAACCGTTGGCCGCCCACAGATTCTCCACGCCCAGCCGGACCCCGGTGGCCACGGTCAGGTAAGCGGCCAGATCGGTCCGCAGGGCCACCGCATCCCGGTCCGGGTAGCGGTGCAGCTCACCGGCCACCTCACGCACCGACCGCACGACGTCGTCGACCAGCGCCGCCGTCGGCGGGTGCGGGTTCTCGTTGGTGTTCAGCCGCACGGGAACCACCAGTTGCGGTGCGCCGTACGGTGATTTGCCGCGCAGGTCCTCACGCAGCGGGAGATCGGCCAGGGTCACCTGGCCGCCGGGGCTGGTCACCGCTCGAACCTCCGGCGCACCGCTTCACCGTGCGAGGGCAGGTTCTCGGCCTTGGCCAGGATGATCACGTCGCCGGCCACGTCCTTGAGCGCGGCCTCGGTGTAGTCGACCACGTGGATGCCCTTCAGGAAGGTCTGGACCGACAGTCCGCTGGAGTGCCGGGCACATCCGGCCGTCGGCAGCACGTGGTTGGATCCCGCGCAGTAGTCACCCAGGCTCACCGGGGAGAACGCGCCCACGAAGATCGCGCCCGCCGAACGGATCCGGGTGGCGACCCGGGCCGCGTCCAGTGTCTGGATCTCCAGGTGCTCGGCGGCGTAGGCGTTGACCACCCGCACGCCCTCGTCGAGGTCGTCGACGAGCACGGTGGCCGACTGCCTGCCCGACAGCGCCGTGGTCACGCGCTGGCGGTGCACGGTCGTCTCCAACTGCCGGGTCAGCTCGGCGTCGGTCGCGGCGGCCAGCTCCGGGCTGGGCGTCACCAGCACACTGGCCGCCATCTCGTCATGCTCGGCCTGGCTGATCAGGTCGGCGGCGACGTGGACGGGGTCGGCGGTGTGGTCGGCCAGAATCGCGATCTCGGTGGGGCCGGCTTCGGCGTCGATGCCGACCTGCGAGCGGCAGATCCGCTTGGCGGCGGTGACGTAGATGTTGCCGGGACCGGTGATCATGTCCACCGGGGCCAGCTCGTCGCCGGTGGTGTCGGTGCCGCCGTAGGCCAGCAGCGCCACCGCCTGCGCCCCGCCGACCGCCCACACCTCGTCGACGCCGAGCAGTCGGGCCGCCGCCAGGATGGTCGGGTGGGGCAGGCCGTGGAAGACGCCGTGGCCGGAGGCCTGCGGGGGGCTGGCGATGACCAGCGACTCCACCCCGGCGGTCTGGGCCGGCACCACGTTCATGACCACGCTGGAGGGATAGACCGCGTTTCCGCCGGGCACGTACAGACCGACGCGCTCGACGGGCACCCAGCGCTCGGTGACCGTGGCGCCGGCGGCCAGCTCGGTGGTGGTGTCAACCCGGCGCTGGTCGGCGTGCACGGTGCGGGTGCGGTCGATCGCGACCTGCAGCGCGGCGCGGACCTCGGCGTCCAGGCTGCTCAGCGCCTCCTGCAGCGCCTCCTGCGGGACCCGCACCGCCGCCGGGCGCACCCCGTCGAACGACTCGCCGTAGTCGAGTGCGGCCGCGGCGCCCCGGGTGGCGACGTCGTCGACGATCGGGCGCACCTTCGGTACCACCGCGTCGACGTCGACACCCCCGCGCGGCAGCGCGGCACGCAACTGGGCGGCCGACAGGGGGCGGGCGCGCAGGTCGATCCGGGACATCTCAAAACCAGCCATCACCGCAATTGTCCCTGATCGGTCCAGCCGAATAAAAATCGTTTGAGCTGCGAGGCCGCCGGTTGGCACACTGCCGCGATGGAACCGCAACTGTGGTTGGCCTTTCTGGGCGCGGCGATCGCCATCAGCGTGTCGCCCGGCGCCGGTGCCATTCTGTCCATGGCCACCGGCCTGTCGCACGGTCTGCGCCGTAGCTACTGGGCCATCGTCGGGCTCGAAATCGGGCTGATGACGCAACTGTTGCTGGTCGCGGTGGGGCTGGGCGCGGTGGTCGCCAGCTCGGCGCTGGCCTTCACCATCATCAAGTGGCTCGGGGTCTGCTACCTGGTCTACCTGGCGGTCCAGCAGTGGCGCAACGGTGCCATCGACCTGCGGGCCCGGATGCACGGCGCACAACCCGCCGGCGGGTGGTCGATGCTGGTCCGGGGCACCCTGGTGAACGTCAGCAACCCCAAGGGGCTGGTCTTCCTGCTGGCGGTGCTGCCTCAGTTCGTGGTGCCCGCGGCGCCGCTGCTGCCCCAGTACCTGGCGATCGGGGCGACGATGGTCGTGGTCGATCTGGTGGTTATGGGTGCCTACGCGGGGCTGGCCGCGCGGCTGCTGGGCTGGCTGCGCACCCCGCGCCAGCAGACTTTGCTGAGCCGGACGTTCTCGGGGCTGTTCGCCGGTGCGGCGGTGATCCTATCCCTGGTGCGCCGCGGCGCCGCGGTGTGACGGCGCCCGGGCCTCACGTGCCTCACACGTCTCACATGTCTAGGCCGATGTCGAGCACCCGCACCGAATGGGTGAGTGCCCCGACGGCCAGATAGTCGACGCCGGTGCCGGCGTAGCCAGCGGCATTCTCCAGGGAGAGCCCGCCGGAGGATTCCAGCTTGACCCCCGGTGCGCGCGTATCGCGGCGCTGCACGGCGATCTGGGTCTCCCAGATGGCGAAGTTGTCCAGCAGCACCAGCGCACCGGGTTCGCCGAGGTCCTCGGAGAGTACGTCGTCGAGCTCTTCCAGGGAGTCGACCTCGACCTCGCACGGCAGCCCGGGTGCGGCCGCGCGCACCGCCCGCAGTGCGGCGACCACCGAACCCGCCGCCGCGACGTGGTTGTCCTTGATCAGGGCGGCGTCGCCGAGCCCCATCCGATGGTTGAATCCCCCACCGACGCGCACCGCGTACTTCTGCAGTGCCCGCAATCCGGGCAGCGTCTTGCGGGTGTCGCGGATCCGGGCGGCGGTGCCCTCGACCGCGGCCACCCACGCCGCGGTCGTGGTGGCGATCCCCGACAGGTGGCAGACCAGGTTGAGCATGGTGCGTTCGGCGGTCAGCAGTCCCCGGGTCTGCGCCTCCACGGTCAACAGCGAGTCCCCGCGGCGCAACCGGTCGCCGTCGTCGGCACGGCCCAGTACCCGGTAGCCGCCGGGGCCGACCACCTCATCGAGCACCAGCAGGGCGATCTCGACACCGGCGGCCACACCGTCCGCCCGGGTCACCATCGCCGCGGTGCTGACCGACGCGGCGGGCACGGTGGCCTCGGTGGTGACGTCGGGACCGTAGCGCAGGTCCTCCTCGAGGGCGCGTTCGATGGTGGCGCGCGCCTCGGCGAGCAGCGTGTCGTCCAGGGTGGCCCGCGACATCGTCAACACACCGCCGCCGGCACGGCCGGCGCCTCGACTCGCGCGCCGGCCTCGACGCGGTCCCCGCACAGCCGCACGGTACGGCTGTGGGCCTGGGCCGGGTCGGCTTCGGTGTGGTCGGCCCGGTGGTGGCAGCCGCGGCTCTCGGTGCGCGCGGCGGCCGCCGCCGCGAGCGCCCGCGCCGTCAGGGTCAGGGCGACGTCCTCGAAGGCCCGCCGCGACGTGACCCGCACCGTGGTTGCCTCGTCCAGTGCGTCGGAAAGCGCGGCCAGACCCGGGCCGGTGCGCACCACCGAACCATGCCGCGACATCGCCGCCTGCAGCCGTGCACGGTCCAGTGCGGCACCCGCGACCGCCTCGGGCAACCGGGCCCGCACGGTGCCGGCGGCCACCGCGTGCGCGGCGGCCTCGCCGCCGGCACGCTCACCCACGACCAGCCCTTCCAGCAGGCTGTTGGAGGCCAGCCGGTTCGCGCCGTGCATCCCGGTCCTGGCGACCTCACCGGCGGCGAACAGGCCGGCGACCCGGGTGCGGCCCGACACGTCGGTGACCACGCCCCCGCAGCTGTAATGCGCCCCGGGCACCACCGGAATCGGTTGCCGCGCCGGGTCGATCCCGGCCGCGCGGCAGGACGCGGTGACGGTGGGGAAACGCACCCCGAAGTCGGCGATGCCGCGGGCGTCGAGGAACACGCACTCGTCGCCGCTGCGCTGGAGCCCGGCGTCGATGGCGGCGGCCACCACGTCACGGGGGGCCAGGTCGCCGAGGGGATGAACCCCGGCGGTGACCGAGTCCCCGCGGGCGTCGATCAGCCGTCCGCCCTCGCCCCGGATGGCCTCGGTGATCAACGGCCGCCGGCCGGCTCCCGGTCCGGTATGGAGCCCGGTATAGAGCATCGTGGGATGGAACTGGACGAACTCGATGTCGGCGACGTCGGCACCGGCCCACAACCCCAGCGCGACGCCGTCACCGGTGGACCCCTCGGGGTTGGTGGTGGCGCGGTAGAGGTGCCCCAGGCCTCCGGTGGCCAGGATGACCGACGGCGCGTGGATCACCCCCTCGCCGTCGTTGCTGCGCACGAGCACACCGGTGACCCCGTTGGTGTCCCGCAGGATCCGCAGGACCGCATGGCCGTGGCGGATGTCGAGGGTCGCCGCGGCGGCGTCCAGGGCCCGCTGCACCTCGGCGCCGGTGGCGTCACCGCCGGCGTGGATGATGCGGCGCCGGGAGTGCCCGCCCTCGCGGGTCAGTGCCCACCGGCCGGGGGTGGATTCGTCGAAGTGCGCGCCGTCGGCGACCAGCCGGACGACCGCGCGGTAGCCGTCGGCGACGATGGAACGAACCGCCTCCGGCTCGCAGAGCCCGCCGCCGGCGGCCAGGGTGTCCTGCACGTGCGACTCGATCGAGTCGTCGGTGTCCGGCAGCACGACCGCCAGCCCGCCCTGGGCGTAGAAGGTCGCCGTGGATCCGTGCCCGGCGCCGGCCTTGCTCAGCACGACGACCTTGCTGCCGGCGCGGTGGGCGGCCAGCCCGGCGGCCAGCCCGGCCACGCCGGTACCGATCACGACGACATCGGCGCGCTGTTGCCAGCGTCCGACGCCACCGCAGGCGGGCCCGGCGGTCATTCCCCGCCGCCGGGCTGACCGATCCCGATCATCCGTTGCACGCTGGCCCGGGCCAGGCGCGCCGTCTCCGGGTCGACGTCCACCTCGTCGGCGCCCTCGATCAGGCAGCGCAGCAATGCCGCCGGGGTGATCATCTTCATGTACCGGCAGCTCGCCCGGTCGTTGACCGCCTGGAAGTCGATATCCGGCGCGGCCCTGCGCAACTGGTGCAGCATCCCGACCTCGGTGGCCACCAGCACCTGGCGCACACCCGTGGCCCCGGCCTGCCGCGCTTCGTCGAGCATGCCGCCGGTGGACAGGATCTTGACCCGGTCGGCGGGGACGGCACCCTCACCGGCCAGGTAGAGGGCCGAGGTGGCACAGCCGCATTCGGGGTGCACGAACAGCTCGGCGTCGGGGTGGCTGCGGGCCTGCTCGGCCAGCTCGTCGCCGTTGATCCCGGCGTGGACGTGGCATTCGCCGGCCCAGACGTGCAGGTTCTTGCGCCCGGTGACCCGCCGCACATGGGCACCGAGGAACTGGTCGGGGCAGAACAGCACCTCGCGGTCCTCGGGGATGGACGCCACGACCTCCACGGCGTTCGACGAGGTGCAGCAGACGTCGGTCAGCGCCTTGACCGCCGCGGTGGTGTTGACGTAGGAGACCACGACGGCGTCGGGATGCTCGTCCTTCCAGGCCCGCAGTTCGTCGGCGGTGATCGAGTCGGCCAGCGAGCAGCCCGCCCGCTGGTCCGGGATCAGCACCGTCTTGTCCGGGGACAGGATCTTGGCGGTCTCGGCCATGAAGTGCACACCGCAGAACACGATGGTGTCCTCGGGCGCCTCCGCGGCGATCCGGGACAGCGCCAGCGAGTCCCCGACGTGGTCGGCGACGTCCTGGATGGCCGGCAACTGGTAGTTGTGCGCGAGCAGGGTGGCGCCGCGCAGCGTGACCAGCCGTTTGATCTCGGCAGCCCATTCCTCGTCGCCGTCGACCCCCCAGTAGCCCTGGGGGCCGTCCTGGATCCGTGCTGCGAGCCCGGTATCGAGGCGGTCCAGCACCGTCATGACCGCTCCTTTCGCCGTCGAGGTTTTCGACTTATGATCGAAAACATGACCAATGGTAACACCGCCCACGAGGTGCTCGCCGTGGTCTTCCAGGTTCGCCGCCTCGACACGCCGAAGCCGCAGCTCAGCGTGCTGCTCTGGGAACGGGCGATGGATCCGCAGCGCGGCGCGTGGGCGCTGCCCGGCGGCAGCCTGCGTCACGACGAGGACATGACGAGTTCAGTCCGCCGTCAACTGGCCGAGAAGGTCGACCTGCGTGAGATCGCCCACCTGGAACAGCTGGCGGTGTTCTCCGATCCGCACCGGGTGCCGGGGGCCCGCACCATCGCCACCACGTTCCTGGGCCTGGTGCCCTCCCCCGCCACCCCCGAGCTGCCGCCGGACACCCGCTGGCACCCGGTCAGCGCCCTGCCGCCGATGGCCTTCGACCACGGCCCCATGGTGGCCCACGCCCACGCCCGCCTGGTGGCCAAACTGTCGTACACCAACATCGGATTCGCCCTGGCCCCCAGGGAATTCGCCCTGTCCACGCTGCGCGACATCTACAGCGCCGCACTGGGCTACCAGGTCGACGCCACCAACCTGCAGCGCGTGCTGGCGCGCCGCGGAGTGATCACCCGCACCGGCACCACCGCGCCCGCCGGGCGAAGCGGCGGGCGCCCGGCCGCGCTCTACCGATTCACCGACTCGCTGCTGCGGGTGACCGACGAGTTCGCCGCGCTGCGCCCACCGACCTGACCCCCCGATTGGAAATTTAAGGGTTCACTAAGAGACAATGCTCTTTCGGGGTCGTTTCGCCCCCGGAAGGGAGTCCGCATGGAGCTCGGCAACGCGACCGCCTCGACGGCGGCCTGGATCGGCCGGCCGCAGCACGAACCGATCCGGTCCGGTCGCCGGCCCACCCTTCCCGCGCAGGATCCGTTCTATCTGCCCCCACCGGGGTTCGAGCACGCCGAACCGGGCACCGTGTTCCGCACCCGCGACGTCGAACTCGCGTTTCTGGGCCTCATCCCCCAGCAGTTCACCGCCGTGCAGCTGCTCTACCGCACGACGGACATGCACGGTGAGCCCGCGGCCGCGGTGACCACCGTGATGACACCCGCCGAGCGCGGCGAGGGGCCGTGTCCGATCGTGTCCTACCAGTGCGCGATCGACGCCGTGGCCGGGCGCTGCTTCCCCTCCTACGCACTGCGCCGCGGCGCCCACGCCCTGGGCTCGCTGGCGCAGCTGGAATTCCTGCTGGTCGCGGCCGCGCTGGCCGAAGGCTGGGCGGTGTCGGTCCCGGACCACGAAGGCATCGAAGGCATGTGGGGCGCACCGCACGAACCGGGCTACCACGTACTCGACGGCCTGCGCGCCGCGGTGGCCTGCGACCGGCTGGATCTGGACGCCGAGGCGCCCGTCGGCCTGTGGGGGTATTCCGGCGGCGGGCTGGCCACCGCCTGGGCCGCCGAGACCGCCGGGCGCTATGCACCCGAGCTCAACATCGTCGGCGCGGTGCTGGGCTCGCCCGTCGGCGATCTGGGTCACGCCTTCCGCCGGCTCAACGGCAGTGTGTACTCCGGGCTGCCGGCCATGGTGGTGGCGGCACTGTCGCACATCTACCCCGAACTGGACCGGGTGATCTCCGAGCACGCCACCGACGCGGGCAAGGCGATGCTGGCCGAGGTCGAGGAGATGACCACCGTGGCCGCGCTGTTGCGGATGGCCGGCCGGGACATGGGAACCCTGGTCGATCGCCCGTTGGAGGAGATCCTCGACCTGCCCGAGGTGCAACGCGTCTTCGCCGACATCAAGCTCGGCGTCGAGGCCCCCGACGTGCCGGTGCTGCTCGTCCAGGCCGTGCACGACCGGGTGATCGACGTCAACGACATCGACGAGCTGGCCCACACCTACGCGCGCGGCGGCTCCCGGGTGACCTACCACCGCGACCTGTTCAGCGAGCACATGCTGCTGCACCCGATGTCCGCACCGATGACGCTGCGCTGGCTGCGCGACCGATTCGCCGGCCGCCCGCTGCACGACCACATCGTGCGCACCAAGTGGCCGACGTTGTTCAACCCGTCGACCTACCGCGGAATGCTGCGGCTGGGCGCCATCACGGCCCGGGTGCTCACCGGCCGTGCCGTGCACCGCTCGCCGCTGTCGCGCTTCGACCTCTGAGTTCCCCCCGCCGACACTGCAGATGTTGTACGCGTCGCCCGGGTGGGCCCGTCACAGTTTGCAGCCTCGGCGAGGCGGCGCCTAGTGCGCCGCACCCAGCCGCCCGGACAGGCGGCCGTGGCGTTCGGCCGAATCCTCGTTCAGCCCAACGATTGTGACGTCCTTGCCCCTGGCGCGGTACTTGGTCTCGATCGCGTCCAGCGCGGCGACGGTGGAGGCGTCCCAGACATGGGAATCGGCCATGTCGATGACCACCTCGGCGGGGTCACCGGTGTAGTCGAACTGATAGACGAGATCGTTGCTGGAGGCGAAGAACAGCTCCCCCGAGACCCGGTAGACGACCCTGTCGGTGCCGCCGGCACCGGTCTCCCTGGTCTTCTGCACGGTCATCCAATGCGCCACCCGGCGCGCGAAGAGCACCATCGCCGTCAGCGACCCGACGATCACGCCGTAGGCCAGGTTGTGACTGACGACCGTGACGACCACCGTGGCGAGCATGACCATCGTCTCGCTGCGCGGCATCCGGCGCAGCGTGGCGGGGCTGATGCTGTGCCAGTCCATCGTGCCGACCGAGACCATGATCATCACCGACACCAGCGCGGCCATCGGGATCATTCCCACGACGTCGCCCAGCCCGACGACCAGCCCCAGCAGGAACACGCCGGCGAGGAACGTCGAGATGCGGGTACGGGCTCCCGACACCTTCACGTTGATCATGGTCTGGCCGATCATCGCGCAGCCGCCCATCCCGCCGAAGAGGCCGGTGACCACGTTGGCCACCCCCTGGCCCCAGCCTTCCCGGGTCTTGTCGGAGTGGGTGTCGGTGATGTCGTCGACGAGCTTGGCGGTCATCAGCGATTCCAGCAGGCCCACCAGCGCCATGGCCAGGGCATACGGAGCCACGATGCGCAGGGTCTCCAGGGTCAGCGGCACGTGCGGCACGAACAGCGCCGGCAGGCTGGAGGGCAGCTGGCCCTCGTCGCTGACGTCGGGAAGGTCGATCCCCCAGGCCAGCGCCGCGACGGTGAGCACCACGATGGCCACCAGCGGTGCGGGCACGGCGGTGGTGATCTTGGGCAGGAACACCATGATCAGCAGGCCGACCGCCACGAACGGATACACCAGGGCCGGCACGCCCAGCAGGTGCGGCAGCTGGGCGGTGAAGATGAGGATCGCCAGCGCGTTGACGAAACCGACCATGACGCTGCGGGGAACGAAGCGCATCAGCCGCGCCACCCCGAACACGCTGAGCAGGATCTGGAACACCCCGGCCAACAGGACCGCGGCCACGAAGTAGTCCATGCCGTACTGACGGGCCAGCGGAGCGATGACCAGCGCGATCGCCCCGGTCGCGGCGGAGATCATCGCCGGGCGTCCGCCCACGAAGGCGATCGTGACGGCCATCGTGAACGACGCGAACAGCCCCACCTGGGGGTCGACGCCGGCGATGATCGAGAACGAGATCGCTTCCGGGATCAGGGCCAGGGCGACCACCAGGCCGGCCAGCACCTCGGTCTTGAGCCGGCGCGGGGAGCGCAGAGCGGCCAGCACCGACGTTCCGGGCTCGCCGGCCTGCGGCACGGTTGAGGGCGTCGACGTCGCGTCGCGGTTAGCCAAGACACTCCAATTCGGGGTCGCCGCAGGGCGGCTTTCACACACACGCGTGCGTCCACCGGGTCACGCGTGCATCCATCGGGTACGGAGAGGCAGGTGCATCAGCGCACTCTCATGCCGGGACCCAGGCCGGTCACCCCCGGCGGGCAGGGCATGCTGCCGCGCCAGAACCTACCGTCAAGCCGGGTCCGAATCCGAATCCGGTGGCGCACATCACGCAGTGATCGGCCGGGGACCGCTGCCCTACTTCGCGGGCCGCTGCCAGGCCGTGGTCACCGCGCCCCCGGTGACCACCTGCGGCAGGTCCGCACCGCGCTGCAGCTGAGGCGGGTAGCCACCGAGGTCGTCGCGGGCGGTCGAGACCGCCAGCAGCGCGTAGACCAGCGCCGCCACCGCCGCCGGCGCCAGCAACGTGGCCACCACCTCCAGCGGGCCGTGCCCGAAGAAGACCGACGGCGCCTCGGTGACGTAATGCACCCGATTCTCCGGGGTCACCGGCGCCGCCGCGATGTCGATCGCGCCGTAACGCAGCCGCGCCAGAGCCGCCCCGACACCGGTGGCGATCGCCGCCGCCGCGACGGCACCGCCCGACAGACCGGCGACCATCAGGGGTCCCCGGTAGGCCCGCCACTGCCAGGCCCAGACCGCGGCCACCACCGCCACCACCGACAACATGCCCAGCATCAGGAACGCGGCCACGAAGAAGTTGTCGGCCTCGTTGCCCAGATAGCCCTGGATCCGGTCACCGCTGCGATTGAGCACGATGACGCCGTGCACCGGGGGCGCCAACGCCGCCCAGAGCAGCCCGACGACCACACCCGCCGCGCACAGCGTGCCGAACACCACCGCCGCCGAGCGCCGGGGGCGAAATCCCGGTACCGCGCCGGGATTCGGGCGCACGCCGCTCCCGGGCGCGGTCATCGCCGCTCCAGTTCGCTGGAATCGACGCGGCCGTGACGCGAACATCTCGCCCACCAGCCGTCGGGACGCACCTGGACGGTCATGCGGCGCCCGCACGCGGCGCAGTATCGCGGCGGTTCCAGACCCAGCTGCGCCGCCGTGGGCACCGCGGCCCCCGTCGCCTGGGTGGACTCGACACCGGTGTAGACGTTGTAGGCGCCGGCCCCGAGGGCGGCGGGCAGATCGTCGACCATCACCCGTGGATGCCGATCACAGGCTCGCGTTGAGCGCCTTGATCGGCATCTGCAGGTCCTCCAGGAGCTCCAGATCCGCCTCGGCCGGCCGGCCCAGGGTGGTGAGGTAGTTGCCGACGATGACGGCGTTGATGCCGCCCAGGATGCCCTGCTTGGCCCCCAGGTCGCCGAGGGTGATCTCGCGCCCGCCGGCGAATCGCAACATCGTGCGAGGCAGGGCCAACCGGAACGCGGCGACGGCCTTGAGCGCCTCGGACGCCGGTAGCACCTCCAGGTCACCGAAGGGCGTGCCCGGCCTGGGGTTGAGGAAGTTCAGCGGCACCTCGTGCGGATTCAACGCCGCAAGGTCGGCGGCGAACTCGGCCCGCTGCTCCAGCGTCTCCCCCATGCCGAGGATCCCGCCGCAGCACACCTCCATGCCGGCCTCGCGGACCATCGTCAGCGTTTCCCAGCGTTCCTCCCAGCTGTGGGTGGTCACGACGTTGGGGAAAAAGGAGCGCGCGGTCTCCAGGTTGTGGTTGTAGCGGTGCACACCCATGTCGGCGAGCCGCTCGACCTGCTCGCCGCTCAGCATGCCCAGCGAGCAGGCGATGTGGATGTCCACCTCGTTGCGGATGGCCTCGATGCCGGCGGCGACCTGAGCCAGCAGCCGTTCGTCGGGGCCGCGCACCGCCGCCACGATGCAGAATTCGGTGGCGCCGGACTTCGCGGTCTGCTTGGCGGCCTCCACCAGGCTGGGAACGTCGAGCCAGGCGCTGCGGACCGGCGAGGCGAACAGCCCCGACTGCGAGCAGAAGTGGCAGTCCTCGGGGCAGCCGCCGGTCTTCAGGCTGATGATGCCCTCGACCTCGATTTCCGGCCCGCACCACCGCATCCGCACATCGTGGGCCAGCGAAAGCAGCGCCTCGAGGCGGTCGTCGGGCAGCTGCAGCACCCGCAGCACCTGATCGCGGTCGAGACCCTCGCCCCGCTCGAGCACCTGCTCGCGGGCCAGATCCAGAACATCGGTGCCGTCGATGGCGGCCTGTGTCACCGGCGCTTCTCCTCCCGATCCACGTCGACCTCGAGGATGCCCTCGCGGTCGAACCCCAGGTCGACATCGAGGTCGAACTCCGGGTCGCAATCCTGCTCCGGCGTGGCGTCCGGCCCCGACGGACCGGCACCGCGCCGAATTGAACGGTGTTCAGGCTAGGCTAGCGGCGTGCAGCTGCACAAACGCGACGTGGTCGCCACCGCGACCCGGATCCTCGACGACTACGGCCTGGCCGACCTGACCATGCGCCGGCTGGCCCGTGAGCTCGAGGTGACCCCGGGCGCCCTGTACTGGCATTTCGCCAACAAACAGCAGCTGTTGGGCGCCGTCGCCGACGACATGCTGGGCCAGGCGCGCGCCGCGGTCCCCGACGGGGACTGGCGCGCCCGGATCACCGAGATCGCCGGTCGGCTGCGCGACGCCCTGCTGTCGCACACCGACGGATCCGAGCTGGTCTCGGCGAGCTTCTCCGCCGGGCAGTCCGAGGCACTCACCGACATCCTGAACGCCCTGGCCGCCGCCGCGACCGACGCCGGGCTGGCCGCCACCCAGGCCGGGCTGGCCGCGCGCACCGTCGTCTACTACGTGCTCGGTTTCACCGCCGACGAGCAGTCGCGGCTGCAGTGGGATGCCGCCGGCGCGCTCCCGGAGGGACAGTCCCTGCTTGCCCCGCCACTCACCGCCGGCGAGGGCCCGGGTGCGGCCTTCGGATTCGGGCTGACCCTGCTGATCGACGGGCTCGCGGTCCGCGGCGGCGTACCGCGCTGATCGTGGCGGGCCCGGGGCGGTCCATCAGGGCCCGACGAGGCGATGTTCGACGCGGGCGTCGCCGTCCCAGCGCCGGAGTCCGCTGAACCGTCCGGTCAGATCGCCGCGGAGCTCGGCGAGCGCCTCCAGCGCGGCGGGCAGGTCCGTGGACCGGATCCGGCGCCCCAGCGTCACATGCGGGGTCCAGTGCCCCGGGCCGGCGTGCGGGAGCACCTCGTGCAGGTGCGGCGCGCACACCTCGAACACCCGCCGCTGCAGCGCCAGCAGCGCCTCGGTCGGGACGATCAGGCGCGCGAGGACCAGCCGGCCCCCGCCGAACACCAGCGGCGCGCCCACCGTGCACTCCAGGGGCAGTGCGTCCGCGAGGTCCGGGAGGGCGGCCAGCTCCTCGTCGACGGCGGCGCCGAGCCGCTCGGCCACCATGACCGTGACGTGCGGGCGGTTGCTCGCCGAGCGATGGCGGGCCTGGCTGGGCAGTCCGGCGTCGTCGAGGGCCGACCACATCCGCCGCACCTGCGCCTCGGTGCGTTCGTCGAACAGCAGCTCGACCGAGTGCACCACCTCAGGCGACCAGCCCGGTGACCCAGCCCGGCTCGAAGACCTGCGCGCTCAGCGCCTCGAACTCCGCCGGGCACAGTGCGCCGGCCCCGACCGGAAGCACCCCGCGCAGCGGCGCCATCCGTGGCAGGGTCGCCCGGTTGGAGATCTCGGCGGGTCCCGGCCGCCGCGGCCAACTCCCGACGATCAGCCCCGCACACGACAGCCCCCGGGAAGCGAGCGCCTCGAGGTTCAGCGCGGTGTCGTTCAGCGTGCCCAACCCGGCCGCGACGACGATGGCGACCGCGGCACCGAGGTCGACGGCCAGGTCGCGCAGCGTGCAGCCGCCCTCACCCAGCTCGACCAGCAGCCCTCCCGCGCCCTCGACGAGGGTCAGGCGCCCCGGCGCGTCGGCGCCGCGGACCGTGTCCACCAGCTCGGCGCGGGTCGGCAACGCCCGCCCGGCCGCCTCGGCGGCCGCCACCGGAGCCAGCGGATCGGGATAGCGCGCCCCGGGGAACAACGCCGAGACCCCCGACAGCCGGCCCGTCTCGGCCAGATCGTCATCGCCCTCGGCGGTACCGGTCTGCACCGGCTTGCACACCGCCACGTCCATACCGGCGAGCCGGGCATGGCAGGCCAGCGCCGCGGTGGCCACCGTCTTGCCCACCCCGGTGCCGGTGCCGGTGACCACCAGCACGCTCATGAGCGTGCTTCGGCCAGCACACCCGCCAGCACCGCACCGGCGCCCTCGAGTTCGTCGGCGGTCAGCGAGGCCCGCGCGGTCAACCGCAGTCGCGACGTCCCCACGGGCACCGTCGGGGGGCGGAAACAGCCCACCCGCACGCCGCGGTCCAGGCAGGCCGCCGCCGCGGCCACCGCCACCTCCGGGTCGCCCAGAATCACCGACACCACCGCCGACTGCGGCTCCTCGGGAACCCCGCACACCCGTGCCAGGGTGCGGGCATGCTCCAGCACGGCATCGGCGCGCCCGGGTTCGGCGGCCAGCAGGCGCAGCGCCGCCGCGGCGGCGCCGAGCGCGGCGGGCGCCAGGCCGGTGTCGAAGATGAAGGTCCGGGCGGCGTCGACCAGGTGGGCGCGCACCGCGGCCGGGCCGAGCACCGCGCCGCCCTGGCTGCCCAACGCCTTGGACAGGGTGGTCGTCATCACCACATCGGGCGCTCCGGCCAGCCCGGTCTCCTGCAGCAGACCGCGCCCGCCGCTCCCCCGCACGCCCAGCCCGTGCGCCTCGTCGACCACGAGCAGTGCACCGTGACGCCGGCAGACCTCGTGCAGTCCGCGCAGCGGGGCCAGCGCCCCGTCGGCGGAGAACACCGAGTCGGTGACCACCAGGGCGCGCTCCTCGTCCCGGGTGGCCAGCGCGCGCTCCACCGCGTCGACATCGCGATGCGGGCTGACCACCACCCGCGCACGGGACAGCCGGCAGGCGTCGACCAGCGAGGCGTGGCAGTACGCGTCGGAGACGATCAGCGATCCGGGACCGGACAGCCCGACCACCGCACCGATGTTGGCGGTATAGCCCGAGGAGAACACCAGCGCCGCCGACGCGCCGACGAAACCGGCCAGGGCGTCCTCGAATTCCTCGTGCAGTTCGGTGTTGCCGGTGACCAGCCGGGAGCCGGTGGAGCCCGCACCCCAGGTCCGCACCGCGGCGATCGCGCCCTCGATCACATCCGGGTGCGTGGCCAGCCCCAGGTAGTCGTTGGAGGCCAGGTCGATGTCGGTGGCCGCGGCGGGCCGGGCCCGCAGGCTCCGGCGCAGACCCGCGGCGCGGCGTTGCCGCTCGACGTCGTCGAGCCAGGCCAGCGGTGAGGTCACGGCGCGCGTCACCGACGCCCCCTAAGAGATCGTCGAGCGGCGCTGAGCGCCGTCGGGCGGACTTGAACAGTGTTCAGGTTAACGCACGCGCGACCGCCACCAGGGCGGAGGCGATCTGGTCGATCTCGTCGGGTGTGCAAATGTAGGGCGGCATGACGTAGAGCAGATTGCGGAAGGGCCGCAGCCACACGCCGTGGTCGAGGGCCACCGGCGTGGCCGCGGCCAGGTCCACCGGACGATCCATCTCGATCACGCCGATCGCCCCCCGGGTGCGGACGTCGGCGACGCCCGGGAGTCCCGCCGCCGGGGCCAGACCGTCACGCAGGCCCGCTTCGATCTGCGCGATGCGCCCGCGCCAGTCCTGGCCCAGCAGAACCTCCACGCTGGCCACCGACACCGCGCACGCCAGCGGGTTGGCCATGAACGTCGGGCCGTGCATCAGCGCCCCCGGCTCCGAGGTGCTGATCGTCTCGGCGACGGCGGCGGTGCACAACGTGGCGGCCATCGTCATGTAGCCACCGGTCAGCGCCTTGCCGACACACATGATGTCCGGACTCACCCCGGCGTGGTCGGCGGCGAACAGTTCGCCGGTGCGACCGAAACCGGTGGCGATCTCGTCGAAGACCAGCAGTACTCCGTGGCGGTCGCAGATGGCCCGCAGATCGGTGAGGTAGCGGGGATCGTGGAACCGCATCCCGCCCGCGCCCTGCACCACCGGTTCGACGATGACACCGGCGATCTCGTCGGCGTGCCGGGTCAGCTGCTGCTCGAAGGCCGCGCTGTAGTCGGGGCGGTAGTCGCGCGGCACCGGCGGTGCGAACACCTGCCGGGCCAGCACGCCGTCCTCGCCGTCCTCGCCGCCGGCCCACAGCTCGTGCATGCCGCCCTCGGGGTCGCACACGCTCATCGGCGCGAAGGTGTCGCCGTGGTAGCCGCCCCGCCACGTCATCATCCGACGCCGGCCGCCGCGCCCCCGCCCGCGCTGGTACTGCAGCGCCATCTTGATGGCCACTTCCACCGACACCGAGCCGGAGTCGCTGTAGAACACGGTGTCCAGGCCCGCCGGGGTGATGTCGACCAGCAGCTGCGCCAGCCGCGCCGCCGGCTCGTGGGTCAGTCCGCCGAACATCACATGGTTCATCACGCCCAGCTGCCGGGTCAGCGCGGCGTCCAGCACCGGATGCCCGTGCCCGTGCACCGCGGTCCACCAGGACGCCATCGCGTCGAGCACCCGCACCTCGCGGCCGTCACGCACCAGCGTCAGCCAGGCGCCGTCGGCGCCGAGAGCCACCAACGGCGGCAGCGCCGTGGGCACCCCGACGGTGCTGTACGGATGCCAGATGTGGGCAGCGTCGACGGCGGCGATCTGCTCAGGAGTCAGCGCACACACGACGCAGCAGCCTAATCCGGACGGCCCGAACCGCCGCCGGGTCCCGGCCCGACGGGGCTCACTCGGCAGGATGCGCTCAGCGAGGTTGGGTAGATTGTCATGCGACCATGATGTTTCTGACCCCGACCCGGCCGGTCCCAGCAACCGTCCCGGAGCCTGTGACCTCGACCGCGATGGGAACCAGGAAATCGGGTTTCTATCGTCACGACCTGGATGGCCTGCGCGGTGTGGCCATCGCGCTCGTCGCTGTCTTCCACATCTGGTTCGGCCGGGTCTCCGGCGGCGTCGACGTCTTCCTGGTGTTGTCCGGGTTCTTCTTCGGCGGCCGCCTGTTGCGCAACGCACTGAACCCCGCGGCCCCCATGGCCCCGGCCCGGGAGGTCGTGCGCCTGGTGCGCCGGCTGCTGCCGGCCCTGGTGATCGTGCTCGCGGCGTCGGCGGTGTTGACGATCCTGATCCAGCCCGAGACCCGCTGGGAGACCTTCGCCGACCAGAGCCTGGCCAGCCTGGGCTACTACCAGAACTGGGAACTGGCCAACACGGTCTCGAACTACCTGCGCGCCGGCGAGGCCGTCAGCCCGCTACAGCACATCTGGTCGATGTCGGTGCAGGGCCAGTTCTACATCGCCTTCCTGGCCGCGGTGGTGCTGCTCACCGCGCTGCTGCGCAAACCGCTCGGCCGGCACCTGCGGGTGTTCTTCATCGTGCTCATCGGCGCCCTCACCGTCGCCTCCTTCGTCTACGCGATCTTCGCCCAGCAGGCCGACCAGGCCACCGCCTACTACAACAGCTTCGGCCGGGCCTGGGAACTGCTGATCGGCGCCCTGGCCGGCGCGGTGGTGGGCTCGCTGCGGATGCCGATGTGGCTGCGCACCACGCTGGCCACCGTCGCCCTGGCCGCGATCCTGTCCTGCGGCGCGCTGCTCGACGGCGTCAAACAGTTCCCCGGGCCCTGGGCGCTGGTGCCCGTCGGGGCCGCGGTGCTGATGATCCTGGCCGCGGCCAACCGGCAGGCCGATCCGCACACCGGCGGCCGGATGCCGCTCCCCAACCGGGTGCTGGCCTGGGGCCCGCTGGTGACCCTGGGCTCCATGGCCTACTCGCTGTATCTGTGGCACTGGCCGCTGCTGATCTTCTGGCTGGCCTACACCGGCCACACGCGGGCGAACTTCTGGGAGGGCGCCGGGATTCTCGCGGTCTCCGGCGTGCTGGCCTACGCGACGATGCGGTTCGTCGAGGAGCCGCTGCGCTACCGCACCCCGGCACCGGCGGCGACGACGCTGGTGATCAAGCCGCCGTGGCGGACCCGGTTGCGCCGGCCCACCATGGTGCTGGGCTCGACGGTGGCGCTGCTGGGCGTCGCGCTGACCGCCACCTCGTTCACCTGGCGCGAGCACGTCACCGTGCAGCGCGCCTCGGGCAAGGAGCTGGCCGGCCTGAGTTCGCGGGACTACCCGGGGGCCCGAGCGCTGCTCAACGGGGTGCGGGTGCCGAAACTGCCGATGCGGCCGACGGTGCTGGAGGCCAGCAAGGATCTCCCCGAGTCCACCGAGGACGGGTGCATCAGCGACTTCCACAACGGCGACCTGATCAACTGCACCTACGGTGACCAGGACGCCACCCGGACCATCGCGCTGGCCGGCGGCTCCCATGCCGAACACTGGCTGACCGCGCTGGATCTGCTGGGCCGGATGCACCACTTCAAGATCGTGACCTACCTGAAGATGGGCTGCCCGCTGTCCACCGAGAAGGTGCCGCGGATCATGGGCAACAACGCCATCTACCCCCAGTGCCATGACTGGGTCGAGAAGACCATGGCCAAGCTCATCGCCGACCGCCCCGACTACGTCTTCACGACGTCCACCCGGCCGTGGAACATCAAGTTCGGTGACGTGATGCCGGCGACCTACGTCGGCATCTGGCAGGCCTTCGCCGACAACGGAATCCAGGTGTTGGCGATGCGCGACACGCCGTGGATGGTCAAGGACGGCAAGCCCTTCGTGGCCGCCGACTGCATCGCCGACGGTGGCACGCCCGACACGTGCAAGGTCAAGCGCTCCGAGCTGCTCGCCGACCGCAACCCGACCCTGGACTTCCTCGAGCGGTTCCCGAACCTGAAACCGCTGGACATGACCGACGCGGTGTGCCGCCCCGACTACTGCCGGTCCGCCGAGGGAAATGTGCTGGTCTACCACGATTCTCACCACCTGACGGCCACGTACATGCGCACCATGACCAAAGAGCTGGGCCGGCAGATGGCCGCCGCCACCGGATGGTGGTGAGGCTCGCGGCCGGCGGTCGAGCGACGCGCCCGTCGCGCCGATAGGGTCTAGAAATGTCGCTGAGCGAGCCCGACCATCCGTCCGGGCCATCCCCCGTGGACCCCGTTCCGGGCCGGCCGCAGCAGGGCCTGCTGGGGCCCTCGACACCGGCGGTGACCACCGTGTGGCCGGGTAGCGCATATCCGCTGGGTGCCACCTACGACGGCGCCGGCACGAACTTCGCGCTGTTCTCCGAGGTCGCCGACCGGGTCGAGCTGTGCCTGATCGCCAAGGACGGCACCGAGACCCGGGTCGAACTCGACGAGGTCGACGGCTATGTGTGGCACTGCTACCTGCCCACGATCACCCCCGGCCAGCGCTACGGCTATCGGGTGCACGGGCCCTGGGATCCCGCACGGGGGCACCGCTGCGACCCGAGCAAGTTGCTCGTCGACCCCTACGGGAAGTCGTTCCATGGTGACTTCCGGTTCACCCAGGCGCTGTTCTCCTACGACCTGGACGCCGAGGATCCCGCCTCCGGCGGCGTGCCGCCGCGGGTGGATTCGCTGGGCTACACGATGACCTCGGTGGTCATCAACCCGTTCTTCCACTGGGACAACGACCGGGCGCCGCGCACCCCCTACCACGAGACGATCATCTACGAGGCGCACGTCAAGGGCATGACCCAGACACATCCGGGGGTGCCCGAGGAACTGCGCGGCACCTACGCCGGGCTGTGCCACCCGGTGATCATCGACCACCTGAAGTCGCTGAACGTCACGGCGATCGAGCTGATGCCCACCCACCAGTTCATGCACGACCACCGCCTGCTGGACCTCGGGCTGCGCAACTACTGGGGGTACAACACCGTCGGGTTCTTCGCCCCGCACTACCAGTACGCCGCCAACCCGCACGCCGGCGGTGCGGTGGCCGAGTTCAAGTCCATGGTCAAGGCGTTTCACGCCGCCGGCATCGAGGTGATCCTCGACGTCGTCTACAACCACACCGCCGAGGGCAACCACCTGGGCCCGACCATCAACTTCCGCGGCATCGACAACGCCGCCTACTACCGCCTGCTCGACGGCGACCTGCGCTACTACAAGGACTTCACCGGCACCGGCAACAGCCTCAATGCGCGCCATCCGCACACCCTGCAGCTGATCATGGACTCGCTGCGCTACTGGGTGCAGGAGATGCGCGTCGACGGGTTCCGCTTCGACCTGGCCTCCACGCTGGCCCGCGAGTTCTACGACGTGGATCGGCTGTCGGCGTTCTTCGACCTCGTGCAGCAGGATCCGGTGGTCAGCCAGGTGAAATTGATCGCCGAGCCGTGGGACATCGGTGAGGGCGGCTACCAGGTCGGCAACTTTCCGGGTTTGTGGACCGAGTGGAACGGGAAATATCGCGACACTGTGCGTGACTACTGGCGGGGTGAGCCCGCAACCCTGGGTGAGTTCGCGTCCCGGCTGACCGGGTCGTCGGACCTCTACGAGGCCACCGGGCGGCGCCCGAGCGCCAGCATCAACTTCGTGACCGCTCACGACGGGTTCACCCTGAACGACCTGGTGTCCTACAACGAGAAGCACAACGAGGCCAACGGCGAGGACAACCGCGACGGGGAGAGCCACAACCGCTCGTGGAACTGCGGCGTGGAGGGCCCGACCGACGATCCCGAGATCCTGGCGCTGCGGTCGCGGCAGATGCGCAACATCATCGCCACCCTGATGGTCTCGCAGGGCACGCCGATGCTCAGTCACGGCGACGAATTCGGCCGCACCCAGCTGGGCAACAACAACGTCTACTGTCAGGACTCCGCGCTGTCGTGGATGGACTGGACGCTGGCCGAGAAGAACGCGGACCTGCTGGCCTTCATGGGCCGGGCCACCACCCTGCGCAAGAACCATCCGGTGTTCCGCCGGCGCAGGTTCTTCGCGGGCGAGCCGCTGGGCAGCGCCGCCCGGATCCGCGACATCGTCTGGCTCACCAAGGACGGGGTGGAGATGACGCACGCCGACTGGTACTCCGGGTTCAAGAGCGTGGTGGTGTTCCTCAACGGCGAGGCGATCCCGGAACCCGACGCGCGCGGCGAGCGGGTGGGCGACGACTCGTTCCTGCTGTGCTTCAACGCCCACAGCCGTGCCGTGCGCGTGATCACCCCGGACGGCGACTACGCCAAGCAGTGGACCGCCGAACTCAACACGGCAGACCCCACCGGCGCCAGCCGGCGGGTGATCAAGGCCGGGCGGGCCCTGACCCTGACCGGGCGCTCCATGCTGGTCCTGCGGAAGACGGCCTGATCGGTGGCCCGCCCCATGCCTGCCCCGGTGGTCTCCACCTACCGACTGCAGATGCGCGGCGACGGGTTCACCTTCGACGACGCCCGCCGGCTGCTCGACTACTTCGACGACCTCGGGGTCACCCACCTGTACCTGTCGCCCATCCTGACCGCCGAGCCGGGGTCGACGCACGGCTACGACGTCACCGATCCGACCACCGTCTCGGCTGAACTCGGTGGCGCCGAGGGCTTTTCGGCACTGGCCGACGCGGCACACGAGCGCGGGCTCGGGCTGGTCGTCGACATCGTGCCCAACCACGTCGGCGTCGACACCCCACGGAACAACCCCTGGTGGTGGGACGTGCTGCGGCACGGGCCAGCCTCGCCCTACGCCGGATACTTCGACATCGACTGGTCGGTGGACCCGCAGGGCCGAATCGTGCTGCCGGTGTTGGGCGCCGACACCGATGTCGCCGACCTGGAGGTGGCCGGCGACACGCTGCGGCTGGGAGATCTGGAGTTCCCGATCGCTGCGGGCACCGCCGGGGGCACCGGGGCGCAGGTGCACGACCGGCAGCACTACAGGCTGGTCGGCTGGCGCAACGGGGTGTGCGGTTACCGCCGCTTCTTTTCCATCACCTCGCTGGCGGGGCTGCGCCAGGAGGACCGCGAGGTCTTCGATGCCAGCCACGCCGAGGTGGCCCGCTGGTTCGCCGGGGGGCTGGTCGACGGGATCCGCATCGATCACCCCGACGGGTTGTCCGATCCGCCCGCGTATCTGGCGCGGTTGCGGGAGCTCACCGGGCCAGACGCCTGGATCGTGATCGAGAAGATCCTGGCCGTCGACGAGGCCCTGGACCCCAGCCTGCCGGTCCAGGGCACGACCGGCTATGACGCACTGCGCGAAACCGGTGGCCTGTTCGTCGATCCCAGTGGCCGTCCCGCGCTCACCGCGCTGTCGGACGCGGCCGGGGTCGACCACACCGCCACCGCGGCCGAGGCGCGCCGGCTCAAGGTGGCAGCCGTCACCGAGACCCTCGCCAGCGAGCTGGCCCGGCTGCGTCGGGCGGTCGTGATGGCGGTCGGGGCCGATCACGAGCAGCTCCCGGCAGCCGTGGCGGCACTGCTCAGCCACATCGGTGTGTACCGCTGCGACTACCGGTCGTTGTCACAGGTGCTGTCGGTCGCGATCGCCGACACCATCGCGGCACAACCCGAGTGTGCGGCCCCGCTGGAGCTGCTGTCCTCGGCGTTGACGCGCTCCGGCGAGGTCGGTGCGCGACTGCAGCAGCTGTGCGGCGCGGCCACCGCCAAGGCGATGGAGGACTGCCTGTTCTACCGCGATGCCCGGCTGGTCTCGCTCAACGAGGTCGGCGGTGAACCCGAGCGTTTCGGGGTCAGCGCAGCGGAGTTTCATCGCCGAGCCGCGATGCGGGCCGCGCTGTGGCCCGCCGCCATGACCACCCTGAGCACCCATGACACCAAGCGGGGTGAAGACGTCCGGGCCCGCATCGGGGTGCTGTCCCAGGTGCCGTCCCTGTGGTCCGAGCTGGTGCACGGTTGGCTGCGCAGCACACCGTGTCCGGATGTGGCCACCGCGATGTTCCTGCTGCAGAACATCTTCGGCGTGTGGCCCGCCGACGGCCTCGTCGACACCGAACTGCGCGGGCGGCTGCATGCCTACGCCGAGAAAGCCATCCGTGAGGCCGGGCTGCACACCAGCTGGACCGACCCGGACACGACATTCGAAGCCGCGGTGCACGCGTGGCTCGACGCGATCCTCGACGGTCCCGTCGCGGCGGAGTTGACCGCCCTGCTCGAGCGGCTGTCCCCCCATGCCCACTCCGACGCCCTGGGACAGAAGCTGATCTCTCTGACCGCGCCCGGAGTTCCGGATGTCTACCAGGGCACGGAGTTGTGGGAGGACAGTCTTGTCGACCCGGACAACCGGCGAGCGGTGGACTACGACGAACGCCGCACCGCGCTGGCCGACATGACACACCCGAAGATGCGCGTCGTGCGTGCGGCGTTGCGGCTGCGCCGCGACCGACCCGACACATTCCTCTCGGGCGGGCACTACCCGGTCTATTCCGCGGGTTCGGTGGCCGAGCACATCGTGGCGTTCCGGCGCGGCGAGGACGTGCTGGTGGCCGTCAGTCGGTGGACCGCACGGCTGGCCGAAAAGGGCTGGGACAACACGATCGTGGCGATGCCGGACGGTTCGTGGACCGATCTGCTCTCCGGCGTGACCCGGTCCGGACCCGTCCCCGCGGCCGAGTTGTTCGCCGAACTGCCCGTCGCGCTGCTGGTGCGTGCCGATGGCTGAGCACGAGTTCGCGGTCTGGGCACCCATACCGGACCTGGTCCGCCTGGACGTCGAGGGCACGGTGCACCCGATGACCCGCAGCGATGACGGCTGGTGGCGGGTCACCGTCGACGCCGCGCCCGATGCCCGTTACGGCTTCCTGCTCGATGACGATCCCACCGTGGTACCGGACCCGCGGTCGGCCCGCCAGCCCGACGGGGTACACGAACGTTCCCAGCTGTGGGACCCGGCGACGGCGGTCTGGACCGACGGCGGCTGGCGCGGCCGGTCCGTCGAGGGCGCGGTGATCTACGAGCTGCACACCGGAACCTTCACCACCGCAGGCACCTTCGACTCGGCCATCGATCGGCTGGACTATCTGGTGGACCTCGGGGTCGGCTTCGTCGAACTGATGCCGGTCAACGCCTTCGCCGGCACCCGGGGCTGGGGGTACGACGGTGTGGGCTGGTACGCCGTCCACGAACCCTACGGCGGCCCCGACGCCCTGGTGCGCTTCGTCGACGCCTGCCACCGCCGCGGCCTCGGTGTGCTCATCGACGCCGTCTACAACCACCTGGGCCCGTCGGGCAACTATCTGCCGCGGTTCGGGCCGTACCTGTCCTCGGCGAGCAACCCGTGGGGTGAGGGCATCAACATCGCCGACGCCGACTCCGACGAGGTCCGCAACTTCATCATCGGCTCCGCCCTGCGCTGGATGCGCGACTTCCACGCCGACGGGTTGCGGCTGGACGCCGTGCACGCGCTGGTCGACACCACCGCCGTGCACATCCTGGAGGAGCTCTCGGCCGAGACCGAGGCGCTGTCCGCCCGGCTGGGCCGCCCACTGTCGCTGATCGCCGAATCCGACCGCAACGACCCCCGCTACATCACACCGCGCTCCGAGGGCGGCTACGGGATGACCGCCCAGTGGGACGACGACATCCACCACGCACTGCACACCGCGGTGTCCGGCGAGCGCCAGGGCTACTACTCCGACTTCGGCTCGCTGCAGACCCTGGCGCAGACGCTGAAGAACGGCTACTTCCACGCCGGGACGTTCTCCAGTTTCCGGGGCCGCAGACACGGGCGCCCGCTGGACACCGCGACGGTCCCCGGCTCTCGGCTGCTGGCCTACACCAGCACCCACGACCAGGTCGGCAACCGTGCCGTGGGCGACCGCCCGTCGGCGTATCTGAGCAGCGGGCAGCTGGCCGTCAGCGCCGCGCTGGCGCTGCTGACGCCCTTCACGGCGATGATGTTCATGGGCGAGGAGTGGGGTGCCTCGACGCCGTTCCAGTTCTTCAGTTCGCACCCGGAGCCCGAGCTGGCCGAGGCTACCCGGGCCGGACGCAGGGCGGAGTTCGCCGAGCACGGCTGGGATGCCGCCGACGTGCCCGATCCCCAGGATCCCGCGACCTTCGAGCGGTCGAAACTGGACTGGGCCGAGGTCGACACCGGCGGGCACGCGCGCCTGCACGGGCTCTACCGCCGCCTCATCGCGCTCCGCACCGACGAACCCGACCTCGCCGACTTCTGGCTGGACCATCTGGGGGTCGACTACGACGAGGCGCAGCGCTGGATGCTGCTGCGGCGCGGCGGGCTGAGGCTGGCCTGCAACCTCGGCGACACCGCGGTCAGCGTCCCGGCGACCGGCGAGGTGGTGCTGGCCTGGGATGACCCGACCGTCGGGGAACGAAGCACCGAGCTGCCACCGTGGTCCTTCGCGGTACTGCGGACGGCACAGTCCGCTGACAGCCGGCGCGGTTAGAGTTGACGAGGCATCACCGCCGGGCCGGCATGTCCGTCCCGGGAGGGCGACGCGGTCCGGTCGGACCGCCCGGTGGACGGGATGGGCATCGTGACCGATATCGGCGTGACCGCCCCGCTGTGGGTCGGCCTCTTGATCGGGGTGGCCTTCGGTGTGCCGGCCTCGCTGTGGGGCATCGGCAATCCCGAGACCATCATCCGCACGGCCAGGCTCGTCGACCGGCTGCTGATCGGGTGTTTCGCCAGCGTCACGGCCATCGGCGCGGTCCTGCTGTACGGCCTGCACGCGCTGGGCGTGTCGATGCACTTCGGCCCGAAACCGCTGTACGTCTACGGGGTCGCGCTGGGCGGGCTGATCTTCGGCGTCGGCGCGGCCATCGGCGGTTACTTTCCCGGGACCGAGTGGATCGCGCTGGGTGAGGGCCGCAGGGACGCCCTCTACGCCATCCCGGGCGGTCTGCTGGGCGCACTGGCCTGGACGCTGGTCTACCAGACCGCGCCCGGACAGTGGCTGGTGCACTCCGCCAACTTCGGCGACCTCGTGCTCACCGGCAACATCGCCGACATCTCACCGTGGACGACGTTCCTGGTGGCGCTCGGCTACGCGGTGGTGGTCTTCGCGCTGCTGTACTTCCTCCCCCGCTACAAGGGCGGCACGCACAGCTGCCTGCGCGACCTGACCAGCCCTCAATCGTCCTGCTCGGTCGACGAACACGACCGTGCCTGCATGCGTGACACGGCGGCCTACCTCGCCGAGGGCTCGATCGACCCGACCGGCTCGGCGCCGAGCCGCTGGCAACGCCGCGTGGGTTCCGACACGGTGCCCGCGGCCAACTTCTACGCGCGAACGATCCTGATGGTGGCCACGGCCGTGGCGATCATCGTGGTGTTGTCGATCTTCCTGCGCCAGATCTTCGGACAGTCGACGACCTACTCGTGGCTGGTGGGCAAGCTCTTTCTGCCCCACTTCGCCTACACCGGCGAGGTGATCCGCGGTATCGGCTGGGAGCCCCTCACCGACGTCGGTGTGCTGTTCGGGGCGCTGATCTCGGCGCTGTTCATCAGCCGGCGGTTCACCGCCTTCCGTCCGGTGCTGCCGCCGTCCTGGCGCAACAGGTTCGGGCCCAGCCCACGCCGGCGGGCGTTCGGGGCGTTCACGGGTTCGTTTCTGGTGCTCTTCGGCGCCCGGATGGCCGGCGGGTGCACCAGCGGGCACACGCTCAGCGGCGGTGTGCAGCTGGCGCTGAGCGCATGGTTGTTCACCGCGGCGCTCGTGGTGGCCATGGTGCTCACCGCCAAGGCGCTGTACGGCAACACCACCTGGCTGACCGCCGCGCCGGCCGGGCCGTCCGTCGGCGTCGACACCGCCGGGGGCCAGCGGTGAGGGCCGGCGCGCGGGCCCGGGCGGTGGTGCTGGCCACCGTGCTGGGCGCTGCGCTGGTCGCGATGACGGTGCTGGCGGCGCTGCTGACCGCACAGGCACCGCAGGGACCGCTGACCCTGACGGCGTTCGGGGTGCCCGCCGCCGTCGCCCTGGCGGCCGTGATCGCGGTGGCGGCGCTGTCCCGCGGGCGGCGCACCCCCGAGCCCGGGCACGACGAACCGGGTGACCACGAATCCGTCTGAGGGGCGCGACGGTACCCGCGGGTCAGGTCAGGTAGCGGTACACCGGGGAGTTCGGCGCCAACTGCTCGACATGGCATTCCGAGGCGGCCATCCGGTGCAGGAGCCCGTCGAGGTCGGCCGACGAGCCGAGTTCGATTCCCACCAGCGCCTCGCCCGTCTCGCGGTTGTTGCGCTTGACGTACTCGAACAGCGTGATGTCGTCGTTGGGACCCAGCACCTCGTCGAGGAACCGCCGCAACGCACCCGGCTCCTGGGGAAAGTCGACCAGGAAGTAGTGCTTGAGCCCCAGGTGCACCAGCGAGCGTTCCAGGACCTCCCCGTAGCGGGACACGTCGTTGTTGCCCCCGGAGATCAGGCACACCACCGTGGCATCCGGTTCGATGTCGGCTTCGAGCAGTCCGGCCACCGACAACGCGCCCGCGGGTTCGGCGATGATGCCCTCGTTCTGGTAGAGGTCGAGCATCGCCGTACACACCGCGCCCTCGTCGACCGCCGTGATCGACACCATGTCGCCGGCGGCCGAGAGCGCCTGGAACGGCAGGGTGCCCGCGCGCGCGACGGCGGCACCGTCGACGAACTGATCGACGTGGTCGAGTGTCACCGGAACGCCCTCGGACAGCGCCGCCAGCATGGAAGCCGCCCCGGCGGGCTCCACGCCCAGCACCGAGGTGCGGGCGGTGCGCTCGGCCAGGTAGGTGGTGATACCGCTGATGCAGCCGCCACCACCGACGGGCACGATCATCAGGTCGGGCTCCCCGTCGAGCTGGTCGAGCACCTCAACGGCGATGGTGCCCTGCCCGGCCATGGTCCGGACATCGTCGTAGGGCGGCACCAGGGTCGCGCCCGTGCTCGCGGCATCCGCGCGGGCCGCCTCGGCGGCCATATCGTAGGTCTTGCCGCCCACGATCAGCTCGATGAACTCCCCGCCGTGAAAGCGGATCCGGTCACGCTTCTGTTTGGGGGTCTTGGCCGGCACGTACACGCGGCCATGGATCCCCATCGACCGGCAGGCCAGCGCGAAGCCCTGCGCGTGGTTTCCCGCCGATGAGCACACCACCCCGGCGGCGATCTCCTCCGGACTCAGTTGCATGAGCAGGTTGTAGGCACCGCGCAGCTTGTAGGAGCGCACGACCTGCAGATCCTCACGTTTGAGGTAGATCTGCGCGCCGGTGATCTGTGACAGCCGCTCGCAGTACTGCAGCGGACTGGGTGTGACCACGCCCGAAATTCGCTGCGCCGCCGCCTCGATATCGGCCGCGGTCAGCGGCGACACCCGGGGACTCTGGCTCAGTTCAGCGGACACCGGTCAATGGTGCCACGGGTGTTTGCCCAGTTCCTAACCGGTCAGGGCACCGGTGTGAGCACGAACACCGGGATCTGGCGATCCGTCTTCTTCTGGTACTCGGCGTAGTCCGGGAAGGCCGCCACGGCGCGTTCCCACCACTGCGCCTTCTCCTCGCCGAAGACCTCCCGCGCGTCGTAGTCGCCGGTCACCGTGCCGTCCTGCAGCTCCACCCGCGGGTTCGCCTTGACGTTGTGATACCAGGCGGGGTGTTTGGGGGCGCCCCCCAGCGATGCGACGACGGCGTACTGGCCGTCGTGTTCGACACGCATGAGCGGGGTCTTGCGGATCTTGCCGGTCTTGGCGCCCAGCGTGGTCAACAGAACGACCGGGCGCCCCTGCATCTCGGTGCCTTCCGTGCCGCCGGATTTCATGTATTTGTCGGCGTTTTCCCGGGCCATGTCGAAGGGGCTGGGTTCATACTCTCCTGAGAGCGGCATCTAGCCAGCCTAGCCAAATCGGGGCACCATATCCGGTGTTTCGGCTACCCGAAACCAGGTTTCGCGGCTATCCTGAAACACGTGACCAGCGCCGAAGAATTCCGGGCCGCCGCGGCTCATCCCACCACCGCCGTGGTGTCGATCGCGGGTGTGCCCTGGCCGGCCTACAAGCTCGTCGCACTGGTCGTCGGAGTGCTGATCCTCGGCATCGCCACCGCGGCGACGGCCAGCATCGCCGCCGGTGTCCTCGGCGGCGCCGCCGCGGCAACCCTCGTCTGGGTCGCCGCTCCCCTACTCGGCCACCACCAGTAGACCGGGCGGGCGCACCGGTACTGGGCGACGATGGGCTGATGAACAGCCCCCACCATGCCAAGACAGTGATCAACGTGGTTCGCGCCGACACCGACTCCCTCATCGGGGCAACCACCGTCGCGCGGCGGATTCACGAGGTCGCCCCCTCCCGGGCAGTCACGCTGGAGGTCTTCGTGTTCGCCGGTGCGCAACGCGCGCTGACCGACGAGCGCCGATCCGAATTCAACGAGGCCGTCGACGGACTCATCGCCGCGGGCGTTCCCGTGAGCGCCTGCCTGAACTTCGCGCTGTCCCTGAACGCTGCCGAGACGCTGGCCAGGCGCGGCATCCAGCTGGAAGCCGCGCGGGAGGCCTACCTGCGCTACACCCTCGAAGGGGCGACCGTCATCAGCATCTAGCCCGCCCCGGTCCCGCGGTCAGCCGCCCAGGCAGCCCGGGCCCAGCAGTGCCTTCAGATCACCCATCAGCGCCGACGACGGCGTCACCCGCAGTGACTGGTCGAGCTCCAGGGTGGTGATGCGTTCGCCGCTGATCAGCCGCAGATGCACCTGCGAGGTTCCGGGGTGACGCGCCAGCACCTGCTTGAGCGCGCTCACCTTGTCCAAGGTGCACTGGCGGGTCGGCAGGCTGACCGCCAGCGGGCGATCCACCTGCGCGTTGCTGAAGTCGGGCACCACCAGGTCGTGGACGATCAGCGATATCCGGTCATCCTGGATGCGGACCTTCGCGCTCAGCAACACCACGGCGTCATCGGCGACCTCGGCGCCGTGCAACGAGTAGGTCTGGGGGAAGAACAACACCGTCACGCCACCGGTGAGGTCTTCCAACTGTGCTGAGGCCCAGGGCAGTCCGTTCTTGTTGACCCGGCGCTCGACGCTGGACAGAATCCCGCCCACCCGCACCGTGGTGTCGTTGGCCACATCACCGTCGAGGATCGCCGGAATGGCCGTGTCCACCTGGTTGGCCAGCAGGTGCGCGACCCCGTTGAGCGGATGGCCCGAGACGTAGAGCCCGAGCATCTCGCGCTCGAGCGCGAGCTTGTGTTTGTCGTCCCACTCCTCGTCGGGCACGCGGATGATGAACGCCGAGTCACCGGCCTCGCCGCCATCACCGTCCGCGCCACCGAACAGGTCGAACTGGCCCATCGCCTCGGCCTTCTTGGTGCCCAGCACCGAGTCGACGGCGTCGGTGTGCACCAGGAACAGCCCCTTGCGGGCGTGCTTGAGCGAGTCGAACGCACCGGCCTTGATCAGCGACTCGGTCACCTTCTTGTTGCAGGCCGCCACGTCGATCTTGTTCAGGTAGTCCGAGAAATCGGTGAAACTGCCCTTCTCGGTTCTGGTCTGGATCAGCGACGAGACGACGTTGGCGCCGACGTTGCGGACCGCGCCCAGCCCGAAGCGGATGTCGCTGCCCACCGAGGCGAAGTTGTGCACCGATTCGTTGACATCGGGCGGCAGCACGGTGATCCCCAGCTTGCGGCAGTCGGCCAGGTACACCGCCGCCTTGTCCTTGTCGTCGCCGACCGAGGTCAACAGCCCCGCCATGTACTCGGCCGGATAGTTGGCCTTCAGGTAGGCCGTCCAGTAGGACACCAGGCCGTAGCCGGCGGCGTGCGACTTGTTGAACGCATACCCGGCGAAGGGAAGGATGGTGTCCCACAACGCTTTCACGGCCGCCTCGGAGAAGCCGTTGGCGGTCATGCCGCTGTAGAAGTCCTTGTACTCCGCCTCGAGCACTTCGAGCTTCTTCTTGCCCATCGCCTTGCGCAACGAATCGGCCTTGCCCATGGAGTAGGAGGCCACTTTCTGCGCGATGAACATGATCTGTTCCTGATAGACGATCAGGCCGTAGGTCTCGGACAGGATCTCGCGCAGCGGTTCTTCGAGCTCGGGGTGGATCGGTTTGATCGGCTGCCGCCCGTTCTTACGGTCGGCGTAGTCGTTGTGGGCGTTCATGCCCATCGGCCCGGGCCGGTACAGCGCCAGCACGGCGACGATGTCGTTGAACTCGGTGGGCTGCATACGGCGCAGCAGATCGCGCATCGGCCCGCCGTCGAGCTGGAACACACCCAGGGTGTCGCCGCGGCTGAGCAGCTCGTAGGCCGCGGGATCTTCGAGCTCAAGGGTTTCCAGGTCCAGGTCGATACCGCGGTTGGCCTTGATGTTGGCGATCGCGTCGCCGATGATCGTCAGGTTGCGCAGCCCGAGGAAGTCCATCTTGAGCAGGCCGATGTCCTCGCACGACGGGTAGTCCCACCCGGTGATCACCGCGCCGTCCTGGGGCCGCTTCCACAGCGGGATCGCCTCGATCAGCGGCTCGGAGCTCATGATCACCGCGCAGGCGTGCACCCCGGCGTTGCGGACCAGACCCTCCAGCCCGCGGGCCGTCTCGTAGATGGTGCGCACATCCGGGTCGGTCTCGATCAGCCCACGGACCTCGGCGGCCTCCTTGTACCGCTCGTGGCCGGTGTCGGTGATCCCCGACAGCGGGATGTCCTTGGCCATGATCGGCGGGGGCAGCGCCTTGGTGATCCGGTCGGCGATGGCGAAACCGGGCTGACCGTAATGCACCCGTGCCGAATCCTTCAGCGCGGCCTTGGTTTTAATGGTGCCGAAGGTGATGACCTGGGCGACGCGGTCACTGCCCCACTTCTCGGCGGCATAGCGCACCATCTCGCCGCGGCGACGGTCGTCGAAGTCGATGTCGATATCGGGGGCCGACGGCCGCTCCGGGTTGAGGAACCGCTCGAACAGCAGCCCGTGCGGGATCGGGTCGATATTGGTGATGCCGAGCGCGAACGCGACCAGCGACCCGGCGGCCGAGCCGCGGCCGGGCCCGACCCGGATGTCGATCGAGCGGGCGTAGCTGATCAGGTCGGCGACGATGAGGAAGTAGGAGGGGAAACCCTTGGTGCAGATGACGTCGATCTCGTAGGCGGCCCGGTCGAGGTAGTTCTGGCCCACCCCCGACGGGAAGCGGCGCTGCAGCCCGGCCTGCACCTCGTGACGCAACCACGACGCCGGGTCGTGGCCGTCGGGCACCGGGAACACCGGCATCCGGTCGCGCGGGGTCCACACGTCGTCGTAGGGCTGGACCCGCTCGGCGATCCACAGGGTGGAATCGCAGGCACCCGGGACCTCGGCGTCCCAGATCTCGCGCATCTCGGCGGCCGACTTCAGGTAGTAGCCGTCACCGTCGAACTTGAACCGGTTCGGGTCCGACAGCGTCTTGCCGGTCTGCACGCACAGCAGCGCCTCGTGATTGTGCGCGGCGTCGCGGGTCACGTAGTGGCAGTCGTTGGTGGCCAGCGGCGGGATGTCCAGCTTGCGGCCGATCTCCAGCAGGCCGTCGCGGACGCGGCGCTCGATGGACAGCCCGTGGTCCATCAGCTCCAGGAAGAAGTTCTCGGGCCCGAAGATCTCCCGCCACCTGGCGGCCGCCTCCAGCGCCTCGCGGTCGTGCCCGAGCCGCAGCCGGGTCTGCACCTCGCCGGAGGGGCAGCCGGTGGTGGCGATGATGCCCTCGGCGTGTTCGGCGATGATCTCCGCGTCCATGCGGGCCCACTTGCCCAGCTGGCCCTCGAACGAGGCCAGCGAGGACAGCTTGAACAGATTGCGCAGCCCGGTGGCGTTCTCGGCGACCATCGTCATGTGCAGATAGGCGCCGCTGGCCGACACGTCGTCGGACTTCTGGCTGGGGTCACCCCAGGTGATGCGCTTGGTGTTGAAGCGGGAGCCCGGCGCGATGTACGCCTCGATCCCGATGATCGGGGTGATGCCGGCGCGCTTGGCCTCGTTGTAGAACTGGCTGGCACCGAACATGTTGCCGTGGTCGGTCATTCCGATGGCGGACATCTCAAGCCGCTCGGCCTCGGCCAGCATGGGCTTGATCTTGGCGGCCCCGTCGAGCATGGAGTACTCGGTGTGGTTATGCAGGTGCACGAAGGAGCCGCTGGTACTCATAGGCCCGTCAGTCTATGACCGCCCGCCGACAGTTCTGCAGAGGTTTCGGGGTGGGTCGGGCGTGTGTCGGCGTGGCGTCACCGGCGTGTCCCCGACCACCACGTGGTACCCAGGAGCGATGCGGGATGTGCGAGCGGCGACGAGGATCACGGCGACCTGCGCGGTGGTGCTGATGGGACTGGCGGCCTGCGCCCCGAACGAACCCGGCACCGCAACACCGAACACATCCGCGAGCACGTCCACGAGCACGTCCACCGTGACCACGGTGACACCGACGGCGACCACCACCAGCGCCGTGGCCGGCGCCTCCGGTCCGTCCTTCGACTGCGCCACCGCGGCCACCGACGTCGAGAAGATGGTGTGCTCCGACCCCGCGCTCGCCTCGCTGGACCGTCGGCTGGCCGCCGAGTACGCCCACGCCCTCAAGACCGCCGGTGCGGACCGGGCGGCCCTTCAGAGCACCCAAGACGGCTGGGTCGCCGGGCGCGACGAGTGCGGGAAGGCCGGCCGCAACGCCGGCCGGACCGCCGAAGACATGCACCGCTGCCTTGTGGAGGCTTACCAGACCCGGCTGGTCGAGCTCAAGATCGACGATCCCGACACCGTGAGACCGCCGACGATCACGTACTCCTGTCCGGGGCAGCAGACCCTGACGGCCCGGTTCTACAACCAGTTCGATCCGCCGGCCGCCGTGCTGACCCACGGAACAGACAGCGACACCGACACCGACACCGACACCGAGACCGAGACCGAGACGGCGATCGTGTTCATCGAGCGCTCGGGCAGCGGCGCGCGCTACGGCCGTACCGGCGTGGAGTACTGGGAGCACCAGGGCGAGGTCACCGTCGACTTCTACGGTGACACGTTCGTCTGCCGCACCCCCTGATCGGCGGGGCGCCGGGTCGGGCCCGCCGATCTGGCGGCCCGGCCGCGCAGGGTTCCGATGGTGAGCACCAGCAGCGACAGCCAGATGAGCGCGAATCCGAGCCAGCGGCCCGCCGGCATCGGTTCGTGCCCCACGACGATGCCCCACACCATCTGCAGGCCCGGGTTCAGGTAGAACAGCAGGCCCATCGTCACCAGCGGCAGGCGTTGCGCCGCCGCGGCGAACAACAGCAGCGGGATGGCGGTCACCGGGCCGGCCAGCAGCAGCAGCAGCGCGTGGACGGTACCGCTGTTGACGAAGTGGCCGACCCCGAGAACGTGCAGGGTCACCAGATAGCCACCGGCCACCGGCAGCGCCAGCAGGGTCTCCACCGCGACGCTGACCCGGGGATCGGCACTGACCACCTTCTTGACCGAGCCGTAGACGCCGAACGACAGCGCCAGCACGATCGCGACGAGCGGCAGACCGCCGGCCTCGGCCGCCAGCAGCGCCACGGCGGACACCGCGATCGTCAGCGCGGCCAGCTGCCAGCGCCCGATCCGCTCACGAAACACCAGCACACCCAGCGCAACGCTGACCAGCGGGTTGATGAAGTAGCCGAGCGCCGCGTCGACGACGTGACCATGGGTGACCGCGAAGATGTAGGTGCCCCAGTTGATCGAGATCAGCACCGACGCCGCCGCCAACTGCAGCCAGGTGCGCCGCGACAACCGGGCCAGATCTCCGATGCGGCGCATCGCGACGAGCATGAGCACCAGGAACACCGCGCTCCACACGATCCGGTGCGCCAGCACCTCCAGCGACCCGGCCGGCAGGAGCAGCGGGAAGAAACCCGGGCACAGCCCCCACCAGACGAACGCGCCGGTTCCGTACGCCAGTCCGGCGCGACGGGGCTCGATCACAATTCGTGGCGGCGCAGCACGTCCAGGGCGTGCTGCAGATCGTCCGGGTAGGGCGCGGTGATCTCCATGCGCCGTCCGTCGGCGGGGTGGGCGAAGGACAGCGAACGGGCGTGCAGCCACTGCCGCTGCAGGCCGAGCTTCTTGGCCAGCGTGGGATCCGCCCCGTAGGTCAGGTCGCCGCAGCACGGGTGGTGCAGCGCGGCGAAGTGCACGCGGATCTGGTGGGTGCGCCCGGTCTCCAGGTGCACGTCGAGCAGGCTGGCCGCCACGAACGCCTCGATGGTGTCGTAGTGGGTGACGCTGTGCCGGCCGTTCTCGGTCACCGCGAACTTCCAGTCGTGCCCGCGGTGCCGCCCGATGGGTGCGTCGATGGTGCCGCTGGACGGATCCGGATGGCCCTGTACGAGCGCGTGGTAGCGCTTGTCCACCGTGCGCTGTTTGAACGCACGCTTGAGCACGGTGTAGGCGCGCTCGGACAGCGCCACGACCATCACCCCGGAGGTGCCCACGTCCAGCCGGTGCACGATGCCCTGGCGTTCGTGGATGCCCGACGTGCTGATGCGGAACCCCGCGGCGGCCAGCCCGCCCAGCACGGTGGGCCCGCGCCACCCGACGCCCGCGTGCGCGGCCACGCCGGGGGGCTTGTCGACGGCCACCAGGTCCTCGTCGGAGTACAGGATGGTCATGCCCTCGATGTCGACCGGAGTGTTCTCGACGGGCGCGGGCGCCTCCGGCAGCCGTACATCGAGCCATGCCCCGGCGCTGAGCCGATCCGATTTCCCGACGGGCACGCCGTCGAGGTCGACCCCGCCCTCCTCGGCCAGCGTGGCAGCCGCCGTCCGTGACAGGCCCAGCAGCCGCGCCAGCCCCGCGTCGACCCGCATCCCGGCCAGCCCCTCCGGGACCGGCATCGACCGATCGGTCATCACTCCGGCCCGGGCTCGGGCAGGCCCGCGCCGACCGAATCGTCCGGCCGGCTCCCGCCGACCGAATCGTCGGGCCGGCCCGCGCCGACCGAATCGTCGGGCCGGCCCGCGCCGACCGTGTCACCGGGCCCGCCGGCGGGGGGTGCGTCGCCGGATCCGCGACGGCCGACCGTGTCGAAATCGAACCCGAACAACGACAGCACCACCAGCAGGATCGCACCACCGACCACCGCCGGATCGGCCACGTTGAACACCGGCCACCAGCCCACCGACAGGAAATCGACCACATGGCCGCGAAGGGGGCCGGGCGACCGGAAGAACCGGTCCATCAGATTGCCCAGCGCGCCACCCAGGATCATGCCCAGACCGATCGCCCACCAGGGCGACACCAGCCGGCGCCCCATCCACACAATGCCGATGACGACGCCGGTCGCGATCAGCGTCAGCACCCACGTGTAGCCGGTGGCCATCGAGAACGCCGCCCCCGAGTTGCGCACCAATGTCCAGGTGACGGTGTCTCCGATGATCGACACCGGCTGCCCCGGGGTCAGCAGCCTCACCGCCAGCACCTTCGTGACGACGTCGAGCAGCAGCACCACCGCCGCCACCGACAGCAGCAGGCGAATCCGCTTCCGCGGCGCGGCCGGCGCCTCCGGGACGTCCGGGCCGGCCCCCGCGGCGGCGTCGGCGGCGTCGGCCTCGCTGACCGACTCGCTGACCGGCTGCCCGGCCGGCTTCTCGACCGACCCCTTTTCGCCCTGCTCGGCCTCCTTCTCGGCCGCGGTCACCGGCTCGCGCGAACCGGGCTTCTCGTCACTCACCCCTCCATCATCCCTCAGCCCACGGGCGGATCCCGCGTCAGGCATGATCTGGCCATGCCGCGCCTCGTCGTCATCGCCACCGGCGGAACGATCTCGACCAGCACCGACAGCGACGGCGTCAAACGGCCGACCCACAGCGGCGCCGACCTTGTGGGGGCCGCCTTGGCGGATTCGCAGCTCATCACGGTGGAGCTGATGGCCGTCGACAGTTCCGAGCTGACCCCCGCCGATTGGGACGCGATGGCCGCCGCGATCACCGACGCGACCGCCGACGGCGCCGACGGGATCGTGATCACCCACGGCACCGACACCCTGGAGGAGACCGCGCTGTGGCTGGAACTGACCTATGCCGGCCCGGCGCCCGTGGTGCTGACCGGCGCCATGCGCAGCGCGGACGCCCCCGATGCGGACGGGCCGGCGAACCTGCGTGACGCCCTGGCGCTGGCCGCCGATCCCGTCGCCCGCGACCAGGGGGTGCTGGTGTGCTTCGCGGGCCGGGTGCTCGCACCGTTGGGGCTGGCCAAGGTGGCCACCGCGGACCTGACCGGGTTCGAGGCGCCCGTGCTGGGCCGGTGCGCCGACGGCCGCGCACCCGCGACGCTGGGCAAACCGGTGCGCCCTCAGCTGCCCGCCGCCTCGGCCGCCGCGGCGCCGCGCGTCGATATCGTCGCGGCCTACCCCGGCGCCGACAGCACCGCGATGGACGCCTGTGTGGCCGCCGGCGCGCGGGCCATCGTGCTCGAGGGCCTCGGATCCGGTAATGCCGGTGCCGCCGTCGTCGACGGGGTGCGGAGGCTCTGCCGCGACGGGGTGATCGTCGCGGTGTCCACCCGCGTGCCCGGCGGGCGCGTGAGCGCCGGCTACGGGCCCGGGCGGGCGCTGGCCGACGCCGGTGCCGTGGTCGTGCCCCACCTGCGTCCACCGCAGGCGCGGGTGCTCGTCATGGCGGCGCTGTCGGGCGGCGTCACCGTCGAGGAGGCGCTGGGCCGCTGGGGCTGACCGGCGTGCCGGCCGCGAGCACCTCGGGGGGCGGGGCCGTGTGAATACCGCAGCTGCAGTCGTCGATGGACGGGCAGCGGCAGGCCATCGCCCATTCGATGATCGAGCGCGCATGCCGCAGGGTCGCCATCTGCGCGTCCAGCGCAGCCAGCTTCTCGTGGGCGAGCTTCCGGGTCGCCGGGCGGCCCGGCCGGTCGTCGGAAAGCAGCAGGCGCACCTCGTCGAGGCTGAACCCGGCCGCCTTGCACAGCCCGATGATCTGCAGCCGGGTCAGCACTGACTCGTCGTAGCGGCGGCGGCCCCCCACCCGCTCGGGAGCGGGCAGCAGGCGCTCGGACTCGTAGAACCGCAGCGTGGTCGCCGGGGTTCCGGAGCGGCGGGCGACCTCGCCGATGGTCATTCCGCTGGCCACGTGGCTCTCCTCTGCTACGTCTTGCCCCCGGGGCGCTCCGGTGCATGCGGTCCGGGGCCTTGACTTCGAGTCAACTCTAAGTTCTTGGATGGTGGCATGACCACGAACACCGACGCCACCCTGGCCGCCCTGACGCCCCACCGGTATGCGCTGCTGCGCAGCTATCGATCCGACGGCAGCGCGGTGGACACCCCGATCTGGTTCCGGGTTGACGGGGACACCCTTCACGGGGACACCTTTCACCGGGACACCTTTCACCGGGACACCCTGGTCTTCCGCACCAAGGTCGGCCCGAAGACCCGTCGGCTCACCGCGAACCCCCACGTGGAACTGCGGCCGTGCGACCACCGCGGCCGAGTACTGCCCGGGGGTGCCACCGTGACCGGGCGGGCCACCATCCTGCACGGCGCCGCCGCCGAGACCGCGGACCGCGCTCTGCACGACCGCTACGGGTGGCAGTACAACATCCTGCCGCTGCTCCCGATCCCCGGCGTGGTCAACGTGCACCGCACCCTGCCGCTGCACGAGAAGATCCGCCGGGCCACCGCGCGTTCGCTCTGGCCCGACAGCGCCATCGTCGCCGTCGTCGCCATCCCCGCTCCGGGCGCCGCTCAGCCCGGCACGGCGTCCTCGCCGAGTCCCTGCACATAGTCCGACCAGTCCAGACTGTCGACCGGGTTCGCCCTGCCGATCGCGGGATCGTCGACGGCGAAGGTCCGGGCCGGACCGGGTCCCGACGACCGCGTCTCGAACCGCACCGTCATCACCCCGTGCCCGGCTCCCTGCAGCCAGCCGTGCCCCCAGTCCGGGTGCACGACGTCGTCACCGATGCGCCACCCCCCGGATTGGGGTGGTGGTGACGGCACGGGTACCGCGGTGTCCCCGAATTCGGCCTCCTGCTGCTCCAGATCCGGGAACAACGATTCCTGGCGGACGTCCGAGAGACCCGAGAAGCCCACGCCCAGAAGCCGGATGGGACCCACGCTGACCGGGTCCAGCAGCAGCCGACGGGCCGTCGAGATCAACGTGGCGGCCTCGGTGGTGGCGTAGGGCAGGGTCGCAGACCGGGTCAGCGTGGTCATGTCCGATTTCTTGAGCTTGACGGTGACCGTGCGCGCCCCGCGCCCGTCACGCATGAGCCGGCGGTGGGCGTGTTCGCCGATGGGGCCCACCGCGTCGCGGAGCTCGTCGAGGGTGGTCAGGTCGGCGGCGAACGTCGATTCCGCGCTGATCTGCTTGGCCTCGGCACGCTCGGTCACTGGACGGTCGTCGATGCCGCGGGCCAGCCGGTGCAGCGCGGGACCGATGGTGGCACCCAGGATGCTGGCGACCTCGGTGTCCGTGAGTGCGGCCAGCTGCCCGACGGTCTCGATGCCCAGCCGGTGCAGCTTGTCCTCGGCCACGGGGCCGATTCCCCACAGCCGGCGCACCGGCAGCGCCGTCAGCAGGTCCCGCTCCTCGTCGCGGCCGACCACCCGGATCCCGTCCGGTTTGGCCAGCCCGGAAGCGATCTTGGCGACCTGTTTACCCGACCCCGCGCCGACGGAGGCCACCAGGCCGGTGCTCTCCTGCACGCGCATCCGCAACCGCTGCGCGAACCCCTCCACCTCGGCCGGGGTGGCGCCGGCCAGCTCGGCGGGCTCGGCGAAGGCCTCGTCGAAGGACAACTGCTCCAGCACCGGAACGACGGTGCGGATGGTGTCGAAGACGCGCCGACTGGCCACTCCGTAGACCACCCCGCGCGGGGGCAGCACCACCGCACCCGCTCCGACCAGACGCCGCGCCTGGTGCATCGGCATCGCCGACCGGGCGCCGAAGACCCGCGACTCGTAGCTGGCCCCCGCGACCACGCCGCGGCCGCCCAGCCCGCCCACCAGCACCGGACGACCGATCAAGGTGGGGCGGGTCAACTGCTCCACGGACGCGAAGAACGCATCCATGTCCAGATGCAGGACCCAGCGCTCCACGGATCAGCATCGTATTTGGCTAACCTGACGAACATGGACGACGTGCCGATACGCGACGAGTCGATCCGGCTGGGGCAGTTTCTCAAGCTGGCCGGGTTGATCGACAGCGGCGCCGACGCGAAGGCGGTCATCGCCGAGGGCCTGGTGACGGTCAACGGCGAGGCCGAGTCGCGCCGGGGCCGTCAGCTGCACCCCGGCGACACCGTCTCCCTGCAGGGCCGCGCGGCACGGGTGGCCGGCGGCTGACGCCGGGTCAGGCCTTGGCGATCGCCACCCGCACGCCGTCGCCGATCTCGGTGGCCGTCTCCGGCTCGCCGAACTCGAACGTGGTGGCCAGGATCTCGCCGGCCATCAGGTCCCGGTGGTCCTGCGCCCACTGTCGTGCGGCTTCCGGGACCGCCATCACCACCGAGATCCGGTCGGATACGTCGAGCCCGCTGGATTTGCGCAGGTCCTGCAGTTCCCGGATGCGGTCCTTGGCCCACCCCTCGGCTTCCAGCTCGGGCGTCACAGTGCCGTCGAGCACCACCAGGCCCGCACCGTCGGGTAGCGCAGCCGTCCATTCGGGCTCGGCGGCAACGAGTTTGGAGCTGTACTCCTGCTCCAGCAGGGTCGCCGGGCCGGCACTCAGTGTGCCGTCGGCGTTCACCACGCCCTGTCCGGCCTTGACCGCCTTGATCGCGGCCTGCACGTCCTTGCCGAGTCGCGGTCCGGCCACCCGGGCGTTCACGGTCAGCTCGAACCGCCCGTAGGCGGCGATGTCGTCGGTCAGTTCGACCGCCTTGACGTTCAGCTCATCGGCGATCAGGTCGGTGAACGGCCGCAGCTGCCCGGGGTTGTCCACGGCGACGGTCAGTCTGGGCAGCGGCAGCCGCACCCGCAGCTTCTTGGCCTTGCGCAGCGAGGAGCCCACCGAACAGACCTCCCTGACCCGGTCCATCGCCTCCACCAGCTCGGGGTCCGCCGGCGCGACCCCCTCGGCCGGCCAGTCGGTCAGGTGCACAGAGCGCTCACCCGTCAGGCCGCGCCAGATCACCTCGGTGGCCAGCGGCAACAACGGCGCCGCCAGCCTGGTCGTCACCTCCAGCACCGTGTGCAGGGTGTCGATCGCATCGGGATCCTCGTCCCAGAACCGGCTGCGGGAACGGCGCACATACCAGTTGGTCAGGGCCTCGGTGAACTGCCGCAACCGTTCACAGGCCCCGGAGATGTCGCAGACGTCCATCGCGGCGGTCAGCTCGTCGCGCAGTTCGGCAAGCTTGGCCAGGATGTAGCGGTCCAGTACGTGCCGCGAATCCGTCCGCCAGACACCGACTTTGGGTGCGTACAGGCTCAGGAAGCTATAGGCGTTCCACAGCGGCAGCAGCACCTGCCGGACGCCCTCGCGGATGCCCTGTTCGGTCACGATCAGGTTTCCGCCCCGCAGGATCGGCGAGGCCATCAGGAACCAGCGCATCGCATCGGAGCCGTCGCGGTCGAACACCTCGCTGACATCGGGATAGTTGCGCAGCGACTTGCTCATCTTCTGGCCGTCGTTGCCGAGCACGATCCCGTGCGAGACACACGTCTTGAAGGCGGGCTTGTCGAAGAGCGCGGTGGCCAACACGTGCAGTGTGTAGAACCAGCCCCGCGTCTGCCCGATGTATTCCACGATGAAATCGCCCGGGAAGTGCGCCTCTTCGGGTGGACCGTCGGCGTGGGCGTGCTGGGAACCGAGGAACCAGTCGGCGTTCTCGAAGGGATAGTGCACCTGCGCATACGGCATCGAGCCGGAGTCGAACCAGACGTCGAACACGTCCTCGATGCGGCGCATCGTGGACCGGCCGGTGGGGTCGTCGGGATTGGGGCGGGTCAGCTCGTCGATGAACGGCCGGTGCAGATTGTCCGGGCGGACCCCGAAATCGCGTTCGAGTTCGTCCAGGCTGCCGTAGACGTCGATGCGTGGATACGCCGGATCGTCGGACTTCCACACCGGAATAGGGCTGCCCCAGTAGCGGTTCCGCGAGATCGACCAGTCGCGCGCGCCGGCCAGCCACTTGCCGAACTGGCCGTCCTTGACGTGCTCGGGATACCAGGTGATCTGCTGATTGAGTTCCACCATCCGGTCGCGGAACTGGCTGACCTTGATGAACCAGGACGACACCGCACGGTAGATCAGCGGATTGCGGCAGCGCCAGCAGTGCGGATACGCGTGGTCATAGGTCTCGTGCCGCAACAGCACCGCCCCGTTGACCGCCGCCGAGCCGGTGCCGTTCTTCAGATCCCGGATGATCTGCGGATTGGCGTCGAACACATGCTGATTGCGGTAGTCCACGACGGTCGCGTCGAAGCGGCCCTTGGAGTCGACCGGCGTCACCGGGACGATGCCCACGGTATCGGTGGTCGCCTTGTCGTCCTCGCCGTAGGCCGGCGCCATGTGCACGATCCCGGTGCCGTCCTCGGTGGTGACGAAGTCGCCCTGCAGCACCTGGAAGGCGTTGCGGGCGCCCTCACCGTCGGTGAAGTAAGGGAAGGGCGGCAGATAGCGCACACCGAGCAGCTCGGCGCCGGTGTAGGTGCCCAGGATCTCGGGCTCCTCCCCCAGCTCCCGGGCGTAGGCGCCCAGCCGCGCCTGCGCGAGCAGGAAGCGCCTGTCGTCCGGACCGGCCACCAGGACGTAGCTCACCTCCGGATGGACCGCGACCGCCTGGTTCGACGGCAGGGTCCACGGAGTCGTCGTCCACACCAGCAGATGTGCACCGGCCAGTGCGCCCGGCGCCTCGGAGGCGATCGTGAACCCGACGGTGATCGCGGGGTCCTGGCGGCTCTGATAGACGTCGTCGTCCATGCGCAGCTCGTGGCTGGACAGCGGGGTCTCGTCGTTCCAGCAGTACGGCAGCACCCGCACGCCCTCGTAGGCCAGGCCCTTGTCCCACAGCTGTTTGAACGCCCAGATCACCGACTCCATGAAGGGCAGGTCGAGCGTCTTGTAGTCGTTGTCGAAGTCCACCCAGCGGGCCTGGCGGGTGACGTAGTCCCGCCACTCCTCGGTGTACTTGAGCACCGAGGCGCGACAGGCGTCGTTGAACTTCTCGATGCCCATCTCCTCGATCTGGGACTTGTCGGTGATCCCGAGCTGGCGCTGCACCTCCAGCTCGGCGGGCAGCCCGTGGGTGTCCCAGCCGAAACGCCGCTCCACCTTGTAGCCGCGCATGGTCCGGTAGCGCGGCACGATGTCCTTGACGTAGCCGGTGAGCAGATGACCGTAGTGCGGCAGGCCGTTGGCGAACGGTGGCCCGTCGTAGAAGACGTACTCGGGGGCTCCGTCACGCCGGTCGACGCTGGCGCGGAAGGTGTCGTCGTCGGCCCAGTAGTCGAGCACTTCGGCTTCCAGCGCCGGGAAGTCGGGCGAGCCGCCGGACGGCTTGGGGTAGGTGGTCACGTCTCTCCTGTGCCCAGGTGTCTGCCCGGGTGTCACTGAGGCACGGGGACGACGACGCGCCGGTGCGCGAACGCCGCGGTACCACCCCGCTTGCACACGCCGTGGCGTGGCCGCTCGATTTCGGGCTGTGACGGGCCCATCCGTTCGGTTCTACTGGGCCACGGTGAGGACCCGTGGCCGTTCTTCCGAAGGCTCCCCGGTGATGGCCGGATCGACGCCGCTGACATGCGATATTACTCGGGCCCGCAAGTCGGGTAGCGCCCCGGAGGGTCAGATCGCCGCGGGGACCGTCCGATTCGGCGGGACCGCCTCGGAGGTGAGCTCGACGAGGACGAACGGGAACTGCTCACCGAACTCCTCGACGGTGGCGCGGTCGAAGCAGCGCGCGTCGAACCACCACTCCAGCTGCAGCAGGCCGTCGGCCGGATACACCCGCAGCTCCAACGGCACGCGAGGGGCGGGTGTCGGGTCGGTGGCGTTGGGGATGTAGCGCAGTGACACCGCATCCGGCGCCCCGGCCGGAATCGGTGCGGCCAGGCTGTCGCGCACCCAGGCCAGCAGCTCGGTCGCGTCGAGGACGCCGGGTCCCGCGCAACGCACCAGCACCGGCGTCGCCGAGTGGGCGCCGAGGGCGAGATCGACGGCGACGACACCGTCCCCCACGGTGCGCGAGAGTGTGCGGCCCAGCGCCGCCGAGAGCAACTCGACCGGGCTCACCTCCAGGCTCGGTAGCGCCGCGTCGAACTCGTCGGTCCACACCGAGGTCAGCGGCGCGGACACCATCGCCACCTGGTCCGGACCGGGTCGCCCGACCGCCTCGTGGTCGGTGACGCGCATCATCACGCTCGACGGGGCGACAACCGAAGGTGAGACCATGCCGTTCACGCTACCGCGGTGTCCCACAAATGGGAGATCTCTGCCAAAAGTATGACGTCGGTGTCAATTTCTGGATGGGTGCTGCCAATGCGGGCACCGCTGCCCGAGTCCGGGAATTTGCCGTTATCGTGTAGCGATGCCCAGAACCGACGAGAACGGCCGGCAACTCAAGGCGCTGCTCGACTACCTGCTCGACGGCGAACTCGACGCCAAGGCGATCTACGACGCTCTCGGGGTCTCCAGCAGCACGTACTACCGGCGCATCAAGGACCGCGACTACCCGAATGCAGAGGAGTTACGGCAGGTCGCGGACCGTTTCGGGCTCAACTGCGTCGACCTTCAGATCCGGTTCGGACTGCTGAGCCATCACGAGGTGCAGAGCTACCTCGACTCGGCGCCGTTGACGGTGCAGCCAGCAACCGATATTCGGCAGCAGTCACGCCGGCTGCAGCCCACGCGGAGGTTGCCCGATTTGGCACTTCGCGACGATGCTCCGCCGCTGTGAGTTCTACAATTCGGTGACCGTCTGACGGCATTTCTCACCGCAGTTTCCACGAAGGCGTTTTATGGCTCTCGCAACGCTCATCGCGATCACTCTCGGGTGCATTGCGTGGAGCCTGTGGATTCGGCGAGTGACGTGGAAATGCCGGTGGGAGGTGGCGGCCACCCTGAACATCGCTCTGCAGGGCGCCGCCGTGGCGTTGATGTCCCCGCTGGCCTCCGAGACCGTCGGGCGCCTGCTGCACAACCTGACCGGCAAGTGGAATCTCGAGGACTACATCGGTCACGACTGCTACATCGTGGCCGCCTCGGCGATCGTCTACAACGCCGTCGGGCGGCTGCAGGAGGACAACGCCATGCAGCGGAGGTTCAAACAACACGTCGAACGTCCCGCGACCCTGTGCATTCCGGTGCTGCTGGCGCTGTTCACCGTCGGCAACGGCGCCGCGGTCTACCGCTCGGACTTCTTCACCGTGCCCACCGACCTGTGGCTGAGCATGTACTGGCTGGTGCTCTGCGGGACGCTGGCCTACCTATTGGTGTACGGCTCGCGGGCCCTGCTCATTCTGCGCACCGATCCCCGGTCGCGCGTCGTGGCCAACATCTACCTGATCGCCTCCGTATCGGGCCTGTTCGCCTGCGCCGTGCGGATCATCACCGCGGCGGTCCCCACCCTGCAGGCGCTGCCGTCGGCCCACCTGCTGGTGTGGTTCTTCGCCTGTTCGTGCGGTGCCGGGTTCGCCCTGGCCTCCGCGCATTCCTGGCGTATCAAGACCAAGTGGTTCACCGGGGCCGGTCAGTGAGCATCCCATCGGCGAGAATGTGCTGATGGTGCCCGCGCAGAGCGACGATCCCGCAGGTAGCCCCGCCGAGGACCCGCCGGTCATCGAGGACGAGCCCGACTACCGGTTCACGCTGGCCAATGAACGCACGTTCCTGGCCTGGTTGCGCACGGCCCTGGCGCTGATCGCCGGCGGCGTGGCGCTGCTGCAGCTGGTTCCGTCCTTCGGCATCCCCGGCGTGCGCCACGGGTTGAGCGCTTTTCTGGTGGCCAGCGGCGGGGTACTGGCGGTGCTGTCGGTCCGGCGGTGGCAGCAGGTGCAGAACGCGATGCGCCGCGAGGCCGACCTCCCGCCGAACCGGATTCCGCTGCCGCTCGGTGTGGCCCTGGCCGTCGTCACGGTGCTGCTGCTCGTCTTGATGTACTTCGTGCCGGTGGGAGGCTCCTGACATGCCGCGGCCGCCGGCGGACAAACCCGGCCTGCAGATCGAACGGACCCATCTTTCCTGGGAGCGCACCGCCATCGGCATGCTGGCGATCGCGGCGATCGTGTTGTTCCATCACACGGGGCCGCTCGGCTCCGGGCGCGCGGCCCTGGCGACCCTGGCCGTTCTGCTGTCCCTGGCATGTTTCGCGGTCAGTCGCGCCCGCGGCCGGCTGACGGTGGCCACCACGGCCACCGGCCGGCCCGCGGTGCCGTCGGCCGGCGCGGCGGTACCCCTGATCGGGGGCGGCACCGCGGCACTGGCCGCGACGATCCTGATCGCACTGGTCGCTGCGCGCTGAATCCCCACCGTCGACATCAGCTGTGCGGCGGCGATATCAGCCGCTCGGCGGTGTCGGGGTCGCCGGCGGTCTCGGAGTCTGCACCTCGCGGGTGCGCTTCAGCGCGACCTTGGCCGCCGCCATCGACAGTGCCGGAGAGAGCCGCTCCAGGTACCACAGCGCCTTCCACCATCGCGGCACCACGATGATCGCCTCGTTGCGCAGCACCGCACGCAACGACCGCTCGGCGAAGTCGTCCGGGTCCATCGGCCGCAGGGCCTCCCCGAGCTTCAGCAGATCCTCGTCGCTGACACTGGTGTTACGCCCGTAGCGCCCGCCGGTCAGGATCGGGGTGCGCACCACCCCGGGACACAGCACCGACACCCGGATTCCATAGCGTTCGGCCTCCAGCCGCAACGTCTTGGACAACGCGACCACCGCATGTTTGGTGGCGGAGTAGCCGGCCTGCGCGGTCATCGTCACCAGGCCGGCCATGGACGCCGTGTTGACGATGTGGCCACTGCGCCGACTGATCATGGTCGGGTACACCGCTTGGATCCCGTGCACGACGCCGCGCAGGTTCACGTCGATGATGTCGTTCCAGTCGTCGACGGTGAACGAGTCGATTTCGCCGCCGATCCCGATACCGGCGTTGTTGAACAGATAGTCGATGCGCCCGGACTGCTCGATCGCGGTGGCCACCGCACGCTCGAAATCGGGGTAGCTGCGCACGTCGAGTTCCACGGCGTGCACGGCCGCCCCGGGGTTCGCAAGGCGTTGCGCGAGTTCCTGGGCCGGACCCAGCTGACGGTCGGCGATCCAGACTTCGGCGCCACGCTCAACGAGCTTGGTGACGAGCGAGGCCCCGATTCCGGACGCGCCACCGGTGACGAAGGCAACCTTGCCGGTCATGCTGTCGGAGACCTGTCGGGAGGACACCGGGGAAGGATAGCGACCGGCGCGGCGGCCGATGCGAGCGCCGTAGGCCGGGATTAGTCGCCGCTCCCCGAGCCACCCGAGCTGCCCCCGGATCCCCCGCTGGAGCCGCCCCTGGAGCCTCACCCCCTCTGACTCCGCCGCCGTCACTCCGTGTGAC
>NZ_NVQF01000030.1 GCF_002592005.1 Mycolicibacterium palauense | reverse complement strand
GGTACTGGTTGGCATGCTCGAGCTCACGCACACTCGGGCGGACCTCCCGATCGACAAACAAGCGCACGGTCTCGACCAGCAGGGTCTCTTCCTCGCTGAGCTCACACGACATACCCCGCACCCTACCTCTTAATTTATTTTACTTTAGATTAGGTTCCGTACGATATGTCTCCGTCCGCCGGTTCGTGCCGAGGGCTGCCGATCTCGCTTGCTGCGCAAGCGCTACCGCGCAGGCCACCCACGGTCGGACCGAGGTTGCGGCCGCCGGAGCCGGGGGGCGGTGCGGGCTAAGCCTCCGTGGTCGTTCCCAAGCGACCGTAGATGGCGGCTGACCAGATGTCGTAGAGGATCTCGGCGGCGGCATGCTCGGAGGGCAGGCCCGGATCCAGACCGAGAGACGAAATGTAGAAGGTTCGTTCGCCGCCCCAGATCAATGCCGCGGCAAGCTCGCGACTGTCACGGCCGGGCGGCGCCAGCCCGGCCTTTCGCTGCTGGTCGATGCCACGCTGCAGCGCAACGATCAATCGTTGCATCGCCTCACGCCACATGTCCTGCAGCTCCGGGGTTCCGTGCCAGCGTTCGGCCACGGCTTTCAACACGGCGCGATGGCGGGACCAAACACGTGCCCCCGCAAGCAAACTCTCATGCAGGCCGGCTCGGGGATCATCGCCGCCGGTGAGCCACGTATGCACCGCCGTGAAGTGCTCATCGACAACACGAGCCAGCAGCGCCGCGACGACGGCCTCTTTCGACTGGAAGTAGAAGTAGAAGCTCGCGCGCGAAACACTCGCGACCTCCAGGATCCGGTGCACCCGAATGTCGTGCAACGACTCGCCGTCGCGGGAAACGACACCACTCGCAACACGATCACCTTCTCCGCGCTCGCGCTGCAGCAGTTCCCGGAGCAGCGGGCGGTGTTGGCATCCGATTTCGACGCCACGATCGACGTGGCAGTTGAAGAGTTTCTGCGGTGGGCGACTCCGGTGATGACGTTTCGACGGACGGCAACGCGCGACACCGAGCTGGGCGGTCAGCAGATCACCGCCGGCGACTGGCTGCTGCTGATCTACTCCTCCGGCAACCGGGACGAGAGAGCGTTCGATGACCCGCATGTGTTCGACGTACGACGCACACCGAACCCGCATATGGCATTCGGCGGGGGCGGGCCGCACTTCTGCATGGGTGCATTCCTTGCCCGGATGCAGTTGAAATCGATCTTCCGCGAGCTCATCGTCCGTGCGCCGGGGCTGCGTCTGGGCGAACCGAGTTACCTCGCCGGCAATTTCGTGCGCGCCGTCAAGTCGCTGCCCTACTCGCTGGGGTGAGCGGCCGGACGGTGTATCCGAGGCCGGCTCGAAGCGCGCCTGATACTCCGGTGTCTTTCGAATACCGCCGACGGACTCGCCAGACCGTATTAATATAGTGAACGTCATATTTTCGGGCGAACGGAGATTGTGTGGACGTCAGCGGCTTGCGCTGCATCGTCACCGGAGCGGCATCCGGTATCGGCGAGCAGGTGGCACGGGAACTCACCGAAAGAGGTGGCACGGTCGTGAGTCTCGACCGCCGGGAGCCCAGCGCCCCGGTGGCAGACCACCTCGACGTCGATCTCGCGGAGAAGTCGAGCATTGATGCGGTAGTGACACGTCTCGGCGCGAACTGGGATGCGCTGATCAACGTTGCCGGTATTCCCGGGACCGCGCCCGACGAAGCGGTGTTCAGGGTGAACTTCCTGGGCTTGCGCCACCTGACCGAGTCGATGTTGCCGCACCTGAACACGGGCGGATCGGTCGTCAATGTTTCGTCTACGGCCGGGCTGGAATGGGCGGCGCGGCTGGAGCTGATCACCGAGTTGCTGGCGACCAAGACATTCGACGACGGGCTGCGCTGGTTCACCGCCAACCGTCCGGACGTGAGTGCCTACAACTTCTCCAAAGAAGCGGTTACGGTGTACACCCATGCCAACGGCGGGCGGGTCAGCCGGGAGTTCGGTCTCCGGATGAACGCGGTCCTGCCCGGAGTGGTGGACACTCCGATCCTGGCCGACTTCGAACGCAGTATGGGCAAGGAAATCCTGGATGGAGTCAAAGAGTTCGTGGGCCGCCACGCCAAGCCCGGCGATGTCGCTCCCGCCGCCGTGTTCCTCGCCTCCCGTGACGCGGGCTGGATCAATGGGTCGGCCGTGACTGTCGATGGCGGCATCACCGGCGCGGTGATGACGGGTGTGGTCCCGATGCCCGACCGGTAGTCTGATCCGGCAGGCAGCTTGCTGCCGACGGCGACCGCGGGGACGCGACGGGAGGCAGTGTCATCGCAAAACGAGGAAAGATGACGCGTGGCGTCGGCAGGCCCCCCGGCAGTTCGGATGGGTCCGGCCGCGATCGACTCCTTGATGTGGCTCGAGCAGAATTCGGCCGCAGTGGTTTTGCCGCGACGTCGGTCGACGACCTGGCGCGGACGGCCGGTGTGACGACGCCAACCCTCTACCACCATTTCGGCAACAAGACCGGCTTGTTCGTGGCGGTCGGCCAGGACACCTACCAGCGGATCCTGGGGCACTTCGCCGAAGCGGCGCCGCCCGGCACCCCCTTCACACAGGCCTTCCCGGCTCTGTTGAAGCAATCGGTCGACCTGATGCACGTCGACAGATCGCTGGCGATGATGACCTCGACACTGCAGTTCGAGCTCCGTCGCGACCCTGAACTCGCTGCCCTGCTGAGACCGAGCCTGCTGGAATTCAGGGCTTTCTTCGATGTTCTCGCCGACTCCGCCCCGGCAAGTCTGCGCGCTGCACCCCTCACCGGACGAGATCTCAGTAGGCTCCTCGTCGCCCTGATCACCGGACTGGGTAACGAAGGCCTCCTGCTCTCAGGCAGTGAGCCACAGGCCTTTCCGCTTCTCATCGAGGCAATGCTGGCCATGATGCGAACCGCAATCGACGTGTGACCCGCTCACGACCGCAGTAGTCCCCGACCGCAACAGTTCGCACGCCGGCACACCGGGGGTGTCTCGCGCCGGCGCACCCTAGACAATCTAGGGATCACTATATTAGTGTTGTGCATCACCCACTGACGTGATCGGTGGCGGTCGTTCTGGCCGTCGTACCGATGAACTCCGCGAAGGCAATACGTGCAAACCAGCTTGTTTCCCAGATTCTTTCGGAGGACCGACCCCTCCGATATCGCCGTCACGATGGACGATGGATCCCGGGCGCTGACATTCGGGGAACTCGACGAGCGTTCGCTTTGGCTTGCGGGCGTCCTCGACGAGGCGGGCTTGCGGGAGGGGGATGTGGTCGCGCTGCTCAGCGACAACGACCCACGCGCCTTCGAGGTTTACTGGGCAGCGATCAGATCGGGGCTCTACGTCACCGCGATCAACCACCACCTCACGCCGCACGAGATCGCCTACATCGTCAACGACTCCGGGGCCAAAGCGGTCATTGCGTCCTCGGCATGTGGAACCTCGGCCGCCGCGATCATCGATCTGACGCCGGTGGTGTCGTTGCGGATGGCGTTCAACGCGCCGGTATCCGGCCACCGCGACGTGGATGCGGCCACGGCGGGAACGGGCGAGATCAATCTGGGCCGGCGCCGGCGGGGGGTCCCGATGCTCTACTCCTCGGGGACCACGGGACGTCCCAAGGGGGTGAAGCCGCCGCTTCCCGAAGCGCCGGCTCTCGAATCCGACGACGTACTCGTCCCGTTGGCCGCCACGACACCGTTCGATATCGACTCCGACACGGTGTATCTGTCGCCCGCCCCGATCTACCATGCGGCACCGCTGCGATGGTGCGCTGCCGTTCAGGCGCTCGGTGGAACCGTCGTATTGATGAAGAAGTTCGACGCCCGGGAAGCGCTCGCCGCGATCGAATCGCGCCGGGTGACGCACGCGCAGTTCGTACCGACGATGTTCGTACGGATGTTGAAGCTTGACGGGCAGGTGCGCGCCGATTACGACTGCTCGACATTGCGCGTCGCGATTCACGCCGCAGCCCCGTGTCCGGTCGAAGTGAAGCGCTTGATGATCGACTGGTGGGGACCGAAGCTCATCGAGTACTACGGGGGTACGGAGGGAAACGGCATCACCGCGATCTCCAGTCATGAATGGCGAGACAAGCCCGGCTCGGTCGGCCGGGCCATCATGGGCACACCGCACATCTGTGACGAGCATGGAAATGAATTACCGACGGGCCGAACCGGATTGGTCTATTTCGAAAGGGAGTCCATCGCCTTCGAGTATCACAACGATCCGGATCGCACTCGGCAGGCGCAGCATCCACGGCAACCGCTCTGGACGACCATCGGCGACATCGGATACCTCGACGAGGAGGGCTTCCTGTATCTCACCGACCGCCAGTCGTTCACCATCATCTCCGGGGGAGTGAATATCTACCCTCAGGAGATCGAGAACGCGCTGACACTGCATCCGGCGTTGACCGACGTCGCGGTGATCGGAGTCCCGGACCCCGAAATGGGTGAACGCGTATGGGCGGTGGTCCAACCCGCACCCGGCGCCGTTGCCGGAGACGACCTCGCCCGGGAACTCATGGACTTCGCCAGGTCTCAGTTGGCGGGTTTCAAGGTGCCTCGACATGTCGAGTTCCTTGACGAACTCCCCCGCACCCCCACCGGCAAACTCGTCAAGCATGAGCTCAAGCGGCGGTACGCCGCGGTGAACTCACGATCCGTGACTCCGGAGTGTCCCTGATGACCAGTACTGCATCGATATCCCACACGTTCTTCGACATTCCCAAGACGGTGGCCGATCTGCGCGGGGTCTACGACTCCGAGCGCACCCGCCCGGTCGAATGGCGTCGATCCCAGCTACGCGCCCTCGAGCGCATGATGCGTGAGAACGAAGCGGCCATCACCGACGCGGTCGCCGCAGATCTCGGCCGGCCGCGCAGCGATGTGTACATCACCGACATCGCCCCGGTGGTGGCGGAGGCATCCTTCGCCTACAAGCGCGTCCACCGGTGGATGCGGACGCGCTACACCGGACTGCCGGCAAGCGCTATGCCCGGAATCGCCAGGTATGTGTATGAGCCGCTCGGTGTCGTCCTGGTGATCGGGCCATGGAACTACCCGTTCTATCTCACGGTCGGCCCGCTGGTGGCGGCCCTGGCGGCCGGGAACTGCGTGGCGATCAAGCCATCCGAGCATGCGCCGCGCTCGTCACGGCTGCTGGTCGAGCTCGTCGGCAAATATCTCGACAACGACGCGGTCACGGTCGTCGAAGGTGGCCCCGACGTCACGCAGGAACTGATCGACGAGGGTGTCGACCACGTGTTCTTCACCGGCGGCACGGAGGTGGGCCGACTGATCATGCAGGCCGCGGCACGGCACCTGACGCCGGTAACCCTGGAGCTGGGGGGCAAAAGTCCCGTCGTCGTCATGCCCGATGCCGACCTCGAGGTCGCTGCGCGGCGTATCGCGTGGATGAAGTTCATCAATTCCGGACAGACCTGCGTGGCCCCCGACTACGTCCTTGCCCACCGCGAGGTGCGCGACGCGCTGGTGGAGCGCATCATCGAGACCATTCCGAAGTTTCGCCAGGGAGAACCGTCCGATCTGAAGATCGTCAATTCGCGCCAGTTCGAGCGGCTCCGGGGTGCGCTCGAGGCGAGTGGTGGAACGGTGGTGTGCGGTGGTCGCGCGGATGCCGACCGCGTCCGCATGGAGCCGACGGTGGTCCTCGACCCGGAGCGTGATTCCCCGCTGATGACCGACGAGATCTTCGGGCCCATCCTGCCGGTGTGCACCATCGACGACCTCGATGGCGCGATCCGCCACATCAAGCGTGGGCCCAAGCCGCTGGCAATGTCGATGTTCGGCGGCTCCGCCCGCGACCGCAGAAGAATCGAACGCAGTACGAGTTCGGGTGGCATCGTGTTCAATCACGTCGCCATGCACTGTCTCGTGCCGCAGCTGCCATTTGGCGGGGTGGGAGCCAGTGGTATCGGCTCCTACCACGGGAAGTGGGGGTTCGAGCAGCTCAGCCATCGAAAAGCTCTGCTGCACAAGCCGACCTGGCCCGACCCGGCCATCATGTATCCGCCGTACACCGACAAGAAGCTGGCGCTCTTTCGCCGCTTCCTCTGAGCGAAGTCAACGAATCACAGGGAAAGACAGGGAAGGACGGCATGACAGCGCCTGTCAAGATCGATCTGCTCAGTTCGGCAAGCTACGCCAACGGACACCCACTCGATCAATATGACTTCATTCGCAACCAGCCCGGTCTCTTCTGGCACGACGAGGAAGACGGGCCGGGCTTCTGGGTCGCCACACGGCATCGGGACATCGAGTTCGTCTCCAGAGCGACCAAGGAGTTCACGTCCACCAATGGGATCACCATGTGGGATATGGACGAGGCATTCCTCGCTGCCGGCCGTCAGATGATGCTGTTCATGGACCCGCCGCAGCACTCCCGCTACCGCAAGCTCGTCTCTGCCGGTTTCACGCCCCGGTCGATCGCGCGGTTCAGCAGCAGGGTGCAGGCGATCGTGTCGGAGATCATCGACGACGTGGCTCAGCGGGATACCTTCTGCTTCATGGAAGACCTGGTGGGAAAGCTGCCGCTGTACTTCATGTCGGACCTGCTCGGCTTCTCCCGGCAAGACGCGGTCCGGTTGTATGCGGATATGGCCACTACCGCGGCGGCGCCCGACGTGGTGACCGATGAGGAGCGGGCCGCGGCGTTCGGCTCGATCATCGAGTTCGCGATGGGGCTGGCCGCGCAGAAGCGGGCGAACCCGGCCGATGATCTTTCCTCGCTCCTGGTGTCGGCAGAGGTGGACGGCACCACCCTGAGCGACGCCGAATTCGCGACGTTCGTGTGGTTGCTGGTAGACGCGGGCAGCGACACCACGCGCAATGGTGCGGGCGCCGCGCTCATACAGTTCTTTGAATCGCCCGATCAGTGGCAGCGTCTGCAGTCCGATCTCGACGCCAGGGTCGGCGGCGCGGTTGAGGAGATTCTGCGTATCGCCTCTCCGGTGGTGCACCAGCGTCGCACGGCAGTCGCTCCGGTGGAGGTTGCCGGTCAACCGATCGAGCCTGGACAGAAGGTCGTCCTGCTGTTCGGCGCGGCCAACCACGATCCGGAGCGCTTCGATGACCCGCGTCGCTTCGACATCACCCGTGACCCGAATCCACACGTCGCCTTCGGAGGCGGAGGGCCGCACTACTGTCTGGGTGCCCAGCTCGCGCGCCTTCAGTTGTCCACGTTCATCCGGGCTCTGGTCACCAGGATGCCCCGTCTCGAGCCGGACGGTGAGGTCACCTGGCTGGCCTCGAATTACATCACCGGCCCGGCTCATCTGCCGGTCCGGGTCGTCGGCAGGTGAGTCACCAGCCGGAGGCGTTCGTCGAACGCCGGGGGCGCACGGGTGTCGTGTGGCTGAATCGGCCCGACGCATTGAACGCCTTCACGGTGAACATGCTGGGCGAGATCCGCGCCGCAGTAGCCGATCTTAGTGCGGATCCGGAGATCGTCGGCATCGTGATCAGCGGTCGGGGTCGCGGATTCTGCGCGGGATTCGACACGGCGGCCCTGGCCGCCCTGGCCGGCGGCGAGGGAGAGGCGACGGTGCCGAGCATGCCGGGTGATCCGGCCGGCGTGTTCTCCTACCTGATCGCGGCTGACAAACCGGTCGTTGCCGCCGTCGATGGTCCCGCCGCCGGTGGCGGCTTCGTCCTCGCCCTCATGTGCGATCTGCGCGTTGCGAGTGAAACCGCCGTTTTCGCACCGGTGTTTGCCGGTGTGGGACTCGTGGCGGAGCATGGCACCGCATGGGTACTGCCCCGCCTTGTCGGGACCGCCACAGCGCTTCGCATGCTGTGGTCGAACGATCGGATGTCGGCGAGGGAGGCCCGTGAAGTCGGCCTCGTCGATGAGCTGGTTCCTGCCGGTTCGAGCCCGGTGGATGCGGCGGTCGACTACCTCAATGGCCTGGCTGAATCGGTATCGCCGGCCTCGCTGCGGGACACGAAGCGCCTGGTCTACCGCGGCTGGGCGGCGGCCTTCCGGGAAGCGTTGGACGAGGTGGATCCCGTGCAGAACGCTTCGGTGCTGCGGCCCGATGTCACCGAAGGGCTGCGAGCCAGGGCGCAGCGGCGTGCGCCGGTCTTCGACGGTGTGGACGGGTCAGACACGGGAGTACAGGCACCTCGGGTCTGAGCCGGTCTCGTCGATCGGCCGGCTCAGTGTCGCCGGTCGGTGAAACACGACGGGTCGAAGGACGCCAGGTGGTGGCGCGTCTCGATCCGCGAAAACTCGGCGAGCGAGCTGTTTTCGGCGGTCAGATAGTGAGCCTTCAGTTTTCGGACCGCTTCTGGCGAGTATCGGTCCAGTTGCTCGATCAGCCGACGAATCGCGGCGTCGTACTCGGAGGCCGCGAAGACCTCGTCGACCAAACCGATCGCCCGCGCCTCGTCCGCGGAGATGGGCCCGGGGAGGAAGCTGAGCCGACGAGCCCGCGCGGGGCCGATCAGCCGCGGCAGGGTCCACGGGAGGCACATGTCACCGGCAATGCCGAGACCCAGGAAGGCCGTGTTGAATCGAGCGGTCTGCTTCGCGAACCGTAGGTCGCACGCCGCGGCAAACCCGAGGCCGGCTCCTGCGCACCCTCCGTTGATGGCGGCGACGGTGAGTTGTGGCTGGTCGTGTAGGAGGGCAGGAACCTGGAATGTGGTCTCGGCATGTGCGGGGAGGTCCTCCAGGCGCGACCCGGGCTCCCGATTCACGACCGCGTCGATGTCCGCTCCAGGGCAGAACCAGTCGCCGTCGCCGGTGATGACGACGACGCTGAGATCCTCACGCGTGCGCCATCGGGTCAGGGCCGCGTGCGTCTCGTCGATCATCTGCGGTGTCATCCCATTGCGGCGGTCGGGCCGATAGAACGTCAGCCATCCGACATGACCGGCCTCGCGCAGCTGAATCGTCCTGGTGGTCATCGCCCGGTCTCCGGTTCTGCTGAGGTGAATGCGACGCCGCACAGCTCGAAGGGCGCAATCGCAGCGCCAGCGCGGCCTCGAAGGTGTACCTCCGTGATTCCCGGGGAGGAGACTTCAATGGTGGAACTGCCCAGGGTGAGTCGAGAACCCTCGGCGCCGAGACCGAAGGTGCCCGACAGGGCCGATGCGACCCGTTCGGGGCGCGAGACCGGTAGGACGACACCGCAGACCCCGGCGGTGCGGCACTCCACCACCGGCTCGTGTGCACCGACCGGTGGCCACCCCTCGTCGCCCTCGACCGCGTCCATCGAGATCAGGACTCCGACGTCGGCCGGGTGCAGTTGAATCGATGACCAGGCGCCGTCACTCAATTCAGCGATGATTCGGATGCCCTCGCGGACAACCCGATCGCGGTGCTGGGCCAGGGGTGGCGCGACCTGGGTGATGAGCATGTAGAGCCCCGGCCCGGTGGTGGTCAGCCGGCGCGCTGCACTGCAGTCGGTGTCGATCGGCGTCACCAATTCCAGATAGCTGGTGCCCATTGCGAGGACCGCGTTACGCAGGCCGTATCGCGCTATGTCCGGGTCTCGATGCACGACGCGCGTTCCCAACGCCTCTTCGGCGATCTCGGTGTCCTTCTCCAGATCGTCGCTCAACAGCGCGACCTGGCGAATCCCGATCACGGGAACCCGCCGTCGACGGGCAGCACGGCACCGGTGATGAACGACGCTGCGGAGGACGCGAGGAACAGTGCCGCGCCGGTGATCTCATTGGGTGCGCCGGCCCGCCCGAGATAGACCGTGCGCTTCAGGTAGTCCCGGATCTCGTCCGTCCAGTGTTCGGAGATGTCGGTCAGGAAGGGCCCGCACTGCAGCGCGTTGACCCGGACCGCGGGCCCGTATGCCTCGGCCATCCCGTGGGTCATGACGTTCAGGCCCGCCTTGGCGATGGCGTAGGGAAGGGCCCGTGGGGTTGGGCGCACGGCTTCGATCGAACTGATGTTGAGGATCGAACCACCCTCACCGGCCAGCATCCGGTCGGCGATGAGCGCGGCCAGTCGAAACGGCCCCTTGACGTTCACCGCCAGCGTCTTGTCCCAAAGTTGTTCGGACACCGCGGTCAACGACGGGTATAGCGGTGACAACCCGGCGTTGTTGATCAGCACGTCAACCCGGCCGAACTCGTCGTAGCACGTCTGCGTCAGGCGCTCGCACGCATCCCAGTCGCTGACGTTGAACTCGGCCCCCAGAGCACGGACACCGTGTTGCGCCGTCAGCCGGGAAGCCACTGCCTCACAGTTCTCCACCTTGCGGCTCGCGACGACAACCGACGAACCGGCTTGGGCGAAACCCTCCGCCATGCAAAGCCCGAGGCCGCGGCTGCCACCGGTGATGACGACGACCTTTCCGGCGAGGTCCGTCGAGTGCTCGAGTGTTGTCATTGTGCTCCAGACGATGGGGACCGTTTATTCCAGATTAAAGCTAACTGACTTAAATGTGAATGACCAGAGGGGGGAGCGGATCGCCGGACCGGCCCGGCGGCGCGGTTAGCTCAGCTGTCGGGTGGACAGTCGCCGATCAATCGAGGAGGAATTGTCTGGTGGCCGTGCTCAACGGAGCCTGTAGGAGTGCGGTCATGAGATCGATGAGGTGACAGGAGAACAGTTGGTGGTCGGACGCGTCGGTTCTGGCCGCGCGGCGGCCCACCTCGATATACGCGAAGCGCATGGCGGCGAAGCGTCGGTGCAGGGGCGGGCCGACGGTCCCGGCCGGCAGGTACGGTTCCATCAGCAGGCCCAGCCGTTCGATGCTTCGTTGCCGGTCGTAGGCCAGCCCGGCCGCGGGCTCGTCCGGTTGGATCGTCCGCTGCACCCTGTTCGCCAACTGGGCCGCGATCTGGAGAAATTCGGGCCCGCCGTCCGGGTCGGCGAACTTGGCGACCAACGGCATCACGAATGCCGAACTCAGGTCGCGCAGTGAGTAGTCACCGGTGGCCTCCAGGTGGTCCAGGAGTGCGTGCCGACGCTCGGACACCGCGACGTTGTGCTTGTCCACCACGGCGCGAAGCAGGCCGTCGCGTCCGCCGAAGTGGTACTGCAGCGCGGTGTTGTTTCGTTGGCCCGCGAGTCTGCTGAGTTCGCGCAGGGACACCGCGTCGATACCGCGGGCGGCGAACTCGGTCTCCGCGGCGCGGATCATCGCGCGGGGAGTCTCGCCGCGCGCCCGCCGCGGCGGAGCGGCGTCGCCCTCGGGCACTGCGGAACCTCTGCTCATCGGATGCTCATCTCATGCTCACCGGATACCCACCGCGCGCTCAGCGAAGTTTGCCAATGACCCGATCGAGCCTACTGCAACACGCCCCTTGCCATCGCTTCAACAGGATGATTATGTTGTTCAACTGTCTTAAAGAATGACGAGAGGGTCGAAAATGGCATGGGATTTCGAGACCGATCCAGAATTCCAGCGCAAGCTCGACTGGATGGACGGCTTCGTGCGCGACGAGATCGAGCCGCTGGAACTGCTGCTGGGGGACCCCTTCGACCGTTCGGATCATCGGTCGCAATCGGCGGCCCAACCGCTGGTCGACCAGGTCAAAGAGCAGGGTCTGTGGGCATGTCACCTGGGCCCCGAGTTGGGCGGTCAGGGCTATGGGCAGGTCAAGTTGGCGCTGATGAACGAAATCCTCGGGCGGTCGCGCTGGGCGCCGAGCATCTTCGGCTGCCAAGCGCCGGACTCCGGGAACGCAGAGATCCTGGCCCACTTCGGCAGCGATGAGCAGAAGGAGCGCTACCTGCGACCGCTGCTCGATGGGCTGATCAGCTCGGCGTTCTCCATGACCGAACCCGCGGCCGGAGCCGATCCGCTGTTGTTCACCACGCGAGCCGATCGCACATCCGATGGATGGATTCTCAACGGCGAGAAATGGTTCGTCTCGAACGCCTCGGTTTCGGCCTTTCACATCGTGATGGCGGTGACGGACCCGGACGCCGAACCGCACCGGCGGATGTCCATGTTCGTCGTGCCGGCCGACACCCCGGGCGTGCAGGTGGTGCGCGACGTGCACACCCTGTCGGGACATGGAACCGAAGGGGACCATCACAGCACGCATGCGTTTCTGCGTTACTCCGACGTGCAGCTGCCCGAGTCCGCGCTCCTCGGAGAACGCGGGTCGGCGTTCGCAATCGCCCAGACCCGGCTCGGCGGCGGACGCGTCCACCACGCGATGCGCACCATCGGAATGCTGCGTGCGGCTTTCGACATGATGTGTGAGCGCGCGGTGTCGCGCCGGGCGGGCGGCGGGACGCTGGCGGACCTTCAGATGACCAAGGAGAAGGTCGCCGACAGCTGGATCGAGATCGAACAGTTCAGGTTGCTCGTGCTCCGCACCGCATGGCTGATCGACAAGCATCGGGACTACCGCATGGTCCGCAAGGACATTGCCGCAGTGAAGGCGATCATGCCGAAGGTCCTCCATGACGTGGTGCAAAGGGCACTGCATCTCCATGGTGCACTGGGTATTTCCACCGAGATGCCGTTCTCTGCGATGCTCCTGACGGCCGAGGTGATGGGTACCGCCGACGGCCCGACCGAGGTGCACAAGCTCACCCTCGGCAAGGCAGTGCTGAAGAACTATCAACCCGCTCCGGGCGTCTTTCCCACGGCTCATCTGCCCACTCGGCGGGAAGCCGCCGTCGCGCGGTTCGCCGATCGCATCGAGGCACTGGTGCTCAGCGACAGTCCGGACTCCGCCGTCGAGAGCGTTCGTTGATGTGGGGCATCGGGATCAGCGACGACGCGTTGGCCGATTGGCTGCGGGAGCGCGGCATCGACGGAGACGTGGTGACCGATGCCCGAATTCTGACCGGTGGCACTCAGAACCGGCTTGTACGTTTCACTTTCGGAGGTCGGAACCTCGTTCTGCGGCGTCCCCCCGACCAGGCTCGCGACCACAGCAGTGCGGTGAATCTGCGAGAAGCGCGAATCCTCGAGGCTCTCAGTTCCTCCACCGTTCCGCATCCCCGGTTGGTCGCCGCCAACGACGACATTGCACGCTTTGGCACGGCGTTCTACGTCACCGACGAGGTCGACGGGTTCTGTCCGGCAGCAGGTATGCCGGAACCGCATCGGTCCACGCCGCACCTACGTCGAGAGATGGGCTTGGAGGCAGCCCGGGTGGCCGCGACGCTGTCGACCGTCGACATCGATGAATTGAATCTGGGCGATCTGGGGTCGCGTGCGGATTACCTTCAGCGCCAGGTCGAACGGACGGCGGCGCGAATGGAGCGGGTGCGCATTTCACCAAGCTACCGGGGCGAGCTCGCGGTCGATCCCCTCATCGAATGGCTGTACGCAAACGTGCCGCAGCGGTGGGTCGCGGGTCTCAGGCACGGCGACCTCCACCTCGGCAACATGATGTTCTCGCGTCAGGACGGCTCTCTGGCCGCACTGATCGACTGGGAGCAGGCGACCATGGGCGATCCACTGATGGACCTCGGCTGGCTGCTGGTGACCTGGCCGGGGCCCGGGCGGGTGAACACTCCCACACTGGTGATCGAGCCCTGGGATGGATTCCCGACCGCCGACGAACTCGTCGGCGAGTACGCGCAGCACAGTGACCGCGGAGTCGACGACCTGCCGTGGTTCGAGGTCATCGCCGGCATCCAACTCGCGGTCCTTCTCGAGGGAACCTACCTGCGTTCGCTGGAAGGCAAGGTGCCGAAGCCGCTCGGTATGGAGATGCACCGCACGGCGGAGAAGCTGGTCGACTTCGTCGGCCGGCGCGCCGGGTAGGCCAGGGTGGTCCGGCGACCGGCGCCGGTGCTCAGACCGTCATCTCCAGGATCTTCTCGCCCGCGACGTTGCCCTCGAAGTAACCGAGGCCGTAGTCACCCTCGATCGTGGTGCGGTGCATGATGCGCGGCTCGTCGGGATCGTGCCCGGTGACGGCGTGCAGCATCCGGACGTTGTCCCAGATCACCATGTCGGTGGGACGCCACTTGTGGGAGTAGGAGCTGATCCTGGCCAGGATCTCCCTGCACACCGCTTCGAGCAGTTCGTCGCCTTCGGGTGTCTCGTCGCCCTCGAGGCCTTCGGCCATCCACGGCGAGATGTGCAGCACCTTCTCGCCGCTGGGGCGCGTCCAGACCGCGGGATGGACCGCGCGCGGCAACTTCTTGCCGAAGTCGATCGTGTCCTGCAGCCGCACGTGCGGCTGGATCTCGCGGAACCCGTCGGTCAGCCCGAAGCGCATGTCACGGAAGCGCAGGTTCAGGCTGTACAGGACGTTGCGGTCCTCGATTCGTTGCCTCAGTTCGGGGGATAGCGCCCGGTAGAGCTCGATGCCGTCGGCGAACTGGGTCTCGCCACCCTCGCTGACGCCGGTGACACAGCGCAGCACGCCGGCCCTGTTCAATTCGCTGTTGTAGCAGTGATCGAAGTGCCAGGGCAGCCAGGACGTGACTTCCTTGCCGTCGACCATCACGATGTTGCCCTCCCGTGGCGCCTGGCCGATCTCGACGACGCCGGGATGCAGGGCTCCGTCCGGCCGCGGGACGGTGGGCACCGGGTGATCCTTGAGCGGCCCGAACACCGTGCTGAGTTCGACCTGCAGCCTGCTGTCGGGTTCGACGCCCTCGAAGAGGATCATCCCCCGCTCGTCGAAGACCCGCTTGAGCCGGTCGCGGACCTGCTGGTCCGTCAGTGCCTCGAGGGTGACGCCGGTGATGCGTGCGCCGAAGGAGAGATCCTCACGGAGGGGAGTGACGTGAATGGATGACATGGCGGGCTTCCTCCCGGTTTGCGGACGAACTGGGTTGCAGGTCGTATCACTAATTGATACGGTGAATCACTATCTAACACTAACGAGGGGTCAGATGGCCGTCAAGGGCAGTTCCACGGCTGCGCGTGTGCTGGTCGTGTTCGAAGTGGTGGCCGCCAATCAGCCCGTGGGTGTCGCGGCGCTGTCGCGGATGCTCGGGATCGACAAGAGCGCCGTGCAGCGTGCGCTCGTGACACTCGCCGAGCAGGGCTGGATTCAGGCGCGCGAGGATCAGGTCACGCGCTGGGAGACCACCACGCGAATCCTCAACATCGCCCACAGCTCGCGGGCCAAGGCCGATCTGCGCCACACCATCCAGCTGGTGCTCGACGAGCTCGCCGCACAGACCGGCGAGACCGCCATCTTCAACGAGCAGGACGGCGCACGACTGGTGGTGTCCCAGGTGGCGGAAAGTCGGCAGCCGCTGCGAATGGTGCCGCGTATCGGCACGGTGGTCCCGGCACGCGACAGCGCCACCGGTCGCATCCTGCTGCCCTTCCTCAGCGACGAACGGCAGGCCGAACTGCTCGGTGAACCGCCCGACGCGGCGTTTCGCACACTTCTCGACACCTGCCGCGCCCAGGGCTATGCCGCCAGCAGCGACGTGAATGCGCCCAGCATGACCATCGCGGCCCCGGTGTTCGAGGTCGACGGCCGCCCGATCGGTGTGGTGGCGATCAGCGGACCGGCCGAGCGCATGCCGGCCGACAGCATCCCCGCCCTGGCCGAACGGGTACGGCGGGCGGCGAATGCGTTGTCACACAACGCCCCGCGCCCCACCGACTCATGACGCGGCGGTCACTTCACCACGCGCACCGGCACGGAGGTGGGTCCGGACAGCGACGGTGTCGTGGTCCAGGTGACGGGTCCCGCCAGCTCGATCCGCTCGACGGCGTCCAGGAGATGCTCGAGCGCGACGCGTACCTCCAGGCGTGCCAGGTGCGCACCCATGCAGAAGTGCGCACCGTGACCGAAGGTGACGTGTCCCGCGCCGCCGCGATCGATGTCGAACTCACCGGGCCTGTCGAAGCGGTCGGGATCGTGGTTGGCGCCGGCATAGAACAGCACCACGCGCGATCGCGGCGGGATCGTGTGGTCGCCGACGCGATACGGCGTCAGCGCGGTGCGCCCGACCCACTGGACCGGACAGCCCCATCGCAGGGCCTCCTCGGTGGCCGCGGGAATCAGGTCGCGGTTCTCCCGCAGCCGGGCATAGAGCGCGGGATCGCTGGCGAGCTGCAGCAACAGGATTCCGAGCAGATTCGTGGTGGTCTCGCTGCCGGCGACCAACAGGATCAGGGCCGCCGTCAGGGCCTCGAGGATCGACATGTCACCCTCGTCCAGAGCGGTGCGGACCCGGCCGAAGACGTCATCGGTGACCGCGCCCGTGCGGCGGTCGAGCTCATCGAGAATCAGGCCGCGCATCGCCAGCATCCCCGGCAGTGCCCGGCCGGTGGACCTGGTCACCTCGGTCAGTGAGCTCACCGCGAACAGTGAGCGAAAATCCTCGGAGTACTTGTGGAATTCGCCCCGGCGCGCGTCGTCGACACCGAGGAGCACCGCGATGGCCGACACCGGTAGGGGCACGGTGAGTGCGGGTACGACATCGACCGCGTCGCCTCCCAGCAGTGCGTCGACGCCGGGCTTCACCAGTTCGCCCATGGTCCGCTCGAGTCCGCGGACGGCCCCGGGCGTGAACGCCGGTGCGGTGATGCGCCGCAGCCGGCTGTGATCGGGTTCGTCGGTGCTGACCACACCGGGCATGGGCATGGAGCGCAGCAGGATGCCCGAGGCGGAGGACAGCGTGTCCTGTGCACGCGCCGCCGCGAGGACGTCGCCGTAGCGCGAGAGCATCCAGACGTTCAACCGTTCGTTGACCGCCACCCGCTGCTCGCGCAGGCGGGACAGGTGGGGAAACGGATCCGCGATCGCGTCCGGGTCGGTGGGATCGAACGTGGTACGGGCGACGTGTGCTGCGGCGCGGCGTACCTTCGTGCGGCGCAGGTCCCGCAGGACACCGCGGCCGATCATCGACCCCGAATCGCGAAGTGCGCCCACGAGGGCTTGTGCGGTACTCATCGTGACCGCGTGGCCGGTGTCGCCGCGGGCTCGGTGGGCTGCGTCGTGGCTGGTCCCGTGGCTGGTCCCGTGGCCGCTGTCGCGTGGGTGCGGTGAGGGGAGAGGAGGTAGTAGCGATCGGGGGACCGGCGGGCTAACCGGCGTGCGCCGAGGATGGTCTGTGGTCGGTGATAGACCGTGTCTCCCTGCGAGTTGACGAAGTAGGTGTTGACGCCCTCGTTGCAGCGGGTGAAGTAGAGATGGGCGGTCTTTCCGGCGCTGCGCATCCGGGCGTGATACGCCTCGAACGCCCCGGGCCGCACGGAGGCGACGACATCGGGACCGCAGCGGCGTGCCTCGTCGATGACCCGTGCTGCGTGCTCGGCCATCATTTCGACGAAGTCGGTCCAGCCGACGCCGACGAAGCCCAGCGGGCCGACGATCTCCCAGCGGTTGGGCAGCCGCGGGTGCGCGGTGCCCGCGTAGCTACGCAGCCCGTGCCTGCGGTAGTCCTCGGCCAGGTCGAATCCCCGGGTCCCGAGAATGGTCCTCGTTCGGTAGGTTTCGGGATCGGTCCACAGCTCGTATCCGTTGGCCGTCACGATCAGGTCGGCATCGTGCTCGACACCGTCGACGGTGCGGATGCCGTTGGGCGTGATGCGTTCGATCGGCGTGGTGACCAGTGCCGTCGTCGCTTCGTTGAAGGCCGGCAGGTAGCTGCTCGAAATGATGGGCCGCTTGCCGAGAATTCCGTGCCGGGGGAGCAACCTGCGGCGGGTGGACCTGTCGTCGACCACGGCCCGCAACAGGGCGCGGAACCACAGCCGCGCCAAGGCGTCGTAGCCGCGAAGCCCGGCGACCAGGACGCGGTCGGGCAGGTGCGACATCAGATGCACCACCGGGATGAGCAGGAAAAGGTCGAAGGCCAGGCGCCCGGCGTGGTGGATCGCCGCCGTCACGCCGGGAAGACCCAGCAGCGTCCGAAGCCGGGGTGAGATGCGCAGATCGGGCTTGGGCAGGATCCAGTTCGGGGTGCGCTGATAGACCTCGAGTCGGGCGACCCCGCCCGACAGCGCCGAGACGATCTGCGTGCCACTGGATCCGGTGCCGATCACCGCGACCTTCTTGCCGGTGGTGTCGAAGGCATCGTCCCAGGCGTCGGGCCGCAGGATGGTCCCCCCGAAGTCGGAGAGGCCTTCGATGTCCGAACAGGACCTGGCGTTCACATATCCGCCGACGGAGCTGATCACGAAGCGTGCCGTGACCTCACTCTGACCGCTCTGACCGCTCTGACCACCTTGACCGCGGATCGCCAACCGCCAGATGCCGGCGTCGTCGTCCCACACCTGCTGTACCACCTCGGCGCCGGTTCGCAGATGCGGGTAGAGACCGCAGCGGCTCGCGGTGTCGGTCAGGTACCGCTGAATCTCCGAACCGGGGGCGAACAGTCGGGTCCAGTGCGGGTTCCTCGCGAACGAGAGCTCGTACCAGAAGATGGGAATGTCGACGGCCAGGCCGGGGTAGTGGTTGTCGCGCCAGGTGCCGCCGAAATCGTCGCCACGCTCGAGGATCACCAGGTCGGTGATCCCCCGCCGGCGCAGCAGGTGTGCGGCGGCGATCCCGCCGGGGCCCGCGCCGATGATCGCGACCTCGAAATGCCTACACTCACTCATCGTGTGGCCCCTGCCTTCGGTTGCGCCCCGGCGCGCTCCGCTTTGACGGCCGGCGGTCTCAGCCGGAACACGGCCGTCACCAACAGCGCCGCGATGACGAAACAGGCTGCGGCGTAGCCGAGGACGCCGGTCGCGGTGCCCGACGGCGTGGTGCCGTCGACCGCGGGCAATGTCCAGTTCGACAGCTCCGCGGGGTGGCGCAGCCGCAGCGGCGCGGGCGCATCGGCGCAGGAGAAGCCGAGCTCGCCCGCGAGCCCGGCGACATCGGGGAGGCAGCCGTCAGACACCGCGACGGAGCCCCCACGGTGGCGAGGTCCGGCCGAATCGAGTCTCCAATGCGGTCCCCCTCCGGGCGCGCCCTGCTCTGCATCCGACGCGACGAGCGTAGCGATTGACTGGACACTGGGTCAATACTGTCCAGTCAGGTGCGGCGCACCCCGGCCCGGGGTTTGACACGGCCGAAGTAGCGCCTCGAAAATCGAGGGATGTCTGGGCGATCACCCGAGCGGACGGCATCGGCCGTGACCGTCGTGAGGGTGCGGTAGGGCCGCTGCGATGCGGACCCACGGGTGGGGCGGCGCAAGGCCGACCAGCGACGAAGAAGCGGTGAACCGGATTCTCGACGCCGCCGACGCTGCCATCGGGCAGCGTGGGGCCGATATGCGAATCGCCGACGTGGCACGGGCACTGGGGGTGTCGCGGCAGACCGTCTACAACTACTTTCCGGGTTCGGGTGCGCTGCTGGAGGCGGCGGCGACCCGCTCCGGTCTGAGATTCCTGGGCCCCCTTGCCGAACACCTCTCCGGCATCACCGATCCCGTCGAGGCGCTGGTGGAAAGCCTTGCCTACACGCTGGAATGGTTGCCCGGGGACCGGGCGATCCAGGTGATGCTCGCCCACGACTTCACCAAGGCCTCCACGGGTATCACATCGGACGCCTGCGTGCGTTTCGGCCATGCGCTGCTCGCCGGTCTGGACGTGGACTGGTCGGACCTCGGCCTCGACGACGCCGATCTCGACGCGCTGGCCGAGTACATGTTGCGGATCCTGCAGTCCTTCATGATCGATCCGGGCCGACCACCCCGGCGCGGTCCGGTGCTGCGTGACTACCTGCGCAGGTGGGTGGCGCCGGTCCTGTGTTCCGAGATCGACGCGCGCAGCTGACCTCCCGCGCGGCGCGCGCATGCCGACCCGCGCCCGAAGCCCCTGGGCTGTCTAGCGGTCCGTGTTCGGTGCGCGCGCACCGGCACCGTAGAAATGGGCCATGTCCTCGCCCGCGTCGTAGCTGTCCATCCAGGTGTGGAACCAGGCGGGTGTCCGGAGGTCGCCGGGGTGATGCGTCGGTAGCTGTGAGCGCAGGAGCCCACCGATGAGCGTCAGCAACCGTCGAGTCGGGATGCCTGCGAACATGGTCGGATAGCGGGGTGGGAACAACCGCCGCAGTATCGGGGTGCGCGCCAGGGCCTCGGTGCGCCAGATCGCCCCGGTGGCGGCCTCGGCGGCGACGCCCATGTCCGCGCTCGGGATGGCCGACTGAAATCCCTCGGCGATGACCTTGGAAATGCCGGCCACATGTGTCATCGACCGCGGCAGCATCCGCAGCCGGTACCACCGGTCGCCGCCCACGCCGTCGAAGATGATCTCCGCCGAACTGCGGTGTTCGATCTCCTCGACGTAGTGCCACAGGAACAGCGACGCGACACGGGTGTCGCCCTGGTACAGGCGGTCCCGGTTCTCGATCATGAAGGTGAACAACGGGGGGAAGGTCGCCTCGAGGCTGGCGATGTAGGCCAGGTGGAACCGCAGCGGCTCCCGCCGATGCAGCGCCTCGTACGACGTGACGACACGAGCGAGTACGTCGCTCAGACCCGGGTGCTGCGCGATCAGGCCGTTGACGTGTCGGCGGTGCGCCGCCGAGTGCTGGGACTCCTGGGCGAGGAACACCTCGGCCTCTGCGCGCAGGTCGGCGTCGGTGATGCACCCGAGGGCTTCCCTGACCGCCAGCACGATATAGCGCTCGAACCCGACGGCGATGAAGGAGATCATGTTGGCCATCAGCCCGGATGCGGGGTTGGCGGTATTCCACTGGAACGGCACGGTCTCGTCGACGTCGAATCGCATCCTGCGGAATCTCACGTCGGTCATGGTCGCGCGGGCCTCTTCTCGGCGGTGGCGGCAGCGGCGCACTCGCCACGCTAGGACCCGGCTGGACGCTATGTCAATAGTGTCAACCCGACCGTCGTGCGGGCGGATGGGCAGATGTGCGGCGGCGTGGGTGCGGGCGTTCGCGCATCTGCACGGCCACGTCGACCGGCGGGCCCGTAGCGGCGGAAAAATTTATCAATGATTCGAAACACCGGCGGTCGATTTGTCACATCTGGATGAGACGCCGTCTCACTCTTGCGGCCGTGGTGGCGCTATCGCGGCGGATGCGGCCGGCGGATGCCGGTCACTGCTGGTGGTATGTGATGCACGGCCGACGCGGCCCGCCGCCCCTGACGGCGGCGTCAAACGGCAGACTGCCAGCGGCGATGGCCGGAGCCGGATTGCGACCGGGAACCCGTGCTTGCTCCTCGGGGCCGTTTTTAGTTTAATTTTGATTCGATCCGTGAGCCGCGTCACTCGGTAATCGAGGTGTGACCCACAGTCCGAGAGCAGGGAGGTGCGCGCCGTGGCCTTGCCGGCGAACGTTCCGACGGGTGACTTGGCCACCGCGCACCCGTGTCCTAACAGATCGACAGGAACCCGTGAGGAGCTTGGTGTTCAAGACCAGTAGCGCCGTGAAGCCGTTGGGCGGCATCGGCGGTTTCTTCGCCATGTCCCTGGACACGGCGGTCGCCGCGTTCCGGCCCCGGTTTCCGTGGCGCGAGTTCATCCTTCAATCGTGGTTCGTGGCGAGGGTGTCGCTGCTGCCGACGCTGATGCTGTCGATCCCGTTCACCGTCCTGACGGTGTTCACCTTCAACGTGCTGCTGGCAGAGTTCGGTGCTGCGGATTTCTCGGGTACCGGCGCGGCCCTGGGGGCGGTGACCCAGATCGGGCCGATCGTCACCGTGCTCGTCGTCGCCGGCGCCGGCGCGACGGCGATGTGCGCCGACCTCGGCGCGCGCACCATCCGTGAGGAGCTGGACGCCCAGCGCGTGATGGGTATCGACCCGATCCAGGCGCTGGTCGTCCCGCGCGTCCTGGCGGCCACGGTGGTGGCGCTTCTGCTCTCGTCGTTGGTGATCCTGGTCGGCCTGGCGGGTGGCTTCGCGTTCTCGGTGTTCTTCCAGCACGTGACGCCGGGCGCCTTCATCGCCGGGCTCACGCTCGTCACCGGAGTGGGAGACGTCGTCGTCTCGCTCATCAAGGCCACCCTGTTCGGCATGACCGCCGGGCTGATCGCCTGCTACATGGGAACCACCGTCGGCGGCGGCCCCGCCGGTGTCGGAAACGCGGTGAACGAGACCGTGGTCTTCTCGTTCCTGGCGCTGTTCGTCATCAACATCTTCATGACCGCAGTGGGAATCAAGGTGACGGTGTGAGCGTCAAAGTCACTGTTGAACAACGATTTCCCCGTCTATCACAGCGGTCCCGCAAATGGCACGAGGGCTGGACCAGAGTCGGCGAACAGACTCAGTTCTACGGTCGCACCCTTGCCTCGGCGGTCGACGTGTTCGTGCACTACAAGACCGAACTCGTCAGGCTGATAGCCCAGATGAGTCTGGGAACCGGGGCCCTTGCCGTCATCGGCGGCACGGTCGTCATCGTCGGATTCCTCACCATCTCGACCGGGGCGCTGGTCGCCGTTCAGGGCTACAACCAGTTCGCACAGGTCGGTGTCGAGGCCCTGACCGGATTCGCCTCGGCGTACTTCAACGTCCGCCTGATCGCACCACTGACCGCAGCGATCGCCATGGCCGCGACGATCGGTGCGGGCTCGACGGCGCAACTGGGCGCCATGCGGATCAACGAGGAGATCGACGCCCTGGAGGTCATGGGGGTACGTTCCCTGGCCTACCTGGCCGGAACCCGGGTGCTCGCGGGTGTCGTCGTGGTGGTGCCCCTCTACTGCGTCGCGGTGATCATGTCCTTCCTCGCGGCGCGATTCGGCACCACCGTCATCTACGGCCAGTCGACCGGTGTCTACGACCACTACTTCCGGACGTTCCTGATCCCCACCGACCTGGTTTGGTCGTTCGTTCAGGCCCTGGTGACGGCGGTGGTGATCATGCTCGTTCACACCTACTACGGGTTCACCGCCTCGGGCGGCCCGGCGGGCGTGGGCGAGGCGGTGGGTCGCGCCACGCGGACCTCCCTGGTGGTCGCGGTATTCGTCACACTGTTGGTCACGCTGTCCATCTACGGACAGTCCGGCAACTTCAACCTGGCGGGCTGACGGTATGGCACGCCGAGCAGGTGAAGCGCGTATTCACCCCGACTGGTGGACAGCGATCCTCATCGTCGTCACGGTCGGGTGCATCGCCCTCACGGGCGCGCTGTTCAACGGGTCGTTCCGGCGGTCGGTCCCGGTCACCCTCGAATCCGAGCGTGCCGGCCTCGTGATGGAGGTCGGCGCCAAGGTCAAGTTGCGTGGCGTGCAGGTGGGGCGCGTCGGGTCGATCACCGGCGGCCGCGACCCGGTCAGCCTGCAGCTGGAGCTGGACCCCGACAAGGTCCGCTACCTGCCCTCCAACGTGCAGGCGCGGATCGCCTCGACCACCGTCTTCGGCTCCAAGTACGTCGACCTGATGCTCCCCGAGGACCCGTCGACGAAGGTGCTCGCGGCGGGTGACGTGCTGCATTCGCAGAACGTCAGCACCGAGGTGAACACCGTGTTCCAGGACCTCGTCGGCGTCATCAAGAAGATCGATCCGGCCAAGCTGAACTCCGTGCTCTCCGCCGTGGCCGAGGGCGTTCGCGGTCAAGGGCCCCGGATGGGAGAGGCGACGACCTCGGCCAACGAGGTACTGACCGCGCTCAACGCACGGTCGGATGCCATCGGCGAGGACTGGCGAGCGTTCCGAGACTTCAACGACACCTACGCCGCGGCCGCACCCGACATCATCCGCATCCTGGACGCCGCCAGCACCACCAGCGCCACCATCGCCGACCACACCCACGACCTGGATTCGTTGCTGGTCAACGTCATCGGCTTCTCGACCAGCGGCACGCAGCTTCTCGGGCCCAACAAGGACAACCTGGTCACGGCCGTCAACACCCTGCGTCCCACGACCGGTCTGGTGAACAAGTACAACCCCGAACTGACCTGCCTGATCCTGGGCGCCAAGAACGCCATCGACTTCGGCCAGGCCGACTACACCGGCGGCGCCAACGGCAAGTCGCTGATCGTCGACTCCGCACTACTGCTCGGCGACGACCCCTACCGCTACCCGCAGAACCTCCCGGTCAACGGTGCCAAGGGCGGCCCGGGTGGAAGGCCCGGATGCGGGTCGCTTCCCGACGTGGCCGACAACTGGCCCGTGCGCGCCCTGATCACGAACAGTGGATTCGGGACAGGCCTGGACTACCGGCCGAACCCGGGCATCGGTTTCCCCGGCTGGGCCAACTTCTTCCCGGTGACACGCGGTGTCCCGGAACCTCCGAGCATCCGTTACCCGGGTGGTCCCGCCCCCGGCCCGATCCCCTATCCGGGAGCCCCGCCCTACGGTGCTCCGCAGTACGGGCCGGGTGGCGTACCGCTGTACCCCGGTGTGCCTCCTGCACCCCCGGCCGCCGCCGAGGCGCAGGCGCCGATACCACCCGGGATCGGCGGGCCGGCACCGGATCCGTCGGCCCCGCCGCCGGGATGATCGTCCCCCTCAGACCACCCAGACCCGACCACCGTGAGAGGCGATCGACGTGAGAGACAACCTGCCGGGCGCAGCTTGGCGGCTCACTGCGTTCGTGATCGTCGCCTCGCTGGGAATGTTCGCCCTGCTCAGCATCTTCGCGCAGTTCCGTTTCGGCGAGACGCGGACGTTCCGGGCCGTGTTCACGAACGTGACCGGCCTGGAGAAGGGCAATTTCGTGCGGATCGCCGGCGTCGAGGTCGGCAAGGTGAACGACATCGCCCTCAACAAAGACAGCACCGTCACCGTGGCGTTCACGGCCGAGGATTCGGTCGTGCTGACAGAGGGTAGTCGTGCGGCGATCCGCTACGACAACGTCATCGGAGGCCGCTACCTTGCCCTCGAGGAGGGCGCCGGGTCGCCCGCGGTGCTCAAACCGGGCGGAACGATCCCCCTCGACCACACCTCACCGGCATTGGACCTCGACGCCCTGATCGGCGGTTTCCGGCCGCTGTTCCGCGCCTTGGACCCGGATCAGGTGAATGCGCTCAGCGGGCAGTTACTTTCGGCGCTGCAGGGCCAGGGCGCCACAGTCGGGTCGTTCCTCTCGCAGACCGCGGCCCTGACCAACACCCTGGCCGACCGTGACCAACTGGTGGGCCAGGTGATCACCAACCTCAACACCGTCCTGGGATCACTCGGCGATCAGAAGGAGAAGTTCGGCAAAGCGGTCGACTCGCTGTCCGAGATCGTCCACGCCCTCGAAGCGCGCAAGGGCGATCTGAGCAACGCCGTGGCATACACCAACGCCTCGGCAGCCAGCATCGCCGACCTGTTGGCACAGGCTCGGCCGCCGCTGGCGGACACGGTCAAACAAACCGACCGGACGGCGGGCATCGTGGTTGCCGACCACGACTATGTCGACAACCTGCTGGCCACACTGCCCGCGGCGTACCGGATCCTGGGCCGGCAAGGACTCAACGGTGACTACTTCTCCTTCTACATCTGCGATTTGGTACTGAAATTGAACGGTAAAGGCGGGCAGCCCGTCTACGTGAAGGTAGCCGGCCAGGACTCGGGTAGGTGCACGCCGCGATGAAGCCATTCCGGGAACGAAACCCCGTCGCCATCGGAGCGGTGGGCGTGATCGCGGTCGTGGCCATCGGTGCCGGTGTCCTGAACTACGACAAGCTGCCCCTGGTCTCCGGTGAGACCACGTACTCCGCCTACTTCGCCGAAGCCGGAGGTCTCACCTCCGGTGCCGATGTGCAGGTTTCGGGAATGAAGGTCGGCCAGGTCGAGAGCATCTCCCTCGACCAGGCCCGTGTGCTCATCCGGTTCAACATCGACGACGGAGTCCACCTCGGCGACCGCACCGAGGCCGCCGTCAAGACGAAGAGCCTGCTCGGCTCGAAGGTCCTGGATGTCACCCCCCGGGGCGACGGTGAACAGCAGGGCATCATCCCGCTGGAACGCACGACGTCGGCCTACCAACTGCCGGATGCGCTCGGCGACATCACGGCTCAGATCAGCGGACTGAACACCGACCAGCTCTCGGCCTCGCTGTCGACCCTGGCCGACACGTTTCGCAACACTCCCGAAGACCTCCGGGTCGCCGTCGAGGGTGTCGGCCGCTTCTCCGACACCCTCAACCGCCGTGACGAACAGCTACGCGCGCTGCTTGCCAACGCCAACAAGGCGACCAGCGTCCTCGCCGAACGCAGCGACAAGATCGTTCAACTGGTCCGCGAATCCAACGCGCTGCTGGTGGCGCTGGAGGGACAGCGAGCCGCGCTCGATCAAATCTCCAACAACATCTCGGTCCTCGCCACCGAAATCAAGGGCTTCATCGGCGACAACCGCGACACACTAAAACCCGCCCTCGACAAGCTGAACGGCGCGCTGACCATCGTGGCGAACCGCAAAGCCGAGGTGCAGGAGTCGATCAAGGGCTTCACCACCTACGCGTTCTCCCTGGGGGAGTCGGTGGCGTCGGGCCCGTTCTTCAAGGCGTACCTGTCGAATCTTCTACCTGGGCAGTTCATCCAGCCGTTCATCGACGCCGCCTTCTCCGATCTGGGCCTGGATCCGCACGTCCTGGCACCCTCGGAACGCACCGATCCCCAGATCGGCCAGCCCGGTACTCCCGCGCTTCCCGTTCCCTTCCCACGGACGGGGCAAAGTGGTGAGCCCAGGTTGACCATCCCCGACGCCATCACCGGCAATCCCGGCGACCGGCAGTGCGGCCCGCCCGGAATACCGCTGCCCGGGCCGGGCTGCTATCCCTACCGCGATCCCGGACCACCGGCCCCGGCGGGCGGACCACCGCCCGGGCCACCGGCACCCGAACGGCCGGGCCACGAGTCCCACCCCGAGCCGACCCCGGCGCCGGTGTTCCAGCCGGCACCGTCGGAGGTCGGGCCCGACGGGCGTCCCGTCGTTCCCGGAGGAGACCAGCAATGACGCAGCCACGAATTCGAATCGCCGTGGTACTGAGCCTGGTGCTGCTGTTGATCGCCGGGCTCGTGGTGATCATCCCGGCGACGACGGATATCGCGCGTACCAAGGTTGTCGCCTATTTCGACAACACGAACGGGCTCTTCGTCGGTGACGAGGTCCGCATCCTCGGTGTCCCCGTCGGGGAGATCGACCGCATCGACGTCCAGCCGCAACAGGTCAGGGTCAGCCTCTGGGTGAACGACAAGTACAAGGTGCCGGCCGACGCCAAGGCGGTCATCCTGGCGCCGTCGCTGGTGACCGCACGGGCCATCCAGCTCACGCCGGCCTACACCGGCGGACCCACGCTGGCCGACGGGGCGGTCATTCCGCGGGACCGCACGGCTGTCCCGGTCGAATGGGACGACGTCCGGACCCAGCTGCAGCGGATCACCGAGATGCTGCAGCCCACCGAGGCCGGCGGCACAAGCACGCTGGGAGCCGTCGTCAACACCGCCGCCGACAACCTGCGCGGTCGCGGCGCCAGCATCCGCGACACCCTGATCAAGTTGTCCGCGGCCACCTCCGCGCTCGGCGACCACAGCACCGACCTGTTCAGCACGCTGCGCAATCTGTCGCTTCTGGTCTCCGCCCTCCAGGACAGCTCGGGGGTGATGAAGCAGCTCAATCAGAACCTGGCGTCGGTCAGTGGAACGCTGGCCAACGATCCAGACGAGCTGAGCCGGGCGGTACGCAACGTCGGTGACGTCTCGCGGGAGGTATCGAACTTCGTCGCGGACAACCGGGAGGCGCTCGGGACGACCTCCGACCGGCTCGCCACGGTGTCTCAGACGGTCACCGAGAGCATCGACGTCGTCGAACAACTGCTGCACATCTCGCCGACGGTGCTACAGAACTTCATCAACATCTACCAACCCGCTCAGGGGACGCTGACCGGCGCGTTGTCGACCAACAACTTCAGCGATCCGATCAGCTTCATCTGCGGTGCGGTGCAGGCAGCTTCGCGGCTGGGTGCCGAGCAGTCGGCGAAGCTGTGCGCGCAGTACCTGGCCCCGATCGTGAAGAACCGCCAGATGAACTTCTTCCCGCTCGGCATCAACCCCTTCGTGGGTGCCACCGCGCGTCCCAACGAGGTGACCTACAGCGAGGACTGGATGCGTCCGGATTTCGTCCCGCCCCTACCGCCCGCGGCTCAGGCTCCTGCGCCGCCCGCGGCTGAGGCTCCTGCGCCGCCCGCGGCTGAGGCTTCTGCGCCGCCCGCGGCTGAGGCCCCCGCGCCGCCCGCGGCTCAGGCCCCCGCGCCGCCACTACCTGCCGAGGCGGTACAGACGGATCCGGCCGCCGGGCTTCCCGGGATGATGGTCCCCGCCGGAGCCGGTTCATGACCCGGCGGCAGCGGTTCCTCGTCACGGTGACGGTCGCGGCGACCGCGTTGTCGGCGCTTCTCAGCGGCTGCAGCGGGTGGCGCGGCCTGAACTCGATGCCGGTGCCCGGCACCGAGGGCGACGGCCCGGGAGCCTTCACGATCCAGGCGCAGATGCCCGACGTGAACAACATCCAGCAGAACTCGCGCGTGCGGGTCGGCGACGTCAACGTGGGCACCGTCACCGAGATCGAACGGCAGGGCTGGCACGCCCTGTTGACCATGAAACTCGACGGCGACGTCGACCTGCCGGCCAACGCGACCGCGACCGTCGGCCAGACCAGTCTGCTGGGCTCCCTGCACATCGAGCTCGCACCGCCGGTCGCCGAGCCGCCCGAGGGCAGGTTGCACGACGGCTCGCTGATTCCCCTGGCCTCCGGGGGCGGCTACCCCTCGACCGAACAGACGCTGGCTGCGGTGTCGCTGCTGCTGAACGGTGGTGGAATCGGTCAGATCCAGGACATCACCACGGCATTCAGCACCGCATTCGCCGGCCGTGAAGAGGATCTGAAGAGCCTGATCACCCAGCTCGACGTCTTCATGAGGAACACCAATGCCCAGACCGACGACATCATCGCCGCCAACGACAGCCTGAACAACCTGGTATCCGGATTCGCCGAGCAGCGACCCGTGGTCGACAAGGCACTGGAGACCATCCCGGACGCGCTGGCCGCGATCGAGGACGAACGCAACACGTTGGTCGACGCCCTCGATCAGCTCGGGAAGTTCAGTGCACTGGCGGCGGATTCGAGCAATCAGACCAAGGAAGCGCTCGTCCAGGAGCTCAGGGACATCGGCCCGGTGCTGAAGTCGTTGGCCGACTCGGGCCCCGCGCTCACGCGGTCCCTGAGCTTCTTCTCGGTCTATCCCTTCGTGAAGGAGACGCTGAGCAAGTGGTTCCGGGGTGACTACGCGAACCTGACCGCGGTGATCGATCTGACGCTGAGCCGGTTGGACTCGTCGTTCTTCACCGGTACCCGGTGGGAGGGTGACCTGACCGAACTCGAGATGCAGTGGGGACGCACCATCGGACAGCTACCGAGCCCCTACACCGCGGGTAACCCGCTGATCGTCCCCTACCACCTCAACCAGGGGCCCTAGATGGTACTCAGCAGACGAATCCTCATCCAGCTGGCGTTCTTCGCGGTGATCACCCTGGTCGGCGGGTCGATCATGATCTTCAACTACATGGGTCTGCCCGGGCTGTTGTTCGGAGTCGGCCAGTACAAGGTGTCCGTGGAGTTGCCCGAATCCGGTGGGCTCTACAAGAACGCCAACGTCACCTATCGGGGGACCGAGGTCGGCAAGGTCACCGACGTGCGCCTCGGCGACACCGGTGTGGTCGCCGACCTGGCGCTGAAATCCGGCATCCCCATCCCGAGCGACCTGACCGCCGAGGTGCACAGCGTCTCCTCGATCGGGGAGCAGTACGTCGCCCTGCTGCCACGCGGCGACGGGCCCCCACTGAAGGCCGGCGATGTCATCCCCCGGGCAGACACCTCGGTGCCGCCCGATATCAGCACGCTGCTCGCAGCCACCGACAAAGGGCTCGAAGCGATCCCGGGTGACAACCTGCAGACGGCGGTCGACGAGGCGGCCACCGCGGTCGGGGGATTGGGGCCGGATCTGGCCAGGCTGGTCAAGGGCTCCGAAACCCTGGCGATCGATGCGCGCAAGAATCTCGATTCCCTGACCAACCTCATCGACAATTCGAAACCGATCCTCGACGCCCAGACGGCGACGGCCGGGTCGATCGAGAACTGGGCCGCCAACATGGCTTCGATCACCGCCCAGCTGCAAAGCGAGGATCAGTCGGTTCAGGGGATACTGACCGACGGTCCCCAGGCGGCCGATCAGGTGCGGCAATTGTTCGACCGGCTGCAACCCACGCTGCCCATCGTGCTGGCCAACCTGGTCACACTCGGTGAGGTGGCGGTGACCTACCAGCCCAACATCGAACAACTCCTTGTGCTCGCACCCTCGGCGGTCGAGGTGGTGCAGGGTGCCGGCCTGACCAACCGCGACACCAAGCCGGACTACAAGGGCGCGTTCCTGAGCTTCAACCTCAACCTCAACCTGCCGCCGCCATGCGTGACCGGGTACCTCCCGCCGCAGCAGGCCAGGACGACCAGTCTGACCGACTTTCCGGACCGGCCCGCCGGCGACTTCTACTGCCGGATACCGCAGGACGCGCAGTTCAACGTTCGCGGCGCACGCAACCTGCCGTGCGAGACACGACCGGGCAAACGGGCACCGACGGTGAAGATGTGCGAGAGCGACGAAAACTATGTGCCGCTCAACGACGGATTCAACTGGAAGGGCGATCCGAACGCGACGTCGACGGGGCAGGCCGTCCCGCAGCTGCCGCCCGGGGAGGAACCCGACGCGGCGCCGCCGGCGGCCACGCCCGAACCCGCCACGCCGCCGATCGCCGTCGCGGAGTACGACCCCGCCACCGGCAGCTATGTCGGGCCGGACGGACACGTCTACACGCAGGCCGATCTGGCCCGAAACGCCCAGGAGCAGACATGGCAGTCGATGATGATGCCGCCGAAAGCGAACTGATCCCCGGCGGTGACGTGCTGGAGTACCCCGAGGGCGTCACCGGCCCGGACGGGACGCCGCCTCCCGATACCGATGCGGGTCCTATCCGTACCGGGTCGTCGTGGCGCCGAAACCCGACCAGGCTCGCTCTCGTGGTGGGAATCGTCATGGCCGTCGGCCTCGTCTCCCTGGCGGGGCTGCTGGCCGTACGCGCGCATCAGACTCGCCAGCTCGACGAACAGCAGGCGATGTTTCTCCAGGTCGCCCGCCAGGGTGCGATCAACCTCACCACGATCGACTACAGCCAGGTCGACGGTGACGTCAAACGCATCCTGGACACGGCGACCGGCACGTTCTACGACGATTTCAGCAACCGCGCAGGGCCCTTCATCGAGGTGGTGAAGAAGGCCCGCTCGAAATCAGTGGGGACCGTGCTGTCCGCCGGCGTCGAGTCCGAGACCGATCACGACGCGCAGGTTCTGGTGGCGGTCAGCGTGACGACGACGATCGCCGACGGGACCGAACAGAAGCCGCGCGCATGGCGCATGCGGATCTCGGTCGAGAAGACCGGCGGTGACAGCGGTGACATCAAGGTGTCCGACGTCGCGTTCGTACCGTAGCCGCAGCGATTCCCGAAGGAGAGTGGGAGTGCCCACACACACCGACACGGTGACCGAGACCCCGTCCGGTGCGAGCGCGGGCCACGACGATCGGGCCTCCGATCAGGCCGGCGAGAGCCGCCCGGACGAACGAACGGCACCGACGGATCCGGTGCCGAAACGGCGGATGTCGGCCCGGATGTCGGCCCGGATGTCGGCCCGGATGTCATGGAGCGGAGTCGTCGCCTTCGTGCTGCTCCCGCTGCTGATCATCGCGCTGTCCGCCGTCGCCGGGTGGCTGAAATGGGACGACGGGTCGTCGCGCGACGCACGCGTGGCGGCGGCCGAATCGGTGCCGGCCGCGCGTGAGGGCACCGTGGCGCTGCTGTCCTACCAACCCGACACCGTCAGGGAGACGCTGGAGTCGGCTCAGGCCCGGCTCACCGGACCGTTCCGCGACTCCTACGGGACGCTGATCCACGACGTGGTGATCCCCGGTGCTCAGCAGCAGAAGATCTCCGCGATCGCCAATGTTCCGGCGGCCGCGTCGGTCTCGGCCACCGGTACCCATGCGGTGGTGCTCGTCTTCGTCAACCAGACATCGATCGTCGGCACCGGCACCCCGACCGACACCGCGTCGTCGGTGCGGGTTGGGCTGGACAAGGTCGACGGGCGATGGCTGATCTCCTCATTCGATCCCATCTAGGATTCGATCCCATCTAGGGCGTCACCGGTGACGGGAGTCAGGGCATCGTGTATCCGCCGCTGACGGAGATCATCTGACCGGTCACCTGGCGCGCGGCCCGTGGCGACGAGAACCACAGCACCGCCCGGGCGACGTCCTCGGCGGTGGTCAGTCTGCGCATCGGTGTGTCTTTGAGCATGAAGTCGATCTGCTTGGGGTTGAACACCTCGTCCTCGCCGACGGCCCACAGGCTCGAGGCGCCGACGGCACCAGGACCCTCGGGCATCACCAGACCGGGGCAGACGATGTTGGAGCGGATCCCGTGTCGTCCGTGTTCGCGCGCCGTCGTGCGCGCGAACGCGACCATCGCGGCCTTGGACGCCCCGTAGATTCCCTGGCGGATCTGACCGAACGCCGCGTCGCTGGCGATGAAGACCATGGCCCCGCCGCCGGCCTCCTTCATCGGGCCGATCGCGGCCTGGGTGGCGGCGACGGCGCTGAAGAAGTTCACCTCGACCGTGCGCTGCCACTTGTCCCGGTCGGTGTCGGTCGCGACGAATCCCGGCACGCTCCAGCCGGCGTTGTTGACCAGGACGTCGACCCCGCCCCACGTCGTGACCGCAAGCCCGACCGTGCGTTCGGCGGCCGCCGGGTCGGTCAGATCGTCGATCGCCAGCTCGACCGCGGCCGCACCCAGGTCAACGGCTTCGTCGCGGACCTTCTTCGCCTGGGGTTCGTCGATGTCGTTCAGCACGATTCGCGCGCCTTCGGCGGCGAACTCATGGACGATTCCCCGCCCGATATTGGATGCGCCACCCGTGACGACGACTCGCGCGCCGGCCAGCCCGAGGTCCATGAGGCTCCTTCCTCGGCGGAGTGTGGTTGAAACCGCCCGGTCATGTGATTTAACCTAGATTAGAAATATAGATTAGATTTGTCTACGTCCGAGGGTCGACGGGAGCCGGTATGGAGAAGCTGCTGCAGGGAAGAGTCGCGGTGGTCACCGGCGCTGCTCAGGGCATCGGCCGCGAGATCGCGCGCACGCTCTCTCAGCACGGTGCGCGGGTGGTCCTGGCCGACCTGGACGAGGACGCGACCCGCCACGCCGCCGAAGACGTCGGCAGCGCCGGCGGCGAGTGCAGCAGCGCGGTATGCGACGTGACCTCGGAAGAACAGATGCAGGCACTGGTGGCCGGCACGGCCCGTCAGTACGGGCGTCTCGATGTGTTCGTCAACAACGCCGGAATCACCCGGGACGCCTCCCTGAAGAAAATGCAGGTGGCCGATTTCGACGCGGTCGTCACCGTGCACCTGCGCGGAACCTGGCTCGGAATCCGGGAGGCCTCGGCGGTGATGCGCGAGCAGAAGTCCGGAAGCATCATCAACATCTCGTCGCTGTCCGGGAAGTCGGGAAACCCGGGGCAGACCAACTACAGCGCCGCCAAGGCCGGAATCGTCGGCCTGACGAAGGCGGCGGCCAAGGAAGTCGCCCATCACAACGTGCGCATCAACGCCGTTCAACCCGGCCTGATCCGCACCCCGATGACCGCCGCCATGCCGCCGGACGTCTTCGCCCGGCGGGAGGCCGACGTGCCGATGAAGCGCGCCGGTGAGCCCGGCGAGGTGGCCGGGGCCGTGGTCTTCCTGGGATCGGATCTCTCCAGCTACATCACCGGATCGGTCATCGAGGTCGGCGGCGGGAGATACATGTGAAGACGGTCCTGAGCACGGTCGACGGCGGGATCGGGCGTATCACGCTGAACCGCCCGGACCGGATGAACGCCATCAACGTCGAGCTGGCCCGCAGTCTGGAGGCCGCGATCACCGAGCTGGGCGATCGGGACGACGTCAACGCGATCGTCATCCGGGGCGCGGAACACAACTTCTGCGCCGGTGGCGACTTCGACGAAGTACAGCGGCTGCGCGCCGAGGGTGCGGCCGCACTGCGCGAACTCTTCACGGCATTCAAGGCCGCCTGTGACGCGATCGGTCGCGCCGAGGTGCCCGTGCTCGCCGCCGTGGACGGTGTCGCGATGGCGGGCGGATTCGAACTGATGCAGGCCGCGGACATCGTGCTGGTCGCCGACGAGGCGAGGATCGCCGATAACCATGTCAACTACGGCATGATCCCCGGCGGGGGCAGCACGGCGCGGCTGCCCCGCATCGTCGGGCGGCAACAGGCACTGGCCCTGCTGCTCTCCGGCGAGAAAATCTCCGGCCTCGACGCGGTCCGACTCGGTCTGGCGTTCCGGTCCTTTCCGGCGGCGTCGTTCGACGAATCGGTGGAGGAGTTCCTCGCGCGGCTGGCCGGCCGCGACCGTTCCGCCGTCGCGTCCATCAAGCGGCTGGTGATCGACGGCCTGGGCAAGGACCTCGGCCGTGCCAGCTCGGACGAGACCGATGCCGTCGTGCTCCGCATCGCCGGTCAGGCGGGACAGGCAGGCGTGTCCGCATTCAAGAGCAGAGAGGTCAGAACATGACGGCAACCGTGGGTGCAGCGGTGCTGCGGGACGTGGCGGCCAACGGTGTCGCCAGCATTCGGCTCAACCGCCCGGAGACCTCCAACGGTCTCAACGTCGACACCCTCAAGGCGCTGCACGAGGCGGTGCTGTCCTGCCACGCCGACCCCGCGGTCAAGGTCGTGCTGCTCACCGGCGCGGGCCGCAACTTCTGCGCCGGCGGTGACATCCACACCTTCGAATCCAAGGGCGCGGCGCTACCGGACTACCTGCGGGAGGCCACGGCCTGGCTGCAACTGGCCACCGCCGCCCTGATCCAACTCAAGGTCCCGGTCATCACGGCGGTGCAGGGTTTTGCCGCCGGCGGGGGTGGCCTGGGGCTGGTCTGCGCTTCCGACATCGTGATCGCCGCACGGTCGGCCAGGTTCTTCTCCGGTGCCGTCCGGGTGGGGATGGCGCCCGACGGAGGCTCCTCGGTCACCCTCACTCAGCTGGTGGGACTGCGTCAGGCGCTGCGCATCCTGCTCACCAACCCGACCCTGAGCGCCGAGGAGGCGGCCGGGATCGGCCTGATCACGGAGGTGGTCGAGGACGCCGAGCTGCACGTGCGCGCCGAAAGTGTGGCCGCGGATCTGGCGGCCATGCCCCACCGGGCGCTGTCGGCGACCAAACGGCTGGTCTGGTCGGGTGTCGGAGCCTCCATCGAGGAGCGGCTGCCGGAGGAGTCGCGCACCGTCTCCGAGCTGTCCGGAACCGCCGACGCGCTCGAGGGGTTGCGGGCGGTTATCGAACGTCGAGCCCCGAGGTTTACCGGCCGATGAACGTGCGCACCCACGATGACGGGGCCGTCCGGACGATCGTGCTCGACCGTCCGGAGGTACGCAATGCGATCGACATTCCGCTTCGGCTCGAACTCGCCGACGCGCTGGAGCACGCCGACGCCGACGCGGGGGTCCGCGTAATCGTCCTGACCGGGGCCGGTAGCACGTTCTGCTCCGGGGGGGACATCTCGACGATGCAGCTGATGTCCGAAGCGGAGGCGATGGACCGCGCTCAGCTGGCGCAGCGGGTGATCCGGGCCATCTGGAAGACCCCGAAACCGGTGATCGCCGCGGTCGAGGGTGCGGCGTTCGGTGCCGGGGCCGCGCTCGCGGCGGCCTGTGATCGGGTGGTCGCCGCGAGCGACGCGCGTTTCGCGACGACGTTCACCAACGTCGGTCTCGCCGGCGACATGGGCGCGTTCGCGTCGCTGCCACGCCGCGTCGGAGTCGCGCGGGCGCGGCAGATGCTGCTCCTGCCCGAACCGATCGGCGCGGAGCCGGCTGCCGCCTGGGGCCTGGTCGACGCCGTCGTCGCACCGGGTGAAGCGCTAGCGGTGGCCCGGGCCGATGCACACCGCCTGGCGGCCGGGCCGGCCGAGGCCTACGGCGTCATCAAGGAGCTGCTCGCCGTGGCCCCGTCGCTGCATCCGCTGGACGTCCTGGACCGGGAAGCGGCGCACCAGGCGAGGCTCTTCGGAAGCGCGGACTTCGCGGAGGGCGTTGCGGCGTTCCGCGAGAAGCGACGCCCCACGTTCGGCTCACGACAAGGAGTTCACCCATGACCGCTGTCATCGACCCCGCCCCCGGCACCGCCAGCCGATACGACCGGCTGATCCGCCCGGACAAGGTACACGGAACGCTGTACACGGATCCCTCGATCTACGCCGAGGAGCTGGAGAAGATCTGGTACCGCACCTGGGTCTTCGTGGGGCACGAGAGCGAGGTCGCTCAGCCCAACGACTACGTCCGCAAGAAGCTCGGACCGCAGGACGTCATCATGACCCGGGACCGGGACGGTCAGATCCACCTCCTGCTCAACCGCTGCGCCCATCGCGGCAACCAGGTGTGCGAAGACGCGAAGGGAAACTCGAGCACCTTCCGGTGTCCGTACCACGGATGGACGTTCCGGAACAACGGTGATCTCATCGGCTTTCCGTTCTTCAAGGGGTACGGCGGGCGCAAGCTCGACCTGCCGATGGGGCGGGTGCCCCGCGTCGACTCCTATGGCGGTTTCGTGTTCGGCAGTTTCGCGCCCGAGGGGCCGACGCTGGTCGAGCATCTCGGCGCGGCCGCGGGGGAGATCGACCGCCTGACCCGCCTGTCGCCGGAGGGCCGGGTGGAACTCACCGCGGGCTGGCTTCAGCACAAGACGCGAGCCAACTGGAAGTTGCTGGCCGAAAACGAGACCGACGGATATCACCCGCAGTTCGTGCACGGATCCATCTTCGGGGTCACGGGAAGTACCATCGCTCCGCTCTACAGCGATTCCTCGACCGCGGTGACCCGCGACCTCGGCAACGGTCACAGCGAGAACGACCTTCGTCCGGAGTTTCGCAAGTTCGCGCAGCCGATGCGCTGGTTCGGGACGACCGAGTCCCGGGTGCCGGAGTACGTGTCGGCCATGCGGAAGAAGCACGGCGACGCCGCCGAGGAGATCCTGATCGAGGGCGCCCCTCATGTGATGATCTTCCCGAACCTGTTCATCGCCGAGATCCAGGTCTTCAACATCCAGCCGGTTGCCGTCGACGAGTGCGTGCAGTACGCGACGGCGGTTCAACTCGCCGGCGCGCCGGAGCTGAACCGGCGGATGGTGTCCCAGTGCATCGGGTCGGTCGGGCCGGCCGGGATGCTGCTGGCCGACGACACCGAGATGTACGAACGAAACCAGGAAGGCATCGCCGCCCTGTCGCCGGAGTGGCTCGACGTCCGGCGGGGAATGAACCGAGAGACCATCGACGCCAACGGTTTCACGATCGGCACGAACACGGACGAGACCGGCATGCGCGGCTTCTGGTCCCATTACCGGACATTGATGGAGAGGGACTGACGTCATGACCACCACCTACGCCGCGGCGGGCGAATCCACCCCTGTGCCCGGGGCCATACCGGGGGGCTTCGATCGATTCGAGGTGGAGCAGTTTCTCTACCGGGAAGCACGTCTGGCCGACGAGAACGACTACGACGGTTGGGAATCGCTGTGGACCGACGATGCGCTGTACTGGGTCCCCGCCACCTCGGATGACGCCGACCCCGATCGCCAGATGTCGATCATCTGCGACAACCGCAGTCGCATCGCCACCAGGCTCAAGCAGGTGCGGACCGGCCGCCGCTACGCTCAGGCGCCGCCCTCGCACCTCCGGAGACTGATCTCCAACATCGAGTTCCTCAGTGGGCAGCCAAATTCCGAAGGCGGTACGGACCTGGAGGTGGGCGCGAACTTCGTCGTCGTCGAGGCGCGCCCGCGTGGGAACCATATCTGGGCGGGGCGTACCACCTACCGCCTGCGCCGGGTCGATTCCGAGCTGCGACTGGCATACAAGAAGGTACAGCTGGTCGATGCCGACCGGCCGGTGCCGACACTGAGCTTCCTCATCTAAAGGAGCGATCATGGGCAACGAGTTGGGCGCATCGGCGGCGGTGACGATCCCGGGAGTGGGTGCGGTCATCGGAAGTGAGTTCGCCCAGGTGGCAGTGCGAGTCGACGAACAGGGCAATTCTCCGAGATTGAGGTTGGAGGATCTGAGAACGGGACGGGTCCGCTTCCTCGACGCCCTCGAACTCGAAACCCTCGTCTGGCTGCCCGGCAGCAGGCTCGACAGCCTGCTGGATCCGTCGGCCGACCGCTGGCGAGGTGACGAATGAGGCGCGCGGCCATTGTCTCTCCGCTGCGCACACCGGTCGGGACGTTCGGCGGCAGTCTGCGTCCCATGCGGGCCGAGGACATCGCGGCGCACGTGATCAACGCGGTGGTCACCCAGAGCGGTGTCGAACCCGAGGCCATCGAAGACGTCGTCATGGCGCAGTCGTACGCCAACTCGGAGGCGCCGTGCATCGGACGATGGGCGGCCCTGCACGCCGGGCTGCCGATCAGTGTCTCCGGGTTGCAGATCGACCGGCGCTGCGGCGGTGGCCTGCAGGCGGTGATCACCGCGGCCATGACGGTGCAGACCGGTGCCGCGGACGTGGTCCTGGCGGGTGGCGTGGAGTCGATGAGCAATATCGAGCACTACACGACCACGGCGAGGTGGGGTTCACGGTCGGGAAATCAGATGCTCTACGACCGCCTGGACCGCGGGCGCGAGCTGTCCCAGCCGGTCTGGCGGTTCGGCGAGATCAGCGGAATGATCGAGACCGCCGAGAATCTGGCCTCGGACTACGGCATCGACCGCGTCGCCGCCGACGAACTCGCGGCGCGCAGTCATCGACGAGCGGCCGCGGCGCACGACGCCGGCGTCTTCCGCGAGGAGATGGTGCCGATCGCTGTGCCGCAGCGCCGCGGAGACCCCGTCATCGTGGATCGCGACGAGGGCATCCGCCCGGACACCACCCCCGAGAGTCTTTCCCGTTTGCGCACCATCCAGCCCGGTGGAACGGTCACCGCGGGCAACTCCAGCCAGCAGAACGATGCGGGTGCGGCATGCCTGGTGGTGGCCGAGGATCGCCTCGACGCGCTCGGGCTCGAGCCCGTCGGATTCCTGGAGGGCTGGGCGGCGATGGGGTGTGAGCCCTCGCGGATGGGCATCGGTCCGGTCGGTGCCACCGAGAAGCTGTTCGCACGGACCGGACTGACACTCGACGATCTTGCGCTGATCGAGATCAACGAGGCCTTCGCCGTCCAGGTGCTCGCAGTGCTTTCGGGGTGGGGGGTGAAGCTGAGCGATGTCGAGGACCGCCTCAACGTCAACGGATCGGGCATATCGCTCGGACATCCGATCGGCGCAACGGGGGTCCGCATCCTCACCAGCATGCTCTACGAACTGCGGCGCCGCGGCGGCGGACTGGCACTGGAGACGATGTGCATCGGGGGCGGTCAGGGGCTGGCCGCGGTGTTCCGGAGCGCCGCATGACGGGCAGTAACGGGCAGCGACGGGGCAGCGACGGGCAGTGAACGGGCGGTGAAGAGCACAGCATGAAGTACGGACTGCAGGGTTACGCCAGCTATCTGCCGCGGTACCGGCTCGGTGGCCCCGATATCGGGCTGAAGCGCGGAGACCGGGTCGTCGCGTCCTATGACGAGGACTCGACCACCATGGCCGCCGCGGCCGCGAGCCGGGCATTGCGTCCGGGCGAGGCTCCCGCGGCGCTGTACCTGGCCACCAGTACGCCCGCGTACGCCGACAAGACGAACGCGACCGCGGTCCATGCCGCGCTGGGGCTGCCCGCCGATGTTCTCGCGGCGGATCTGTGCGGGACGGCCCGCAGCAGTATCGCGGCGATGTTGTCGGCCGCGCGTGCGGGAGGTCTCGTGGCGGCCGCGGACGTGCGGGTCGGCAAGCCGGGCTCGGCCGACGAGAAGACCGGCGGCGACGGCGCGGCGGCGCTGTGGTTCGGCGAGGGTGACGCCATCGCCGATGTTCTCGCGACGCACTCGCAAACCAGTGAGTTCCTCGACCGCTGGCGCGACCCGGCCGCGGCGACGGGCCAGCAGTGGGAGGAACGGTTCGGCGCCCACCGCTATGCCGCGCTGATCCGCACCGCCGCGCGTGAGGCTCTCGACGAGGCCGGTCTGTCCGATGCCGATCACGTCGTGCTGGCCTGCCCCAACACCGCGATCGTCAAGCGGGCGCCGACCCTGGTCAAGGGCCAGAAGTCGGTGACCACGTCGCCTGCCGGCCACACCGGCGCCGCGGACCCCTTCATCGCACTGGCCGGGGTCCTGGATGTGGCCGACCCGGGCGACACGATCCTGTTGCTCTCCGCAACCGACGGTTGTGACGCCGTTGTGCTGCGCGCCACCGTGGAGCTCCCCGCACGACGGCAGCCCGTGCCGCTGGCCACCCAGCGGACCCGGGGGATGCCCGTGGCCCACCTGACCTACCTGGCCTGGCGCGGCCTGGTCGAGATGGAGCCCCCGCGCCGCCCGGAGCCCGAGCGCGCCGCGGCACCACCGGCGGCGCGCTCCGAGCAGTGGAAGTTCGGGTTCACCGGGTCACGCTGCACGGAATGCGGTTTCACGCACCTGCCGCCCCTTCGGGTCTGCCGCGGGTGTCACGCGGTGGACGCCATGACCGCAGTGCCCGTCGCGCAGCTGGCGGGGACGGTCGTCACCTACACGGTGGACCGTCTGGCCTTCTCACCGTCACCGCCGATGGTGCAGGCGGTGATCGATGTCGACGGTGGGGGCCGATGCACGCTCGAGGTCGCCGACGCGCGCCCGGACGAGCTGGAGGTGGGCTCCAGGGTGGGATTCTGCCTCCGGCGGCTGTTCACCGCCGGCGGGGTGCACGACTACTTCTGGAAGGCGGTGCAGCACAATGCCGAGTAACGGAATCGCCGGGAAGGTCGCCGTCGTGGCGATGGGCTGCAGCAAGTTCGGCGAACGATGGGATGCCTCCACCGATGACCTCATCCTGGAGGCATACCAGGAATGTACGTCCGCCCTGCCGGGCGGCGCCCGCGACCAGATCGACGCGTATTGGCTGGGGACTCTCAGCTCCGGTCTGGGTGGGCTGACGCTCAGCCGAGCCATCGGCAGCGACGACAAGCCGGTGACCAGAGTGGAGAACTTCTGCGCAACCGGGTCGGAGGCGTTCCGGAACGCGGCCTACGCGGTGGCGGCCGGAGCCTACGACATCGTGATGGCCGTGGGAGTGGAGAAGCTGAAGGACTCCGGCTACTCGGGGTTGCTGCGTCAGGACCCGCCGGGGGACGGCACGGCCCCGGAGATCTCGATGACGGCTCCGGCGGCCTTCTCGCTGCTCGACCCCGCCTACTGTGACCGCTACGGCGTGCATCCCGACGAGATGCGGGCGGCCATGACTCACGTCGCCTGGAAGAACCATGACAACGGCACCCGAAACCCGAAGGCTCAGTTCCGTTCACCGGTGGCCCGGGAGACGATCGACGGGGCGCCGAAGGTGGCCGGACGGCTCGGTGTCTTCGACTGCTCGGGGGTGTCCGACGGCGCGGCGTGCGCGATCCTCGTCCCCGCGGAGCGGGCCCACGAGTTCACCGACCGTCCGATGTTCGTCGACGGACTCTCACTCGTGGCCGGGTCCACGCGCGGATCGATGGACTCCGCGTTCGACTACACCACGTTTCCGGAGGTGGTCAAGGCCGCCAAGGACGCTTACGCCCAGGCGGGAATAGATCGACCGGCGCAACAACTCTCCCTCGCCGAGGTCCACGACTGCTTCACACCGACGGAGATCGTGCTGATGGAGGATCTCGGGTTCTCCGACACCGGGAATGCCTGGAAGGACGTGCTCGGCGGTGACTTCGACGCCGGCGGCCGGCTGCCGATCAACCCCGATGGCGGGCTGAAATCCTTCGGTCATCCCGTCGGCGCCAGTGGGCTTCGAATGTTGTACGAAGCCTGGCTACAGTTCCGCGGCGAAGCCGGTGAGCGGCAGCTGGCCGACCCGCACACCGCGCTGACCCACAACCTGGGCGGGCGACCCGGTGGGTGTGTGTCCTTCGTGTCGATCGTGTCGAGTGAGCGGCGTGGACGGAATTGACGACGGTGAACGGTCGACGGTGAACGGTCGACGGTGAACAGTATCGCCGCCCGTATGCCACAACGGCCCGGGCGTGCCCGGCGATCCGCATCGTGATAGTCAGCGACCGTTCTTGACGAGCGCTACTTTTTTAACCTAGATTCAATACAGACGTACCGCGGAAGTGGAGGAGCACAGGTGTCGGGAGTTGTGGACAAGGTCGTCGTCGTCACGGGTGCCGGGGGTGGTCTGGGCCGTTCCTACGCCCGATTCCTTGCGGCCAACGGCGCTCTCGTCGTCGTCAACGATCTGGGCGGCGCGCGCGACGGCTCCGGTGCGGGCTCGCAGGCAGCCGACGCCGTGGTCGACGAGATTCGCAGTGCGGGCGGGCGGGCCGTGCCCAATTACGACTCCGTCGCCGATCCGGACGGGGCGGCGGCGATCATCGCCACGGCGATCGACGAGTTCGGCGCCGTGCACGGTGTGGTGAGCAATGCCGGCATTCTTCGAGACGGCGCTTTCCACAAGATGACCGCGGAGAGCTGGGATTCCGTGCAGAAGGTGCATCTCTACGGTGGCTACAACGTGATCCGGGCGGCGTGGCCCCATTTCCGCGAACAGAGTTTCGGCCGCATCGTGGTCGCGACCTCGACCAGTGGTCTGTACGGGAATTTCGGGCAGGCGAACTACTCTGCCGCCAAGGCCGGGCTGATCGGGCTCATCAACACGCTGGCGATCGAGGGTGCGAAGTACTCGATCACCGCCAACGCCGTCGCCCCCCTGGCGGCCACGCGGATGACCGCCGACATCGCGCCGCAGGAGTTGCTGGACAAGCTGGACCCGGAACTGGTCGCACCCGCGGTGGGGTATCTGGTATCCGAGGAGAACCAGGACACCGCATCGGTGTTCGTCGTCGGCGGCGGCCTGGTGCAGCGAGTGGCCCAGTTCCAGAACGACGGCGTCACGTTCGCCTCGCCGCCCACCCTGGAGGAAATCGCGACGCGTTGGTCGCAGATCAGTGACATGTCCGACGCCAAGCCTGGCCGCAACCCGGTCTGAGCGGAATGAGCACGCCGTCTGCCGCTGCGGGACTCGGAACGAGCCCCCTTGTGCAGGCATATCGACAGGCGGACCGCTCGGTCCCGCTCGTCGACCACACGGTGGGTGCGCTGCTGGCCGGGCGCGCGTCCGCACACCCGGACCGAGAGGCCCTGGTCGGCGTCCGGCACGGAAGCGGGGCGGCCGACCGGTTGACCTACGCCGAGTTGTACGACGAATCCCGCCGCGTGGCTGCCGGATTGAGGAAATTGGCCGCACCGGGCGAACGCGTGGCACTCTGGGCGCCAAACGTCATCGAATGGACGGTCATCCAGTACGGCGCCGCGCTCGCGGGGGTCGTGCTGGTGGCGCTCAATCCGGTGCTGCGCGGCGACGACCTCGACTATGCGCTTCGGCACAGCGGGGCCCGCGTGCTGCTGCACGCGGACGTGAGTCGCGATTACGCGATGGCCGAGGTCGCGGTGACCGTCTGCGCCGGTCTCTCCGGCATCCGGTGTATTTCGCTGTCGCAGCGCGACGAGTGGATGGCGTGGCCCGGCCCGGACCGGGGTGAGACCGAAGCGCCGGGCCCGGATTCGCCGGTGATGCTCCAGTACACGTCCGGGACCACCGGGCGCCCCAAGGGCGTACTACTCACCCACCGCGCCCTGATCAACGTCGCCAGATTGACGATGGAGGCCACGGGTGTCGCGGACGGTGCGGTCTGTTTCAATCCGTTGCCGTTGTTCCACACCGCGGGGTGTGTGATCGCGACCCTCGGTCCGCTGTGGGTGGCGGGCACACTCGTACTGTGGGAACGCTTCGACGCCGGTGAGGTGTTGGCCGCACTACGGCGGGAAGACGTCTCGGTCCTGTTCTACGTGCCAACGGTGCTGCACGCGTTGCTGCAGCGTCAGCGCGAGAGCGGGGAACCCGCTCCCCGACTTCGCGTCATCATGGGGGGTGCGTCCACGGTGTCGAGCGAGTTGATCGACGGTGCCGCTGCGGTTTTCGGCGCCGGCGTCTACAACCTGTACGGCCAGACCGAGCTCGCGCCCGTTCTCTCGCTGACGCGCCCCGGGGACACCAGGCGGGACCAGCTCGGCACCGTTGGTCGCCCCTTGCCGCAGGTCGACTGTAAGGTCATCGACCCCGAGACCGGGCATGTCGTGGCGGTGGGTGAGACCGGGGAGATCTGTGCCCGTGGGTACCAGCAGTTCGTCGAGTACCTGCATGATCCGGAGGCCACAGCACGCGCGTTGGATCGGGAAGGCTACGTGCGGACCGGAGATCTCGGCAGCATGGACGAACGCGGCTACCTCCGCGTGACGGGCAGACTCAAGGAACTCATCATCCGCGGTGGGGAGAACATCTCGCCGGTCGAGGTGGAGTCGGTCATCGCGCGCCACGCGAGGATCCTCGACGCCGTCGCCGTCGGGCTTCCCGACGACCGTCTGGGCGAGATCGTCACGGTGGCGTGCCGGGTCGCCGACGGCCCCCACGAGGGGCTGCGGGAGAGCCTGGTCGAGCACGCCCGCCTGCACATGCCGTCGTACAAGGTCCCCGACCGGTGGTTCCTCGTAGACGAGTTCCCGACGACTCCGACGGGTAAGGTGCAGCGGTTCGCGCTACGTGAAGCGCTTCTCGCCCGGGAGCTTCGCGAACTGTGAGCACCCGACCACCGATCGAGACGCGCCGCCGGTCGCTGCGAGAGAGGTATCCGGTGTGGCAGGCCCGGAGCCTGGCAGCCTGGCTGGACCGCTGCGCGGCACAGTACCCGTCGCGGCCCTTCGTGCTGGCCGACTCGGTGTCACTGACCTATCACGACGTCGCCGAGAGGTCACGACAACTCGCAGCGGGCCTTCTCGCGCTGGGTGTGCGGCCGGGGGACCGGGTCGGCATGGTGATGGCGAACTATCCGGATTTCGTCTCCGTGAACTTCGCCATCGCGCGTGCGGGTGCCGTGGCGGTGCCGTTCAACTACCTGTACCGCGAGAGTGAACTGGCCTTCGTACTCAGGGATTCGGGATGCCGGGTCCTGGTCACCATGACCGAGTTCGGCTCGCTCGACTATCAGGAGATGCTCGACGGGATCGTTCCGGGCTGGGACCTTCCCGGCTTCGCTCACCGACCGGCGGAATCCGACGATGTCACCCAGTTGCGCCACGTCGTCGTACTCGACACCGGAGTCGCCGCGCGCGGCGACGCGCTGACGGTGGCCGGTCTGTCGGACCTGGGAGTTCGCCACGGGTCGGCGGTCGCGGCCCCGGTGGTGGACCCGATGGCGCCCGGCGCCATGCTGTACACCTCCGGGACCACCGGTCTCCCCAAAGGGGTGGTCGTGTCCCATGATGCGCTGCTGCGCACGGCCTATGCGTCCGCGCTCACCCGGGCCTACGAGGACGGACGCCGAATTCTGTATTCCCTGCCGTGCTATCACATGTTCGGCTACGTCGAGGGCCTGCTCTCGGTGATGTTCGTGGGCGGTGCCGTCATCCTGCAACCGTCATTCAGCGCCGAGGGCTACTTCCGCGGAATCGAGGAGCACCGGGCCACCGATCTCCTGTGCGTGCCCACCATGGCCGTGGCGATGGTGGAGAGCCCGGCCCGCGACCGTTACGACCTGACCTCGCTCCGTGCCATCCTGTGCGGATCCGCCCCGGCACCGGTCTGGCTCTGGCGGCAGGTCAGCCGGGACTTCGGTGTGGAGGAGATCGTCACGGGATACGGCATGACCGAGAGCGGCGGAGCAATGACGCTGACCCTGCCCGAGGGTCCGCTCGAGGAACTCTCCGACACGGTGGGCAGGCCCAAGATGGCGGGCGTTGCCGGTGTGCCGGGCGCCGATGCCCTGGTGATCTACCGCGCGGTGGATCCCGACACCGGCGCCGAGGTCTCGGCCGGGGCCGAAGGCGAATTGATCTCGACGGGCCCGACGATGATGCACGAGTACTGGAATCGGTCGGAGGAGACTGCGCGTGCGATCCGCGATGGATGGCTGTACTCGGGCGACCTGGGTCGGGTCCGCCCGGACGGCCACGTCCAGGTGACGGGACGCAGCAAGGAGTTGTACAAGAGTGGCGGCGAGTTGGTCATGCCCAAGGAGATCGAGGATGTCCTGGGCCGCCACCCCGGGATCAGCCAGGCGTTCGCGGTCGGACTGACCGACGAGCGCTGGGGTGAGATCGGATGCGCGGTGGTGGTTCGGACCCCCGGCCACTCGATCACCGAGCAGGACGTGCTGGCGCTGTGCCGGCGGGAACTCGCGCGTTTCAAGGTACCCAAGCGGGTGGTGTTCCTACGGCCGGAAGAACTCCCGACCACACCCACCGGCAAGGTGCAGAAGTACCGCCTGGTGCAGCAGCTCAGTCGCGGGGCACCGCTCGACGCGGGTCGTTAGGCCACGGAGAACTGGCGCACGCCGTCGACAACGTCACTTTGCAGGACCCGTTGGGACACCAGCACGTCCAGATGGGATTGAACCTCCAGGACGGCCATCATCCGGTGCACGATCTCCAGTTCGTCCAGTCGACGTTCGCGCCGAGTCCACCGCATCTTCGTGGCTACTTCGAAGGATGTCGGATTGCCCGCCGCGACCATGTCGGCGACCTGCGTCAGCCGGGTGCTGTGGTGGTCGAGGAGCTCGGCCGTGCGTGCCCGTGTGGTGTGCTCGGTCGTCCCGTGAGCCGGGAGCATCCGCGCGTCCGGCAGGCCCAGCAACAGGCGCAGGGAGGCCAGATACGACCGCAGGGGCAGCCTTTCCGGGGTGCGCTCGAAGGCGATGGACGGCGTGATGCGGGGCAGCAGGTGGTCACCGGTGAACATGACGCCGTGCGCCTCGTCTTCGAACACGACATGACCCCTGGTGTGCCCGGGTGTCGCGCGCACGGTGATGTGCGACGGGCCGCAATCGATGACCTCACCGTCGTGGAGCCAGCGGTCCGGTGGCGTGAAGGCCACACCCTTCTCGTGCGGCTCCCACTCGAGCCTCGCGACCTGGCCGGCGAGTTCGGCCGCCCCGGCCTCGATCAACATGCCGACCTGCCGTGGATGTACCCCGTCGAGCGTCGCGAACGCCTCGATGCTGTGGCGCTCCTCGTATCCGAGCAGCAACTCGATCCCGTAGGCGTCGCGCCACTTGACCGCCAGCGAATAGTGATCCCAGTGCTGGTGTGTGACGAGGATGCGGCGCACATCGCCGAGGGTGCGGTCGAGGACGGCCAATGCGTCGAGCAACGCCGTCTCGCCGGGCCGGTAGGCCCAGCCCGGATCGATCAGCGTCACGCCGTCGGGGGCCGAGACGACGTAGGCGTTGACGGTCTTCAGATCCGGAAGGGGTGGCGGCAGCGGCAGCCGCGCGATGTTGTCCGTCACCCTCTCCAGGCCGTGGCCTACGCCGGCCGTCGATGCGTACGACATCTGCTGCCTCTCCCGTTTCGTTTGCCCCGTCTAGAATTTAACAGAAACTAGAAAACTATGTTAGCGTCGCTATACCTACGTGATGAAGGCCATCGTTTGTGCTCGAAGACGAATTCGAAACCCGATCACACATGCGGAGGAGGTCCGCCGTCATGCTCATGCGATCGCCCGGTTTGGCGGGCGCTGTCGAGCCGCTGAGGAGGGCGACATGGTGACCGCGATCGATGACTACACCCATGAGGCCGGGGCGGAACTCAACTTCAACGAATCGATGTACTTCGAGTTCCACGACCCACTCTCCGAAGTTGGCGGATTCCTCCGGCTTGCGAACCGGCCGAACGAGGGCCGTGGCGAGCGCACGGTGTGCATCTACCTGCCGGGCGGGGGCCTCGGATTCGGATTCCAGCGGCCCCGCGTGACGACGAATACGGCCATGGATGCCGGTGGTCTGACGGTCGACGTCGTGGAGGCCATGAAGGAGGTCAGGGTTCGGTTCGCCGGAGAGATCTCGGTCCTGGCCGACCCGATGCTGATGAACGACCCGAAGTTGGCGCTGACGAACAGCCCCACGGCTTCGGCCCGCATCGAACTGCGCTACGACGCGCTGGCTCCCGCCCATGAGCAGACCTTCGAATCCGATGGTCAGTCCTTCGCGCCGAACCACTACGAACAACTGGCCGCGGTGACGGGGCGGATCGAGATCGGCGAGCGCCGATACGACGTTCGGGGACACGGGTTGCGGGATCACTCCTGGGGACCGCGGTCCTGGCAGGCGCCGTGGTTCTATCGATGGCTACACGGTTGCGCCGGGGAATTCGGATTCATGGCGGCCTATTTCGGTGAGAAGGACGGATCCAGCCGGCTCGGTGGGTTCGTTTTCGACAAGGACGGCCTGCACCCCTGTGCGGACGTGACGATCAGCACCGAGCGCGACGATGCCGGATTCCAGCGGCGAATCGACCTCTCGATGACTGCGGGACAGCGGAACTGGCGGCTGGAGGGACGGTCGCTGTCCTCGGTGCCGCTCCGGCACCGAAGCGCCGACGGAACGGTGGGCACCCGAATCGTCGAGTCCGCGGTTCAGTGGCGCCTGCACGGGGGTGGCGAATTGCGGGGGATGGCGGAGTATCTCGACCAGCTGGTGGACGGCGAACCCGTGGGAACGCACGTATGAACGAAAGGACGGCGAGTTCATGAAGGTATTCGAGAACCTCGGGGAGTTCGAGTCGGCGGCCGGCGCCGAACTCGGCCCCACCGACTGGCTCGAAGTGGACCAGCAGCGCGTGGACGGCTTCGCCGACGCGACCGACGACCATCAATGGATTCACGTGGATCCGGAGCGTGCGTCGTCCGGACCGTTCGGCCGCACCATCGCCCACGGCCTGCTGACCCTCTCGCTGCTACCGAGGTTCATGCACGAGCTCTACCGCGTGGACAACGTCACGATGGCCATCAACTACGGCTTCAACAAGGTCCGATTCATCACCCCGGTGCCGGTCGGTGCAAAGGTCCGCGCGTCGTCACTGATTTCGCAGGTCGACAAGCTGGGTGGTGCGGTGCAGGCCACGCTGGTCACGACGATCGAGGTGGAGGGCGCCGACAAGCCCGCCGCCGTGATCGAATCGATTGTGCGCTATGTCGGTTGACGTCACCAGGGACGCCAAGGTTGCCGCCGCGGAGGCGCTGTACGGGGCGCTGGCCAGCGGAGACGCGGCTGCTCTCGGTCGGCTTCTGGCGCCGGACTTCGTCGGGCACGCGGCCGAGGGCCTTCCGCTCGGGATGGGCGGCACGCACGTCGGCCCCGAGGCCATGCGGAAGAACCTGTGGTGGCGGATCGGCGAGCACTTCAAGGCACGCGCGGTCGCCGAGGACTTTCAGACGCTGGAAGACGGTCGCCTGGCGGTGATCGGCACCTACCGCGGTAGCGGCCGTCGTTCCGGAGCCGAGCTGAACGCGGCGTTCGTCCACGTTCTCTCGTTCGATGCGGACGGACGCATCCTCTCGCTGAACCAGCTGACCGACACGGCCGCCTGGCGTGCCGCACTCGAGGGCAACGGGACCCTGCAGACCATCGACTACCGCGTCGAGGCCGGTGTCGCCACCGTCTGCCTGAACCGGCCCGACGAACGCAACGCGATCGACATGCGCATGGGTGAGGAGACTCTGGAGGTCGCGCGTCGCATCGCCGGCGACCGATCCGTACGGGCGGTGCTGATCTGCGGGAACGGGCCGGCCCTGACCGTCGGCGGCGACATCTCGTATTTCCTGAGCGGGAACCAGCAGGGCTTCGGCGACCTGTTCCTGAAGATGACGACACCGTTCCATCAGGCGTTCGAGATTCTGAGCCGGGTCGAGGCGCCGATCGTCACCGCCGCGCACGGCGCGGTGGCCGGAGGCGGTCTCGGCTACGTCTATGCGGCCGACCTCGTGGTGGCCGCCGAGAGCGCACGCTTCGTCACCGCCTTCTCGGGGATCGGACTGTCGGGCGACGGCGGTGGGACCTACCACCTTCCGCGGATCATCGGACCCAGGAGGGCGGCAGCCGCCTACCTGCGCAACACGCCCATCAGTGCCGACCAGGCCCTCGAGTGGGGGTTGGTCAACGAAGTCGTTGCCGACGACCGACTTCGGGCCAGGGCCGACGAACTGGTCCGCGCACTGGCGGACGGGCCGACCGTGGCGTTCGCCACCATGCGGGCGCTGCTGCGCGACAGCTGGCGCAACGACCTGCCGGCGCAGCTTGCCGCCGAGTCGCGTGGCATCAAACTCACCGGCGACAGTGCCGACGCCGCGACCGCGATCGCCGCGTTCGCAGCCAAACAGAGACCGACCTTCGAGGGGCGATGACATGGGCGGACTGATCCAGGACACCGACGAGCACCGGGCGATCCGCGAAAGCGTCGCCGGTATCGCCGATCGCTATGGGGCGCAGTACTTCCTGAAGCGCGGTCGGGACGGGGACGACATCACCGAACTGTGGAAAGACCTCGGAGCGGCCGGTCTGCTCGGTGTCCACCTGCCCGAGGCCTACGGCGGCGGCGGCGGCGGAATGGCGGAGGCCGTCGTCGTGGTGGAGGAACTGGCTGCCCACGGCATGCCGATGCTGATCTGGGTGATATCCCCGGCGATCTGCGGGAGCATCCTGGCCCACCACGGTTCGGAGGAGATGAAACAACGCTGGCTGCCCGGCATCGCCGACGGCAGCCAGAAGATGGCCTTCGGACTCACCGAACCGGACGCCGGCTCCAACAGCCACAACGTCAAGACGACGGCGCGCAGGACCGACACCGGTTGGGTGCTCTCGGGGTCGAAGTACTACATCTCCGCGGTCGACCAGAGCGATGCGCTGCTGGTAGTGGCGCGCGACGCCGACCACTCCACACCCGAGAAGTCCAAGTTGTCGCTGTTCGTCGTTCCGACGGGAACGAAGGGGCTCACCTACCAGCAGATCGACACCTCGGTCGTCTCGCCGGATCGGCAGTTCACCGTCTTCCTCGACGAGGTCGAGGTCGACCACGACGCGCTGATCGGGCAGGCGGGCAATGGTCTGCGCCAGGTCTTCGACGGGCTGAACCCGGAACGGATCCTCGTCGGTGCCATCTGCGGTGGCGTCGGCCGCTACGCGATCGACAAGGCGGTCGACTACGCCAAGGAACGCCGGGTCTGGTCCACGCCGATCGGAGCGCACCAGGGGGTTGCACACCCACTGGCCGAGAGTCATATCGCGGTGGAACTGAGCCGGCTTGCCACCGCGTTGAGCGCACAGCAGTTCGACGCCGGTCTGCCCGCGGGGGAGGCGGCCAACATCGCCAAGTTCTCGGCATCGGAAGCCGCGCTCAAGGCGCTCGACCAGGCTATCCAGACGCACGGCGGCAATGGGCTCGCCCATGAGTACGGCCTGTCCGAACTGTGGTTCGTGACCAGGCTGATGCGCACGGCGCCGGTCAGCCGGGAGATGGTGCTCAACTTCGTCGCCCAGACCTCACTCGGCCTTCCCCGCTCGTACTGACAAACCATCACAGCACCGAAGGAGAACGACAATGACGTCAGCGGAACACACATTCGACGCCGTGGTGATCGGCGCGGGAGCAGGCGGCCTCTTCACGGCGGCCCGTCTGACCAAGCACGGTTACCGAACGCTGGTGGTGGAGCGGCTGGACAAGGTCGGTGGTCGCGCGTCCACCGACGATATCGACGGGTTCAAGGTCAACACCGGTGCCATCGTCATCGAGGTGGGGGGCATCACCCAGGAGACCTGTCAGGAGGTGGGCGCGCGCTTCGACATCCGTGAGCCGCAGCCGCCCATCCTGTATCGCATCGCGGGCAAGGACGTCGACGTCACCGGCGGTGGTTGGGGATTCCTGCTCGGGAAGTTGACCCGGCAGGGGGCCAAACTCGTCAAGGGCATCGGTGCCGCCCGCAACGATTCCGGTCTGCCCGAGGACGAGCTGTCCACCGCCGAATGGGTGTCGAAATACACCAAGAACGAAGGCGTGCACGGAATCTTCCGAAACATGTGTGCGTCGGTCTTCGCGGTCGGCTCGGAGGATCTGCCCGCCCGGGTGTTCCTGACCTACTTCACGCGCAAGAGCGCCTTCAAGCGGTTCGGTTTCCATCCGGAGGGCACGATCGGACTCTGGCGGGCCCTGGCAGAGGTGGTCGAGGCCAACGGTGGGCAGGTGTGGTTGTCCACGCCGGTGACGAAGATCCACAAGGGCGACGGCGACGTCGTGACCGGAATCGAGGTCACCCGCAACGGCGAGTCGCTGCGGATCGACGCCCCGGTGGTCGTCAGCGACGTGGGTCCCGCGGCGACCGTGGCGCTCCTTGGTGAGGAGAACGTGCCGCCGGACTACCAGGATCTGGTGAAGAAAGCCGACCGGCCGACGTCGATGATCTCGGTGAACTTCGCCAGCCAGGAGAGGCTCGTCGAGGTGCCGGGGATGCTGAGCTTCGCGAAGTCGCGCAGGCTCGCCTACATCGCCAATTTCACCGATGTGTGTCCCGAGATGGCGCCCTCGGGGTGGAACCTCTACGTCGGGACGTCCGTACCCGAGAACCCCACCGGCGACTTCGACGAGGCCGCCGAGACGGAGTTCCTGCTCCAGGACCTCCGCGACAACATCGACGACTTCGACCGGCGCGCCCGCATCCTCAACATCGCGGTCACCCGCGACGACTGGCCGCCGCAGCGCGCCGTCGCCGGATACGACCTGACCCACGACACCCCGTTCGCGGGCCTGTGGAACGTGGGCGACGGTGTCAAGGAGTACGCCAACGGCGGAACCACGGCCTGTGCGGAGACCGCGAAGCTGGTGGTGGACAAGATCGTCGCCGCGCACCGGCCGGCGGTGCTGCGCTGAGCGCCTCGGCCGAACGCATCGCCTGCGCCCGCAGCGCGCTGTTCGTCCCCGGCGATCGGCCCGATCGATTCGCCAAGGCCGAGGCCAGTGGCGCCGACCTCGTCGTGCTGGATCTGGAGGACGCCGTAGCGGCCCGGGACAAGGACACCGCGCGTGCCGCGGTCGACGCGTACCTCGGCACCGGCGCGCAGGTGATGGTGAGGGTCAACGGAACCGACACGTCGTGGTGTGCGGACGACCTTCGGATGCTCGAGCGCCGGCGGTGCGCCGTGATGGTGCCCAAGGCACACAGTGCGTCTCAGCTTCAGGATGTCGCTCGACACCTGGCGCCGGGCACGCCGATCGTCGCTCTCGTCGAGACGGCCGCGGGAGTCTTCGCCACCGCCGAGATCTGCGGGGTCGCGCCGGTTGTTCGGGCGGCCTTCGGAAGCATCGATCTGGGCGCCGAACTCGGCGTCGACCCCGAGGTGCGGCAGGCGCTGCAATACGCGCGCAGCGCCGTGGTGCTCGGGTCGGCGGCCGCCGGGCGAGCCGCGCCGCTGGACGGGGTCACGCTCGACCTGGACGAGGCTGGGCCGCTGTCCGACGACGCAGCCCATGCCGCCCGGCTGGGCTTCGGTGGCAAGTTGTGCATCCATCCGCGCCAGGTCGCCGTCGTCAACGAGCGCTTCTCTCCCTCACCGCAGGAACTCGAGTGGGCTCGCAAGGTCACCGCCGAGGCGGCGGACGGTAGGGCATGCGTCGTGGACGGAAAGATGGTCGACAAACCGGTCATCGAGCGGGCCAGGCGAATCCTGTCGCGAACCGGGGGGTAGCGGCAGCAGATGTCGGCCCGGCGCATCTCGGTGATCGGTGCGTCAGCTGGTTGGCCCACCCAGGAAGTCGGGGAAGCCGTACCGGGGGAACGGACCGACCATGACCTGCTCGAGAACTCCAAGGCCGCTCTCGCCACGCCACGTCGCTCGGACCAGTTGCTGCACATGCAGATTCTCCGGAGCCAAGGGATCCAGCGCGTCGATGTCGTAGGACTCACCACCGACGGCCAGTTCGTCGTGCCAGCTGCCGTGGCCCCAGAACGGATGTCCGTAGCCGATACCCTTCATCTGGAAAGTGGCGATGGGTTCCAGCACCATCTCGTCGACCGCACCGTCGAGAGCGTGCGTAACCAACACGGCCCCTCGAGAACGTCGCCGCCCAGGCGCCCAATCGATGTGGTGTTCGACCCGCGCCAACGGGACGGCGCGACCCGCATCCGAAGTCCCGCCGCCTGTCTGCTTGGGAACGACGAGGGCGTCGCGTGCCCAGCTCGTCCCGTCCGGGTTCTCGAACTTCCGGATCCAACTTCCGGATCCAACTTCCGGATCCAACTTCCGGATCCAACGTCCTGAGCGATCGCGGCTGGATCACCGGGACGATGTGTGTCGTTCCTCCCGGATCGGGCCGATCCGTGAACGAGCGCCGATGTGTCGGACAGACGCGAGTCACCGGGTCAGCGCCGCCAATGCGGCAAAGCTCTCGTTGTCGAGGATCTGTTGGGCGGCCCGGCTGGCCATCGCACCGAACATGGCGTCGCCCCGCTCGGTGCTCTCGACCCCCAGCGACACGGGAATGCACAGGACAAGGCCGTAGAGCGCATGTGCCTGGTACTCGCGCCAGCACTGTTCGGCGCCGTATCCCGATACGCCGAGCGCGACGAGGCGGCGGTGATACTCGGTGACCAGTGTGCGCTCATGGGCTGCCCGGTCGTCGGCGGTCAGAGACGTGCCCATCAGGTAGGACACGTCGATCACGCCGGGGGCGGCCGCGACACTCTGCCAGTCGACCACCGCCACCGGCGTCGCTCCGTCCTGTGCGTCGAACAACAGATTGTCCAGGCGGAAGTCGCCATGCCACAGCGTGCGATGGTCGCTGAGAGTGGCCAACCACGACGTGACCTCGCGTACCAACCGGTGCGCCACGTCGACGTGCTCGGGCTCGAGGTAGCCGCTGAAGCGCTGCAGCCACGGCTCGACGATCTCCGGCAGCGCACCCGCCAGAGCGGTCCACACGTGTTGTGACGGCAGCCAGGAGTGTTCGGTGAGCTGAGTGTGACCCCATGACCCCGCATGCAGTGCGGCGGCCTGGTCAAGCGCCAGGTCTGCCTGATCGGCCGTGCAGCCCCCGATCTGTTCCACTGTCCGGGCCGGACCCATGTCCTCGAGCAGGAGCACGAAATCGTTGTGGTCGTCGGAGATGTGCGAATGAAAGCACTGCGGGGAGCGAACAGTGGTCAGGTCGCCGAGGTGCTGGTAGAACAGCACCTCACGCTGATAGGCGCCGGTGGCAGCCCCCATCTGCCGACTCGCCGGGTCGGTGCTCGACACCTTGGCGATCACGGTCGACGGTGCGCCGTCCGGACGTGCCGCGTAGTCGAGCTCGAGCCGGTAGCTGTTGGCCATCTGACCCGTGCCCACCGGCGCCGATGCGATGGTCGCGACCTTCAATTCCGACCACCCGGGTCGGCCGGACAACATGCCGGTCACCGCATCCGGGGTGAGCTCGGCGATCGCGTGCGCGGATAGCGACATCGTTGGTCTCCTTCTCCTCTGCGCTGCTCTGCGGATCTGCCGTACGCGGAGATGCCGCTGGCGATCGCTGGCTGGCAAGCGCCGACTGGCCATGACGGGGACCGTCTTCCCAGGCCCCTGTGGCCTCGATCACGCTTTCGTCAGACCGTATGGTGGCGCCGCGTGGCAAGTCAAGCGCTGCGGGCGCAGTTTCTAACAGGGAATCAATAATGGCGCGGGCCGTTGCCGGATCGGACGGCGCGCGATCGACGCTCCCGGGAGTCGCCGCCGGCGAACCGGGCACCATTGCGCGCTGCGTAGAGGGTGCCCGTTTTCGTGGGAAAAGAAGCGACGTGAACGCCGGCGCGCGGCACCTCGCTGCAGGAGTGCTGCCGGGCGGGCCGTCCCACCGCCGGTCCAAGTACCGGCCAGCCCCTTGCCATCGCCGATGGCGCGCCATATATTTTAATCTCTGTTAAGATAGGCTGCTACAGATTGGTGCGGGGATGACACGTCGAATTCAGCTGCTCTGCGCCTGGTGTGGACCGGCCACGGTGTTCATCGCACTGTGCGGATGGCTCATCGCTGGTGTGCTTCCGCTTCCCCTGAACTCGTCGAGCACGACCGAGGAGGTCGTCAGCTTCTACAGCCACGACACCAGGGTGATCGCCGGTCTGATCGTGGCCCAGCTCGGCATCTGCCTGGTGTTCCCGCTCATCGGGCTGATCGGCTACTACATGCTCCGGATGGAGGGGCGTCACCCGCTCCTGACCTTCGTCCAGCTGGTGGCCGGCGCCGCCACGGGCGTCCTGCTGCTACTGCCGATGCTGTTGATGGCGGTGATCGCGTTCCGGCCGGATCGCAACCCCGAGATCACGGTGACGCTCAATGACATCACCTGGCTGATGTTCATCACGCCGATCGCACCGTTCATCATCCAGAACGTCGCGATCGGGACAGTGATCCTGCGCGACCGGAGCGGCACCCTGCCGCGCTGGATGGGATACCTCAACTTCTGGATTGCCGCATCCTTCCTTCCCGACCCGTTGGCCTATTTCTTCCACTCCGGACCGTTCTCGTGGCGGGGCATCTTCGTGTTCTGGCTCGCCCTGACGACATACGCCATCTTCCTGATCGCCATGGGCCTGGTGTTGCGTGCCGCGGCGCTGAAGAATCCCGAACTCGACGACGAACCGTCGCTGCCGTCCGCGGTGGCGTGACCGGGATGGGGCCGGTCACCGCCGTGCGGAGTGGATGCATTCCCGGGCGAGCCCAGGGGTACGCCAATTGATGTGCGCGGCAGTCGCTATGTTTGCCCCGGGCGGGGTGGGTCGTGTCGCCGCCGGAATGCCGGAGCGCCGTGGCGGACTGGCACATACGTTGACTTATGGCCGCTGAGGTGTGACCATGGTCTCAGCTACGCCGCGCAGTGGCCGCGCCATATTTTTGAATCAAATGTAGATTAAGGAGAACGATGGGGTTCGCTAGCTCCGCCGAGGTGACCAAGTACATCGGAGGCATCTTCGAGACCGCATTCGAGGATCCCGAGATCGGCCCGAAGCTCGAGGCGACCGGCCTGGTGGTCGCGTTCGACTTCACCGAGCCGGAGGCCCTCGTCGTCATCGACATGCCGAACAAGACGGTGCGGGAGGGCCTGGAGGGGGGACCGGAGCCGGTCGCCACCATGTCGATGACCGCCGAGACCGGCAACGCCTACTGGCAGGGCAAGGTGAACCTGCCGTTGGCGATGGCGAAGAAGAAGATCAAGGTCGACGGCAACGTCGCCAGCCTGCTCAAGCTCGCACCGCTGGGAAAGAAGCTCTACCCGCCCTACATCGAGCGTCTGAAGGCCGACGGTCGCGACGACCTGCTGGCATAAGCGATGTACCCGGGAACCCACGCAGCAACAGATCCGGACCGGCCGGCCGTCGTGATGGCCGGGTCGGGGCGGACGCTGACCTACGGCGATCTGGACCGGCACTCGGAATCGATCGCCGCCGCCCTCCACGACCTCGGTCTCCGGCGTGGCGACGTGATCGCGATGGTGTCGGACAACACCGTTGAAGCTTTCGAGGTGTATTGGGCCGCCATCCGATCCGGCCTGTACATCACGGCCGTGAACTGGCACCTCGCCGCGGACGAGGTGGCCTACATCGTCAACGACTGCGGAGCGCGCGTGGTGTTCGCGTCGGCGGGAGTGCGGGCGCTGGCCGAAGAGATCGCTGCCCTCACGCCCGGTGTCGACCGACGCTACGCATTCGGCGGGGAGATAGCCGGATACGTGCCCTACCAGGTGCTCATCGACGGCCGCTTCGACGCACTGGGGGAGCGGCCGCGCGGTACCGAGATGCTGTACTCGTCGGGAACCACCGGGCGCCCGAAGGGCATCAAGCCGACGCTGCCCGAGGCCCAGGTCCATGAACCGGGCGACCCGCTGGTGGGAATGCTCGCCCATGCGTTCGGAATCACGGCCGACGATCGCTACCTCTCGCCGGCCCCGGTCTACCATGCCGCACCCCTGAAATGGTGTGGAGGCGTGCACGCTCTGGGCGGAACCGTGGTGCTGATGGAGAAGTTCGACGCGGAGGCCGCGCTGAGCGCCATCCAGAACTATCGCATCACCGTCACGCAAATGGTCCCGACCATGTTCATCCGCATGCTTCAGCTGCCGGAGGAGGTGCGGAGGTCATTCGACACGACCTCACTGAGGTTGGCGGTCCATGCAGCCGCGCCGTGTCCACCCGATGTCAAGCAGGCGATGATCGAGTGGTGGGGGCCAATCCTGGTGGAGTACTACGGTGCCACGGAGGGCCATGGTGTCACGGTCGTGACCACCGACGAATGGCTGGCCAAGCGGGGCTCGGTCGGCCGCGCCGCACTGGGGACCCTTCACGTGTGCGACGACGAGGGCGTCGAGGTCGGGACCGGGCAGGTCGGCACCATCTATTTCGAACGCGACCATGCGCCGTTCGAGTACCACAACGACCCCGAGAAGACGCGCAATGCGCGTCATCCCGACCATGACAACTGGTCGACCGTTGGCGACGTGGGATACGTGGACGAGGACGGATACCTGTTTCTCACCGACCGCAAGGCATTCATGATCATCTCCGGTGGGGTCAACATCTACCCCCAGGAGATCGAGAATGTCCTGGCACTGCATCCCAAGGTCGCCGACGTCGCGGTCATCGGCGTTCCGGATCCCGAAATGGGTGAGCAGGTCAAGGCGGTCGTCGAGCTCCGTGACGGCGTGGTCGGTACCGACGAACTGGCCGAGGAGCTCATCTCCTACGTGCGCGGACGGATTGCGCACTACAAGGCGCCCCGCAGCGTCGACTTCGTCGACGAACTTCCCCGGCTGGCCACCGGCAAGCTCGCCAAGAGAAAACTCCAACAGCGATACGTGGAAGCGCGCCAATGAACACCCAGACACTCACGCGAACAAGACAATACGATCCCATCAGCATCTCGCCGCTGGGATTCTGGTCGCAGACCGCCGACGAACGGGAAGAGTCGTTCAAGATACTGCGGGACGAACGGCCGCTGAGCTGGCACGCCCCGATCGAGGGCGCATTGATGGAGCCCGAGATCGACGGCCTGTGGGCGGTCACCCGCCACGAGGACATCGCCTACGTCAGCAAGAACCCCGGATTGTTCTGCTCCGGTCGCGGCGTGATGATCGAGGCCGTCCCCGACGAGATCCTCGATGCCGCACAGTCGTTCCTCGCGATGGACGGTACGCAGCATTCCACCCTGCGTCGCCTGATCAGCTCGGTGTTCACGCCGCGGCAGGTCGCCAAGATCCAGGACCAGATCAAGAATCAGGCGGCAACGATCGTCACCGATCTCCTCAGGACCAACGACGGTGACTTCGTCGAGCAGGTCTCCAAGCGGCTACCCATGTGGACCATCTACGAAATGGTCGGTCTGCCCGAGGAGTACCGCGACGAAGCCGCTCATAACGCGGACGGGATGGTCTCCTGGGCCGACGCGGACGTGGCGGCCGGACGTGAGTCGGGTGAGGTTCTCAACGAATCACTGGTCGGTCTGCTCACCGCGGGTCTCGAGCTGGCCGAGCAGCGGCGGGCCAAACCGACGTCGGATCTCATGTCACTGCTGGTCCAGGCCGAGATCGATGGCCGCAGGCTCACCGACGAGGAGTTGGGGGCGTTCTTCGTGCTGCTGTCGGTGGCGGGCAACGACACCACCCGCAACACCGTCACGCTGACCACCGCGGCGCTGCAGCAGTTCCCGGCTCAACGCGCCCTGCTGGAACGTGACTTCGACGGGCATATCAAGCGTGCCATCGAGGAGTTCGTGCGCTGGGCGAGTCCGGTCATGACCTTCCGACGGACCGCCACCCAGGACACCGAGCTGTGCGGGCAACTCGTGAAGGAGGGTGACTGGGTCCTGATGATCTATTCCTCCGGCAACCGGGACGAGCGTGCCTTCGCCAACCCACACCGGTTCGACATCACCCGGGAACCCAACGGACATATCGGTTTCGGCGGCGGTGGTCCGCACTTCTGTATGGGGTCGTTCCTGGCCAAGATGCAGCTGGAGGCGATCTTCCGGGAGCTCATCCTGCGCGCACCGACCCTGCGGGTCGGGGAGCCGGAGTTTCTCGCCGGGAACTTCGTGCACGCCGTCAAATCGCTTCCCTACACCCTCGACTGACCCAAGAACGACATAAGGAACACGATGACCGAGTTCACCGGAAAACACTACGTAGTCACCGGCGCGGCATCCGGTATCGGCCACGCCGTCGCCGAACAGTTGCTGGCGGCCGGAGCCAAGGTGACGAGCCTGGACCGCAACCAGCCCCGGGCAGGCGTCGATCGTCACATCGAGATCGACCTGGCGAACCCGCGCAGCATCGATGCCGCCCTGGAGAGCCTCGACGGTCCCTATGACGGGCTGATGAACGTCGCGGGCATTCCCGGAACCGCACCGGCCGATCTCGTCTTCGCCGTCAACAGCCTCGCGGTCCGCCATCTCACCGAGGCATTCCTCGAACGCCTCGCGCCGGGGGGCGCCATCACCATCGTGTCCTCCACCGCGGGCTTCGGCTGGCCCGAACGGCTGGAGCCGATTCGTGACCTGCTCGCCACCGACACCTTCGAGGAGGGGGCGTCCTGGTTCAAGGCCAACCCCCAGCAGGGCAACGCCTACAACTTCTCCAAGGAAGTCACCACCGTCTATACCCAGATGATGGGTCTGGCATTGGCGCAGATGGGCTTTCGCATCAACGCGGTGCTTCCCGGCCCCGTGGAGACGCCGATCCTCACCGATTTCGAGGAGTCGATGGGCAAGGACACCCTCGACGGTGTCAAAGAACTCCTCGGCCGCCATGCGGAGCCCGACGACATCGCCGCGGTCGTCCTCTTCCTGGCGTCCGACGCGGCGCGGTGGGTGAACGGGCAGGCATTGGCCGTCGACGGCGGTATCAGCGGTGCGGTGAGCACCGGTGTCGTTCCCAAGCCGGAGTTCTGAGGATCCCCATGACAGTGGGAACGGTATCCGAACACCCGCTCGGCGAGCAGGCACCGGCTTCGGTGTTGGCAGACCTGCGACGGGTGTTCGCCACGGGCCGAACGAAGCCCCTGCGGTGGCGCCTGGAGCAGCTCGAGGCGATCGAAGCTCTGTGCAACGATCAGGAGCCGATCATCGCGCGTGCGCTCGCGGAGGATCTCGGCCGGCCGCCGGTGGAGGCGTGGCTGGGTGACATCGCCTCGACCAAGGGCGAAGCGACCTACGCGCGCAAGCATCTGAAGAAGTGGATGCGCCGGAGCCGGCAGCCGCTTCCGCTGGCCCAGCTGCCGGGGCGCAGCTGGGTGCAGTACGACCCGCTGGGCGTCGTCCTCGTCATCGGTCCCTGGAACTATCCCTTCTATCTGAGTGTCGCACCCCTGGTCGCCGCGGTCTCCGCCGGTAACTGCGCGGTACTCAAGCCGTCGGAACTCGCCCCGGCCACGTCGGCGGTGCTGACCGATCTGGTGCCCCGATACCTCGACGCGCAGGCCATCCGGGTGGTCGAGGGCGACGGAGACACCACGCAGAGCCTGATCGCGCAGGGCTTCGATCATGTGCTGTTCACCGGAGGCACGGAGATCGGCCGAAAGATCATGGCGGCCGCAGCACCGACGCTCACTCCGGTGACGCTCGAACTGGGCGGCAAGAGCCCGGTGATCGTGACAGCCGACGCGGATCTGGACGTGGCCGCCCGGCGTATCGCCTGGGTCAAATTGATGAACTCGGGGCAGACCTGCATCGCGCCCGACTACGTGCTCGTTGACCGCGCAGTCGTCGATACCTTCACCGAGAAGGTGGCCGAATCCATCGCGACGTTCCGCGCCGCCGAACCAGAACGCGGACAGCGGATCGTCAACCGGCGCCAGTTCGACCGGATCAAGGATCTGATCGACACCACCAGCGGCAGCATCGTCGCGGGCGGTGGCGTGGATGAGGACAAGCTCAGCGTCGAACCGACTATCATCAGGGACCCGGCACCGACGGATCCGGTGATGTCCGACGAGATCTTCGGGCCCATCCTCCCCATCTTGAGCATCGAATCCACCGACGCCGCGGTCCAGTTCGTGAACGCGCGCCCCAAACCGCTGGCCCTCTACGTCTTCAGTGGCTCGCGACGGACGGCCGGTGACCTCATTGACGCGATCCCGTCGGGCGGTGCGGTGATCAACCACGTCGCCATGCATTGCCTGGCGCCGCAACTGCCCTTCGGCGGGGTCGGAGCCAGTGGAATGGGGCAGTACCACGGCCGCTGGGGTTTCGAGGTGCTCAGCCACCGACGTGCGGTGCTGGCCAAGTCCGTTCGACCGGATCTCAAGCTGACGTATCCGCCGTACACCGATGCGGCGGTCAAGATCATGAGGAAGCTCTTCTGATGAAAATTCACGTAGATACCACGAAGTGCTCCGGAATCGGCATGTGTGAGATGACTGCTCCCGACGTCTTCGAGATCGGTGACGACGGGCAGTCACACGTGATCGGCGACGGCGCGGCCGATCCGGAAACGGTGCGCGAAGCCGCGTCGAACTGTCCGACCGGCGCCATCTCTATCGACGACTGAACCGGCGGCGGCGCGCTCCCACACGGATGAGCGCCGACGCCCGGTTTCTCAACTGCCACAGGAGAGGTCATGGCCTTCGTCATCACTCAAAACTGCTGTACCGATGCGAGCTGTATTCCCGTGTGCCCGGTCGACTGCATCCGCCCGGTGCCCGGCCCTGACGGGGTTGCCGCGCCGATGCTCTATATCGATCCGACCACGTGCGTCGACTGTGGAGCGTGTGTCGAGGTGTGCCCGGTCGGCGCGATCTATCACGAGGACGAACTGCCGGAGTCACAGCGGCGGTTCAAGGCCATCAACGCGGACTACTTCGCCACCGAACCACTGGCCATCCGGCCTATTCCGGCAAAGTGGGAGCCGGCCGCGGTCGGGCGGGATGTGCTGCGGGTAGCTGTCGTCGGCGCAGGCCCGGCGGCCTGCTACGCGGTTTCGGATCTAGTGCGTACCAGTGGTGTCCAGGTCGACCTCTTCGAACGACTGCCGACTCCGTTCGGATTGGTGCGGTTTGGTGTCGCACCGGATCACCAGCGGACCAAGGACGTGGTGGACCTCTTCGAAGCCGCCCTCGCCAGTCCGAGTGTGCGGTGTTTCTTCAATGTCGCAGTCGGCCAGGACATCACCCACGAACAACTCATGGACACCCACGACGCGGTGATCTATGCCGTCGGTGCCTCGGGCGCGCGCGACCTCGGAATCCCGGGAGAGGCCCTGCCGGGCAACGCCGGCGCCGCCGAGTTCGTCAGCTGGTACAACGGGCATCCGGACTACGCGGGCCGGCAGTTCGACCTCAGCGGTGGGCGGGTGGTGATCGTGGGCAACGGCAACGTGGCGCTGGACGTGGCACGCGTCCTGGTGATGGATCGCGACGATCTCGCGGCCACCGACATAGCCGAGCACGCGCTGAAGCAGCTCAACAGCAGCGGGGTACGGGAAGTGGTGGTGCTTGGTCGTCGCGGTGCGGCTGACGGCGCGTTCTCGGTGGGCGAGCTGCTGGCACTGGGGTCGCTGCGCGGAGTCGATGTCGTGGTGGAGGGTGAACTGGGTGAACGCCCCGAGGACCGGGAACGCGCCCTGAAGTTCGACATCGTCCGCGAATACGCCGACCGTACGCCGACGGCGCACCACAAGCGGATCGTGTTGCGGTTCGGCACCAAACCGGTCGAGGTTGTGGGCGCGGACCGCGTTGAGGCGCTGCGGGTATCGAGCGGCGGGGCGACCAGCACGATCGAGACGTCGCTGGTGCTGCGGTCGATCGGGTATCGCGGGTTGCCGGTCGACGGCCTGCCCTTCGACGACGATGCGGGCATCGTCCCCAATGACGGCGGCCGGGTGACGCGCGACGGCGTCCCGGTGCCCGGCGTCTATGTGACCGGTTGGATCAAGCGTGGTCCGCGCGGCGTGATCGGCACCAATCGCGAATGTGCGCGCGAGACCGTGACGCAGCTGCTCGCGGACGCGCGCGCGGACATTCTGCCCAGTCCGCCCGAGGGCGGCCGGCTGGACGTTGACGAACTTGCTGCGCGGGGTCTGCATGTTGTCGACCTGGCCGGGTGGCGGCTCATCGACGCCGCGGAACGGCAGCAGGGGTCGACGGTCTCACGGCCCCGGGTCAAGGTCGTCGACCGACAGGCCTTGCTCGCGGCCGCCGGAGTGGCGCTCTAGGAGACTGCTGAAATAGGGGTGTCTGGGGCGGGGTGCCTCAGAGCGCTCTGTGGCGCGTTGGTGGTAGTCAGATCCGAAGGTCGATATTCGAGGGTCATCCCGCGGTGTTGAGCGTGGCACTG
>NZ_NVQF01000003.1 GCF_002592005.1 Mycolicibacterium palauense | reverse complement strand
GAACTGCACGCCCGCTGGGCATTTCGCTCCGCCGTGCAGAGCGAAATGCCCAGCGGGCGTGCAGTTCCCGCTTTGATCGAGTTGTCTCGCGAGGCCCGGCTCCTGGTCGTGGGTTCGCGGGGGACCGGGACGCTGCGGGGCCGCTACCTGGGCTCGGTCAGCTGGGGGCTGGTCCATCACGCCCACTGTCCGGTGGCCATCATCCACGACGACATCGCCGGGGACGGCGGAGCCGGCACGGGCCCGGTCCTGGTCGGTATCGACGGCACGCCCGAATCCGAACCGGCGGTCTCGATCGCCTTCGACGAAGCGTCCCGGCGCAACGTGAGCCTGGTGGCCCTGCACGCCTGGAAGGACATCAGCGTCTTCGACCCCGCGGTCAGCCTGCCCGGCCCCGGCTGGCCTGCGCTGCACGCGCTGGAGGCCGAGCTGCTCTCCGAACGGCTCGCCGGCTGGAGCGAGCGCTATCCGGATGTGACCGTGCACCGGCTGATCGTGCGCGACGATCCCGTACGCCAACTCGTCGACCAGTCCGAGTCGGCCCAGCTGGTGGTGGTGGGAAGCCACGGCAGCGGCGGATTCGCGGGCATGCTGCTCGGTTCGACCAGCGCCGCCGTGGTGTTGCTGGCACGGGCCCCGGTCATCGTCGCCCGACAGCCCGGGCGCTGAGGGTGCCGACGGCCCGTCAGGCGGGTACCGCGGTCAGCGGAATCGACACCGAACCCTGGCAGGCCCCCGAGTCGACGGTGGTCGCGAAGGTTCCCGTCAGCGATCCGTCGGGCTGGGGCACATAGGTGGTCACCGACGTGGCGGGATCGAAGGTGATGGTGCCGTCCGAGAGCAGGCAGTCCCAGCGCCAGTCGGCCGTCCTGGACCAGTGCGAACCGGTCCAGTCGAACGTCACCGTCGTGGAGACGTTCTGCTTGGGGGTCGGTCCGTCGGTGGCCGAGGCGACACACTCACCCGACGAGCAGTCGGTGGTGAACAGGTAGGACACGGTGTAGGGCGTTTCCTGTTGGCCGGCCGCCATGGATGTGCCCGACTTCTCGTCGGTGTGGAACGTGACCTTGTATCTGCCGTTCCAGTCCGGCGCCTCGTCGGCCAGCGCCGCCGGCGCTGCCACCAGCGAGCCGGCCATCAGGGCGGCGGAGGCGAGGATCCCGCCGCGTCGGTGCTTCGCCGTCATGTCCAACGTCTCCCAGTCACCCGCGGGCGTCGATGGTTCAGGTTGTTCGGATGTGACTCATGTTACGTGCGTTGTCGACGATGTCGAGAAGCCGACGCCGGCGAGGCCCCGATCCGCGGGCCACGCGCGCCGAACCCGCCCCACTACTCGGGTAGTCCTACTCATCCACCCCCCACGGTGAGTCCGGCACGCTGGGATCATGTCAGTCACAGACTCCGGGACGGACTCCCCGACAGCCTCCCGGCCCGGCGCCGCCCGTCCGCCCGCCCCCGGGTTTACCCGCGAGCGTGACCGCGCCGTGGACGTCGCCCGCCTCGGGGCCCTCGTCGTGGTCATGTTCGGCCACAGCGCACTGCTGCTGGGCACCATCGACTCCGGTGGCCTGCGGATCGGCAATCTGCTCGGTGCACTGCCCGCGCTGGCCCCGATCACCTGGATCGTGCAGGTGATGCCGCTGTTCTTCCTGGCCGGCGGGGCCGCCGGGGGCTACGGCTGGTGGGCGGGCACCCCCTGGGGCAGCTGGCTGTTCACCCGCGCTCAGCGGCTGTGCCGGCCGGTGTTCTGGTACCTGGCGGTGTGGGCGTCGGCATTGCTGGTCGTCGACGCGGTGCTGGGCGCGGCCTCCGCGCAGCGCCTCGGCCGCGAATCGGTGGCACTGCTGTGGTTCCTCGGGGTCTACCTGGTGACACTGGCCTTCGTGCCGCTGCTGACCCGGCTGCGCAGCGGCACCGCCACGGCCCTGACCGTGGCCGCCCTGCTGTGCTGCACCGGCGCCGTCGACGCGGTCCGCTTCGCGATCGGCGCCCCCGAGGCCGGGGCCCCCAACTTCCTGTTCGTCTGGCTGATCCCGGTCGCCATCGGCGTGGGCTACGCGCGGCGGCTGGTCAGCACCCGCGCCGCGCTGGTGTTGGCCGCCGCCGCACTCTCCGCGCAGGTGCTGCTGGCCAGGACCGCCGTCTACGACGTGTCGCTGGTGGTCACCGGCACCGAGCGGGTGTCCAACGTGTCGCCCCCGACGTTGCTGCTCGCCCTGCACTGCGTCTGGATGTCGCTGGCGTTCGTCGCCGCCGCCGGGGCCGTGCGGCGGTGGGCGGCGCGCCCGCGGGTCTGGCGGGTCGTCGCGCTCGGCAACGGGGGTGCGATGACGCTCTACCTGTGGCACATCCCGGCGATTGCGGTCGCCGCGCTGGGTCTGCACGCCGTGGGGCTCGACGCCTTCGACGTGGACGCGCCGGGCTTCTGGGCGTTGCTGGCCCTGCGGGCGGTGGTCTTCGCCGTCGTGATGGCGGCGCTGTTCGTGCTGCTGTCCCCGCTCGAACACCGTCGGCTGCCGTGGTGGGACGCTCCCGCGCGCGCCACCGGCACCCGGGCGACGGCGACGGGAGCGCTGGTGTGCGCCGCGGGAGTGGCGTTGCTGCTGGTCGCCAAGGAGGGCCTCGGCGATGTCACCGGGTGGGCGGCGCTGGCGGGTTTCGCGGTGAGCGTGGTGGGTGCCCGGTGGTGTCAGGGCACTTCGGTAGGGTCTCGGCGTGACCGCGACTATCAAACCCGTAAACGCCCGTCTCGCTGAGGAACTGGCGGTCCCCGAACGGCAGGTCGCCGCCGCCGTGCGACTGCTCGACGAGGGCGCCACCGTCCCGTTCATCGCGCGCTACCGCAAGGAAGTCACCGGCAGCCTCGACGACGACCAGCTGCGCACGCTCGAGGAGCGCCTGGCGTATCTGCGCGAACTCGACGACCGGCGGGCCGCGGTGCTGGCCTCCATCGAGGAGCAGGGCAAACTCACCGACGACCTGCGGGCGGCGCTGCTGGCCGCAGACACCAAGGCCCGGGTCGAGGACATCTACCTGCCCTACAAGCCCAAACGCCGGACCAAGGCCCAGATCGCCCGGGAGGCCGGCCTTGAGCCCCTGTTGGAACGCCTGCTGGCCGATCCCACCCTGCTCCCCGAGCAGGCGGCCGCCGACTTCACCGGCCCGGACGTGGCCGATGCGGCCGCGGCCCTGGACGGCGCACGGCACATCCTGGCCGAACGGGCCGCCGAGGACGCCGGGCTGGTCGGTGCCATCCGGGAGCGGTTCTGGGCGCAGGGCACGCTACGCACCACACCCTGGTCGGAGGACGTCGCGAAAACCCCCGCCGCGCAGAAGTTCCGCGACTACTTCGCCTTCGCCGAGGATCTGGAGACGATGCCCTCGCACCGAGTGCTGGCGGTCATGCGCGGCGAGAAGGAGGAGGTCCTCGCCCTCACCTTCGACGGCGGCGAGGACGCCGCCTACCAGGCGATGATCGCCGACACGCTCGGCGTGGACCTGACCGCACGCGCGGCGGCCACCCCCTGGCTGGGCGCGGCCGTGGAGTGGGCGTGGAGGACCAGGCTGATGATCTCGGCGCGGGTCGACGCCCGCGTCCGGCTGCGCCAGCGCGCCGAGGAGGAGGCGGTGGCGGTCTTCGCCCGCAACCTCAAGGATCTGCTGCTGGCCGCCCCGGCCGGTGACCGCACGACGCTCGGGCTCGACCCCGGTTTCCGCACCGGGGTCAAGGTGGCCGTGGTCGACGGCACCGGAAAGGTCGTCGACACCAGTGTGATCTACCCGCATCAACCGCAGCGGCAGTGGGATTCGGCCAAGGCGGCGCTCAGCGCACTGATCGCACGGCACGGAGTGGAGTTGATCGCGATCGGGAACGGAACGGCGTCGCGCGAGACCGACGCGCTGGCCACCGAGGTGATCGCCGACATCCGCTCGGCGGGCACCGCGGCGGTCCCCAAGCCCCCCGCCAAGGCGATGGTCAGCGAGGCCGGCGCCTCGGTGTATTCGGCCTCGGCCTACGCGGCGCAGGAGCTGCCCGGTCTCGACGTGACGCTGCGGGGCGCGGTGTCCATCGCGCGCCGGCTGCAGGATCCGCTGGCCGAACTGGTCAAGATCGAGCCGAAATCGATCGGTGTCGGGCAGTACCAGCACGACGTGACCCCCGGCACCCTGGCTCGCAGTCTCAACGCGGTGGTCGAGGACGCGGTGAACGCCGTCGGGGTGGATCTCAACACGGCCTCGGTGCCGCTGCTGGCCCGGGTGTCGGGTGTCTCGGACACCCTGGCCGCCGCCATCGTCGCCCACCGGGACAAGACGGGCCCGTTCCGCAACCGGACCGCACTTCTGGACGTGCCGCGGCTCGGCCCCAAGGCATTCGAACAGTGCGCGGGCTTCCTGCGCATCCGCGGCGGCGAGGACCCGCTGGATGCCTCCGGGGTGCATCCCGAGGCCTATCCGGTGGTGCGGCGCATCCTCGACCGCTCCAGCGTGACGCTGGCCGAGCTGATCGGCGACGCCACGACGTTGCGGACGCTGCGGCCCGCCGATTTCGCCGACGACCGTTTCGGCGTCCCGACCGTCACCGACATCATCGCCGAGCTGGAGAAACCGGGCCGTGACCCGCGGCCGGCCTTCACCACGGCCACCTTCGCCGCCGGCGTGGAGAAGCTCGCCGACCTCAAGGTGGGCATGGTCCTGGAGGGTGTGGTGACCAACGTCGCCGCCTTCGGCGCCTTCGTCGACGTCGGGGTGCACCAGGACGGGCTGGTCCACGTCTCGGCGATGGCCGACCGGTTCGTGTCCGATCCGCACGAGGTGGTGCGCTCCGGGCAGGTGGTGCGGGTGAAGGTCGTCGATGTCGACGTCGACCGGCAGCGGATCGGGTTGAGTCTGCGGCTCGGCGACACACCCGAGGGCGCGAAGAACGGCGGGAAAGGCGGCGGCAGGGACGGCAGTAAGGGGTCCGGCCGGGCGGGTGCACCGCCCCGCGAGAGCGGGAACACCCCACGGCGAAACCCCAAGGCCACCAAGAACGCCGGCCGTCGCGACGCGCCTGCCGGCTCGATGGCCCAGGCGTTGCGCGACGCCGGCTTCGGACGGTGACCCCGGGCGGCGCTGGGAAGCTGAACGGCGTCGCTCACAGGTCGAGCAGCAGCCGCCCGCCGGGCGCCCTGGCCCGCGACACGCAGACGAGCATCTGCCCCTGCTCGCGTTGCCAGTCGGTGAGGATCCGGTCGCGGTGGTCCACCTCTCCGACCAGGACGCGCTGCACGCAGGTGCCGCAAAACCCCTGCTGACAGGAGTAGGCGATAGTGGGTCGGGCCGCCCGCAGGGCCGCGAGCGCCGTCTGGGTTCGGCCGACCCCGATCAACTGCGCGCTGCTGGCGAGTTCGAGTTCGAAGGGTGCGCCGTCGACGACCGGTAGCGCGGTGAACCGCTCGATGTGCAGCTCGGTGGCCGATTCGGCGGGAACCGCCCGGCCCACGGCCTCGATCATCGGCGCCGGACCGCAGACATAGACCGCCGTGTGCTCGTCGACGCCCTCGAGGAGCTCGGCGGCGCACGGCAGCCCCTCCGCTTCGTCGTCCGTGCGCACCCTGACCTTGTCGCCGAATGACGACAGCTCGTCGAGAAACGGCAGGCTGCCGCGGTGCCGGCCGGTGTAGCACAGCGACCAGGGCACCCCCGCGCGCTCGGCCAGGCGGACCATCGGCAAAATCGGCGTGATGCCGATCCCGCCCGCCACGAACCGCAGGCGGCGGGCCCGCGATCCCGCCCCCGGCAGCGCCATGATGAACGCGTTGCGGGGCCGGCTGATCCGGACGGTCTGACCGACCGGCAGGCCGTGCACCTCGCCCGATCCGTCGCCTCCGGCGATGCGCCGCACCGCGATGCGGTACTCGCGCTTCTCGGCGGGGTCGCCGCACAGCGAGTACTGCCGGGTGCGTCCGGACGGCAGGTCCAGGTCGATATGCGCTCCGGGGTGCCAGAGCGGCAGCGCCGCGCCGTCGGGCGCGGCCAACCGCAGCTCCACCACGTCGGCGTCGACGGCCACCCGGCGCCGGCCGACGACCCGCACCGGCAGGCGGTTGACCGCGGCGGGCAGCTCGGGCAGCTCACGGTCACCGCCGAGACGCGCCACCAGCGACACGAAGTGCGGCACGGCCAGGCCGGCCACCCGGGTGAACAGGTCCGGGTGGGCCCGCCCGCTCAGCGCGGCGGGCGGATCACCCGGGTAGGGCCTGGTCAGATCGCGGACGCGGCGAACCAACGATGACCTGCGGGGCTCACCCATGAAAGGCGCGCGCGGCGGGGGAGGCGGCCAGATAGGCGACGGCCTGGGCGGTGCTGCCCTCGTCGACCGGGCTGTAGTCCCGGCGCAGCAGCCGCAGGGTCGACGTGGCGAGGTACCCCAGCCCGGGCACGGTGCCGCGTCTGCTCGACGCCCGCAGCTTGCACAGCAGCCGGGCGTACCCCAGGTTCGGCAGGGCGGGGTCGGCACGCACCAGGAACTTGGTGCCCCGGAACACCAACGCGAACACCATGACCGTGACGAGGGTGCCCGCCACGGCCTGAGCCGGATAGTCCATGCCGAAGTACTTGGCGACGTTGAACGAGACGTGGCGGTGTTCGACCTCCTCGGCCCCGTGCCAGCGGTAGAAGTCGGCCAGCACCGGGTCGACGCCCAGCTCGTCCCAGGAGTTGTTCAGCGCCCAGTGCCCGAGTACGCCGGTGAAGTGTTCGGCCGCGCACAGGATGTGGATCGCCGACGCGAGCACCTTGCGCCGGCTGCGCCGGCTGGTCCGCGACAGGGCCTGGTCGTAGAGCCCGGTCGCCCAGTCGAGCTGGCGCGAGAAGGGCGCCGGATCGATGCCGTGCCGCAGCAGATACTCCACCAGCACCCGTTCGTGGCCGGCGGCGTGCACCGCCTCCTGGCCGATGAAGCCGACGATCTCCTCCCGGATGAACTCGTCGCGCACGTGGTCCAGCGCGTCGACCAGCACCCGGCTGAACCAGCGCTCGGCCACGGGAACGAACAGGTTCAGCGAGGTCACCGCGTGCGCGCCGTAGGGGTCGCCGGGCACCCAGTGCAGCGGGGAGCCCTCCCAGTCGAACCGCACCTGCCGCGGACGCAGCGCGACCTCTTCCGGGGCGAACCCGTCCGTTGCGGTGTCGGCCGTTCGGTACTCGGCTACCACTTCACCCTCCTGTTCGGTGCAGCCTGACACAACGGAGTGCGTTCGCGGCACCGCTTCGCGGTGGTCGTCACAGACTTGTCATCGGCCTGGTCATCGGCCTGGTCGTCAGCGCCCCGTCGCGGGCGGCCCGAGTGGGTCGGCACCGACGGTCCGCGGTGCGGGCAAAGGCTGTTCGGAATGTCTGTTCAGTTGACCGGCCCGGCTGAACCGGCAACGGCAGCCGGTATCCGGGTATCGGGGCGGGATTGACCGATCCGGGCGGCCCCAAACCAGGCCGCCGCGGCGCCGGCAGCCGACGGGCACCGGTGCTCAGCGCAGCGCCGGGCCCACCCAGCGCCGCAGGTAGTCACGCAGCTCGGCCCCCGAGCGCGGCGGCTGCGGGGGGGCGATGACCATCGATTGGATGATCCTGAGCAGGAATTCGACGAGTTCGTCGATGGTGCGGTCGTCATATCCCAGGACGGCCCAGTCGATGTTGGTGTGCTGCAGAATCGCCCGGCAGCGCGCGATCTCGGCGGGCGCGAGCATGCTGCGGCTGAACGAATGCGAGCGGTCATTGGCCAGCAGCAGCGCCAGCTGCGGCTCCCGGGGGAGCTGTTCGACGATGTAGGCGACGACCTCGACGAGCTGGGCGGCGACGTCCATGTCCGCGGTCAGCGATTCGACCCGCGCGACGAAGCTCTCCAGCGCCACGTCGGCGACCGCGGTGAACAGCTCCTCGGTGCCGGTGAAATACCGGTACACCGTGCGGCGGGTGATGCCCAGGTCGGCGGCGACGTCGGAGACGGTGGTGTTGGCGGCGCCACGACGGTCCACGATGCGCAGGGTCGCGTCGATGATCCGCTTGCGGGCCTCGGCGTCGGTCGTGGGCGCCGCGCCTCCCCACCCCTTTCGTCCCATGGTCCTTGACTCTACCGCCCGACCGACAAACAATGCACACATGACACGAAGATGTGCATTGTGTGCAATGGACGGTTACGGGGCGGCGCGGTGAGCCTGCTGCAGGTGCGCCGGCCGCGGTTCGACTTCACCGACGGCGTCGACTGGCAGTGGAACCCGCAGAACCCGGGGTTCTCCTTCTTCATGAACGCCACCTCGATCATCGCCGTGTGCTTCGAGCAGATGATCGTGGCCGCGGTGCAGGAGGCCAGGCCGGCGATCACCGATGCCGCGGTGGCCGCCGAGGCCACCGACTTCCTGCGCCAGGAGGCGCAGCACTCGAGCGCCCACCGCAGGCACGTCAGTGCCCTGATCCGCACCTACCCGGGGCTGCAGCACACCTTCGACGCCGCGATGGCGGCCTTCGACGAGTTGACCGACGCCCGCTCGCTGAAGTTCCGGCTGGCCTACATCGCCGACCTGGAGGCCACCTTCACGCCGAGTTTCAAACTGATGCTCGACAACGAGGCCACCCTGTTCCGCCCCGGCGACGAGCGGGTGGCCTCGTTGTTCATCTGGCACTTCGTCGAGGAGGTCGAACACCGCAGTTCGGCGTTGACCATCTACGACGCGGTGGTGGGGCAGCGGTGGTACCGGTTCGGGGCGCTGCCCGCCGTGGTGCGCCACCTGCTGCGCGTGCTGTCGATCATCGCCGACGGCGTGAACGCCCATGTCCCGCTGGAGGATCGGCACGTCGACGCCAGGACGCTGCTGCCGGCGGCGGGACTGCGCCACAATCTCAGGGCGAGGCTGCCGTTCACCACCGCGGCCTCGGCACCACCGGCGGCGTTCGCCGCGGTTCCCCGCCGCCAGATCGCCACCGCCGCCGTCCGTGTGCTGCTGAGCCAGACCCCGATGCACGATCCCGAGCACGAACCACTGCCGGAGCTGGCCGATCGCTGGTTCCGACGCTGGGACGCCGGCGGGGACGTCACACGCTGGTACACCGCCGAGACCACGGTCTGATCCCGGTTCCATGGCGACACAGTGCAATTCGGTCTTCGACGAGCTCGCGCGCGGGCTGGGCGGTTTCAGCTGCGTGGACGCGCCGGCCGTTCTCGACCTGCGTAACCCGCTGACGCTGTCCAACTGGACCCTGCCGGTCCTGGAGCTGATGATGGTCGCGGTCGCGGTGGCCGCGCTGTGGTACTCGATCGGGCGGCTGCGCCGCGCCGGTGACCCGACGAACCTGGCGCTGTGGGCGGCCACCGTCGTCTACCTGTTCTGCATCGAGATTCCGCTGTATTTCCCGAACGCCTTCGGTATCGAAGACCGGATCGGCGTCGTGTTCGTGCACAACGCCTTCAGCGTGCAGTTTCTGTTCGAGCGCCTGCCGCTCTACATCGTGGCGCTGTATCCGGCCGTGATCACGTTGGCCTACGAGATCGTGCGGAGCCTCGGGGTCTTCCGGGATCGCGGCCTCGTGATCGGGGCGATCTGCGTCGGTTTCGTCCACCACTGCCTCTACGAGGTGTTCGACCAGCTGGGCCCGCAACTGCGCTGGTGGGCCTGGAACACCGACAATCCGATCAACCGCCCCATGTTGGCGTCGGTGCCGATGAGCAGCATGTTCATCTTCGCCACACTGGGGCCCGTCGTCGTCACCGTCCTGGTCATGTTGCTGGTCGGGCGACCCGCCCGGCGCGGGCGGCCCCTGGGCGCGCTCCGGCTGTCGTGGCGCACCCTGCTGGCCGGGGCGCTGGTGCCGCTCGGGCTGGTGGTGTTGAGCATTCCCACCTCGGTATTCGGTGGCCCGAACCCCCGCACCACGGCCCAGGCGGTCATCTTCGGCCTCGAGCTGGCCGTGGTCGCCGGGATCGCGATCCCGGTTCTCATCCAGCAGTGGTACCGGCGACGCGGCGGGTACGGCGAGGAGGCGCCGAACCCGTTCGTGCGGATCTTCGGGCCGCTCTATCTGGCCGTCCTGGCCGGGCTGTGGCTCAGCGCGCTGCCGGCCTACTTCGCCGCCGTCGACGGCCGCACGTCCGACGGGACACCGACCGGCAGCCTGCTCTACGCCGTGGTGTGCCTGCTGGCCGCCGCGCTGGCCGTCGCCGCGGTGGCACTACCCGCGAAGGTCGGGCCGCCGCAGACCGTCGCGCCCGGCGAGCTGCCCGATTCCACGGGCCCGCGGCCGGACCGCTGACTACCATTCAGGCATGATGCGGCCCATCCTCGCACTGCTGGCGGCCCCGGTTCTCCTGGTGGGCGGCCTGGTCACGGCGGCGGCCGCACAGGCCGGGCCGCCGCCGCCGTGCACGTTTACCCTGTCCGCACCGCAGGTCACGCAGCTCGCCGGGGTCCCCGCGGTGACCGCCACCCTGTCCCCGGCCGACTGCGGACCGCCGGCGGCGCCGTACCTGAGCGTGGCCTGCCTGCAGGTCGAGGGGAACCAGACCACCCAGACCTGCATGCAGGCCCGCGGCGCCGACACCGCCCACGTCTTCTTCTCGCCGTATCAGCCGGGAACGACCTATGCGTCCACCGGCCGCGGGTGCGGGATGTGGATCGGGCACGAGCCGGAGCCCAACTGCCAGGCGCTGGGGCCGACCACCGCGACCCTGTGAGCCACCTCGCCGGCCGGGGCCCGGCCGGCGAGCCACTCAGCCGCGGATGCCCAGAGGGTCCTCGGTCTGCGGGTCCACGACGAACTGCTGCCAGTAGCCGGGGCTGAAGTAGATGACATCCTCGCCGACCGTGACGTGCAGGATGCCGTTGCTCGCGACACCGTAGTTCGTCGCGTCGGGGTACACGACGCCGCCGTCAACGTGCCGGATGTGGATGTTGATGGTCATGCCCGGAGTCTGGCACGGCGAACCGGGCCGTGCGCCGTCGTTGCCCACCGTGGCCCACTGCCGTGGCCCACTGTGGTTGCCCGGCGGGGGTTGCCCGCACGGCGCCGGCCTAGGAAGCCGGCGGCCCCAGGATGTAGTCCCCGTCACCGGGGTCGTGGTACCAGCCGCCGGCGGCCGCGGTGCCGCCGTCGACGTGCAGCGTCTGGCCGGTGACGTACGAACTGAGAGCGCCGGCCAGGAACACCGCCGCCCCGGCCATCTCGTCGACGTGGCCGGGCCGGCCCAGCGGGATCATCAGGGCCGTCCGCTGCTCGAAACCCTCTGGCGCCAGCGCCTCGATACCCTCGGTGAGCGTCAGATCCGGGGCCAGCGCGTTGACGCGGATGCCGTGCGGGGCCAGTTCGAGGGCGGCGGTCTTGGTGAGGTTGATGACGCCCGCCTTGGCCGCGGCGTAGGCGGCATAGCCCGGGGCGGCGCGCACCCCTTCGATCGTGGTGACGTTGATGATGCTGCCCGCGCGCCGGGCCGCGACCATCGCGCGGGCGACCCGCTGGGTGCACAGCAGCACCTGGGTCAGATTGGTGCGGATCAGGGCGTCCCACCCGTTGCTGCTGGTCTCCAACAGGTCGGACTTGAAGACCCCGCCGGCATTGTTCACCAGAATGCTTGGCACACCGTAGTTCTCGACGGTGCGTTGCAGCGCCGCGTCGACCTGCCCGGCATCGCGGACATCCGTGACACAGGGCAGGCCGCCGACCTGCCCGGCGGCCGCGCGGGCGGCCTGTTCGTCGCGCTCCCAGATCGCCACCCGCGCACCGAACTCGGCGAACGCCAGCGCCACCCCGCGACCGATCCCGGCGCCACCACCGGTCACCACGGCGACCTGTCCGTCCAGCGACACGCTGTTGCGCTGCAGCACCATCGGGCTCTCCTCGGTGATCGCGACCCCTTCCTGCAGACATACCACAGCAGCCGGCGGGGCCGAGCCGGCGAAACGCCCGGTGGGCGGCGCGCGCACGTGTCACCATGAGCTATGCGCAGCAGGAACGCGGTGTGGGGGCGGCCGGACCGCCTCGTGGCGGCGAGCGCCGCTGCTGCTGCTGCCGGGCTTGCCGCGGCGGCGGGCCTGGCGGTGGCGATCGGCGGCGCGGGTACCGTCGCGGCAGCGCCGCCGGCGCCGCTGGAATGCGCGCCCAGCGGCGGCTACCAGATCCAGATCTTCGGGCAGCTGTCCTGCGAGGACGCCTACAACGTCGCCGCGGCCTACGACCTGACCGGCGACAAGTACCAGGATCTCTACGACTTCACCTGCTACAGCGGCACCGCCGTGGTGTGGCCGATCCTGTTCCAGTGCGTGTCGGGCGACCGCGAATTCTCGGTGACCCAGGTGTAGCCAACGCCCACCGGCGATGGTCTAAGCTGAGCGAGTGCACAGCATAGCTCCCGACGCCGTGCGTCCGCTCGACGGGAAGCGACGGTCATGAAGCCGGCATCATTCGCCTATCACCGCCCCAGAAGCGTCGGTGACGCGCTCTTCCTGCTCTCCGATCTGGGGGACGAGGCCAAAGTGCTGGCCGGCGGGCAGAGCCTGACGCCGATGCTGGCCCTGCGGCTGACCTTCTTCGACAATCTCGTCGACATCTCCCGGCTGCCCGAGCTGCAGGGCATCGAGGACCGCGGCGACACGGTCTTCGTCGGCGCCGGGACCACCCACGCTCGCGTGGGCGCCGATCCCACCGTGGCGGCCAAGGTACCCCTGCTGACCCGTGCCACGCCCCATATCGGGCACTTCCAGATCCGCAATCGCGGCACCCTGGGCGGGGCGGTGGCCCACGCCGATCCCGCCGGTGAATACCCGACGGTCGCGCTGGCGCTCGATGCGCAGATGGAGGCGGTGTCCCCGTCGGGGCGGCGCCACATCCCGGCCGCGGAGTTCTTCACGGGGCTGTGGGAGTCCGCGCTGGAGCCCGGGGAACTGCTCGCCGGGGTGAGCTTCCCGGTGTGGAGCGGCCGCTGCGGGTTCTCGGTGAAGGAATTCGCCAGGCGGCACGGTGATTTCGCGATCGCCGGGGCGGTGGTCGCCGTGGAGGTCGCCGACGACCGGATCAGCCGCTGCGCGATCGCGCTGATGGGGCTGGGCTCGACGCCGCTGCGCGCCTCGGCCGCCGAGGCCGCGGTGACCGGCCAGCCGGTGGGGCAGACACCGGCGTCCGAAATCGGCGCCCTGGCGTTGGCCGGGCTCGACGACGTCCCCGCCGACCTGCAGGGGAGCGCCGCCTACCGCATCCGGGTGGGGGCCACGATGGCCGCCCGCGCCTGGACCGAAGCCCTCGAGGAGGCAACCCGTGCATGACATCCCGATCCGGGTCATCGTCAACGGCCGGCCGGTCGACGCGGTGGTCGAGCCCCGGATGACGCTGGCGGACTTCCTGCGCGAGCGCTGCGGGCTGACCGGCACCCATCTGGGTTGCGAACACGGCTCGTGCGGCGCCTGCACGGTGCTGCTCGACGGTTCCGCGGTGCGCGGCTGCCTGGTGTTCGCGGTACAGGCCGACGAGTCGGCGGTCGACACCATCGAGGGGGTCGCCGCCGCGGACGGGGAACTCTCCCCGGTCCAGCAGGCGATGCGGGAGTGCCACGGCCTGCAATGCGGTTTCTGCACACCGGGTTTCGTCATGTCGATCACCGCGCTGCTCAAGGACAACCCGCGCCCGACCGACGAGGAGATCCGCGAGGGGCTGTCGGGCAACTTCTGCCGGTGCACGGGCTACCAGGGCATCGTCAACGCCGTGCACCGTGCCGCGGAGATGTCGCAGAACTGAGGCCGCCCGGCCCCGTGCGGGGACACCGCCCGGGGCCCAACGGTTCTCGGGCCCCTTCTCGGGGCCCCCTTCTCAGGTTCCGCCGACGCTTCCGTTGAGGCTGGGCACCACCACGATGTAGGGCTGCTGCCTGCGCCGGCCGCCCACCAGGGCCCCCAGCACGAACCCGACGGCCAGACCGGCCAGCACCGGCAGGGCCCGCTTGGCCAGGGGAGCGGCGATCACGCTCAACAGGTCCAGGGAGGCGGTGTCGTCGTCCTGGGCGGCCACCTGAGCGGCGGCCGAGCCGCCGGTACCGGCCGGAGCCGCCGCGGCGGGCCTGGTGCCCGAGGTCAGGTCGGCCTCCAGGCGTTCGGCGAACTGACCGATCAGCTTGGAGGCGACGTCGGCGAGCACGCCGCGGCCGAACTGGGCCGCCTTACCCGAGATCGTCAGGTCGGTGGTCAACACGCAGGTGGTGGCGTCGCCCTCATCCTTGAGCTGCGCGGTGACCAGCGCCGAGGCGCTGCCCTGGCCGCGGGTCTCCTTGCCGAGGGCGCTGATGACCGCCCGGTGTGCGGACTCGTCCTTCTCCTGGAAGCTGGCATTGCCCTGGTACTGGACGGTGATCGGTCCCACCTTCACCTTGACCGCGCCGGTGAAGTCGTCGCCGTCGACGCTCAACAGCTGCGCACCGGGGATGCAGGGCGCGATCCGTTCGACGTCGGTGAGCACCTCCCAGGCCTGCCCCACCGGCACCGGTACCCGAAATTCGTTGATCAACTCCACTGTGCTGTCCTCACTTGCTGTTCTGGGCCTGCTCGATGAGCTCGACGATGGCGGCCGGCGTGGCCGGCAGACGGGTCAGGGTGACCCCGAGCGGGGCCAGCGCGTCGTTGATCGCGTTGATCACCGCGGGTGTGGAGCCGATCGCCCCGCCCTCGCCGGCGCCCTTGTAGCCGCCCACTCCGGGTCCGGGGATCTCGACGTGCCCGAATTCGATCGGCGGCACCTCGGTGGCCGTCGGCAGCAGGTAGTCGACGAAGGTCGACGACAGCGGGTTGCCGTCGGCGTCGTAGGCCTGGTTCTCCAGCAGCGCACCGCCGATGCCCTGGACGGTGCCGCCGGCGATCTGCCCCTCCACGACGTTGGGGTTGATCATCGGACCCACGTCCTCGCTGACGATGTAGCGGGTGAGGGTGACCTGACCGGTCTCGACGTCGACCTCGCAGGTGCAGGCGTGCGTCGCGTTGGCCCAGTGGATCGGTGCCTGCGAGGTGAACCGCGCGGTGGCCTCGAGGGTGGCGGCCATCCCGGGCGGCAGCTGCTGGGGTTCGTAGTAGGCGCGGTAGGCCAGGTCGGCGAAGCTGACGTAGGTGTCGGTGTCCCCAGCGGTGTCCCCGTCGGTGTCCCTGCGGACGACGGCACGCGAGCCCGACAGTTCGATCTCACCCTCCTCGACGCCGAGGCGGTGCGCGGCCATGGCGACCAGCTGCCGGCGCAGCATGCCCCCGGCCTCGTTGACCGCGCCGGCGGTCATCGGACCGCTGCGGCTGCCCTGGGTGCCGGCGCCGTAGGGGGTGACCGCGGTGTCGCCCTGAATGGTGGCGACGTCCTCGATGTCGGCCCCGAGCGCGTCGGCGGTCAGCTGGATCACGGTGGTCTCCAGGCTGTTGCCCGTGGACCCGCCGTTGACGTAGACGTTGATCTTGCCGGTCGGCTCCATCCGGATCGTCGCGCCCTCGGTGGCCAGATGGCCGGTGGCCGCGCCGGTCGGCTCGATATAGGCCGAGAAGCCCAGCCCCAGGTAGCGGCCCTGCTCCAACGCCTCGGCCTGCTCCTTGCGGAACCCCTCGTGATCGAGGATCTTGACCGCCTGCTCGAAGGTGTCCGCGGGTGCGACGTGGTCGTACGGCATGCCGTTGGGGTTGAAATAGGGCATCTCGTCGCCCCGCAGGATGTTGCGGCGACGCAGCTCGACCGGATCCATCTCCATCTTGCGGGCGGCGACGTCGAGCAGGATCTCCCGCGCCAACGTCTCGTACTGCCACGGCCCGCGGTAGGCGGCCAGCCCCGCGGTGTTGGAGAACACCGTCTTGTAGTTGAAGCTGGCCTTGGGGACGCGGTAGGGGCCGGGGAAGAACATCCCGATGGCCGCGGTGGTCAACACCGGGTAGGGCGTCGGGTAGGCGCCGACATCCTGGGAGAAGTCGATGTCGACGGCCAGCAGAGTGCCCTCGGCGTCGAACGCCATCCGGGCGTCCCCGTCGACGTGGCGGGCCTGCCCGGCCGTCATCAGGTTCTCGCGCCGGTCCTCGATCCACTTCAGCGCCGCGGCGCCCGACGGCGTCCCCGACGTGGCCGCCACCTTGCGCGCGGCCAGCATGATGCACATGTCCTCGCGCATCGGGACGACCTTCTGGCCGAAGCCACCCCCGGTGTCACGCATGATGACCCGCACACCCTGGGCCGGGATGCCCAGCAGCCGGGCGGCGAAGGCGCGCAGCTCGTGCGGGGTCTGGGTGGACGCCCAGATGGTCAGTTCCGACGACGACGCGGACCACTCGGCGACCATGCCCCGGGTCTCGATCGGAACCGGCACGTAGCTCTGCTGGTAGACGTGCTCGGAGACGACGTAGGCCGCCGTGGCGAACACCTCCTCGTCGGGCGGAGCCCCGCCCATCCCGCCGGCGACGTTGTCCGGATAGGCCTCGTGCACGACGATGCCCTCGGTTTCGGCCGCGGAGACCGCGCGGGTGAAATCGGCGACCGCCGGCAGCGGCTCCAGGTCGACCTCGACCAGGTCGATGGCGTCCTCGGCGATGTAGCGGTTCTCGGCGATCACCAGGGCGACCGGGTCGCCGACGAACTTGACCTCACCCTCGGCCAGCGGTGGCCGCGGCGTGTCCGGGATGTCCTTGCCGGCCACGGCGTGCCAGGCCTCTTTGACGTCGGGGTTGATGTCCTCGGCGGTCAGCACGGCGTGCACGCCCGGCAGTGCCAGCGCCGCCGTGGCGTCGATGCCGTTGATCTTGGCCCGGGCCAGCGGGCTGCGCACGAAGCAGGCGTGCAGCATGCCCGGTCTGACGACGTCGTCGACGAAGGTTCCGTGGCCGGTCAACAGTCGGGTGTCCTCGACTCGAGGAACTCGCCGGCCCGCGTAGCGGGTGGCCACCGTCTCCGTCATCGCTGCCGCTCCAATCCGTCGCACACGTCGGCGTGCCGAGCCTGACGGCGACCATGCTAAGCGGTCGCACAGCATGAGGCTAGTAGGCGCCGCCGGCGGGGGATCGCAGGGGGCGCCGGGACGTGCCGGTCAGCCCCCGGCCGGGACGGCCGATCAGACCGCAGCCGGGACGGCCGATCAGGCCGCGGCCGGGACGGCCGATCAGACCGCAGCCGAGACGGCCGATCAGACCGCGGCCGGGACGGCCGATCAGACCGCAGCCGGGACGGCCGATCAGACTGCAGCCGGGAGGGCCGGTCAGACCGCAGCCGGGGGAGTCTTGATGCCCACGGCGTGGCGGAGCTGATCGAGAAACTGCTCGTCGTCGTCGCTGCGTACCACGTAGTGCGACACCGCGACCCGGATCGCGGTCGCGGCCGCCGCCGCGCCGCGGGGCCCGGGCAGCAGCTTCTCCAGGCGGGCCCGCATCACCGGGATCACCCGCGCCACCTGCCCGATCACATGGCCCGGTTCGACGTCGATCATCCGCACACCGGAATAGGAGTGCTGGTAGTCGACGATGAACCGCAGCGCGGCGTCGAGGCGTTCGGTGCCGCGAAGCCCCGCGGTTGCGCGGCTCATGCCCTCTTCGTAGTTGTGGCGCTCCCACTCACCGAACGCGTCGAGCAGCCGCTCTTTGGAGGCGAACCAGCGATACAGCGTGGGACGCGACACCCCGGCCTGCAGCGCGACCTCGGACAGGCTCAGCTTGGTGATACCCGCCCGGCCCAGAACCTCGGCGGTGGCCGCCAGGATCCGGGTGCGCGTGGAGCCGTCGGGATCGGCGGGTGCGGCCTGGGGGTCGGTGGGAACCGTGTTGGGTGGAACCGTGTTGGTGGGAAACGTCTCGGCGGGAACCGTGTTGGTGGGAACAGGGGAGCCCGTGTTCGCTGCTGGTGCCATTGATCCTTGCTGTCCGCGTGTTCTTCGTGCGCTGCTCGTATTCGGTGACCGCTGTCGGTGACCGTTTCGGTGACCGTTGTCCGTGTCGGTTGTGGCAGGGGCCGCCGGTCCCCGACGGGTTCTCGAACCCGCAGATCGTAACCGGATCCGACCCGGTGGGGCGGCCGTGCGACAGGGCGTCCGCGCGGGCCCCGTCGGCGCGTTGCGCTGCAGGAATCGAATCAGCGGGTGTCTCTGGGCTAGCCTTATTGTCCGAGGTGCAATCAGTAGTAGTTGCCGGGTTGAGACGCAGCCTTGCACAGGGACGACATGGTGTCGCTCCCATGCAGCACGTACCAGTGAGGTGGATCTTGACTGAACAGCCAGACCAGGGCGCCGACGCGACCGCTGCCGCCAGCTGCACGGTTGGCGAGGAGTGGTTTGGCCGCGTCGCTGTCCTGTCGGTCTCCGGTGTCGTCGACATGCTCACCGCACCCACGCTCGAGGAGGCGATCACCACCGCGCTGGGCAAGAGTCCCGCGACGCTCGTGGTCGATCTCAGCGACGTCGAGTTCCTGGCCTCGGCCGGCATGGGCGTTCTGGTCGCCGCCAACGACCAGGCCACCCCGAACATCGGGTTCGCGGTCGTCGCCGACGGCCCGGTCACCAGTCGTCCGCTGAAATTGGTCGGTATCGCCGATATCGTCACCCTGTATCCGACTCTTGACGAAGCCCTGAGCAAGTTGTCTGCATGAACAGATCCGTAAGCGGGTAACAGTTTCTTTGCCATGACGAACTCCAGCCAGCCGGTAAGCACTGGTGACGACCGCCGATTCGCCCGCGTGGGCGTGGTCGCCGACGGAGTGAGCGTGGCCAGGGCCCGCGAGGAACTGTCGCGCTGGCTCCAGCAGACCTTCGATCTGGATTCGCTGCGGATCAACGACGTGGTGCTGGCGGTCAACGAGGCACTGGCCAACTCCGCGGAATTCGCCTACCGCGACGCACCGCAGCCCGGCACCGTCGACCTCGAGGCCCGGCACGACGCCGACGGGGCGACACTGCGGGTCAGCATCGTCGACCGGGGGAGCTGGCGGCCGACCGATCCGGCGCGACGAAGCCGGACCCGGGGTCGGGGCATCCCGCTGATGGAGGCGCTGGCCGACTCGGCGGTGATCGATCCGTGCGACGCGGGCACCGCGGTGCATCTGACGTTCGGTCAGGTTCGCGCCGCGTCGTGTTCCGGCGCGGAAGTGGCGAGCGCCTGAAGTTCCGCGCCCGAATCTCGGCGCCGTCGATCGACGGGTACGCGAGAGTTTGGGGCGGTGCCGGCTGCGCCTCTCGGCGTGTGGTCGCTCGCAGCGACGTTTCTCGGATGGGGCCCGGGGCAAGCGCGGCACCGCATCCCTCTCAACCCGCGGGGCCCGGCCGTTATTTCCGGTCCCATTCAGCCGCCGGTCAGCTGCTCGAACAGGTGGTAACCGGTCGGGTCGTCGGGCAGCACCCAGGCGAAGCCCTCCAGGGCGACGATGGCGAGGACGTTGGCCGCGACGACGCCGATGAAGATCCACACGACGACCGTGGAGACCAGGCGCGCCGCGCTGCCGGCCGGGGGAGCATCGGGGATGCTCGTCGGCATCAGCATCGTCATCACGCCGCAGTAGACCAGCACGGTGACGAAGGTGACCAGCGCCCAGGTGTACAGATGCACGCCGAGGACCGGGGTGCCGTAGCCGGGGTCACCCGGCAGGATGTGCAGCGCGATCTGGCGTACCGAGACCGACGCACCGGCCAGCGCCCCGACGATCCCCATCCCCAGCCCCTGCGCATAGCGCGACGCCGTCAGCTCCCCGCGGCGTGCCTGCATCACGACGTACAGCGCGCCCAGCGAGGACAGGATCATCCCGTAGCGCTGCAGCATGCACAGCGGGCACGGGAATTCGCCCTTCACGAACTGGATGTAGAACGCGCTCAGCATCACTCCGCTGTAGCCGAGGATCCACGCGTGCAGACCCCAGAAGGCGATCAGGCCCCATACGCCGCGCCCCGGCATGGAGCGGTCGGGCGGCGGTGCGGCGCCGGCGACGGTGGGTCCTGGGCCGCCGGTGGCCATCAGAAGCTCAGCTCCAGGGGTGCGGTGACGTGGTAGCGGAAGAGCCCCAGCACGGCCACCAGGGTCAGGACCCACAGACCGATGACGTGACCGCGCCGGGCGCCCCGCCGGATCAGCAGGGCCAGCGCCAGCAGCAGGATCATGATCGCGATATCCACCCACGTCACGGTAGGGCGCGCCGAGGAGCCGGCGGGCGGACTCGGTGAACTTCGCGGCGGGCACGCCGGCGCCGGCGCGGGTATGAGCGGCGGCCGGCGGTGCCCCGCTGTCCGGCCCGTCACGTTTGAGACGTCCGCCGGGCCGGGCACCTATCGTGGGAGTATCCCGACATCGATGGAGGTCCTGTACCCATGCCCACTGTTCCGTCCATCACGCTCAACGACGGCGCGCAGATCCCGCAGCTGGGGTTCGGCGTCTTCCAGATCCCGCCGGACGAGACCGCCGCGGCGGTGCGGATGGCGCTGGAGATCGGCTACCGCCACATCGACACCGCCGAGATGTACGGCAACGAGGAGGGGGTCGGGCAGGGGATCCGCGATTCCGGGATCGACCGCGGCGAGGTCTTCGTCACCAGCAAGCTCAACAACGGTTTTCACCGGCCCGACGACGCCCGAAAGGCGTTCGACGCGACGCTGAGCGCGCTGGGCTCGGACTACGTCGATCTGTTCCTGATCCACTGGCCGCTGCCGACCCTCTACGGCGGCGACTACGTGTCCACCTGGAACGTGCTCGAGGAGTTCGCCGCCGACGGCCGCGCCCGCAGCATCGGCGTCTCCAACTTCCAGCCCGCCCACCTGGACAAGCTGGCCGCCGGTTCGCAGACCGTGCCCTCGGTCAACCAGATCGAGGTGCACCCCTACTTCGCCAACAACGCCGTCCGCGAGTACGGCCGCGAGCACGGCATCGCCACCGAGGCATGGTCCCCGATCGCGCAGGGCCGGGTCCTCGACGACGCCGCGCTGAGCCGGGTGGCCGAGGGTCTGGGTAAGACGCCCGCGCAGGTGGTGCTGCGCTGGCACATCCAGCGCGGTGACATCGTCTTCCCGAAATCGGTGACGCCCGAACGGGTCAGGCAGAACTTCGAGCTCTTCGATTTCGAGCTCGGCACCGAGGAGATGGCCGCCCTGGCCGCTCTGGACCGCGGCGATGCGGGACGTATCGGCCCCGACCCGGACACCTTCGCCTACGTTCCCGGACAGTAACCACGGGTTCTTGTCGCTCCTGGCCGTCCTGGCTGCATCGAGTGTGCCTCCAGACCGCCCGGGATGCAGCACGTGCGTTCCGGACGCACGGTCGGTGCGGTTGGGGTTGCGGGCCGGGGGGCCGCGCGGGTGCGCTTCGGGGGCGCAGCCTCAGCGGCGCGCGAGGTTGAGCGGGATCCCCGCCGTGCTGAGCTGGTAGAGGATCTGTTCCAGGCGACGCCGCGACATCTCGGTGCGCCACTCCGGAACCATGCCGCGCACCCGCATCATGCCGGGCTCGAAGCAGACCTCGGTGACCAGCAGCCCGTGCGGAAGCTCGGGCAGCCGCACCCGGTAGGCCGGGGTGCGTGCCGGCAGCAACCACCTGCGGCCGCCGAGCGCCACCGCCCGGGGCCTCAGGTGCAGCAGCGTGCCGTCCAGCTCGGCGTCGACCTCGAGGTGGCCCCAGCCCGGTCGGCGGGCCCAGCGCAACCGCGCCACCCCGTCGTCGCCGATCTCGCCGGCCAACCGTGGCGCCGACACGACGAACAGCTCGTCGAGGGCGGCGGTGGGGATCTCCAGGCACAGTTCGACCGGGGCGGCCACCACCACCGGCGGCGCGCCCGGCCGCAGGTGGACGTTACGCAGCAGCGCCGTCGCACGTTCGAACCGCCCACCGGGCCAACGGATCTCGGTGGCCGCCAGGTGGACGTCGTCGAGTTGGCCGACCGCGAGCCGGCGCACGTCGAGCCGGGAGTCGAATTCGGTGATGGTCATCTCGACGTCGGCGGAATCCAGGTGCACCGTCAGGGTGCGGCCCACCACCAGGCGGCGCAGGGTGAGGAACAGCGTGCGGTACGCGGCGGCGGCGCCGGTGGACACCGGCGGCAGCGCGGTCGCCGTGGACAGCAGCGCACCCACCACGTCCAGCGGCCGGAACGGATCCCAGCGCCGGATCGGCCGCGGCCGGGTCATCGGCTAACCACCTCACCACCGTCGTCACGGTTCGCAGTCTGCTCATGGCAGTATTCCCACTCTATGACCGTGCCCGCCAGCCCCCCGGCCAACTCCTGCGAAGGACCGGCATGTCCGATCGGGAGTTGAACGGGCGCGCGGCCGTCGTCGTCGGCGGTAGCCGGGGCGTCGGCCGGGCCGTCGCCGAGCTGCTGGCCGGGCTGGGGGCCGCCGTGCTGGTCAACGGCAGGGACGCCGGCGCTGTCGAGCAGACCGTCGCCGCGATCGGCGGTGCCGGCCACCGGGCCGCGGGCTTCGCCGGCTCGCCCAGCGACGAGGACACCGCCGAAGCCCTGATCGCGCGCTGTGTCGCCGAGTTCGGCGACGTCGACATCCTGGTCAACTGCGCCGGCATCGCCGAGCCGCCCGCGTCGTCGATCCTGACCGTCACCGCCGCGCAGTTCACCGAGTTGATGGACAGCCACCTCGGCACGGTGTTCCACACCTGCCGCGCGGTCGCCCCGCGGATGGCGGCCCGGCGTGCGGGGGCGATCGTCAACACCGGCTCGTTCGCGTTCCTCGGCGACTACGGCGGCACCGGCTACCCGGCCGGCAAGGGCGCGGTCAACGCGCTCACCCTGGCGATCGCGGCCGAGCTCGCCGAGTACGGGGTCCGCGCCAACGTGGTGTGTCCCGGGGCGAAGACCCGGCTGTCCAGCGGGCCCGACTACGAGGACCACATCCGGATGCTCAACCGCCGGGGCCTGCTCGACGACGTCTCGATGCAGGGCGCGCTCGACGCCGCGCCGCCGGAGTACGTCGCACCGCTCTACGCCTACCTGGTCAGCGACCGCGCCGCCGGGGTCAGCGGTCAGATCCTCATCGGCGCCGGCGGTTTCGTGGGCCGCTTCGACCGGCCCACGCCGGCACTGCTGGGCTACCGGGACCACGGCAGCTCCCCGCCGTGGAAGCTGGCCGAGCTGGCCGACATGGTCTCGCCGCGGCGGTGACCCGGCCCGACCTCACAAATCGAGCACCAGGCCCGCGCCCGGCTCGGCGCGGGACACGCAGGTCAGCATCAACCCGGCCGCGTGTTCGGGCTCGGTCAGCAGGCCGTCGCGGTGGTCGACGACGCCCTCGAGCACCCGGGTCCGGCAGGTGCCGCAGAACCCCTGCTGGCACGAATACGGGGCGTCGATCCCACTGCGGCGCAGCGCGGCGAGCAGGGTCTCCTCGGCGCCGACCTGCACGCGGGCGCCGGACGAGGCGATGGTGGCGGAGAACGGCCGCCCACCGACCACCGGGGCCGCCGCGAACCGCTCGAAATGCAGTTCGACGTCGTCGCGGCCGGACAGGTGCCGGCGGATCACCGTCAGCATCGGCGCCGGCCCGCAGGCGTAGACGGTGGTCCCGTCCGGGCACGGGCCCAGCAGGTCCTCGGCGCTGGGCACACCGTCGACGTCGTCGGTGCGGACCCGGATCCGGTCACCGAAGCGCGCCACCTCCTCGACGAACGGGATGCTCTCGCGGCTGCGCCCGACGTAGATCATCGACCAGTCCACGCCGAGCCGGTCGGCCAGCGCCAGCATCGGCAGGATCGGGGTGATGCCGATTCCGCCGGCCACGAACCGGAACCGTTCGGTGGGGGAGCCGTAGCCGGGCACCGCCAGCGGAAACGCGTTTCGTGGACCGTCGACGGCCAGCGTGGTCCCCACCGGCAGCCCATCGTGCACCTCGATCGACCCGCCGGCGCCGTCGGGGATGCGGCGCACCGCGATCCGGTAGCTGTCGCGGCACGCGGGGTCGCCGCACAGCGAGTACTGCCGGAGGCGGCCGCTGGGCAGGTGCAGGTCCAGGTGGGCGCCGGGGCGCCAGGCCGGCAGCACGGCTCCCGACGGGTCGGCCAGGGTCAGCGCGACGACGTTCTCGTCCTGGGCGACCACGCGGCGGTCGGTCACCGTCAACCGCCGGGTGTGGTCGCGCGCCGCGGGCGGAGCCGGCCGGCGCAACAGGTGAGTCAGCGCCCAGGACCCGGTGACCGCGGTGGCGGCCACCGTCATCATCGGGTCGTGGGTGACCCGGCCGGAGACGCTGCGCGGTGCGCCGCGGAGCCGGGTGAGCAGCCCCATCACGGCTGCGCCGCGCGGGCGGCGGGCGAACTGGCCAGGTAGGCGACGGCCTGGGCGGTCGAGCCCATCTCCTCCGGGGAGTAGCCGGGCCGGAAGTAGGTCAGCGTCTGGCTGCCGAACAGCGTCCGGTACTTGGGCAGCAGGCGCAGTCTGGAGTCCCGCAGCCGCCGTCGCTGCATACCCCACCAGCCGAAGTCGGTGTGCGGATCGTTCTGCGACAGGTACCGGGTGCCCCGCTCGAAGAACATCAGCATCATCGTCACCGCCATCCCCATCGAGCGGACGCGGTCGAAGTAGCTGTCGTGGAAGTAGGCCGCCACGTCGTGGGCGACGCTGCGGTGCTCGACTTCCTCGCTGCCGTGCCAGCGGAACACGTCGACCATGGTGGGGTCGGCGCCGTGGTCGTCCCACGCGCTGTTGAGGGCGAAGTCGCCGAGCACGGCCGTGTAGTGCTCGATGGCGGCGATCAGCCACAGCCGGTCACACAGGTGGTTGAGGCGGCGTCGGGGGTCTGTCGAGGTGGTGGGTGCCAACACCTTGCCGAACACGAACTCGACCTGGTCGAGCATCGGGGTGGGGTCCACGCCGCGGGCGACCATGAACTCCCCGAGCAGCCGTTCGTGCACGTCGGCGTGGGTGGCCTCCTGCCCGATGAAGCCGCGCATGTCGTCGGCCAGGCGGCTGTCACGGACCAGCGGCAGCGCCTCGTTGTAGGTGGCGACGAACCAGCGTTCGGCGGCGGGCAGCACCACGTTGAGCAGGCTGACCATGTTGGAGGCCACGGGATGCCCGGGGATCCAGTGCAGCGGCACCCCGGAGACGTCGAAGGCCACCTTGCGCGCCCGGATCTCGACGGGGCCGGGATCGACCTCGTGGGCGAAGCGGCGCGGCTTCAACAAACGAGTGACTCCTATCGGGTCTCCTGCGGGCGACCTGCCCGGCCCGATCGAGCGTTGCTAGCCGATCGGAACGGGCGTGACCGTCACGGTACCGGCACCGGGTGTCGGACGGCCAGGGGCCGCCGGAGCCGTCGCGGTGCCCGAGCCCGATGTGGCGGCACCGTCCTTCGGCACGGAGCCGCCCGGCGGCACCAGCGAATGCGTGTTGGGCGCCACGGGCTGATCCTGGCCCGGCTGCAGGTTGCAGTCCAGGCGCAGCCGCTGGATCCCGTTGCTGCCACCCTGCTGGTCGATGACCAGGCACTGCGACTGGGGCAGATCGCTGCCGATCGAGCCGCCGAACATCGCCTTGTAGCCCTGGCTCTTCAGGATCGAGACGGCCTTGCCGTACATCTCACCGGTCACATCGGGGGCGGCCGCGCTGGCCTGCCCGGCGCCGAACACGGCGACCGCGAGCGCGGCGCTGGCGCCACTTGCGAAGAGTGCGAACTTTTTCACCCAAGACCTCCGTGGTGTTCTGCGGGTCCGAAGATAGCGCAGATGTGTTGACCGGGAAACTCGTGCATGTTCGTTGCGGATATCGCCGCGGCGGGCCGAAACGTTTCGCACCGGCCCGCCGGCCCGGGTCACCCGGCATTTCCGCGCAGGATCTCCTCGGCGCAGCGCAACCGGCTGTGGCCGGTCTGTTCCATGCAGATCCGCACCGGGGACTCGTCGTCGGCGGCGACCGGGCCCCCCGGCGGGGTGGTCCACACCGGGTTGCGGATCTCACCCGGGCTGACCGACCACAGGTAGCGGTCGGTGTACTGCAGGTTGGCGCAGTAGGCCCGGGTCCCGTCGGCGGTGACCCCGGTGGCCCCGGGTTCGGCACAGTTGGCGCCGACCACCACCGTGTCGCCGGTGGTGGGCTCGGTGGTGGGCTCGGTGGGTTCGGTGGTGACCACCGTGGTGATGATCTCGGTGGCCGGCGAGGACGGCGGCAGCGGCGCGGGCGGCGGCGGGGGCATCGACGCCGTCCGGCTCGGTGTGGTCGTCGAGGAGTCCAGCGAGGCCACGGCGTCGCGGTCGCCGGTGAACTCGCCCACGGCGAAGGCCACCGCGGCGATCAGCAGGATGCCCAGCACCACCGGCAGCAGCACCACCGGTTTCAGCCAGACCGGCCGCTGGCGGGTCGGACCGGCCGCCCGGTGGGAGTGCCGCCGGACACCGGGCTCGGTGACCGCCGCCATCCTGGTCTGCTCCATGGCCCCGGAATCGAACGGCAGCCCGGTGCCGATCTGGTGGGCCAGAGCGCGGGCGAAGTCGACGCAGCGGGCGAACCGTTCGGCCGGGTTCTTCGACATCGCCTTGCTCAGCGCCTGGTCCAGGTGGGCCAGATCGGGGCGGCGTTTTCCCAGCTTGGGCGGGGAGGCGGTCAGGTGCTGGCTGATCACCACCGCGGGATTGGAGTGCTGGAACGGGGGAGCGCCGGTGAGCAGGTGGAACGCGGTCGCGGCCAGCGCGTACTGGTCGGCGCGCCCGTCGAGGTCCTGGCCCATCAACTGCTCGGGCGCGGCGTAGGCGACGGTGCCGACCGTCATGTTGGTGGCCGTGAGCCCGCTGGTGTCGTCCTCGCGGCGGGCGATGCCGAAATCGGCCAACAGGACCCGCTGCTGGTCGGTGTCCGGGTGGGCGATGAGGATGTTGGCCGGTTTGACGTCGCGGTGCAGCAGACGGCGGTCGTGGGCGTAGTCGAGTGCCTGCGCCACCGCGGTGACGATCTCGACCACCTCGTTGGGCGGCAGCCCCTCGGGGTGGCGGCGCAGCAGTTCGGCGGCGTCGGTGCCCTCGACGTAGTCCATCGAGATCCACAGCTGGCCGTCGGCCTCGCCGCGGTCGTGCACCCCCACGATGTGCGGGTGCCACAGGCTGCCGACGATGTCGGCCTCGCGTTCGAAGCGCTCCCGGTATTCGTCGTCGGTGGTGACCGACGCGGTCAGGACCTTCAGGGCGTCCCGGCGGGGGAGCCTGGGGTGCTGCGCCAGATAGACCTCACCCATGCCCCCGGCGCCCAGGAGACGAATGATGGTGTAGCCAGCGAACGTGGCACCGTCGGCCAACGGCATGGGCGCATACTACAGACGCCCCGGGGGGTGCCGCCGCGCCGCTCACGCCCCGCGGGCGCCCCGCCCACCGAGTTCACCCCGGGTTCACCTCGGCGCGCATGACCTCGCACAACGCCGCGGCCCGGGGATCGTCGAAGACCTCCTCCAGCAGCAGCGGCCGTCCGCGGGGATCCGACAGCGGAACCCGCCAGTTCGGGTACTCGTCGGTGGTTCCGGGCTGGTTCTGGGTGCGGGCGTCGCCGACGGCGTCGGTCAGCGCCAGCGCCAGCAGCCGCGACGGGGTGCGGCCCAGGTAGCGGTAGAGCGCGGTGATGGTCCGCTCGACGTCGGTCGCGTCCCCACCCGGCGGGCCGTCCTGCTCGTCGAGCAGCCCGGCGCGGACCAGTTCGGCGCGCCAGGCCCCCTGTTCGGCGCGGGCGTCGGCGAGTTCCTCCTCGGCCGGGCGGGTCAGCAGACCCAGCGAGTCGCGCAGCCGGACGTGCTCGCCGACCAGATAACCCGCGGTGGGCGGCAGGTCGTGGGTGGTCACCGAGGACAGGCAGTATTCGCGCCAGTACTCGGCCGGCAGCGGCCCTCCGTCGCCCCAGTTGTCCCGCTCGAACCACAGGATGGAGGTGCCCAGCAGGCCGCGCGCGCGCAGATAGTCGCGCACCCACGGTTCGACGGTGCCCAGATCCTCGCCGACGACCACGGCCCCGGCGCGGTACGCCTCCAGGGCGACGATCCCGATCAGCGCCTCGTGGTCATAGCGGACGTAGGTGCCCCCGGTGGGCGGGTGTCCCTGCGGGATCCACCACAGCCGGAACAGCCCGATGATGTGGTCGATGCGCACACCGCCGGCATGCCGCAGCACCGCCTGGATCAACGCCCGGAACGGCGCGTACTCCAGCTCGGTGAGCCGGTCGGGCCGCCACGGCGGCTGCGACCAGTTCTGCCCGAGCTGGTTGTACTCGTCGGGCGGGGCACCCACGGTGACCCCGAGCGCCAGCGCGTCCTGCAACGCCCAGGCGTCGGCACCGTTGGGATGCACACCCACGGCCAGATCGTGCATCACGCCCAGCGGCATCCCGGCCCGCACCGCCGCCGACTGCGCGGCGGCCAGCTGCTCGTCGAGTTGCCACTGCAGCCAGCGGTGGAAATCCACGGCCGCGCCGTGCTTCTCGACGAACCGGGCGATGCCCGGCCCGGCGGGGTGGCGGACCTCCTCGGGCCACCGGTGCCAGTCGTCACCGTGGTGCTCGGCCAGCGCGCACCACACCGCGAAGTCGTCGAGCGCCGAGCCTTCCCGTTCGCGGTAGGCCGCGTAGGCCAGTTCCCGGCCGGCCGAACGCTTGACCTCGTGCACCCACTTGAGCGCCTTGCGTTTCGCCGCCCAGGCCGAATCGCGGTCCAGCCGGTCGGATTTGCGCGCGGCGGCGCGCACCTCGTTGCGCAGCGCACGGACGCGGCTGCGTTTGGGCAGATCGGCGTATTCCGGGATGGCCTCGACCCGCAGGTAGAGCGGGTTGACGAACCGCCGGGAGGTCGGCAGATACGGCGACGGTTCCATCGGGCGGGTCGGGGCCGCCGCGTGCAGCGGGTTCACCAGCACATAACCCGCGCCGTGCCGCGCCGCCGACCACACCGCGAGGTCGGTCAGATCGGTCAGATCGCCCAGGCCCCAGGAGCGTTTGGACCGCACGCTGTAGAGCTGGGTGGCCAGTCCCCACGCACGGCGCCGGCCCAGCCGGGCGGGAAGACCCAGCCACGGCGGCGTCACGATGAGCGCCGTGCTGGTCTCCACGTCGCCGGAGCGCAGGTGCACCCGGTGGTAGCCCAGCGGCAGGTCGGACGGCAGCGCGAAGGTGGCCTCGCCGATCCGCCGCTCGCCCAGCTGGTAGGGCGGGGTGAAGTTGTCGAGCTGCCGCACACCCGATCGCACGGCGCCGTCCTCCAACCGCACCCAGACGTGGGCCGGCGCGCCGGCGGTGACGTGCACCCAGAACGTGGTCTCGGCACCGGCGCGGCCCACGATGGTCGGCGGCAGGGCCTTCGACCAGTAGGCGTCGTCGCACTCGCGCAGCGCGGCGCGGCGTTCGTCGGGACCGGAGGCATCCACACCCAGCGCCGCGAGCACCGCCACCAGCGTGTCCTCCGAGACCGCGGCGCGCCGGCCGGTCCAGTCGTCGAACTCGGTGGCCACCGAGAACCGCGCGGCCAGCTGGGCCAGGGCCGGATCGAGCTGCGTCATAGCGGTCATCTTCCTTGCTTCCGGGCGCGCTGTCGCTGCACGCCCCGGCAGACCAGGTCAGCCGGGGCGACCGAGCGAGATCGGCGGCGTCCCCCTCTAGGCTTCCACCGTGACATCTGCGCGGACATCCGCGCGCGACCGCCGCGCCCGCCTGGCGGTCGCGGCGTTGTTCCTGACCAACGGCGCGATGTTCGCCAGCCTGTTGCCGCGTTACCCCGAGATCAAGTCGGACCTGATGATCAGCAACACCGGGTTCGGGTTGTCGGTGGCGGCGTTCTCCGCCGGTGCGCTGCTGTCGGGGCCGACGGCCGGTGCGCTGGTCCGTCGCTTCACCTCGGCGCATGTGGCCGTGGCGACCAGTCTGGTGCTGGCGGCCTTCACCTTCGCCGCGTCGGTGGCACCCAGCGCGGCGCTGTTCGCGTCGGCCATGTTCGTCGCCGGGGCCGGTGACGCGGTCACCGACGTCGCCCAGAACGCCCACGGGCTGCGCGTGCAGCGCAACTACCGCCGCTCCATCATCAACTCACTGCACGCGGTGTGGTCGGTGGGCGCCGTCGCCGGGGGGCTGATCGGCGCGGCGTCCATCGCCGCCGGCGTCCCGCGCGGGGTGCAGCTGGCCGGCACCGGCCTGCTCTTCGGGGCGATCGCGCTGGGCGCCCACCGCCTGCTGCTTCCCGGCCCCGACCGCGATGTGCCACCGGCGGGGGACGACGCCGCCCCGGCGCCGCCGCGCGTGGGCCCGGGCACGCTGGCCGCCGTGGCGATGCTGGCGGCGCTGGCCATCGCCGGGGCCGCGGTGGAGGATTCCGGCAGCTCGTGGGCCACCCTGTATCTGCACACCGAGCTCGGCGCCCCGGCGGCGGTCGCGGCCTTCGGCTATATCGCGCTGGTGGGTTTCCAGTTCCTCGGCCGGCTGCTCGGCGACCGGCTGGTCGACCGGTTCAGTGAGCGGTCGGTGGCCCGGGCCGGGGGACTGGTGATCGCCGTCGGCATGGCCCTGGCCCTGGCCCTGCCCGGGACGGCCGGCACCATCGCCGGTTTCGCGGCCGCCGGGTTCGGCGTGGCCACGGTGATCCCGGCGGCCTTCCACGCCGCCGACAACCTGACCGGGCTGCCGCCGGGGACCGGCCTGACGGCGGTCACCTGGCTGATGCGCTCGGGTTTCCTGCTCGCGCCGGTGGTGGTGGGCGCGATCGCCGACGCGGCGGGTCTGCGCGTGGGGCTGCTGATCGTGCCGGCGGCCGGCGTGGTGATCGCCGCTACCGCCGGTGTCCTGGCCGGCTCCCGCCGCGGCGCATCTAGTGGGTGGTGGCGCCGAGAATCTCGATCGTGACCACCCCGGCGATGATCAGCGCGATACCCGCGCCCATCATCAGCGTCAGCGGTTCGGCGAACAGGAAGCGGGCGATCACCGCGACCAGGGCGACGCCGCACGCCGACCACACGCCGTAGGCGATCCCCACCGGCATCCCCTGGGACAGCGTCACCGACAGCAGCACGAAGGACAGGACGTAGCCGCCGAGCACCGGGATCAGCCAGATCTTCCTGCGGAGCCCCTCCGAGGCCCGCAGCGACAGCGTCGCCACCACCTCCAGCAGGATGGCGCCCGCCAACGACAGCCACATCACGGCGCCGCGACCTCCGGGGCGGCGTGCGCCCGCTGGGCGTGCTGCGAACCGAACTCGACCAGCAGCACCCCGGCGACGATGAGCCCGATACCGACCACGACCGGCACGGTGAACGGGTCGTCGAAGATCAGGGCGGCCAGCACCGCGGTCAGGGCCGTGCCGGAGGCACCCCAGATGCCGTAGGCCACCCCGACCGCCATCCCGGCGCGCAGCACCATGCTCAGCAGCACGAAGGAGGCCAGATACCCGGGGACCACGACGGCCAGCCAGACCGCGTCATCCTGGAAGGCCCGCAACGAGAGCGTCCCGGCCACCTCGGTCAGCACGGCACCGGCCAGAAGCATCCATCTGTACAACCAACGCTCCTCACACACGGGTCATCACGTAGGCCAGCACCGCACTTCGGTAGGGCGTCAGGATAACCGGACCCGGGGCCACCCGCTCCGGCGACGCCGGACCGTACTGACACTGCGTACAATAACGCCAGGGGAGCGATCGCCCTCAGCGCAGAGAGGTTGTCCGGAGGTACGTGGTGGAACAGGTGATGGCCGGTTTCGGCGCGATCGTCAGCGAGATGCTCGACGCGCTGCCGCCGCAGATGCGCGACCCGGTGCTGTTCGCGGTGCCGTTCTTTCTGTTGTTGCTGATCATCGAGTGGTCGGCGGCCCGCCGGCTCGAGCACGTCCTCGCCGGCTCCCAGGGGCCCGCGGCCCCCGGGGCGGCCGGGGACCGCCCCGCCTCCGGCGCCTACCACCGCCGCGACGCGTTCACCAGCATCTCGATGGGGTTGGTCTCGATCGCCACGATGGGCGCCTGGAAGTTCCTGGCCCTGCTCGGCTACGCGGCGATCTACGCCTACCTGGCGCCCTGGCAGCTGTCCCCGCAACGCTGGTACACCTGGGTGATCGCGCTGGTCGGGGTCGATCTGCTGTTCTACCTCTACCACCGGATGGCGCACCGGGTGCGGCTGGTGTGGGCGACCCACCAGGCCCACCACTCCAGCGAGTACTTCAACTTCGCCACCGCACTGCGCCAGAAGTGGAACAACAGCGGCGAGATCCTGATGTGGATCCCGTTGCCGCTGCTGGGCGTTCCGCCGTGGATGGTGTTCCTGTCGTTCTCGATCAGCCTGATCTACCAGTTCTGGATCCACACCGAGCGGATCGGCACCCTGTGGGCGCCGTTCGAGTTCGTCTTCAACACCCCGTCCCATCACCGCGTACACCACGGCATGGACGCCGCCTACCTGGACAAGAACTACGGCGGCATCCTGATCCTGTGGGACCGGCTGTTCGGCACCTTCGAGCCGGAGCGGGCCCGGCCGCACTACGGGCTGACCAAACCGGTGGGCACCTTCAACATCTGGAAGCTGCAGACCCACGAGTACGTGGCGATCGCCCGTGACGTGCGCGCCGCCCACCGGCTGCGCGACCGGCTCGGCTACGTCTTCGGGCCGCCCGGCTGGGCCCCTCCCCGCCGCACGCAACCGGATGCGGCGGGCGCGGCGACCGCCGGCGCCGGCTGACCCGGCGTTGAGCCTTCCGGGCCCGGTCGGCCAAGATTGACCCATGGACGTCAACGAGGTGCTGCTGCCCGGCGTGGGCCTGCGCTACGAGTTCGACAACTCCGCGGGCGACCGCATCGGCGTGATCGCCAAACGCACCGGGGACTTCGAGGTGGTGCTCTACGCCGCCGAGGATCCCGACGTGGCCCAACCACTGTTCCACCTCAGCGTCGAAGAGGCCGAGGCGCTGGCGCAGATCCTCGGGGCGCCCCGCATCGCCGAGCGCTTCGCCGACCTGACCCACGAGGTCCCCGGGCTCGACGCCGGGCAGGTCTCGATCGAACCCGGCAGCCCCTACGCCTCGCATCCGCTCGGCGACGCCCGGGTGCGCACCCGCACCGGCGCCTCGATCGTGGCGATCGTCCGCGACGAGGAGGTGCTGCCGTCGCCGGGCCCGTCGGACATGCTGGCGCCCGGGGACGTCCTGGTGGTGATCGGGACGGCCGAGGGCATCACCCAGGTCGAGCACATTTTCGACAAGGGTTGATGCGCAGGTGCATGATTCGGTCGCCCTGCTGCTCCAAATCGGCCTGCTGCTGGTCGTTCTGACCGTTCTGGGTTCACTGGCGCGTCGGGTGTCGCTCTCACCGATCCCGCTGTACCTGCTGGCCGGTCTGGCGTTGGGCGACGGTGGAATACCCCTGGAACCCGCGTCGCGGGAGTTCATCCAGTCCGGGGCCACCGTGGGTGTCGTCCTGCTGCTGTTGACGCTGGGCCTGGAGTTCACCACCAGCGAGTTCGCCGCCAGCATGCGAAAACATCTCCCGTCGGCGTGGGTGGACCTGGTTCTCAACGCCACCCCCGGCGCGGTGGTCGGATGGCTGCTGGGCCTCGATTTCGTGGGCATGCTGGCCATGGCTGGTATCACCTACATCTCGTCCTCCGGGGTGGTGTCGCGCCTGCTGACCGACCTGCGGCGGCTGGGTAACCGCGAAACCCCGGCGGTGCTGTCGGTACTGGTGCTCGAGGATTTCGCGATGGCCGTCTACCTGCCGCTGCTGGCGGTGCTGGCCGCCGGCGGCGGGTGGTGGAACGCCGCGATCGGCATCGCGATCGCGGTGGCGGCGCTGGGTCTGGCGTTTCTGGCCGCCTACCGCTGGGGCGACCGGGTGGCCGGCCTGCTGAACCACCCCGACGCCGAACTGTTGTTGCTGCGGGTACTCGGGATCGCGCTGATCGTCGCCGGTCTGGCCGAATACGTCCACGTGTCCGCCGCCGTCGGCGCCTTCCTGGTGGGCCTGACGCTCACCGGCGAGACCGCCGAACGGGCCCGCGACCTGCTGAGCCCGCTGCGGGACCTGTTCGCGGCGATCTTCTTCGTGTCGATCGGGCTGATGGTGGATCCGGCCTCGATGATCCCGATGCTGCCGGTGGCGGTGGCACTGGCCGTGGTCACCGCCGCCACCAAGGTGGTCTCCGGCATGTACGCGGCCAGCAGGGAGGGCGTGGCGCGGCGCGGGCAGTGGCGCGCGGGCACCGCGCTGATCGTGCGCGGCGAGTTCTCCCTGGTGATCATCGCCCTGGTCGGGGAATCGATCCCGGTGATCGAATCCATCGCGATGCCCTATGTGTTCGTGCTGGCGTTCCTGGGCCCGGTGGCGACCCTGCTCAGCGGGCGGACCGCCCCGCGCCGGATACCGGCGCGGGTCTCCCGGCGCGCCCGTACGCTGCCTAGTCGTGAAGACAGTGTTTGACCGTCCGGTGGATCCGGGCCTGATCGACCGGTCGCTGGCCGGCAGCACATTCGGTTCGATGTGGCTGGACGTCCTGGGCGCCGACCGGCCCGCCTATCCGCATCTGTCGTCGGATCTGCACACCGACGTGCTCGTCGTCGGCGCCGGCTATGCGGGTCTGTGGAGCGCACTGCACGCCGCCGAGCGTGATCCGGGGGCCCGCGTGGTGCTGATCGAATCGCACCGGGTGGGCTGGGCCGCCTCGGGCCGCAACGGCGGCTTCGTCGAGGCCAGTCTCACCCACGGCACCGAGAACGGGAGGGCGCGCTGGCCCGACGAACTCCACCGGCTCGAGCAGCTCGGGTTGGAGAACCTCGACGGGATGCAGGCCGACATCGCCCGGCTCGGTCTCGACGTCGACTGGGAGCGGACCGGCATGCTGGCGGTGGCCACCGAACCCCACCAGGTGACCTGGCTGCACGATGCCGCCGAGGCCGGCGAGGGCCGCTTCCTCGACACCGCCACGGTGCGCGCCGAGGTCGCCTCGCCGACGTACCTGGCCGGCCTGTTCAGCGCACAGACCTGCGCCATAGTGCATCCCGGGAAACTGGCCGTCGAACTGTCCCGGGCCTGCCGCGCCGCCGGCGTCGAGATCTTCGAGCACACCCCGGCCGGCGCGCTGGAATCCGGCCCCGCCGGGGTGCGGGTCACCACGCCCGGCGGAACCATCAGCGCCGACCGGATGGTGCTGGCCACCAACGTCTTTCCCAGCCTGGTCAAACGCAACCGGCTCTACACGGTTCCGGTCTACGACTACGTGCTGGCCACCGAACCGCTCACCGACGAGCAGCTCGCACGGATCGGCTGGCAGGGGCGCCAGGGTGTGGGCGACACGGCCAACCAGTTCCACTACTACCGGCTGTCGGCCGACAACCGGATCGTGTGGGGTGGCTATGACGCGATCTACCACTACGGGCGCCGCGTCGACGAACGCTACGAGAACCGTCCCGAGACCTACCGGAAACTGGCCGCGCATTTCTTCCTGACCTTCCCGCAGCTGTCCGACGTGCGGTTCAGTCACCGCTGGGCCGGCGCGATCGACACCAACACCCGGTTCTGCGCGCACTGGGGTCTGGCGCACCGCGGCCGGGTGGCCTACGTGAACGGCTTCACCGGGCTCGGTGTCGGCGCCGCCCGCTTCGCCGCCGATGTCTGCCTGGATCTGCTGGACGGCTCGTCCACACCGCGCACCCGCCTGGAGATGGTGCGCAACAAGCCGCTGCCGTTCCCACCCGAACCGCTGGCCAGCGCCGGCATCCAGGCGACCCGGTGGTCGCTGGACCGCGCCGACCACGACGCCGGGCAGCGCAACGTGCTGCTGCGGAGCCTGGACCGGCTGGGCCTGGGCTTCGACTCCTAGACGGTGCGGGGCGGTGCCTTGCAGACCGGCCGCGGGCCGGGCGTGTCAGGTGCCCTTGACGTTGAGGATCTGGCGCAGCGCGTATTCGATGTCCACCAGCTCCGCGGCATCGGCCATCACCTGGTCGATGTCCTTGTAGGCGTCGGGGATCTCGTCCACCCACGCCTCGCCGTGGCGGTACTCGATGCCGGCCATGCGGGCCGCCAGGTCCTCGGCGGTGAACCGCCTGCGGGCCTCGCTGCGGGAGAACCGGCGTCCGGCGCCGTGCGGCGCCGAGCACAGCGCGGCCGCGTTGCCCTTGCCGCGCACCACATACGACCGTGTGCCCATCGAGCCGGGAATGACCGAGCGCACCCCGATGCCGGCGTCGACCGCCCCCTTGCGGGTCAGCCACACCTGCCTGCCCGCGTGCTCCTCCAGGCGGGTGTAGTTGTGGTGGGAGTTGACCCGCTCGGTCTCGACGCGTTGGGCCTGCACCCCCATCCAGTCGGCGAAGACCTGCCGGAACCGGTCCATCATCTCGGCCCGGTTCTCGTAGGCGAACCTCTGCGCCCAGTTCAGCTCCCTGATGTAGTCGGCGAACTCCGGGGTGTCACCGGGCAGATAGGCCAGGTCCGGGTTGGGCAGGGCGACCCGGCGTTGCCGCATCAGCTGCCGGGCGATCCGGATGTGCTTCTGGGCGATCTTGTTCCCGACGCCGCGCGAACCCGAATGCAGGAACAGCCACACCCCGGCGCGGTCGTCCACACACAGCTCGATGAAGTGGTTCCCGCCCCCGAGTGAGCCGAGTTGCCGTGGCCAGGTGGGGGAGTGCGAGAGGTCGACCTTCTCGGCGCGGGCCAGATCGTCGAGGATGGCGATCCGGTCGGCGGTGAAACCGAACCGGCGGGTGTCGCTGTTGTAGTGGCCCGGCGAGAGCGGGATCGCGCCCTCGATCGCCGCGCGCAGCGCCGGCAGGTCGCGGCCGGTCAGGTCGTCCTCGGTGAACCGTGTCCGTGCGGCGACCATCCCGCAGCCGATGTCCACGCCGACGGCGGCCGGAATCACCGCGTCCACGGTGGGGATCACGGTGCCCACCGCCGAACCCTTGCCGAGGTGGGCATCGGGCATCAGCGCCACGTGGGGGTGGACGAACGGCATCGACGCCGTCTGCCTGGCCTGCGCGACGGTCGCGTCGTCGATCACCGACGCGAAGTTGACGAGCTTGGCCCCCTCGATCCGTTGTGCGGTCACGGATCCATCCTCCCGGTGCCGTCGAGCGGTTTTGCGTCGCGAGGGGCCGTTCGGCGCCCCGCCCTGCCGCTCGTGTGCGCGCCTCGTGTGTGCGAAGTCACCGGTTTGTCACCCGCATATAACGGAAATTGGTAACAATCGTGATCTGCCACGCCGATATGTCAGTGAAACGTGATCCGGCCGAGATCGAGACGGCCACTGACCGAGCGGAGCCGCCCATGCGCCGTTTGAGCGTCCGATCGCTGTTCGTCGCGCTGGTCGCCGCCGTCATCGGCGTCGCACTGGGCTCGGTGAACCCGGTGGCCTCGGCCGGCGCGGACCCGGGCGTGCTGGTTCATCCCGGCATGGAGATCCGACAGGGCGCCAACATCTGCACACTGGGCTACGTCGACCCCGCGCTGCGGGTGGCGTTCACCGCCGGGCACTGCCGGGCGGACGGGCCGGTCACCGATGCCGCGGGCCGTCCGATCGGGACGGTGTCGGTGTTCCGCAACAACACCCCCAACGGTACGACGGTCACCACCGATCAGGTGATCGCCGACTACGAGGCGATCCTGCTGACCGACGACGTCGCGGTGAACAACGTGCTGCCCAGCGGTCTGCCGCTGGAGTCCCGCCCCGGGCGCATCGCCGCCGCCGGTGAACCGGTGTGCCACTTCGGCATCATCACCAAGGAGAGCTGCGGCACCGTGGACCGGGTCAACAACGGGTGGTTCACCATGGCCAACGGCGTCGTCAGCCAGAAGGGCGACTCCGGTGGGCCGGTGTACGTGATCGACGGGACCAGCGCGGTGATCATCGGACTGTTCAACAGCACCTGGGGCACCTACCCGGCGGCGGTCTCCTGGCAGGCCGCCGGCGACCAGATCCGGGAGGACATCAACGTCAGCCCCAATCCCACCGCGAAGAACGTGGTGTGGTCGCAGTTCCTGCAGACGCACTGAACCCGGCCCGGCGCTCAGGGGGCCAGGACGAAGACCGGGATCGACGGAGCCACCCGCCGAATCTGCTCGTCCCCGGAATCCAGCGTCAGCCCGCCGAAGTGACCCTTCACCTCCCAGTGCCACCGGTCCAGATAGTGGCGTAGCAGCGGGGTCTTGTCCTCGTCGGCGACCGCGGCCACCCGGCGGCGCCGCCGTGCCCAGCGGGGCCCCAGCTCGACCTCCCCGGCCGCGCCGACGTTGCGGGCCCACTGGGTCTGCCCCCGCGGCGACACCAGATAGTCGACTCCACCGACGGTCAGCACGTTGACCACCACCGAACGCACCCGGCCGGTGTGCCGGCCCCGCACCCGCAGGGCCCGGGTGCCGGCGATGCTGACCCCGACCTCGGCCAGCCGGCGGATCAGCGCGGTGCCCAGGCGCGCGGCGGCGCCCGGTTCGTCGTAGCGCTCTTCCCTCATGTCCCTCATCGCATCCCCTACTCGTTGGACCCAAATCAGAGAGCAGTGCTCTCTAATTTGAGAGTGCCACGCGGGCCGGGAGAAATCAAGAGCACTGCTCTCTTTCTGTGTGAGACTGGGGCCATGGGCAAACGCCGCGACGCGCGCATGCAGGTCGAGAACCGGATCGTCGAGCTGGGCCGCCGCCAACTCGCCACGCACGGCGCGGCCGGGCTGTCGCTGCGGGCGATCGCCCGCGACCTGGGCATGGTCTCCTCGGCGGTGTACCGCTACGTGGCCAACCGCGACGAGTTGCTGACCCTGCTGGTGATCGACGGATACACCGAGCTGGCCGACGCCGTCGAGGCGGCCCGGGGCGCCGACGGCGACTGGCGCGCCGACATCTCGGCGATGGCCCGCGCCGCCCGCGGCTGGGCGCTGGCCCATCCGGCGGGCTGGGCACTGCTCTACGGCAGCCCGGTGCCGGGCTACCACGCCCCGGCCGAGCGCACCGTGGGCCCCGGCACCCGGGTGATCGGCGCCCTGCTGACCGCGGTGTCGCGGGGGATCGCCTCGGGAGAGGTCGCCGGGGACGGCGACCCGCCGCCGGCCCCGCTGCGGGACGACTTCGCAGCCCTACGCGAGGAATTCGGCTTCGCGGGCACCGACGTGACGCTGGGTCGATGCTTCACGCTGTGGGCGACGCTGATCGGCGCGATAAGCCTGGAGGTCTTCGGCCAGTACGGCGAAGACACCCTCACCGACCCCGGCGCCCTGTTCGATCTCCAGGTGCGGACGGTGCTGGACGTGCTGGACCGCTGAGATGCTGACCTGCGCGACGGCGTCCGGCCGCCGACGGACGCGGATCTAGAACGTGTTCACCGCGGCGCCCGGTCCTCGTTCAGCCCTGTCGAACAGCGGCGCTTCGGATCCGTAGGCCCCTGGGCTATCCTGCGACACGATGCATATTCGTGTCCAGACCGGTGTCCGGCCCACAGCCCGGCCGGCGCCGCGCCACCGAGCACAGGAGCAGCGATGAGCACCGAGATCCCCGCCACCGTCGACGCCGCCGAGATCGCGTCCTGGACCGACGAGGTCGACGTGCTCGTCATCGGTTTCGGCATCGCCGGAGGGTGCGCGGCGGTCACCGCCGCCGCCACCGGGGCCCGGGTACTGGTACTGGAGAAGGCCGCCGCCGCGGGCGGCACCACCTCGATGGCCGGGGGGCATTTCTACCTCGGCGGCGGCACCGCCGTGCAGACGGCCACCGGCCACCAGGACAGCCCCGAAGAGATGTACAAGTACCTGGTCTCGCAGTCCCGCGACCCCGAGAAGGACAAGATCCGCGCCTACTGCGAGGGCAGTGTCGAACACTTCAACTGGCTCGAGGACCTCGGGTTCCAGTTCGAACGCAGCTTCTACCCGGGCAAGGTGGTGGTGCCGCCGGGCACCGAGGGGCTGTCCTACACCGGAAACGAGAAGGTCTGGCCGTTCTGTGAGCAGGCCCGGCCCGCCCCGCGCGGCCATTCGGTGCCGGTTCCCGGCGAGCTGGGCGGTGCGGCGATGGTGATCGACCTGCTGCTCAAGCGTGCCGACGAGCTCGGCGTGCAGTTCCGCTACGAGACCGGCGTGACCAATCTCGTCGTGGACGGCGCCGCCGACGACGCCGGCTCCGTCGTCCACTCAGTCGTCGGCGTGCGGTGGAAACACTTCACCGAGACCGGGGCGATCCGGGCGGGTGCGGTCATCGTCGCCGCCGGCGGTTTCGCGATGAACCCCGAGATGGTGGCCGAACACACCCCGGCGCTGGGCCAGCCGCGGCGCACCAAGCACCACGGCCTGGTCGCGCCCTACATCCTGGGCAATCCCAACGACGACGGTCTGGGCATCCGGATGGGGATCTCGGCGGGCGCGGCCACCAAGAACATGGACGAGGTGTTCATCACCGCGGCCGCCTACCCGCCGGAGATCCTGCTGACCGGCGTGATGGTGAACAAGAACGGTCAGCGTTTCGTCGCCGAGGACTCGTATCACTCCCGCACCTCCGCGTTCGTGCTGGAGCAACCCGACCAGACGGCCTATCTCATCGTCGACGAGGCACACATGCAGATGCCGGAGATGCCGCTGATCCGTTTCCTCGACGGCTACGAGACCATCGCCGAGATGGAGTCGGCGCTGGGCATTCCCGAGGGGAATCTGGCCGCCACCCTGGCGCGCTACAACGACAACGCCGCCCGCGGTGAGGATCCCGACTTCCACAAACAGCCGGACTACCTCGCGGCCCAGGACCGGGCCCCGTGGGCGGTGTTCGATCTGTCGCTGGGCCGGGCGATGTACTCCGGCTTCACGATGGGCGGCCTGGCCACCACCGTGGACGGGGAGGTGCTGCGCGAGGACGGCAGCGTCATCGACGGGCTGTACGCGGCCGGGGCCTGCGCGGCCAACATCGCCCAGGACGGCCGGGGCTACGCCAGTGGGACGCAGCTGGGCGAGGGGTCGTTCTTCGGTCGCCGCGCCGGTGCGCACGCGGCCGCCCGCGCACACCGCTGACCCCCCGGAAACCCACCCGGAGCCGGGATCAGACCGGTTCGGGCACCGCCCCGCCGCCGTCTGCGGCGCCGCCGGCCCTGCTCAGCCGCCATTCGCCGCCCCCGAGCAGCTCGAGCTGCTGGATGTGATGGCGTGCGACGGTGCTGCGGTGAGTGACGCTGACCAGCACGGTCTCGGGCAACTCGTCGCGCACCAGCTGGTAGAGCGTGAGCTCCAGGCCCTCGTCGCAGGCGGAGGTCGCCTCGTCGAAGAACGCCACCTTGGGCTTGGTCAGCAGCACCCGGGCGAACGCGATGCGCTGCTGCTCGCCCGGCGACAGCCGCTTGGCCCAGTCGGCGACCTCGGAGAGCTTGCCCGCGCACTGCGGCAGCGCCACCTTGTTGAGCACCCGGATCAGCTCGTCGTCGGAGATCTCGCCGGGCTTGGCCGGGTAGGACACCACGGCACGCAGATCACCCAGGGGGACGTAGGGCATCTGCGACAGGAACATCGTCTCGTTCTCGCCCGGCGGGCAGCGCAACGTCCCGGAGGCGAACGGCCACAGCTGCGCCAGGCTGCGCAGCAGGGTGGTCTTGCCGGTGCCGGACCTGCCGGTGATCATCAGGGTGTCCCCGGCGTCGAGCCGCAGGTCGAGCGGGTCGATCAGGGTCTGCCCGTCGGGGGTGCGCACCTCGACCTCGTCGAGTTCGACCAGCGCGCCCCTGCTGGCCGCCACGGTCAGCGACGGCAGCGCGCGGCCCGCCTCGTTGGCGGTCACCAGGCCGTAGAGCCGGATGATCGAGGCCCGCCAGCCGGCGAACTGGTCGTAGGCGTTGCGGAAGAACGACAGACCGTTCTGGATGCTGCTGAACGCCGAGGCGGTCTGGGTGACGTCACCGAGCTTGATGTCGCCGGCGAACATCCGCGGCGCCTGCAGGATCCAGGGCAGCGGCACGATGATCTGGCTGATCGACAGGTTCCAGCCGTAGAAACCCATCATCCGGTTGATGTAGCGCTTGTAGTTGGTCACCACCGGGGCGAAGCGCTCGTGCAGCTGCAGCCGCTCGGCGGCCTCGCCGCGGTAGAACGCCACCGCCTCGGAGGCGTCGCGCAACCGCACCAGGGCGTAGCGGAACGCCGCGTTGAAGCGCTCGTTGTCGAAGCTGAGCCGGATGATCGGCCGGCCGATCCAGAACGCGAAGAAGGTGGCGATCACCACGTAGCCCAGGCCGATCCAGAACATCGCGCGCGGCATGGTGAACCCGAGGAACGTCAGGTCCCCGGACAGGTTCCACAGGATCACCGTGAACGAGATGACCGACGTGATGGCCTCGACGGCGCCGAACAACAGCGTGGAGGTGGTGGTGTTGTTCGGGGTGTTGGGCATGGGGCCGGTGCTGGCGGTGAAGATGTCGATGTCGGCCTGGATGCGCTGGTCGGGGTTGTCGATGCCGGTGTCGATGAACCGGCTGCGGTAGTAGGCGTGGCCGTCGAGCCAGTCGCCGGTGAGCCGGTCGGTCAGCCAGGCCCGCCACGCCAGCATGAAGCGCTGCATCATGAACAGGTCCAGCATCACCCGGCCGACGTGGATGGTCGCCAGGACGGCGAAGACCAGCAACGACGTCCAGAATCCGTCGATACCGGACTGTTTGACCTCCGGGGCGTCGGCGGCCATGCCCTGCACCGCGACCTGCGCCGCCGAGTACAGGTCGTTTCCCTGGAAGCTGAGCAGCACGTCGATGCGCACCCCGACGATCACCGACAGCAGCAGCACGCCCAGCCACAGCCACACCCGCAGGCTCGACCGGCCGGTGAAGTAGTCGCCGGTGATGCGCCAGAACTGCCGGCCCCAGGTCGTGAACCGGCCTATCGGCACCAGCACGATCAGGGTGCAGACCGCGGCGATCGCCCAGGCCCGCACGATCCACATCAGCGACGGGACGAGCTCGTGACCCCAGTCCAGCGAGGGTGCGAACAATTCCACCCCGGCAAGGTACCTTGCAGACCCTGACCGAGCGCTGTAAGTCGCCGGGTGCGCTCACCGCGCCGGTTCAGCGCGGCGCGGTGGGCTCGGCCAGCCGCCAACCGCCGTCGCCGAGGAGTTCCAGCCGCCGGTCGTGGAACTGTTCGACGGTGCTGCGGTGGCTCACGCTGACCACGATGGTGTCGGGCAGCTCGGCGCGCAGCAGGCGGTAGAGCATCAGCTCCGTGCCGCCGTCCAGCGCGGAGGTCGACTCGTCGAGGAACACCACCTTCGGCCGGTTCAGCAGCACCCGGGCAAAGGCGATGCGCTGCTGCTCGCCCGGGGAGAGCTCCCTGGCCCAGTCCTTGACCTCGCCCAGTCGCAGCATCAGGTGCGGCAGGGCCACCTTGACCAGGGTGCGCTGGATGTCCGCATCGGCGACGCAGCCCTCCGGCAGCGGGTAGCTGACCACCGCGCGCAGGTCTCCCAGCGGCACATAGGGGGTCTGCGAGACGAACATCACCTCCCGGTCGCGGCGGGGATAGCCCACCCGCCCCGACGCGTAGGGCCACAGCCCGGCCAGGCTCTCCAGCAGCACCGTCTTGCCGCTGCCCGAGGGACCCTTGATCATCACCGTGTCGCCGTGGTCCAGGCTCAGATCCAGTGACCGCACCAGCGATCGGCCGTCGGGCCGGCGGACGTCGATCCCCGACAACCGGACCGCCCCGTCGGGACGGTCGACCGGATCGAGGCGGGGCATCGCCCGGGCCCGGCGGTTGGCGTCGATCAGCCCGTGCAGACGCAGCACGGCCGCCCGGTAGCCGGCGAACGAGTCGTAGGCGTTGCGGAAGAACGACAGCGAATCGTGGATGGCGTGAAAGGCCGTCGCCGACTGCATCACGTCGCCGAAGGAGATCTCCTGGGCGAAGAGCCGCTGGGCCTGCACCAGATACGGCAGGGGGTTGATCGCCTGACTGACCGAGGCGTTCCAGCCCAGGAACATCACCATCCGGTTGAGCCAGTGCCGGTAGTTGCCGATCAGCGAGGACAGCCGCCGGTCGAGCAGATCGCGTTCGACGTTCTCGCCGCGGTAGAAGCCGACCGCGCCCGCGGAGTCCTTCACCCTGGTCAGGGCGTAGCGGAATCCCGCGTTGCGCAGTTCGTTGACGAAGCTCAGCCGGATCAGCGGGTGGCCGATCCAGAACGCGACGACCGTCGCGGCCAGCACGTAGACGATGACGATCCAGAACAGCGCCCGCGGGACGGTCACGGAACCCACCACCAGCGGCCCCGACAGCTGCCACAGAATGGCCCCGAAGAACACCACGGTCAGCAGCGACTCGACCGCACCGAACAGCAGTGTGCTGCCCGAGGAGTAGGCCGGGACGTTCTGCTGACCACCGACCCCGGCGGTGACCACGTCGATGTCCTGCTGGATCCGCTGGTCCGGGTTGTCGATCGGGTGGGTGGCCAACTGCCCGCGGAAGTAGGCGTAGCCATCGAGCCAGTCGCCGATCAACCGCCGGCTCAGCCACACCCGCCAGCGCATCATGAAGCGCTGCGCCAGGTAGAGATCGGCCAGGAACCGCACGATGGACAGTGCCGCGAGCACCGCGAACACCACCATCGCCATCCAGAACCCGTGGATGCCTTGCTCTTTGAGCCCCGGATCGGCGGAACCGCTGCCCTGAAACGCGATCTGCAGCGCCGAGAACAGGTCGTTGGCGTAGTAGCTGAGCAGCACGCTGATCCGCACCGCGACGATCGTCGACAGCAGCAGGGCGGCCAGCATCGCCCACACCGGCAGGCTGTCGCGTCCGGTGAAGTAGCCGCCGGTGACCTCGCGGAACTGGCGCCCCCACACCGTGAGCCGGCCCACCGCCAGCAGCGCGGCGATCAGCAGTGGGGCGGTCACACCGAAGGTGGCCAGCACCCACAGCGTCGAATGTCCCAGCTCGTGGCCCCAGTCGATCGACGGTGTGAGCACCTGCCGGTCCATCGAGCACCCCCTCCGCGGCTGCCGCGCGGCCGCTCTGGGGGCAAGCTACCGCGCGGCGCCGGACGTCGGATGCAGATGACGCACGAGGCCGGGCGCACCCGAAGGCGCGCGGGTCCCGCGCCGTCCCGCCCGCCCGCACGGAGCCGGACCGGCGCCCGCGTACCGTTGTCGTGTGAGCAAGACCTCCAAGACGTCCACCAAGCCCGGCGCCGCCAAGCAGGGGCGGGTGTCCGGCCGGTTCTGGAAGCTGCTGGGCGCCAGCACCGAGAAGAACCAGAACCGCTCGATGAGCGAGGTGCGCGCGGCCGCCGAATTCGCGGACAAGGCCGCCGAACTCGACGACGAGCGGCTGCGCAAGGCCGCCCAGCTGCTCAACCTCGAGGACCTCGCCGACTCCGCCGACATCCCGCAGTTCCTGGCCATCGCCCGGGAGGCCGCCGAGCGCGCCACCGGGCTGCGCCCCTTCGACGTGCAGCTGCAGGGCGCCCTGCGGATGCTGGCCGGCGACGTGGTGGAGATGGCCACCGGTGAGGGCAAGACGCTGTCCGGCGCGATCGCCGCCGCAGGGTACGCGCTGGGCGGGCGCCACGTGCACGTCATCTCGGTCAACGACTATCTGGCCCGCCGCGACGCCGAGTGGATGGGCCCGCTGCTGACCGCGCTCGGGCTGACCGTCGGCTGGATCACCGGCGAATCGAGCGCCGAGCAGCGCCGCGCCGCCTACCAGTGTGATGTCACCTACGCCTCGGTCAACGAGATCGGCTTCGACGTGCTGCGCGACCAGCTGGTCACCGACGCCGACGACCTGGTCTCACCCAACCCCGACGTCGCCCTCATCGACGAGGCGGACTCGGTGCTCGTCGACGAGGCCCTGGTGCCCCTGGTTCTCGCCGGCACCACCCACCGCGAGACACCGCGGCTGGAGATCGTCTCGCTCGTCGGCGACCTGACGCCCGGGGTCGACTACGCCTCCGACACCGACCGGCGCAACATCCACCTCACCGAGGCCGGTGCGCAGAAGGTGGAGAAGGCGCTCGGCGGCATCGACCTGTACTCCGAGGAGCACGTCGCGACCACGCTGACCGAGGTCAACGTGGCCCTGCACGCCCACGCGCTGCTGCAACGCGACGTGCACTACATCGTCCGCGACGGGGCGGTGCATCTGATCAACGCCTCCCGGGGACGGATCGCGCAGTTGCAGCGCTGGCCCGACGGGCTGCAGGCCGCCGTGGAGGCCAAGGAGGGCATCGAAACCACCGAGACCGGCGAGGTGCTCGACACCATCACGGTGCAGGCCCTGATCGACCGCTACCCGAGGGTATGCGGGATGACGGGGACCGCCATGGCCGCCGGTGAGCAGCTGCGTCAGTTCTACAAGCTGGGCGTCTCGCCGATCGCGCCGAACACCCCCAACATCCGCGAGGACGAGGTGGATCGGGTCTACATCACCGCCGCCTCGAAGATGGACGCGATCATCGAACACATCGCCGAGGTGCACGAGACCGGCCGCCCCGTCCTGGTCGGCACCCACGACGTCGCCGAGTCCGAGGAGCTGCACGAGCGGCTGCTCAAGCGCGGGGTGCCCGCGGTGGTGCTCAACGCCAAGAACGACGCCGAGGAGGCCGAGGTGATCGCCGAGGCCGGCGCCCTGCGCACGGTCACGGTCTCCACCCAGATGGCCGGCCGCGGCACCGACATCCGGCTGGGCGGCTCCGACGCGGACGACCACTCCGCCGATCACGCGAAGGTCGCCGAACTCGGTGGGCTGCACGTGGTGGGCACCGGGCGGCACAACACCGAGCGCCTGGACAACCAGCTGCGGGGCCGCGCCGGACGCCAGGGCGACCCGGGGTCCTCGGTGTTCTTCGCCAGCTGGGAGGACGAGGTCGTCGTCTCGCATCTGGACCCGGGCAAGCTGCCCAACGAGACCGACGAGGACGGCCGGATCGTCAGCCCGAAGGCGGCCTCCCTGCTCGATCACGCCCAGCGCGTCGCCGAGGGGCGGCTGCTCGACGTGCACGCCAACACCTGGCGCTACAACCAGCTGATCGCCCAGCAGCGCGCGATCATCGTCGACCGGCGCAACACGTTGCTGTCCACCGCGACGGCCCGCGACGAGCTCAAGGAGCTGGCGCCGGAGCGCTATGAGCAGCTGGCCGAGACGGTCTCCGAGGAGGAACTGGAGCGGATCTGCCGGCTGATCATGCTGTACCACCTCGACCGCGGCTGGGCCGATCATCTGGCCTTCCTGGCCGACATCCGGGAGAGCATCCACCTGCGCGCGCTGGGCCGGCAGAATCCGCTCGACGAGTTCCACCGGATGGCCGTCGACGCGTTCGCCTCGCTGGCCGCCGATGCCGTGGAGGCCGCCCAGCAGACCTTCGAAACCGCCGATGTGCTCACCGACGAGCCGGGGCTCGACCTGTCCAAGCTGGCCCGCCCGACCTCGACGTGGACCTACATGGTGCACGACAACCCGCTGCAGGACGACACGCTGTCGGCGCTGAGCCTGCCCGGGGTGTTCCGGTAGGGCGGCCCGGCGTGGTCATCAACGGCGTGGTCATCAACTAGGGTTTGGCGGCATGACGCCCGCACCGGGGGGCACACGTGACCGGGTGTTGACCGTGCCCAACGCGCTGAGCGTGTTGCGCCTGGTTCTGATCCCGGTCTTCGTGTGGCTGCTGCTGTTCACCCAGTCCTACGGGTGGGCGGTGGGCGTGCTGATGTTCACCGGCGCCTCCGACTGGCTCGACGGCAAGCTGGCCCGCGTCCTCGACCAGTCCTCGCGGCTGGGGGAGCTGCTGGACCCGGCTGTCGACCGGCTGTTCATGGTGGTCGTACCGGTGACGTTCGCGGTGGCCGGGCTGGTGCCGTGGTGGGTGATCGCCATCCTGTTGATCCGTGACGGGCTGCTGGCGGCCATGCTGCCGGTGCTGCGCAGCCGGGGGCTCTCGGCGCTGCCGGTGACTTATATCGGCAAGGCGGCGACCTTCGCGCTGATGTCGGGGTTCCCCCTGATCCTGCTCGGCCAGTTCGACACCCTGGCCAGCCGGGTGGTCGGCGACATCGGCTGGGGCTTCCTGATCTGGGGACTGGGCATGTACGTGTGGTCCTTCGTGCTCTACGCCATCCAGTTCACGATGGTGGTGCGGCGACTGCCCCGGGTGAACGGAGCCGCCGCACCCGCGGGAGAGCACCGGCCGTGACCGACCGGGACGAGACCGACCGGGACAGGGCGCTGGGCGGCTACGACCCGTCGGCGGGTCTGAGCGCCGGCCGCGCCGCGCAGGTGCGCAAGCTCCCGGTGCCCTCGCTGCTGCGTTCGCTGCTCTCCGAACACCTCGACCCCGGCTACGCGGCGGCGGCGGCCAGTCATGACCGCACCCGGCACCCCTGGCTGTGGCAGTTGGTGGGCGCGCTGCTGATCGCCGCGGTGTTCGCCGCGGCAGTCGCGCAGGCCCGCTCGACCGCACCGGGGCTCAGCGAGGTGCAGCGCGGGCTGGTGACCGGCGTACAGACCGCCGAGGGATCCAACGACGAACTCGCGCAGCGCCGCGACGAGCTGGCGGCCGCCGTCGACGACGAGCAGCGTCGCCGGCTCCAGGACGGCACCGAGGGCCGGCAGCTGCTGGACCGCCTCGACGCGCTGAGCCTCGCCGACGCGAGCACCCCGCTGATCGGCCCGGGGCTGAGCGTGACGGTGACCGAGCCGGCCGCCGACCGCAATCTGACGGACCTCACCGATGTGTCCAAGCAGCGGGTGCAGGGCAGCCGGCAGGTGATCCTGGATCGCGACCTGCAGCTGGTGGTCAATTCGCTGTGGGCCAGCGGCGCCGAGGCGGTCGCGGTCGGCGGGATCCGGATCGGCCCCAACGTGACCATCCGGCAGGCGGGCGGGGCGATCCTGGTCGACAATCACCCCATCAGCAGCCCCTACACCGTCGTGGCGATCGGCGCACCGCACGGCCTGCGGGACACCTTCGAACGCAGCGCGGGATTGACCCGCCTGCGGCTGCTGGAGACGTCCTACGGTGTCGGAGTGTCCGTCAGCACCGCCGACGGGCTGACCGTGCCGGCGGGGACCACCCGAGACGTCAGGTTCGCCGAACAGATGGGGCCGTGAGCGTGGGTACGGAGGTGGAACCGACCATAAACACCGAGGTGGAACCGACCATAAACACCGAGGTGGAACCGACCATGGGTACGGAGGTGGAACCGACCATAAACACCGAGGTGGAACCGACCATGGACACAGAGGTGGAACCGACCATTGATGCGGAGGTGGAGGCCGTCGGCACCGTCGATCTGAGCACCGGACCGGAGGGGAAGATTCGATGATCGGTATCGCAGCCCTGGTGGTGGGCATCGTGCTGGGGCTGGTCTTCCACCCCAGCGTGCCCGAAGTGGTGCAGCCCTATCTGCCCATCGCGGTGGTGGCCGCGCTGGACGCGGTGTTCGGCGGGCTGCGCGCCTACCTGGAGCACATCTTCGACGCCAAGGTCTTCGTGGTGTCGTTCGTGTTCAACGTGCTGGTCGCGGCGCTGATCGTCTATCTCGGCGATCAGCTCGGTGTCGGCACCCAGCTATCCACCGCCATCATCGTGGTGCTCGGGATCCGGATCTTCGGCAACGCCGCCGCCCTTCGCCGCCGGCTGTTCGGGGCCTGAGCCGTGGCCGACCACGACGACCGGAGCGCACCCGTGGCGGCCGAGCACGGACGCCACGAGATGCCGCCTGAGAAGACTCTGCGGGCGGGACGCGCGCGTTCGCAGTTGGTGTTCGGCACGCTGGCGGTGCTGCTGTGCCTGGCGCTGGGCATCGCGATCGCCACCCAGGTGCGCCAGACCGAGTCCGGCGACGCCCTCGACGCGGCGCGGCCCGCCGATCTGCTTGTGCTGCTGGATTCGTTGCAGCAACGTGAGGCCGCGCTCAACGGTGAGGTCGCCGAGCTGCAGCGCACCCTGGCCGCACTGCAGGCGTCGGGCAGCTCGGATCAGGCGGCGATCGACAACGCCAAGGCCCGGCTGGCGGCGCTGTCGATCCTCGTCGGCACCGTCGGGGCCACCGGCCCGGGGGTGACGATCACCATCGCCGACCCGCGCCGGGGGGTGGCGCCGGAGACGATGCTCGACGTGATCAACGAGCTGCGGGCCGCCGGCGCCGAGGCGATCGAGATCACCGCGGGCGATCAGGGCGTGCGGGTGGGTGTGGACACCTGGGTGGCCGGCCGACCCGGCGGACTCGCCGTCGACGGCGACACGCTGACGCCGCCGTACACGGTTCTGGCGATCGGCGATCCGCCCACGCTGGCGGCCGCGATGAACATTCCCGGCGGTGCCGTCGACAGCGTGGAGCGCGTCGGCGGTTCGATGAGCGTCGAGCAGGCCGAACGCGTGGACATCACCACCTTGCGGCAACCGAAACCGCCCCAATACGCTCAGCCAGTCAAGTGACGGCAGCCAAGCGAAATCTAGAGGGAGCGAGAGACGCAGTGACGGAGATCCCAGGCGATCTGCACTACACCGCCGAGCACGAGTGGGTGCGCCGCACCGGTCCGGACACCGTGCGAGTCGGCATCACCGACTACGCGCAGTCGGCACTCGGTGACGTCGTGTTCGTCCAACTGCCCGACGAGGGATCCGATCTCAGCGCCGGCGACGCCTTCGGCGAGGTGGAATCGACCAAATCGGTCTCTGACCTCTACGCGCCGCTGTCGGGCAAGGTGGCGGCCGTCAACGCCGCCCTGGAGGGCAGCCCCGATCTGGTGAACTCCGATCCCTACGGCGCGGGTTGGCTGGTCGACCTTCAGGTGGACGCGGGCTCCCTCGACGACGGCCTCGCCGGATTGCTCGACCCGGAGGCCTACCGCTCCACGCTGACCGAGTGAAGTGTTGTTAGGGTTCGGAGCGAACCGCCTTTCGCGCCGTGGCGGGCATAATTGAGCCCGACGCGCGGTAACGTCGATGCACGACGGTAAGGCGGCACGGTTCACCGGCGATATCGCCACAAGCAGCCTGTGAGGAGCAGCGTGTGACGGACAAGGACAGCAACTCGGGAGCCGACCAGGCCTCTGACGAAGTCACCGTGGAGACCACGTCGGTCTTCCGCGCGGACTTCCTCAACGAACTGGACGCCCCGGCGGCCACCAGCGGCTCGGGCACGGTGTCGGGGGTCGAGGGCCTCCCGGTCGGATCGGCGTTGCTGGTCGTCAAGCGCGGCCCGAACGCCGGATCCCGATTCCTGCTGGATCAGCCCAGCACCTCGGCGGGCCGTCATCCCGACAGCGACATCTTCCTCGACGACGTCACCGTCAGCCGGCGCCACGCGGAATTCCGGCTGGAGAACGGCGAGTTCCAGGTTGTCGACGTCGGCAGCCTCAACGGCACCTACGTCAACCGCGAGCCCGTCGACTCGGCGGTGCTGTCCAACGGGGACGAGGTCCAGATCGGCAAGTTCCGGCTGGTCTTCCTGACGGGCCCCAAGACCGACGATGGGGGATCCGAGGGCTAGTGACCGCACCCGATACTCCCGCGCTCAACGGGATGTCGATCGGCGCGGTGCTGGACCTGCTGCGACCCGATTTCCCGGATGTCACGATCTCCAAGATCCGCTTCTTGGAGGCCGAGGGGTTGGTCACGCCGCAGCGCACCGCCTCGGGGTATCGGAGATTCACCGCGTACGACTGTGCGCGGTTGCGGTTCATCCTCACTGCCCAGCGGGACCAGTACCTGCCGCTGAAGGTCATCAAGGCACAGCTCGACGCCCAGGCCGACGGGGAACTGCCCCAGAGCGGCTCGCCCTACGGCGTGCCGCGGCTGGTGCGCCCCGCCGGATCGGATACCGAACCGGGCACTGAATCGGATGCCGGACGGGACGCCACCGCCGCGCCGCTGCCCGGCTCGGCGGTGGGTCCCGCCAAGGTGCGACTGAGCCGCGAGGACCTGCTCGAGCGGTCGGGCGCCGGCACCGCCGAGGCCGCCGAACTGCTGACCGCCCTGACGAAGGCCGGGGTCATCACGACCGGGCCTGGGGGCTTCTTCGACGAGCATTCGGTGGTGATCCTGCAGTGCGCGCTGGCGCTGAGCGAGTACGGAGTGGAGCCACGACATCTGCGCGCCTTCCGGTCGGCCGCCGACCGTCAGTCCGATCTGATCGCCCAGATCGCCGGCCCGCTGGTCAAGACCGACAAGACCGGGGCCCGCGACCGCGCCGACGACCTCGCACGGGAGGTCGCCGCGCTGGCCATCACCCTGCACACGTCGCTGGTGAAATCCGCCGTGCGAGACGTACTGCACCGTTGAGGACTAGACTCGATCGCACGGGTTGGTGTTCGGGTTTCGGTCACGGACCGATCCACTGCCACCGCCTTTTTCCAGCAGCTTTGATGCGTGCGGAGGGCAGACACTGATGGGTGAAGTTCGAGTGGTCGGCATTCGCGTCGAGCAGCCGCAGAACCAACCGGTGCTGTTGCTGCGGGAGGCCAACGGTGACCGATACCTCCCCATCTGGATCGGGCAGCCGGAGGCGGCCGCGATCGCGCTGGAGCAGCAGGGGCTGGAGTCCAAGCGCCCGATGACCCACGACCTGATTCGTGATGTCATTGCCGCGCTTGGCCATTCGCTCAAAGAGGTGCGGATCGTCGATCTCCGGGAAGGCACCTTCTACGCCGACCTGGTCTTTGACCGCGGGATCACGGTGTCGGCGCGACCGTCGGACTCCGTGGCGATCGCGCTGCGCGTCGGCGTGCCGATCTACGTCGAGGAGGCGGTGCTGGCCGAGGCCGGCCTGCTGATCCCCGACGAGGGCGACGAGGAGGCCAGCGGCCCGGTCCGCGAGGACGAGGTGGAGAAGTTCAAGGAATTCCTCGACAGCGTGTCACCCGACGACTTCAAGGCCACCTGAGGGAAACACGCGGGGACAGCGGCACCGGGGCCGGCGCGGCGTTTATCACGGATTCGTCTCATCTGGGGGTGTGCGTCCCGACACGCCCGAACGAGGCTGGGACGCGACCCCCCGACCGCTCATACTGAGGAAGCGAAAAACAGGTCCGGGTCGCCAACAGGGACCTGTCGGCAAGCGTATGCTCGGGACACTCGGGCGCGACAGATGCGGCTGACGGACGGCCGTGGACGACGAGACCGATCGGCGAGAGGATTCTACGGTGGGCGATCAGCCACGGCAGGAAGAGTTGGATCTGGACGCCGCGGCCCAACGGACGCCGGAGGATGCGCAGTCGCTGCCGGCCGAGACGGCCGAGGTCGCCGACACCGTCGAGCCCGGCGTGCAGGGCGGGCTGTTCCCCGACGATTCCGTCCCCGACGAGCTGGTCGGCTACCGCGGCCCCAGCGCCTGCCAGATCGCGGGCATCACCTACCGCCAACTCGACTACTGGGCCAGGACGTCGCTGGTGGTGCCGTCGATCCGCAGCGCGGCCGGGTCGGGGAGCCAACGGCTGTACTCGTTCAAGGACATCCTGGTCCTCAAGATCGTCAAGCGGCTCCTGGACACCGGCATCTCGCTGCACAACATCCGCGTCGCCGTCGACCACCTGCGCCAGCGCGGCGTCCAGGATCTGGCCAACATCACGCTGTTCTCCGACGGCACCACCGTCTACGAGTGCACCTCGGCCGAAGAGGTGGTCGACCTGCTGCAGGGCGGTCAGGGCGTGTTCGGCATCGCCGTCAGCGGAGCGATGCGCGAACTGACCGGCGCGATCGCCGACTTCCCCGGCGAGCGGGCCGACGGCGGCGAGTCCATCGCCGCCCCGGAGGACGAGCTCGCCTCCCGCCGCAAGCACCGCGACCGCAAGATCGGCTGAGGCACGCCGCCGACACCCCGCCCGGGTAAGCTGGACGGCGCATCGCCCCAGCGCGGGAGAGTTCTGTGGCCGCCAGCCACAGGCGCCGAAGGAGCAACACCTCTCCGTCAACCTCTCAGGCACCCCGGACCGCGCCGGGCCACGATGCCTCTGGAAAGCGGTGGCCCGGTTCCCCGGTCCGCCCGCCCATGGGGAAAGGCCCGTCTCCGCCGGCCCGGTGGGGTGGACCGAATCTCTCAGGCGCCCGGCTCGGGTCGACGACAGAGGGGGAGGACCACCGAGTTCTTCGGTGTGCCCAGCTTCGCCCTCTAGGAGTCCCATGGTCCCCACCTCGCGGCACGATTCGTCAGTCACCGGGCCCGTCTTCGGGTCGGTCTTCGCCGACCGGCACATCGGCCCCGACGCCGACGCGGTGACGGCGATGCTGGCCGTCATCGGAGTCGACTCCCTCGACGAGCTGGCCGCCAAGGCGTTGCCGGCGGGGATCCTCGACGCGCTGACCCCGACCGGCTCGGCGCCCGGGCTCGACACCCTGCCCCCGGCGGCCAACGAGCACGAGGCACTCGCCGAGTTGCGCGCCCTGGCCGACAGCAACACCGCGGCCGTGTCGATGATCGGGCAGGGCTACTACGACACGCTGACCCCGCCGGTGCTGCTGCGCAACATCCTGGAGAACCCGGCCTGGTACACCGCCTACACGCCGTATCAGCCCGAGATCAGCCAGGGCCGGCTGGAGGCGCTGCTCAACTTCCAGACCATGATCGCCGAGCTGACCGGACTGGAGATCGCCAACGCCTCGATGCTGGACGAGGGGACCGCGGCCGCCGAGGCGATGACGTTGATGCACCGGGCGGTGCGCGGCCCGTCGCGGCGGCTGGCCGTGGACACCGACGTGTTCGCCCAGACCGCGGCGATCCTGGCGACCCGCGCGAAGCCGCTGGGCATCGAGATCGTCACCGCCGATCTGCGCGACGGCCTGCCCGAGGGCGACTTCTTCGGCGTGATCGTCCAGCTGCCGGGAGCCGGCGGCCGGATCACCGACTGGTCCGCTCTGGTCGAGCAGGCCCACGAGCGCGGCGCCCTGGTGGCCGTCGGCGCCGACCTGCTGGCCTCGACGCTGCTCACCCCGCCGGGGGAGCTCGGCGCCGACGTCGCCTTCGGCAGCGCCCAGCGGTTCGGGGTGCCGATGGGGTTCGGCGGTCCGCACGCGGGATTCATGGCGGTGCACGCCAAGCACGCCCGCCAGCTGCCCGGCCGCCTGGTCGGGGTGTCCGTGGACGCCGATGGCGCCCCGGCCTACCGGTTGTCGCTGCAGACCCGCGAACAGCACATCCGCCGTGACAAGGCGACGTCGAATATCTGCACCGCGCAGGTGCTGCTGGCGGTGATGGCCGCGATGTATGCCAGCTACCACGGCGCCGAGGGACTGACCGCGATCGCGCGCCGGGTGCACGGGCACGCCGCGACGCTGGCCGGGGCGTTGGGCGACGCGCTGGTCCACGACCGCTTCTTCGACACCGTGCTGGCCCGGGTGCCGGGTCGCGCCGACGAGGTGGTGGCCGCGGCGAAGGAGCGGGGGATCAACCTGTGGCGCGTCGACGGCGACCACGTGTCGGTGTCCTGTGACGAGGCGACCACCGAGGCGCACGTGGCGGCGGTGCTCGAGGCATTCGGGCTGGCCGCCGCCGCACCGGCCCGCCCCGAGATCGCCACCCGGACCTCGGAGTTCCTGACCCATCCGGCGTTCACCGACTACCGCACCGAGACCTCGATGATGCGTTACCTGCGGGCGCTGGCCGACAAGGACATCGCCCTGGACCGCAGCATGATCCCGCTGGGCTCGTGCACCATGAAGCTCAACGCCGCCGCCGAGATGGAGCCCATCACCTGGCCGGAGTTCGCCCGTCAGCACCCGTTCGCGCCGGTGTCCGACGCCCCGGGCCTGCGCAGGCTGATCTCGGATCTGCAGTCCTGGCTGACGGCGCTGACCGGCTACGACGCGGTCTCGCTGCAGCCCAACGCCGGTTCACAGGGCGAGTACGCGGGCCTGCTGGCGATCGCCGACTACCACGCCGGACGCGGGGAGGCGCATCGCGACATCTGCCTGATCCCCTCCAGCGCGCACGGCACCAACGCCGCCTCGGCGGCGCTGGCCGGGATGCGGGTGGTGGTGGTGGCCTGCCGCGAGAACGGCGACGTGGATCTCGACGATCTGCGCGCCAAGATCAGCGAACACGCCGACAAGCTGGCGGCGCTGATGATCACCTACCCGTCCACCCACGGGGTCTACGAGCACGACATCGCCGAGATCTGCGCCGCGGTGCACGACGCGGGCGGGCAGGTCTATGTCGACGGCGCCAACCTCAACGCCCTGGTGGGGCTGGCCCGGCCGGGCAAGTTCGGCGGCGACGTCAGCCACCTGAATCTGCACAAGACGTTCTGCATTCCGCACGGCGGCGGCGGGCCCGGGGTGGGCCCGGTGGCGGTGCGCGCACACCTGGCGCCCTACCTGCCCGGCCACCCGCTGGCCCCGGAGCTGCCCGGGGGGCATCCGGTGTCCTCGGCCCCGTACGGTTCGGCGTCGATCCTGCCGATCACCTGGGCCTACATCCGGATGATGGGTGCCGACGGGCTGCGCGCGGCGACGCTGACCGCGATCGCGTCGGCCAACTACATCGCCCGGCGCCTCGACGAGTACTACCCGGTGCTGTACACGGGCAAGAACGGCATGGTCGCCCACGAGTGCATCCTGGATCTGCGGGCGATCACCAAGGCGACCGGCGTGACCGTCGACGACGTCGCCAAACGGCTGGCCGACTTCGGTTTCCACGCCCCGACCATGAGTTTCCCGGTGGCGGGCACGCTGATGGTGGAGCCCACCGAGAGCGAGAGCCTGGCCGAGGTGGACGCCTTCTGCGAGGCGATGATCGCCATCCGCGCCGAGATCGACAAGGTCGGATCGGGGGAGTGGCCCGCCGAAGACAACCCGCTGCGGGCCGCACCGCACACCGCCGAATGTCTGCTCACCGATGAGTGGACCCACCCCTACACCCGGGAGCAGGCCGCCTACCCGCTGGGCAAGAACTACCGGCCCAAGGTGTGGCCGCCGGTGCGCCGGATCGACGGCGCCTACGGCGACCGCAACCTGGTGTGCTCGTGCCCGCCGGTGGAGGCGTTCGCCTGAGGTACGCCTGCCCGCTGCCATCGATTCGGTAGCCAGATCCAGAAAACGGCCACGCAGTGGATCTGGGTACCGAATCGATCGGTGCGGCGTGGGCGGTACGGCCGGCGGGTCGGGCCAGCGGCTAGCTGAGCAGCTGCGTGATCGCGGCGGTCATCTCCGGCGAATCGGAGGCGGGCACGTTCTGATAGGTGCCCCCGCTGATCTGGGCCACCGACTCCCAGGTCGGCCGGTCCGAGTCGTCGCCGACGTCGATGATGTTCACCGCCACCGGGCGGGCCGGGTCGGCGCTCTGCCGGATCAGGTCCTGCAGCCCCTGGGCTCCCAACGTCTGGTCGGTGTGCGGGCCGGAGGTGATCACCAGTACCGAGTTGTTCTGCCCGGGACGGAAGTTGGCCAGCGCCTCGCCGTAGACGTTGCGCAGCGTGGTGAACGACACCGCACCGCCGCCGGACGAGCTCAGCCCGCTCAGCGTGGAGGTCAGCACCTGGCTGCGGGGCTGCCCGCCGACATCGTCGCCGAGCGCGCCCAGGTTCACCTGGGTGGTGCTCGACGATCCGTCGAACGTGGTCAGGCCGACGGCCGCGGTCGCCGGCAGCGCCCCGATCCGGGCGTTGAGCGCACCGACCACGGCCGGCAGGTTCAACGAGCGGTCCAGCATGATCGACGTCGCACCGCCGTTGGCCGGGGCAGTCAGGGTGTTGGCCAGCGTCGCGCGCACCCCGGGATCGCCGAAGGACACCGGCGGCGGCAGCGGACCCAGGTCGATTCCGGCGCCGTCCGGCTCGGTGGAGGGCTCGGTGCGGAAACCGGCTTTAGCCAGCGCCTCGATCTGTTCGGGCTTGCGCACGAACCGCTCGAACTCGCTGGCGGCGCTCTGCTGGTCCGTGGAGACCCAGTCGCCGCCGAGCAGGACGGCCGGGAAGTCGGCGATGGCCACCGCGCCCGCGGGCAACCAGGCGGTCAGGGAGTCCTTGCTGTCGGGGTTCGCGCCGCGCCGCTGGATCACCTGTTGTTCGGTGGTCACGACGGCGTGGACGGGCGCCGCGGCGGGATCGGCGCCGCCCGTCAGCGCCGTCATCGCCTCGTCGAGGCTGCGGTTGGCCAGTTCGGGCTGACCGGCCACGAGCAGATTGACCGCGCCCACACCGGCGGTGGCGGGGGCCCCGGGCGGCGCGGAGGCCGTCGCGACGGCCTCGCTGGCCAGGAACGACGCGTCGCTGTCACCGCTGGTGGGCAGGGCCAGCCTCAGCGATCCCCAGCCGGGGAGATTCATCTGGTCCAGCGCCGCGGGATCGCTCTGAAGTCCGGGCAGCGCGGCCCAGTCCTGCGGCCCCAGCGCCTGCTTGAGCTCGGGGCTGACCGCGAGGACCACCGGGGAGGTGACCAGCGACCGGGGGTCGCCGTCGATCATCTCGGTGGGGGCGGCGGTCTGCAGCCGGGCCGTGGACAGCGTGCTGGCCGGGATCCACAGCGCGGGCTTGTCGCCGAGCTCGGCGGGCCAGGTCCCGAGCAGACCGTCGACGACCGCGCCGGAGTCGGCGGACTTGACGGTGATGACCACGCAGTGGTCACCCACCGGGTCGGCGGTCTCGTTGAAGCGCTGGGCGGCCTGCTGCAGGGGCTCGGCCACGGCCGGGTCCGCGAGCACGGCGACGGGCAGGTCGCCCTCCAGGCAGCGCCCCGCGGCGACGTCGGAACGGTTGGACAACGCCTCGCCGAAGAAGCGCCACAGGATGACGGCCGCCACGATCACCACGACGCTGACCAGCGCGACGATCACGCCGACGCTGACGCCGCGCCGCCCGGGTGTGGCCACCCGGTGGCTGCCGGTCCATTCCCCTTCGTTGCGGTGACCGCCGGAGACCGGGCGGCTGGGCGGCGGGCCGGATCGATCCTCGAAGTCGGCGCCGTGCCCGGTGCCGCCGTGGGTCTCATCGTCGTAGTCGCCGTCGTACTGGCCGTCGTACTGGCCGTCGTACTGGTCGTCGTACTGGTCGTCGTAGTCGCCGTCGTACCGGTCGTCATACCGGTCGTCATAATCGCCGTCGTACTCGTCGTCGGGGCGGCGGAACTGCTCGGTCCGGTCCTCGGAGGGGCCGCCGTCGCTGCCGTTGTTGGGGTCGTTGGGATCGTTGGGGTCGTCGGGGCCGGGCATGCTGTGCCTACCCACGCCTGATCACTCCCGTACCCATGTCCTCGTTCGCATCGCTCCGTCTACCGCCTGCCGAGTGTAATCACTGCCCGACGCTGGCTTTGAACTCCCGACGGCGGCGATGCAGGATCGGCTCGGTGTAGCCGTTGGGCTGCGCGGCACCCGACAGGATGAGTTCCTCGGCGGCCTTGAACGCGATGCTGGAGTCGAAGTCCGGAGCCATCGGCCGGTACCCGGGGTCACCCTCGTTCTGCCGGTCGACCACGGGGGCCATCCGCTCCAGCGCGGCCCGCACGTCCTCGGCGGTGATCACCCCGTGGCGCAGCCAGTTGGCCAGCAGCTGGCTGGAGATCCGCAGCGTGGCGCGGTCCTCCATCAGGGCGACGTCGTGGATGTCGGGCACCTTCGAACAGCCCACGCCCTCCTCGATCCAGCGGACGACGTAGCCCAGGATCGACTGGCAGTTGTTGTTGACCTCTTCGTGGATCTCCTCCGGCGACCAGGTCAGCGACGCGTCGGCCAGCGGAATCGTCAGCAGCTGATCCAGCGTGGTGCGGGTCTGCCCGGCCAGCTCCTTCTGCACGGCGAACACGTCCACCTGGTGGTAGTGCATCGCGTGCAGGGTGGCGGCGGTCGGCGACGGCACCCAGGCGGTGCTCGCGCCCGCCCGCGGCTGGCCGATCTTCTGCTCCACCATGTCGGCCATCAGCTCGGTCATCGCCCACATGCCCTTGCCGATCTGGGCCTTGCCGGTGAAGCCCGCCGCCAGGCCCGCGTCGACGTTGGCGTCCTCGTAGGCCAGGATCCAGGGCTGCGATTTCATCGCGCCCTTGCGGATCATCGGACCGGCCTCCATCGAGGTGTGGATCTCGTCGCCGGTGCGGTCCAGGAAGCCGGTGTTGATGAACACCACACGGTCGGCGGCCGCCTTGATGCAGGCCTTGAGGTTGACCGAGGTGCGGCGCTCCTCGTCCATGATGCCGACCTTGATGGTGTTCTGCGGCAGACCCAGGACGTCCTCGACCCGGCTGAACAGCTCGCAGGTGAAGGTGACCTCGTCGGGCCCGTGCATCTTGGGTTTCACGATGTAGATCGACCCGGTGCGGCTGTTGCACAGCGGCCCGTTGCCGTCATTCTCCTTGAGTCCGTGCATGGCAATCAGGCTGGTGAACAGGGCGTCCTGAATGCCCTCGGGCACCTCTGCGCCGTCCTGGCCGCCGGCGTCGAACACGATCGCGTCGTTGGTCATCAGATGCCCGACGTTGCGCACGAACATCAGGCTGCGGCCCGGCAGGGTGAACTCCTCGCCGCCGGGGCCGGTGTAGGTGCGGTCACCGTTGAGCACCCGGGTGAACGTCTTGTCGCCCTTGGCGACCTCCTCGGCGAGGTCGCCGCGGTTGAGTCCCAGCCAGTTGCGGTAGCCCAGCACCTTGTCCTCGGCGTCGACGGCGGTCACCGAGTCCTCGAAGTCCATGATGGTGGTCACCGCCGACTCCAGCACGACGTCCTTGATGCCGGCCTTGTCGGTGGAGCCGATGGGGGAGTCGGGGTCGACGAGGATCTCGATGTGCAGACCGTGGTGGACCAGCAGCACCGCGGTGGGGCTGTCGGGCTCGCCGAGGTAGCCGGCGAACTGTTCCGGATTGGCCAGGGCCGTCGGGGTGTCGCCGCCGAGGGCGACGCTGACCGCGCCGTCGGCGGCGGTGATCGCGGTGGCGTCGGCCCACGAGCCGGTCTCCAGCGGCACGGATTCGTCGAGGAACCTGCGCGCATAGGCGATGACCTTGTCGCCGCGCACCTTGTTGTAGCCGCTGCCCTTCTCCGCGCCGTCGTCCTCGGGGATCACGTCGGTGCCGTAGAGCGCGTCGTAGAGCGAACCCCACCGCGCGTTGGCGGCGTTGAGGGCGAAGCGGGCGTTGAGCACCGGCACCACCAACTGCGGGCCCGCGGTCGAGGTGATCTCGGGATCCACCCCGGAGGTGGTGATGGTGAAGTCCTCGGGTTCGGGCTGCAGATAACCGATTTCGGCGAGGAAGGACTTGTAGGCGTCGGCATCGTGCGGCTCGATGACGCGGTGGCGGTGCCACTTGTCGATCTGCGCCTGCAGCTCGTCGCGGCGGGCCAGCAGATCCTGGTTCTGCGGGGTCAGGTCGGCGACCACCTTGTCGACACCGGACCAGAAGGTGTCGGGGTCGATATCGGTGCCCGGCAGCGCCTCGTTGGTGATGAAATCGTGCAGCACCTTGTCGACCCGCAGGCTTCCCACGGTCACACGCTCAGTCATGGTTCCTCCTCACCGGCAATCCCATCCATCCTACCCACCGGTAACCTCGGCTCGATCACGCGGCGGCCTCCAGCAGCAGGTCACACTGCCGGATCAGTTCCTGACGCAGCGGAGCCGCACGTTGCGCCAGTTCGGTCTGGCAACGGACGTATTCGGCACGCCCCGCCGCCTGCTCCACCCGCACCGGGGCGAACCCGTAGGCGGTCAGATCGTAGGGGCTGGCCCGCATGTCCAGCTCGCGGGCGGCGGCCGCCAGTTCCAGGCAGTCCAACAGAAGCGCGGAATGCACCAACGGCCCCAGCTTGTAGCACCACTTGTACAGGTCCATCGTCGCATGAACGCAGCCGGGTTGTTCACGATCGACCTGGTCCGCGCGGGTCAGCGGCACCGCGTTGCGCCCGGCCGCGTCGTCGGTGAAGAACCGGTAGGCGTCGAAGTGGCTGCACCGCAGCGGCATCGACTCCAGCACCCGGTCGGTGCCGGGGGCGCCCAGCCGCAGGGGCACCGAAGGGTGGCGGACCTCGTCGCTGCGGTAGACCATCGCCCATTCGTGCAGACCGAAGCAGTTCAGCTGCGCCGGCCGGCGCGCCGTGGCCGCCAGCAGCGCGGCGACGAACCGCACGGTGTCCAGACGGCCCCGCAGATACTCCGGGCCGACGGTGACCCCGTCGCCGTGGCGCCGGTAGCCCCCGGCACCGCGGTAGGCCCGCTCGGCGCCGGCGCCCGTGAGCACGGTGCCGTAGCCGGGGTGCCAACGCAGCAGCTGGCGGGGCCGCAGGCTGTAGTAGGTGAACAGGAAGTCCCACACCGGGTGGGCCTGCCCGGCGGCGGCCCGCCGGCGGTGGGGCTCGACGAACCGGCCCGCCCGCTCACGGTGCTCGGCGGCCCGACGCGTCCACTCCGCCTCGGACAGCCGGGTTTCGACGACCGGCTCAGACACGGTGCGTCCCGTCGCGCACCGTGCCGACCAGATCCTCGACCAGGTCCTCCAGCGCCACCATGGCCACCACCGCCCCGGTGGCGCCGCTGGTCACCAACGCCAGATGGCTGTTGTTGCGCCGCAGGCTCGACAGCGCGTCCGGCAGTGCCATGGAATCGCGGACCAGCGGCAGCGGCCGCACCAGCGTCCGGTCCACGATGACCTCGGGGTCGTCGCCGAGGACCAGCAGATCCTTGATGTGCAGGTAGCCGATGAAGGTGCCGTCGGGGCCGGCCACCGGAAACCGCGAGTACCCCGTCTCGGCCAGGGCCCGTTCGACCTCGGCCACCGAGGGTCCGCTGTCGGGACCGGCGACCGGGACGGCGCGGATGTCGGCCAGCGGCACGGCCACGTCGGCGACCACCCGGTTCCGGATCTGCAGCGCGCGGGTCAGGCGGGTGTGCTCCTCGCGGTCGAGCAGTCCCTCCGACACCGATTCGGCGATCATCTCCGAGAGTTCCACGGTCGAGACGGTGATGTCGAGCTCGTCCTTGGGTTCGACCCGCATGGCGCGCAGCGTGATGTTGGCGCACCAGTTGTAGAACGCGATGAACGGGCGCGCGGCGCGGATGTAGACGAGGTAGACCGGCACCAGCAGCATGGCCGTTCGCTCCGGCCCGGCGATGGCGATGTTCTTGGGCACCATCTCCCCGAGCAGCACGTGCAGGGTGACCACCACCGCCAGTGCGATCACGAAGGACACCGTGTGCAGCAGGGCGTCCGGGATTCCCAACAGGTCGAACGGTTTCTCCAGCAGGTGCGCCACGGCCGGCTCGCCGACGCGGCCGAGCAGGATTGAACACACCGTGATCCCCAGTTGGGCGCCGGCGAGCATCAGCGACAACCGCTCACCGGCCCGGATCACCGTGACCGCGCTCTTCTTGCCCTGTTCGGCCAGCGCCTCCAGCCGGTCCCGCCGCGCCGAGATCAGCGCGAACTCCGAGCCGACGAAGAACGCGTTGGCGCCCAGCAGCACGACGGTCAGCAGCACGCCGAGAATGTCAGCGCCCATCAGCGCGCACCCCCTGCGCCGCGGGCTCCGGCGGTGTCGCCGTCCTCACCGCCCCCGCCGTCCGCACCATCGTCGTCGTCGCCGCCATCGTCGTCGGTGTCCTCGTCGTCGGTGTCCTCGTCGTCGGTGTCCTCGCCGTCCTGGCGACGGCCCAGCTCGATCAGGGCGAGCTGGTCGATGCGCCGGCCGTCCATGGCCACCACGGTGGCCCGCCACCGCACCGGATCGTCGACCGGGCTGTCGGCGTCGAACGCGCGCAGCTCCACCGACTCCCCGGCAACCGGGATGTGCCCGAGTTCCTGCAGCACCAGTCCGCCGATGGTCTCGTATTCGCCTTCCGGGGCGCGGTACCCGGTGGCGTCGGCCACCTCGTCGGTGCGCAGCAGCCCCGAGACCTGCCAGCCGTCCCCGGCGGGCACCACGTCCGGGGTGGCGTCGTCGTGTTCGTCGCGCACGTCGCCGACGATCTCCTCGATGAGGTCCTCCACCGTCACCATGCCGGCGGTGCCGCCGTACTCGTCGACCACCAGGGCGGTCTGCAGGCCGTTGGCCCGGATCTGCCCCATCAGGGCGTCACCGTCGAGGGTCGAGGGCACCACGGCCACGGGCTGGGCCAGCGCCGAGAGCACCGTGGTGGGCCGCTCCACCAGGGGGACCTCGAAGACCTGCTTGACGTGCACGATGCCGATCGTCTCGTCGAGGTCACCCTCGATGATGGGGAACCGGGAGTGGCCGGACTCGACGGCGGTGGCCACCAGGTCGGCGACGGTGTCGTCGGCCTCCAGCGCCACGATCTTCGAGCGCGGGGTCATCAGCTCCTCGGCGGTGCGGTAGCCGAACTGCAGTGACCGGTCCACCAGCAGGGCGGTCATCGCGTCCAGGGACCCGCTGCGCGCCGAGTTGCGCACCAGCGAGACCAGCTCCTGCGGGGTGCGTGCGGAGGCCAGCTCGTCGGCCGGTTCGATCCCGACACGGCGCAGGATCCAGTTCGCGGTCCCGTTGGTCGCCCGGATCGCCAGGGTGAAGATCGTCGAGAAGAACAGCTGCGGCCCCGCCGAGAACCGGGCCGTGGGCACCGGGCGGGCCACCGCCAGGTTCTTGGGCACCAGTTCGCCGAAGACCATCGACAACGACGTCGCGATCAGCAGCGACAACGCCAGTGCCACCCCGGTCGTGGAGCGCGCCGGCACCCCGACGGCCAGCAGCACGGGTTCGATCAGCCGGGCCACCACCGGCTCGGCCAGATAACCCGTGGCCAGCGTGGTGATCGAGATGCCGAGCTGGGCGCCGGACAGCTGGAAGGACAGCGTGCGGTGGGCCCGCTGGACGAACAGGTCGCGCCGGTCACCGGTCTTGGCGTTGGCGTCGACCGTCGAACGCTCCAGCGCGGTCAGGGAGAACTCCGCGGCCACGAACAGCGCGGTTCCGGCGGTCAGGACCAGGATCGCCAGGATGCTCAGCGCGGTGAACCACGGGTTCACCGCGTACCCCTCGGGGGGCGGCCGGGCGCGTGGCCCGGCGAACTAGAGGAGGGATCGTCGGGATCGGCGCCGCCGGGCGACGGCCGCTCGGCCTCGGCGGCCCGCTCGGGGCAGGCGGCCTCGATGGGTGCCTGCGGCACGTGATCCCTTTCCCTCGGCTCCCGCGCGGCACTGTCCGCACGTCGGCGTCCATGGTAACGGTTTGCCGCCGACAATCCCGCCAACCGCTCTTTTAGTAAGGCTAACCTTATCCTTTGATACGCTCACAGCGAGTTCACAGTCAGCGGTCGGGCGGCGGAAGGCGAGGCACAAAGGCTCATGGCAAAGGTCATCTCTCGGGCGGTGGCGGCGATCGGCGTGGTCAGCGCCGCCCTGGCGCTCGGCGCGTGTGGATCCGACTCCGGATCCACCTCGGAGGCGGGTCCGACCCCCTCGGCCGCCGACACCCCGCAGAAGGTGGTGATCTATTCCGGACGCAGCGAGGAGCTGGTAGGACCGCTGATCGAGAGGTTCACCGCCAGCACCGGAATCGAAACCGAAGTACGGTACGCGGGTTCGGGCGAGCTGGCCGCCCAGTTGATCACCGAGGGGGACAACTCCCCGGCCGATGTCTTCCTGTCCCAGGACGCCGGGGCTCTGGGCGCCGTCTCGGCCGCCGGCCTGTTCGCGCCGATCGACCCGAGCACTCTGGCGGCGGTACCCGCGGCCTACTCGGCCTCTGACGGATCCTGGCTGGGGGTCTCCGGCCGCGCCCGGGTGATCACCTACAACCCCGATCTGGTCGCCGACCCACCGGAGACCATCGACGGCCTGCTGGCACCGGAGTACCGGGGCCAGATCGGTTATGCGCCGAGCAACGCGTCCTGGCAGTCCTTCGTCACCGGGCTGCGGGTGGCCCGCGGCGACGACGCGGCGCGCGAGTGGCTGACGGCCTTCGGCGCGCAGAATCCGCAGCCCTTCGAGGGCAACGGCCCCATGCGTGACGCCATCAACGCCGGCGAGGTCGGCATGGGCCTGACCAATCACTACTACCTCTACGAGCTGATCAACAGCGTCGGGGAGGACTCCGTGGTGGCACGCAATCAGTTCATGGCCCCCGGCGACCCAGGTGGGCTTGTCAACGTCGCCGGTGTCGGCATCCTCGCGTCCGCCCCCGACCCCGCGGCGGCACAGGCATTCGCCAGCTACCTCGTCGACACCCCGGCCCAGGAGTACTTCGCGGCCGAAACCTCGGAGTACCCGCTCATCGAGGGCGTCGCCGTCAGCGGCGAGATGCCCGAGCTGAGCGAGCTGCAGCCGCCCGCCATCGACCTCTCCCGGCTCGATGACCTGGAGGCGACGCAGGAGATGCTGGTCGAGACCGGGTTGTTGACCAACTGAACCAACCGCGAACCCGGTGTGTCCGGCGCCGCCGGGGCGGCGCGCCCGGGCTCCTGGTCGCGGCGGCGACACTGGTGGCCGCCGCGACGTTGTTGCCGCTGGTCTACCTCGGAGAGCGAGCGGGCGCACGGGGCTCGGCATTCATCGGCCACGAGCTGCTCCAGCCCCGCACGGCAGCGCTCGTCGCACGCTCGGCGGCGCTGGTCGGTGTGGTCACCGCGGCCTGCGTCGTCCTGGGCGTGGGTCTGGCCGTGCTGGTGACGCGCACCGACGTCCCCGCGCGGCGGGCCTTGACCGTCGCCCTGACCCTGCCGCTTGCGCTACCCAGTTATCTGGTCGGCTATCTGTGGGTCTCGACGGTGCCGCAGGTTGCCGGATTCTGGGGCGCTTGCCTGGTGTTGACCCTGGTGAGCTACCCCCTGGTGTTGTTGACGACGCTGGCCGCGCTGGCCGGGGTGGATCCGGCGCAGGAGGAAGTGGCCCGGTCACTGGGCCTGCGGGGAGTCGAAGTCCTGTTCCGGGTCACCCTGCGGCAGGTCAGGGCGGCCATCGCGGCCGGTGCCCTGCTGGTCGCGCTGTACGTCCTCGGCGACTTCGGCGCGGTTGCCGCGATGCGCTACGAGGCCTTCACCTGGGTGATCTACGGGGCGTACCGGTCGGGGTTCAATCCGGCCCGCGCCGCGGTGCTGGCGCTGGTGCTGGTGGCCTTCGCCGTTGCGCTGGTGATCGCCGAGCAGCGGATGCGTGGCCGGGCAGCGGCCCGCGTCGGTACCGGAACCCCCCGCCCGGCGCCGGCAATCGCGCTGGGGCGCTGGCGGCTGGTGGCACTGCTGCCGGGCGCGGCCGTGTTGGCGGCGGCGTTGATCGTCCCCGCCGTGGCGTTGGCCGGCTGGCTGGCCGCCGGCGGGCTGCGCTGGAACGCGGGCCAGTGGGGTGCCGCACTCGCCGCCACGCTGTGGCTGTCCCTGGCGGCCGCGGTGGTGTGCACCGTCGCGGCGATGCCGTTGGGTGTCCTGGCGGCGCGTCATCGAAGCCGGGCGACCCGACTGTTGGAGGGCTCCAGCTTCATCGCCCACGGCCTGCCCTCGATCGTGGTGGCCATCGCCATGGTCTCGGTGGGAGTGACGCTGCTGCGTCCGCTGTACCAGCGTGAGCCCCTGCTGATCCTGGCCTACGCGGTGCTGTTCGTCCCGGTGGCGACCGGGTCGGTGCGCGCCGCGGTCGAAGCCGCGCCCGTGCGGCTCGAGGAGGTGGCCCGATCGCTGGGGCGCGCGCCGCTGCGCGCCTTCGTGTCGGTGACCGCCCGCCGCGCCGCCCCGGGCATCGTTGCCGGGGCGGCCCTGGTCCTCGTGACGTGCATGAAGGAGCTTCCGGTCACGTTGCTGCTGCACCCGACCGGCACCCACACCCTGGCGACCAGGTTGTGGTCGCACACCCTGGTCAGCGACTACGCCGCGGCGGCGCCGTACGCCGCGGCGCTGGTGGTCTTCGCGGCGGTCCCGACCGCGCTGCTGGGTGTCTGGAGCGCCAACCTCGCCGGAGTCCGCGGTGACTGAGCGCATCGCCGACGTCGACATCCGCGGGGTCGCGAAGAGCTTCGGCGCCGGTCCGGTGCTGCACGACGTCACCCTCGGCGTCGCGGCGGGCACCATCACCGCCGTCTTGGGGCCCTCGGGATGCGGCAAGACGACGCTGCTGCGGATTCTGGCCGGCTTCGAGGGCCCCGACACCGGAGTCGTCCGCATCGGTGGTCGCGCGGTGGCCGACGGCGAGGGACTCGACGTGCCCGCCCACCGGCGCCGTGTCGGGCTGATGCCCCAGGAGGGGGCGCTGTTCCCGCATCTGGACGTGGCCGGCAACATCGCCTTCGGGCTGCGGCGACGCCGATCCGCGGCGTCCGCGCGGGTGGTCCGGCGGTGGCTGTCGGTGGTCGGCCTCGACGGCCTGGCCCGGGCCCGGCCCGCCGAACTCTCCGGTGGCCAACAACAGCGGGTCGCGCTGGCGCGGGCGCTGGCCGCCGAACCCAGCGTGGTGCTGCTCGACGAACCGTTCGCGGCGCTGGACACCGCGTTACGCACCCGGGTACGCGAAGACATCGCCGCGATCCTGCGCGAAGCGGGAACCACCGCGCTGTTGGTCACCCACGACCAGGCCGAGGCGCTGTCGCTGGCCGATTCGGTCGCGCTGCTGATGGACGGCACGATCGCGGCCCATCAGGCTCCCGCCGAGCTCTACCAGCAACCCGCCACCCTGGCGGCGGCCCGATTCGTCGGTTCGACCGTCGAATTGTCCGGCCGGGCGCACGGCGGCCGGGTCGACACCGTGCTGGGACGACACCCGAGCCGGCTTCCGGTCCGCGACGGAACGGTGATCGTCGCCATCCGCCCCGAACAGGTCGGCATCGGGGGCCCGGGCGAGGCCGGAGTCCCGGCGCTGGTGATCGCCCGGCACTTCTACGGCGCCGAGTCCGCGGTCGAACTCGTCCTGGGGGAGGGCACGGTGGGGGAGAGCACGCCGATGGTGGCCCGCACCGGGCGGCCGGACGGCCCGATGCCCGGAGACCGGGTCAGTGTGACGATCGCCGGGCCGGTGCTGGCCTACCCGTCGCCATCCGGAGCTTCCGCGCCCGGCCCCTCACCATCCGGCGGGTAGCGGGTGCCCCTCGGCGAACCCGGCGGCCGACTGCACGCCCAGCACGGCCTTGTCGTGGAGCCCGGCCAGCGTGGCCGCACCGACGTAGGTGCACGTGCTGCGGACCCCGGAGGTGATGTGGTCCAGCAGATCCTCCACACCGCCGCGCAGCGGATCCAGCGCCATTCTCGACGAGGAGATGCCCTCCTCGAACAGTGCCTTACGGGCCTGATCGAAGGTGCTGTCCGCCGAGGTGCGCGCCGCCACCGCCCGCTTGGAGGCCATCCCGTAGCTCTCCTTGTAGGGCAGCCCGTCGCGGTCGCGCAGCAGGTCGCCGGGGGACTCGTAGGTTCCGGCGAACCAGGAGCCGATCATCACGTTCGAGGCGCCGGCGGCCAGTGCCAGCGCCACGTCCCGGGGGTGCCGCACACCGCCGTCGGCCCACACGTGACCTCCGAGATCTCGTGCCGCCCTGGCGCATTCGACGACGGCCGAGAACTGCGGACGCCCGACGCCGGTCATCATCCGGGTGGTGCACATGGCGCCCGGCCCCACCCCGACCTTCACGATCGACGCGCCGGCGCTGATCAGGTCGCGGGTGCCCTCGGCCGAGACCACGTTGCCGGCGGCCAGCGGGACGCCCAGATCCAGCGAGGACACCGCCTTGATTGCATCGAGCATCTTGAGCTGGTGCCCGTGGGCGGTGTCGACCACCAGGAGGTCCACCCCGGACTCGACGAGTTCGCGGGCCTTGGCGGCGACGTCGCCGTTGATCCCCATGGCCGCGGCGATGCGCAGCCGGCCGGCCGCGTCGACCGCCGGGGTGTAGATACCGGCCCGGATCGCGCCGGTACGGGTGAGCACCCCGGCCAGCGTGCCGTCGCGTTCGATGATCACGGCCAGGTCGATGTGCTCGTGTTCGAGGCGCTCGAACACCGAGCGCGGGTCGGCCCCCACCGGCGCGGTGACGAAATCGGCGATCGCGATGTCGCGGACCCGGGCGAACCGGTCCACCCCGGCGCACACGGCCTCGGTCACCAGCCCGATGGGCCGGCCCTCGAAGACGACCACCGCCGCACCGTGGGCCCGCTTGGGGATCAGCGCGGTGGCATCGGACACCGAGTCGTCGGGGCCGAGCACCACCGGGGTATCGGCCACCAGGTCGCGGCTCTTGACGAAGTCGACGGTCTGCTTGACCGCGGTGATCGGCAGGTCCTGCGGCAGCACGACCAGGCCGCCGCGGCGGGCGACGGTCTCGGCCATCCGGCGCCCGGCCACCGCGGTCATGTTGGCCACGACCACCGGGATCGTGGTGCCCGAACCGTCGCTGGTCGCCAGGTCCACGTCGAACCGGGAGGCGACGTCGCTGCGGTTGGGGACGATGAAGACGTCGTCGTAGGTCAGGTCGTAGGGCGGCGTGTGGCCGTCGAGAAACTGCACGCCGCCCAGCCTACGGCCGCCGCCGCTCAGGCCTCGACCTCGCTGTGGTCCCCACTCCACAGGGTGTGGAAGCGTGCGGCCGGGTCGGCGTCGATGCGACCGTAGGTGTGCGCCCCGAAGAAGTCCCGCAGACCCTGGGTCAGTGCGGCGGGCAGCCGTTCGGTGCGCAGCGCGTCGAAATAGGACAGTGCCGAGGAGAACCCGGGAATCGGGATGCCCAGCCGGGTGGCCGTCACCACGACCCGGCGCCAGCTGTCGATCGACTCCTCGATGGCGCTGCGGAAGTAGGGCGCGACGATCAGCGTCGGCAGGTCGGGGTCCTCGTCGAAGGCATCCTTGATGCGGTTGAGGAACTTCGCGCGGATGATGCAGCCGCCGCGCCAGATGGTGGCCAGGTCGCCGGGGGTGACGTTCCAGCCGTATTCGGCCGATCCGGCCTGGATCTGGTTGAAGCCCTGCGCGTAGGCGATGATCTTCGACGCGTACAGGGCGCGGCGGACGTCCTCGGTGAAGGTGTCGCGGTCGGCGGGGCGTTCACCGAGTTCGCCCGAGGCCAGCCCCGTGGTGGCCTTGCGCTGGGGTACCGACCCCGACAGCGCCCGGGCGAACACCGCCTCGGCGATGCCGGTCACCGGCACCCCGAGATCCAGGGCGGACTTGACCGTCCAGCGGCCGGTGCCCTTCTGCTCGGCCTCGTCGAGGATGACGTCGACGAGCGGCCGGCCGGTCTTGGCGTCGGTCTGCTGGAGCACCTCGGCGGTGATCTCCACCAGGAAGCTGTCCAGATCGCCGGTGTTCCACTCGGTGAACACCTCGGCGATCTCGCCGGCGCTCATGCCCAGGCCGTCGCGCAGCAGCTGGTAGGCCTCGCCGATGAGCTGCATGTCGGAGTACTCGATGCCGTTGTGGACCATCTTCACGAAGTGGCCGGCACCGTCGGGGCCGATGTGGGTGCAGCAGGGCACGCCGTCGACGTGTGCGGAGATCTCCTCCAGCAGCGGTCCCAGCGACTTGTAGGACTCCGCCGGGCCGCCGGGCATGATCGAGGGTCCGTTGAGCGCGCCCTCCTCGCCGCCGGAGATACCGGCACCGACGAAGTGCAGGCCGCGCTCGGCCATCGCCTTCTCCCGGCGGATGGTGTCGGTGTACAGCGCGTTGCCGCCGTCGATGATGATGTCGCCGTCCTCGAACACCTCGGCGAGTTCCTCGATGACGGCGTCGGTGGGCGCTCCGGCCTTGACCATGATCAGGGCGCGCCGGGGTCGCTGCAGCGCGGCGGCGAACTCGGCCATGGTCTCGGTGCGCACGAACTCACCGTCGGATCCGTGTTCGTTCAGCAGCGCGTCGGTCTTGGCGATCGACCGGTTGTGCAGGGCGACGGTGTAGCCGTGGCGGGCGAAGTTGCGGGCGATGTTCGACCCCATGACGGCCAGGCCGGTGACGCCGATCTGTGCGGTGCCGTCGGTGGCCTTCGACTCTGGTGCAGCGGAACTCATGTGACGCCCTTTCGGTTTCGTGGTGGCACGCGCTTGTCGGCTACGAGTGTCTGGTGCACTGTCGGGTCGGGGGCTCCTACACGCCGAAGAGCCGGCGCAGCTCGGTGAGCCAGGGCAGCGCGACGGCGATGGTGGGCAGCACGAGCACCGCCGCCGCGGCCAGATAGGCGGTGGCGGCCAGCAGCGCGCTGTTGGGCCGGCCCGCCAGCCGGCGCACCCGCACCACCGTCGTGGGCCCGCCGGCGGCCAGCGCCCCCGCCGGCGCCCGGCCGGATGCGCAGGTCACCAGGGCCCGGGCCAGCGGCGCCGGGCCGGCCGAGCGCAGGGCGGCGTCGTCGGCCAGGAGTTCGATCAACAACCGCACCGCGTACAGCGCGCTGCCGCTGCGGACGAAGCGCGGGAAGGCCGCGTGCACCGCGGTGAACGCCTCCAGCACCAGGTCGTGGCGGGCGCGCAGGTGCGCCCGCTCATGGCTGAGGATGGCGGTCAGCTCACCGTCGGACAGGCGGCTCAGCGTGCCCTTGGTGACCACGACGCGGCTGCGGACACCCGGCAGGCAGTAGGCCAGCGGCTCGTTGGCCTCCAGCACCCGGATCTCGTGCGAGTGCGCGCAGGCGGGGGCGGTGTCGGCGGAGGGGGCCACACTGACGAGGTCGACCAGCATCCGGTGCCGGGAGCGGCGCCGGCGGGTCGCCACGGCAACGCGGATTCCGGCCACGATGAGCCGCGCGCCCACCAGCAGTGTCAGCGCCAGCACGGTGACGTGCAGTGCCCACAGCGGAAGGCCCAGAACCGCCAACTCACCGGTGATGGTGGTGGGGCGTCCGTCCGGGCCGGGGACGAAGAGCCTGCTCGCGATCGCGATGCCGGCGGAGAACGCCGACAGCACCGCCGCGACGGCGATCGCCTGCCACAGCACCACGGCGGCGCGCGGGGCGCGCAGCGGCCACTTCGCGCGGGCCAGCAACGCCGGCACGGGGCCGACCAACAGCAGCGCGAGAAGGATGAAGGCCAGCGCGGACACGCTGCCAGTGTCCCTTAGTCGGTCCCCGGATCGCCAGCCGACCCTGCCGGCCCGGGATCCGGACCGTGCTTGGCCTCCAGGTCGGCCAGTGCCCGGCGCAGTGCGTCGGCTTCGTCGACTCCCACCCGCTCGACGAAGTGCACCAGGGCGGCCCGCCTGCTGCCGGAGTCGGCGGCCTGGTCCAGGGCGTCGACCATGAGCCCGGCGACGAGTTCGTCGCGGCCGTGGGTGGGGGCGTAGCGGTGCGCGCGGTCGTCGCGGTGCTGCACCACCAGATGCTTCTTGGCCAGCCGCTGCAACACCGTCATGACGGTGGTGTACGCCAGGTCGCGGTGCGCGGAGAGCGCCTCGTGCACCTGCCGCACCGTCTGCGGTTCGGGTGCGGACCACAGGTGGTCCATCACCGCTTGCTCTAATTCCCCAAGACGAGCCTGTTTGGCCATGATCCGTTCATCTCCGAATGCGTTGGGGCCAGCGTACCCGCGATTACTACCGAGTGTCGTATACAGCTCGCCCTGCGCAACACCCGTCCGCCGCCGGCTGTTCCGGGGAGCCTCACCGCGTTCCCGGGTGCCCGGGCCGGCGCCGCCGCCCCGGGTCACCGGAACCCCGCGTAAACCGTTGGGCCAGTGCACATACCCGCCACCTTCCTCCTGCACGATGAACTGCCGCCGTCCCACGCGGGGCCGTGGCGGATCCGGCTGTGAAAGCCGTCACAACAGATCGATTACCGCTCCGACCAACTTCTATGGTTAGGCTTACCTATCTTAACTGTCGTTCGAGGAGGTGTCATGACAGTAGTGGTCGACGACCCGCTGATCGCCGGCATGGCGATCAGCCGCGTGCTGCCACTCCACGAGTCCAGCCGGCGGTTGCGCACCCTGTACCCGGAGTGCCCCCGCGTCTACGGCGTGGCGGTCATGGCCGACGTGTCGCGGCGTCGCTGGTGGCCGCTGGAGTCCGCGGTCACCACCGACCGGCTGCAGCAGATGTACGACGCCACCGCCGCCGACATCGACCCCCGCGCCGCCGCCCAGCAGTTGGCCACCACGCTGGCCCACTCGGTGATCGGACGGGTGGTCGCCCTGGTGGTCATGGAGGGCCGGGCCTGGGACACCGGGCTGGAGAACCTGTGGGTGCATGTGGACAGCGAGGGGGCCATCGACTGGCTCGGGGTCACCGACCCCACGGTGCGCGGACTGCCCGACGACCCGGGCGGTGCCACCGGCGACCCGGCCGACGGGATGGTTCGGCTGCCCAGCGAGGCCGCGCTGGCGACGTGGGTCGCCCACCGGTGCCACCGCGCGCTGGCGCCGCTGTTCGCCCGGCTGCACGAGGTCAGCCGGGGCGCGATCAGCATCGCCTCGATGTGGCATATCGCGGGCACGGCGGTGGTGGTGGCGGCCACCCAGGTGCCACTGCTGGCCGGGTCCAGCGAGATCGTCGGCATGCGCCGCGGTCAGGCGGTGCTCGACGCACTGGTGGGTTTCGGGCTGCCGGTCCGGGGACCGTCGGCGCCGCCGCACACGGGGCGGCGGCCGCTGCGCGGCAATCGGGGCGAAGGTCTTGTCAAATTAGGTCAGCCTTGCCTATATTGATGGTGTCGAGCCAACGGACCGCGCCGGAGTCCTGAGGGCTGCAGAGACCCCCGGTCCGCTCGAAAGACGAGCCCCGCGTCGCTGACGCGGGGCTCGTCGCTTGTGCCGCCACCCCCGCCGCCACCCCGACGCGCCACCGGCGTGTAGACACATGACAATGCAAGCAACACCACAAGGCCTGCCCGAGGGTTTCGACTCACCCTTCGACAACAGGCTGGGCCTGGTCTTCACCGAACTGGGCCCCGACGGCGTGCGGGCCCAGCTCGAGGTCACACCCGAGCTGCAGCAGCCCATGGGCATCGTGCACGGCGGGGTGTACTGCTCGGTGATCGAGAGCATGGCAAGCACCGCGGCCTACCTGTGGCTCAGCGAGCACGGCGGCGGAAACGTCGTGGGAGTCAACAACAACACCGACTTCCTGCGCGCCATCTCCGCGGGCACCGTCTCCGGTGTCGCCGAGCCGGTGCACCGGGGCCGGCGCCAGCAGCTGTGGCTGGTCACCCTGCGTGACGACCGCGACCGCGTGGTGGCCCGGGGCCAGGTGCGCCTGCAGAATCTGGAACCCGAGCAGGGCTGAGGTCCCGCCCTGCTGATCGGCTCGCGCCGTGGCAGGATCGCTCGATATGCGCCTGACACCGCATGAACAGGATCGGCTGCTCGTCAGCTACGCCGCTGACCTCGCGCGCCGCCGGCAGGCCCGCGGCCTGAAGCTCAATCACCCCGAGGCGGTCGCGATCATCACCGATCACCTGCTCGAGGGCGCCCGCGACGGCCGGACCGTCGCCGAGCTCATGGACAGCGGCCGGCAGGTGCTCGCCCGCGCGGACGTGATGGACGGGGTGCCCGAGATGCTCGACGACGTCCAGGTGGAGGCCACGTTCCCCGACGGGACCAAGCTGGTCACCGTGCACCACCCGATCTCCTGAGGAGGCGCTCGTGAGTGACAAGCCCACCGGAGGGTCCGCCCTCGTTCCCGGGGAGGTCCTCTACGCCGAGGATCCCGTCGAGTTGAACCCGGGCGCCGAGCGCCTGGAGATGGAGATCGTCAACAGCGGCGACCGGCCCGTGCAGGTCGGCAGCCATGTCCATCTGCCGCAGGCCAACGCCGCACTGTCCTTCGACCGCTCCGCCGCGCACGGCTACCGGTTCGACATCCCGGCCGGCACCGCGGTCCGCTTCGAACCGGGTGTGCCCCAGCGGGTTCGCCTGGTGCCGCTGGGCGGCAGCCGCGAGATCCATGGTCTGAGCCTGAACCCGCCGGGGAAGTTGGACCAGTGACGGGACGCCAGCCGAGGAGACCCATGAGCGCCCGAGGAGACCGATGAGCGCACTGCCCCGTGACCGTTACGCCGCCCTGTTCGGCCCCACCACCGGGGACCGGATCCGCCTCGCCGACACCGATCTGCTCATCCAGATCACCGAGGACCGCAGCGGCGGGCCGGGCCTGGCCGGCAACGAAGCCGTCTTCGGCGGCGGCAAGGTGCTGCGCGAGTCCATGGGCCAGGGGCGGGTCACCCGCGCCGACGGCGCCCCCGACACCGTCATCACCGGCGCGGTCATTCTCGATTACTGGGGTGTGATCAAGGCCGACATCGGCATTCGCGACGGCCGCATCGTCGGAATCGGCAAGGCCGGCAACCCCGACATCATGTCGGGGGTGGACCCCGCCCTGGTGGTGGGGCCCACCACCGAGGTCATCGCCGGCAACGGGCGCATCGTGACCGCGGGTGCCCTGGACTGCCACGTCCACCTGATCTGCCCGCAGATCATGGAGGAAGCCCTCGGCGGGGGCATCACGACGATCGTCGCCGGCGGGACAGGGCCCGCGGAGGGCAGCAAGGCCACCACGGTCACCCCCGGCGCCTGGCACCTGGCCCGCATGCTGGAGTCGCTGGATTCCTGGCCACTGAACATCGCGCTGCTCGGCAAGGGCAACACCGTCTCCGCCGAGGCGATGTGGGAGCAGCTGCGCGGCGGCGCCGCGGGATTCAAGCTGCACGAGGACTGGGGGACCACCCCGGCGGCCATCGACGCCTGCCTGACGGTGGCCGAGGCCAGCGGTGTGCAGGTCAACATCCACACCGACACCCTCAACGAGGCCGGTTTCGTCGAGGACACCCTGGCGGCGATCAAGGGCCGTTCGATTCACGCCTATCACACCGAGGGCGCCGGCGGTGGGCACGCACCCGACATCATCACCGTCGCGTCCCGGCCCAATGTGCTGCCCAGTTCCACCAACCCGACCCGGCCGCACACCGTCAACACCCTCGACGAGCACCTGGACATGCTCATGGTGTGCCACCACCTCAACCCCGGTGTGCCCGAGGATCTGGCCTTCGCCGAGAGCCGGATCCGGCCCTCGACCATCGCCGCCGAGGATCTGCTGCACGACATCGGCGCGATCTCGATGATCGGCAGCGACGCCCAGGCGATGGGCCGCATCGGCGAAGTGGTGATGCGCACGTGGCAGACCGCGCACGTGATGAAGAAGCGCCGCGGCGCGCTCCAGGGAGATCCCGGCGGCGCCGGCGGCAACGACAACAACCGCGCCCGGCGCTACGTCGCCAAGTACACGATCTGCCCGGCGGTGACGACCGGCATCGACCACGAGGTCGGTTCGGTCGAGGTGGGCAAGCTGGCCGACCTGGTGTTGTGGGATCCCGCGTTCTTCGGGGTGCGTCCTCATGCGGTGCTCAAGGGCGGGATGATCGCCTGGGCCGCGATGGGTGACGCCAACGCGTCCATTCCCACCCCGCAACCGGTGCTGCCCAGGCCCATGTTCGGCGCGGCACCGGCCGCCGCGGCGGCCACCTCGGTGCACTTCGTGGCCCCGCAGGCGCTCGAGGACGGTCTCGCCGAGCGCATCGACGTTCGGCGCGATCTGGTGGCCGTGCGGAATGTGCGCGCGGTGGGCAAGGCCGACATGCCGCTCAACGACGCCACCCCGGCCATCGAGGTCGACGCCGACACCTTCACCGTCCGCATCGACGGAGAGGTGTGGCAGGAGCAGCCCGCCGCCGAACTGCCGATGGCCCAGCGGTACTTCCTGTTCTGAGCCTCGCCGACCGCCATGCCGTCCCCACCGACCCCGCCGACCCCGCCGACGACCAGCCTGAGCACACTGCTGACACTGGCCGATTCGCGGCTACCGACCGGCGGGCACGTGCACTCCGGCGGAATCGAGGAGGCCGTCACCAGCGGGCTGGTCGCCGACCTGGCCACCCTTGAGGCGTTTCTGCGCCGGCGCATCCGCACCGGCGGCCTGGTCACCGCGTCCATCGCCGCGGCCGTGCATGCCGGCACGCTGGCGCCGCAGGAGGCCGACCGTGAGACCGACGCCCGCACCCCGGCACCGGCGGCGCGGCAGGCGTCACGCAGCCAGGGACGCGGCCTGCTGCGGCTGGCCCGGCGGGTGTGGGCCGGCCGGGACTGGACGCCGCTGGGGCCGACGCCCCACCTGGCGCCGGTCGCGGGTCTGGTCGGGCTGGCCGGGGGCCTGGCGCCCGAGCACACCGCGTTGTCGCTGGTCTACACGACGATGACGGGCTCGGCCACCGCCGCGCAGCGCCTGCTGGCGCTGGACCCGGCCGACGTCGCCGCCCTGACCTTCGCACTGGCCGACCTGTGCGAGCACACCGCCGCCGAGGCCGCCCGGGGCCCCGCCGACCTGTCCGACCCGCTGCTCGACGTGTTGGCGCAACGCCACGCCGGCCGCGAGCGCCCCCTGTTCGCCTCCTGAAAGGACCCGCCCATGCCGCCACATTTTCTCGACGGAGCGCCGCACACCCATGCCGAGCGGCCCAAGCGGATCCGCCGGCCGGATGAACCCCTGCGCATCGGTGTCGGGGGACCGGTGGGGTCGGGCAAGACCGCGCTGGTGGCCGCCCTGTGTCGGCAGCTGCGCGACGAGCTGTCCCTGGCGGTGCTCACCAACGACATCTACACCACCGAGGACGCCGACTTCCTGCGCCGGCACGCGGTGCTGCCCGACGACCGGATCGCGGCGGTGCAGACCGGCGGCTGCCCGCACACCGCGATCCGCGACGACATCACCGCCAACCTCGACGCGATCGATGACCTGATCGCCGCCCACTCCGGGCCCGATGAGCACCTCGACCTGATCCTCGTCGAATCCGGTGGGGACAACCTCACCGCGACCTTCTCCTCCGGGCTGGTCGACGTCCAGATCTTCGTGATCGACGTTGCCGGCGGCGACAAGGTGCCCCGCAAGGGCGGGCCCGGGGTGACGTTCTCCGATCTCCTCGTGGTCAACAAGACCGACCTGGCCCCGCTGGTCGGCGCCGACCTGGAGGTGATGCGCCGCGACGCGGCCCGAGTGCGCGAGGGGCGGCCCACCGCGCTGATCAGCCTGACCGTCGACCCGGCCGCCTCCGAGGTGCTGGGCTGGGTGCGCGATCAGCTGCGCGTCGCGCAGTCGGTGTAGACACATCGCGATGCGTTCCGAGCTGCTGATCGTGGCCACGGCCGGCCGGCTGCCACGGCTGGAGGCTCGGGGAGCGCTGGCCGCACGGCGGACCCTGGCCGACACCGTGCACCTGGTCTCGGCGGCGGCCACCCCGCTCGGCGGGGACTCGATCAGGGTGCGGGTGGTCGTGGAGCCGGGGGCACGGCTGCGGCTGCGCAGCGCCGCCGCCACGGTGGTGCTGCCCGGCCGGACCACCACCGAGTCGGAGTCGCTCATGGAACTGCACATCGCCGGCGATCTGGACATCGACCTGGAGCCCACGGTCGTCGCAGGCGGCGCACGGCACCACACCGCGGTGGTCGCCACCCTGGAGGAGGCCGGCACCCTGCGCTGGCGCGAACGGGTGCAGATCGGCAGATCCGGTGAGCGGCACGGGTTCTGGAGCGGAACCGTGCGGGCCGACCTGAAGGGGTCACCGCTGCTGCGTCACCGCGTCGAACTCGGCGCGGGCTCGGTGGCCGACGACGACATCGCCGCACCGCGGGCGAGCATCAGCGAAATACGCTATCCCGCAGACCAACCCGGCGGACCCTCGGCACTGCCGGCAGGAACGTGCGTGCTGCCCCTGGCCGCCGGGGGAGAGCTGAGCACCTGGCAGGGCGAACGACTACCGGCGGGCTGACCATCGGGCTGGGGTCAGGAGGCCGCCTTCTCGTCCTCGACGCTGGCCGCGATCTCCTCCAGTTGCTCGATACGGGTGCGCGCGTACGCCTGCTGCTCGGTGATGGTGAGCTGACCCCGCTGCCGGGCCAGGAACGTGTTGGCCCACGAGAACAGGGTGGCGAGCTTCGTCCGGAACCCGACCAGGTAGATCAGGTGCAGGAACAGCCACGCCAACCAGGCGATGTAGCCGCCGAACTCCAGCTTGCCGACCTTGGCCACCGCCGAGTTCTTCGACACCGTGGCCATCGAGCCCTTGTCGAAGTACTTGAACGGCTGCCTGGTCGTGGGCTCGGCACCCTTGAGTTCGGCCTTGACGACGTTGGCGACGTACTTGGCGCCCTGCAGGGCGCCCTGGGCCATCCCGGGCACCCCGTCCACGGCGGCCATGTCCCCGATCACGAAGACGTCCGGGTGACCCGGCACGCTGAGGTCGGGAGTGACCTTGACCCGCCCGGCACGGTCGATCTCGGCCTCGGACTGATCGGCGATGACCTTGCCCAGGGGGCTGGCCGACACCCCGGCCGACCACACCTTGCAGGCGGACTCGATGCGGGTGGTCGAGCCGTCCTTGTGCTTGACGGTCAGTCCGTTGCGGTCGACGTCGGTGACCATGGCGTTGAGTTTGACCTCGACACCCATCTTCTCCAGGCGTGCCTGCGCCTTGTTGCCCAGCTTCTCGCCCATCGGCGGAAGCACCGACGGCGCCGCGTCGAGCAGGATGACGTGCGCCTCGGTCGGGTCGATGTGCCGGAACGCGCCGCGCAGCGTGTCGTCGGCCAACTCGGCGATCTGGCCGGCCATCTCCACGCCGGTCGGCCCGGCGCCCACCACCACGAAGGTCAGCAGTTTGGAGCGGCGCACCGGGTCGCTGGATCGTTCGGCCTGCTCGAAGGCCCCGAGAATCCGGCCGCGCAGCTCGAGGGCGTCGTCGATGGTCTTCATCCCCGGCGCGAACTCGGCGAAGTGATCGTTGCCGAAGTAGGACTGGCCGGCCCCGGCCGCGACGATCAGCGTGTCGTAGGGGGTGCGGTAGGTGTGCCCCAACAGGATCGAGTCCACGGTCTTGTTGGTCATGTCGATGTGGGTCACCTCACCGAGGAGCACCTGCGCGTTCTTCTGCTTGCGCAGGATCAGCCGCGTCGGCGGGGCGATCTCACCCTCGGAGATGATGCCGGTGGCCACCTGGTAGAGCAGCGGCTGGAACAGGTGGTGGGTCGTCTTGGCGATCAGCTTGATGTCGACATCGGCATGCTTGAGCTTCTGCGCGGCCGTCAGGCCGCCGAAACCCGACCCGATGATGACGACCTTGTGCTTGTCGGATGCGGTGGCTCCGGGATGGGTCACGACGGCTCCTCATACGGCGAACACGGCGGCGCAGACGCCCGGTGTCGCGTCTGTTCCTGCGTCCTACAACCTCTTACAACTACAACCTCTTACAACCTGTACGGCACATACGGTAGTCGCCCCTCATCCGTGCGGCGCGCCGACCGGGTGCAGCGCCGGCGAAATCACCGCGAACCGGACCTGACGCGCCGGTGCCATCCCCGGCGGCGAGGGCTTCTTGGCCGCTCAGGGCGGCTGCTCAGGGCAGCAGCGGCCGCAGCGCCTCGCCGACCGCGGCCACCACGCCGGGGGTGTAGACGGGCATGTTCATGATCACACCGCCGACACCGGCGTCGAACACCCTGGTCTTGATCTGCTCGGCCACCGACTCGGCGCTTCCCACCACCATGCGCGGTGCCATCTCGGCGGGAATCTGCTCGGCGGAGGCGTTGTCGTCGATCATGACGGTGATCAGCGTGCTGGTCTCCAATGTGGCCGGATCCCGGCCGATCTTCTCGCACTGCTCACGCGCGACGCGGACCTTGCCCGGCAGCTCGTCGAAGCCGGCGATGAGGTTGAGGTGGTCGAAGTGGCGGGCGGCCAACGGGATGGTCTTCTTCTCGCCGCTGCCGCCGATCATCAGCGGAATATGGTCGCGGAAGCGCGGATTGGCCAGGGCCTGCTCGACACGGTAGTACGTGCCCGAGAAGGTCGGCCGCTCCCCGGCGAGCATCGGCAGGATGATCTGCAGGGCCTCGCCGAGCTTGTCGAACCGCTCGGTGAAGGTGCCGAAGTCGAACCCGAGCTGATCATGCTCGAGCTCGAACCACCCCGTCCCGATACCCAGGATGGCCCGTCCCTGGCTGATCACATCGAGGGTGGTGATCGCCTTGGCCAGCAGCGTCGGGTTGCGGTAGGTGTTGCCGGTGACCAGGGTGCCCAGCTGCACCCGTTCGGTCGCGGTGGCCAACCCGCCCAGCGCGGTGTAGGCCTCCAGCATCGGCTGGTCGGGGGAGCCCAGCATGGGCAGCTGGTAGAAGTGGTCCATCACGAAGACGGCGTCGAAACCGGCCTGGTCGGCCTCCTGGGCCTGTGCGACCACGGTGGGGAAGAGCTGTTCGACGCCGGTGCCGTAGGAGAAGTTCGGGATCTGGTAGCCAAGTTTGATGGTCACGGATCGACCCTAGAACGCCCCGCAGCGGGCCGGAAGGGCGTTTCACCGGGCGCGAATCGCGGAATAAATCCCGGCCGCCGCCGAACAGCAGCGGACGTTGACCCGGCGGTCAGCCGCCCGGCAACGGGGCGGTCAGCCGAAATGTGCCAGCGCGCCGCTGCTGACGTGCAGCGTCTGACCGGTGATGTGGCGGGCGCCGGGGGTGGTCAGGAACAGCGCCTTGCGGGTGATCTCGGCGGCGACCGACGGCTCGGTGGAGCTGAGCCCGGCGTAGCCCGGCTCGGCGCTCTGACCGGCCGCGACGACGTTGACGGTGATCCCGCGGGTGCCGTAGTAGGCGGCCTGCCCCGCGGTCCATGCCGACAGTGCGGCCTTGACCGCGGCCTGGGCGCTGCCGTCCTTGGGGGGCGCGGGCACCACGCTGATGATCGCCCCACCGGAGCGCAGATGGTCACCGACGGTCTGCAGGGCCAGCATCGGGGCCACGACCATCTCGTCGAGGGCCCGGTGCCACGACGAGGCGGCCTCGGCGGGCGTGAGAGTGCGCGGGTCGCCCTCGGCCCAGCGCGGCCCGGGCACGTTGACGATGGTGTCCAGGTGGCGGGGGAACAGGCTCCGGGCCTCGGCCATGCTGGCGGCGTCGGTGGTGTCACAGACGATGGCGTCGACGTCGAGTTCCTTGGCGGCGACCTCCAGGTCGCTGCGGCTGGCGCCGCAGATCACCACCCTGTGCCCGGCGTCGCGGAATCCTTCGGCAACGGCGCGGCCGAGTTCGGTATCACCGCCGGTGACCAGGACCTCCATCGCATGACCTCCTTGTGTTCAACGCTGAACCCGGTGCTGAACCCCTATCGCCATCCGCCGTGCAATCGTGGCACACCGGCGGGCCAGTACCTGGGATTTCCTCGCGTCGTGGCGTGGATCTACGACGATGTTACTGGACAGTAGCTAGGTTGGCGAAAACCGGCGCGGGAACGATTCGGAATCGATTCGGACACCCGGCCTCACGATCGCGGCGGCAGTTTGCCGGGTTGTGAGCGGGTTGTGAGAATGCAACAGTCCGACCGGGCGGCACATGGTGAGCATCACACACTTGCGTCACGGCTGTAACACGGTATTTTCGTCGCCATGGACCACCCGGACTCGCCCCTGACACCACGCAAGGGACTTCGGACGTCGCTGGCGGTTGCCGCGGTTGCCGGTGTCAGCGCGGTTGCCCTGGTGCTGCCGACGGCGCTGGCTAACGCGGATCCGGTCGAACCGGCCCCGCCCAGCCCGACGACGGCCGCGCCGCCGCCCGACCCGAACGCGCCGCCACCACCGCCGCTCGACCCCAACGCGCCGCCACCTCCGCCGCTCGACCCCAACGCGCCGCCACCTCCGCCGGCCGACCCCAACGCGCCGCCACCTCCGCCGGCCGACCCCAACGCACCGCCACCACCGCCGGCCGACCCCAACGCACCGCCACCACCGCCGGCCGACCCCAACGCACCGCCACCTCCCGAACCGGGCCGAATCGACAACGCGGCGGGCAACTTCAGCTTCGTCATCCCGAACGGCTGGGTGGAGGGTGACGCCAGCCGCCTCAACTACGGCCAGGCGTTGCTGGTCAAGGAGACCGGCCCGGCCGTCAACGGGCAACCGGCCCCGACGGCCACCGACACCAGCATCCTGCTGGGCCGCCTGGACCTGAAGCTGTTCGCCGGGGCCGAACCCGACAATGCCAAGGCCGCCGTCCGGCTGGCCTCGGACATGGGCGAGTTCTTCATGCCCTACCCGGGGACCCGGATCAATCAGGAGAGCATTCCCCTCGACGCCGACGGGCTAACCGGAAGCGCCTCCTACTACGAGGTGAAGTTCACCGACACCACCAAACCCGACGGCCAGATCTGGGCCGGGGTCGTGGGCAACGCGGGGGTCAACGCACCGCGCGGGCAGCGCAACGAGCGCTGGTTCGTGGTGTGGCTGGGCACCGCCAAGGACCCGGTCGACAAGGCGGCCGCCGCCGCCCTGGCGAATTCTATCCGGCCCTGGGCCCCGCCGCCGCCTCCGCCTCCGCCACCGCCGCCCGACCCCAACGCACCGCCGGATCCGAACGCGCCGCCGCCGGATCCCAACGCGCCGCCGCCGGATCCGAACGCGCCGCCGCCGGCCACGCCCGCTCCGGTCGGCGTCCCGGTCCCGGTGACCACTCCGGTGCCGGAGATGATGCCGCCACCGGCCTGAGGCCCGGCGAACCGCACGAATGCGCGCCCGACCGCCCCGCGGTCGGGCGCGCATTCGTCGTCACCGGCGGGTGGCCGATCGTGTCCGTAATCCGCGCCCATTCGTTACCCGGCGGCGGTATATCTGAGACACGCGCCGCCGAGCGCCCGGCTCCGCGGCAGTACCGAGGAGGCCGCCATGACCGCAACCCTCGTTGCCGAGGCAACCACTGAATTCCTGGCCCGGTCGACGACCCTGACCAGCGTCGGCTGGATCGGCTACATCATCATCGGCGCGATCGCCGGCTGGATCGCCGGCAAGATCGTCTCCGGCGGCGGTGCGGGCATCCTGATGAACATCGTGATCGGCATCGCCGGGGCGCTCATCGGCGGCTTCCTGCTCAGCTTCTTCCTCGACACCGCCGGCGGCGGGTGGTGGTTCACCCTGTTCACCGCCATTCTCGGCTCGGTGCTGCTGCTCTGGGTCGTCGGACTGGTCCAGCGGAAGAACTGACCCGCGCCCCGGCCGGCCGCACCGGAGACGAGCCGGTGACCGGCCTGGCCGGGAACGCTAGCCGGTGGCGCGGACCGGCTCGCCGTCGAGGCGCTTGACGACCTCGTCCAGCGCACGCCGGGGAGTGGCCGGCAGCGGGTCGGCGTTCAGCGGGGCCCATCCCACCCGCAGCAGCATCTGCGGGAACCCGTCACCACCGAGGGCCGTGCGGCGCACCTCCTCGCGGGTGTCGGCGATCTCCAGCGGCTCGGTCAGCGGGCAGCTCGACAGCCCCAACGCCGTCGCGGTCAGCAGGACCACGCCGGTGGCCTCGCCGGCGCGCAGCACCGCCATCGGGTCGTCGGTGGCGGTGCCCATCGCCAGCAGCACCCCGGCGTCGCCGGCCGGTTCGGCGCCGGCGGGCTGGGGCAGCGCCGGGCTGGCGAACACCCGCCCCGGGATGCCGCCGTCGGCTTCGGGCGCCGGGGTGTTGCGGGCGGGCACCCCGGCAACCGCGCCGTAGCGCCCGCTCCACATCGACAGTTCGGCCAGATAGTCCGCGTCGGCGGTGTGCGCACGGACCGCCTCGGCGACTGCGGTTTTCAGCTCGGCCGGCGCCACACGTCGCAGCATCACCCCGCAGCGCGCCGCCCGCGAGGCCATCAACGCGATGTCCCCGGCCGGCACCGGCCACGAGCTGTACCAGCGGCGGTCCGTGCGGCGGCGGGGGATGGCTGCGGCCAGCGCGATGTCCTGCTCACTACCGGTGCGCCCACCGATCTCGATGCTGGCCAGGTGGTCGGGTTCGGCCGAATTGGGCAACCGGTGCACGACGGCCTGCCAGCCCAGCGCCGCCAACGCGACGGTGAAGTGCTGCAGTGCCACACCGCAACTGAGGATCAGGTCGCGACGGGCCGGATCGGTGTGCGGCAGATGGCGCTCGGTGTCGGCGTAGAGCTGCACGCTGTCCTCGCCCACCCGCCACAGCCACGGCTGCGAATTGTGGATCGACGGCGCCCTGACCGCCAGGGCCAGCGCCGCAAGAATCGTTTCTTGGTCAGGGCGTCCAGTACTCATGGCTAACACTGTGGCACCGGCGCCGGGCCATCAGGAGCGGATAAGGGCCCCGATCGCAGGCCCTTGGTCCCTTGTTGACCACGCCCCGTGGCGGCGGGGGGCAGGATGGAGCAATGCCGATGAACGCCTGGCGAGTACGCCGCCCCGGCCCGATGCGATCGGAGCCCCTCGAATTCGTCTCGGCCCCGATTCCGCGGCCCGGCCCCGACGAGCTGCTGGTGGCCGTGCGGGCCTGCGGCGTGTGCCGCACGGATCTGCACGTCGCCGAGGGGGACCTCGCCGTCCACCGTCCGCACGTCATCCCCGGGCACGAGGTGGTCGCCGAGGTCGTCGAGGTGGGTGCCGAGGCCGGGCCGGAGTTCGGAGTCGGCGACCGCGTCGGTATCGCCTGGCTGCGCCACACCTGCGGCCGCTGCCGGTTCTGCACATCCGGCCGCGAGAACCTGTGCGCGCAGTCTCGCTACACCGGCTGGGACGCCGACGGCGGCTACGCCGAATTCGCCACGGTGCCCGCCGCTTTCGCACACCCGCTGCCCCCGGGTTACTCCGACGCCGAACTGGCGCCGCTGTTGTGCGCGGGCATCATCGGATACCGGTCCCTGCTGCGCGCCGACCTGCCCGCCGGTGGCCGGCTGGGCCTCTACGGCTTCGGCGGCAGCGCCCACATCACCGCGCAGGTCGCGCTGGCCCAGGGCGCCGAGGTGCACGTGATGACCCGGGGCGCCCAGGCGCGCGAGCTGGCCCTGGCCCTCGGCGCGGCCTCGGCGCAGGGCGCCGCCGACCCGCCGCCGGTCAAGCTCGATGCGGCGATCCTGTTCGCCCCGGTCGGGGAGCTGGTGCTGCCGGCCATGGAGGCGTTGGACCGCGGGGGCACCCTGTCGATCGCCGGGATTCATCTCAGCGACATTCCCCCGCTGAACTACCAGCGCCACCTGTTCCAGGAGCGCCAGATGCGGTCGGTGACCTCGAACACCCGCGCCGATGCGCGGGCCTTCCTGGACTTCGCCGCACAGCACCGCATCGCGGTGACCACACCGGAGTATCCCCTGTCGGCCGCCGATCGGGCGCTGACCGATCTGGCCGAGGGCCGCATCGCCGGAGCGGCGGTGCTTCGGCTCTGACCCGGGGCTCCATCACAGGGCGGTGCACCGCTCCGTCACAGGGCGGCCAGCACACCCCGTAGCGCGGCCGTGAGACTGCCCCGGCCGGGCCGGTACATCGGCCCGCACTGATCGGCCAGCAGCAGCCGCAACCGCGCGACACCGCGCGGACGCAGCGGTCCACCGTCGCGTAGCCGATCGAGCAGCTCGTCGACGTGCGGCGCGGCGGCCAGGATCGCGGCATCGGCGGCACGCCCCGACGGATGGCGGACCCGGGCCCGGCCCAACCCGGCGGCCAGGATCCGCGCCAGGCGGCGGCGCTCGGCGTCCCCGGTCAGCCGGGCCGCATGCCAGGCCAACGGGGTGCCCGGTGCGGCCGCGGCACCGGCCTCCACCATGCGATCCCAGCGTGCGGCGTGCCAGCGGGCCAGCACCCGCACCCGCCGGCCCGGACGGACCGGACCGGCCGGGCGCACCGGACGCGGAACCGAACGGCGGGACGGACGCGCTGCACCCGGTTGCGGGGCGATTCTGTGCGGCGACACGGGTTGGACCCCTCTCACGACATGACCTTCAAAAAGGCTATAGCGGTCATGCATGACTAGTCAACTGATTTTGATGGTCACCGCGGGTAGGCTGGGTCCATGACCACCGAGCCCATGGCCACCGAGCCGCAGTGGACGGGGGACCGGGAAGCCAAACCGGCGCCCGGACGGTTGCGCCGGGTCCAGGCTTTGATCAACACCCTCGACCTCGAGACCGGCCAGGACCGCCTGGCCGATGCCGCGCACGCCCGCCCGTGGCTCGTCGCCAACGGACTGCTGGGACCCGAGGACCCGCTGAGCCGCGAGGACCTGGAACTGGTCGTCGACTTTCGCGAGGCGCTGCGCGACATGGTGGACCGATCCCCGCAAGGGCACGGCCGCGCCCGGGACCCGGCGGTCTGCGAACGGATCGGCGCGTCGGTCGGCGCGCGCGTCGAGGTCACCGGGGACGGGGAGGTGCGGCTGGCCCCGCTCGGGGAGGCGGTGCCGGCGCGGCTGCTCCAGATGCTGCTCGACATCCGCGACGCCCAGCACGATGGCAGCTGGCGCCACCTGAAGGCCTGCGCCAACGAGGAGTGCCGCTGGGTGTTCTACGACCGCTCACGCAATCACGCCGGCGCCTGGTGCGAGATGGCGACCTGCGGAAACCAGGCCAAGAACCGCGAGTTCCGGGCCCGGCGACGGGTCACCTGAGCACCGGAGCGCGACCACACGCCATCGGGCCGGGCGGGGCGCTCAGGCGGTCAGGTGCCAGACCAGCGCCGCGGCCAGGGCACCGAGCCCGTTGAGCGACCAGTGCAGGGCGATCGGCGCGATCAGGCTGCCACTGCGTCGGCGCAGCCAGGTGAACACGAAACCGGCCGCGCCGGTCGCGATCACCGCCGCGACCACACCGATCACCATGCCCAGCACGCCGCCGCCGAACAACCGGGTCAGTCCGACGTTGCCACTGGTCAGCCCCAGGGAGCTGGCGACGTGCCACAGTCCGAACAGCAGCGACCCCGCCGCCGCGACGCCCCGGAATCCCCAGGCACGGTCGAGTGCGCCGTGCAGCACGCCGCGGAACGCGATCTCCTCGGGAATCACCGTCTGCAGCGGGATGATCACCATCGAGGCGATCAGCGCTCCCGACACCGTCGCGTAGTGGTTGTTCAGGAACATCGGCCGCGTCCACGGCATCAGGGCGCCGACGGCGATCACCGCACCCACCAACGCGAACGCGGCCAGGGCGTAGCCCACACCGGAGCGCCAGTGGTCGCGGCCGAGGCCGAGTTCGGCCCAGCCCAGCCCGCGGGAGCGGATCAGCAGCAGCAGCGCGAGCGCCGCGACGGGGACCGTGGCCACGTTGGCCAGGGGAGTGGTGAAGTGTGCGATCAGGTTGGTCAGCGCGAGAACCACGACGACGACGGCGATGTCGACATAGATCCGGAAGTGGTGCAGCGCCGCGAGATGGCCCAGCGCGGGGTGCGCGGGCGCCGGGGCGGTGGCGGTGGCGGTGGCGGCGTCAGACATGTTCCCTTCATCGTACCCGGTGCTGGTGTCGGCGCAGGTCAGCGCGCTCAGGACTTGTTCGATGAGCTAACTGACCCCTGCGTTCATTGTTCGTTGTCGCCACCGGTGGTGGAGGCGGCCGCGTCGGCCTCGGCGGCGCTGAGGGTGCCCCGCGCCGCCGGCCACACCCAGTCGCGGACCTCGGGGATGTCGTCACCGTAGGCGCGGGTGTACTCGCGGGCCGCCAGCCGCTTGTCGACCATCTCCTGGCGCAGCGTGGCGCACCGCGAACCCAGCGACGGCACCCGGTCGATCACGTCGATGACCAGGTGGTAGCGGTCCAGGTCGTTGAGCATCACCATGTCGAACGGCGTGGTGGTGGTGCCCTCCTCCTTGTAGCCGCGCACGTGCAGGTTGGCGTGCCCGGTGCGGCGGTAGGTGAGCCGGTGGATCAGCCAGGGGTAGCCGTGGTAGGCGAACAGGATCGGCTTGTCGGTGGTGAACAGCATGTCGAACTCCCGGCCGGACAGACCGTGCGGATGCTCGCTGTCGTCCTGCAGCCGCATCAGGTCCACCACGTTGATGAACCGGATCCTCAGCTCGGGGAGGTGCCTGCGCAGCAGGTCCACGGCGGCCAGCGCCTCCAGGGTCGGCACGTCGCCGGCCGCGGCGATCACCACGTCGGGTTCGCTGCCCAGCTCCTCGGTGCCGGCCCATTCCCAGATCCCCAGCCCGCGGGTGCAGTGTGCGATGGCCTGCTCCATGGTGAGCCAGTTGGGGTGGGGCTGCTTCCCGGCGACCACGACGTTGACGTACTGGCGCGACCGCAGGCAGTGGTCGTAGGTCGACAGCAACGTGTTGGCGTCCGGCGGCAGGTACACGCGTACCACTTCGGCCTTCTTGTTGACCACGTGGTCGATGAAGCCGGGATCCTGGTGGCTGAACCCGTTGTGGTCCTGGCGCCAGACGTGGCTGGACAGCAGGTAGTTCAGGCTGGCCACCGGGCGCCGCCACGGGATGTGGTCGGTGACCTTCAACCACTTGGCGTGCTGGTTGAACATCGAGTCGATGATGTGGATGAAGGCCTCGTAGCAGTTGAACAGGCCGTGGCGCCCGGTCAGCAGATAGCCCTCGAGCCAGCCCTGGCACTGGTGCTCGGAGAGCATCTCCATCACCCGACCCGCCCGGGCCAGGTGCTCGTCGACCTCGGGGCTCAGATACTGTGCGTCCCACTGCTTGTCGGTGGCCGCGTAGACCGCCTGCAGGCGGTTGGAGGCAGTTTCGTCGGGCCCGAAGATCCGGAAGTTGTGCGGGTTGAGCCGCACCACCTCGGTGAGCCACTCGCCCAGGACGCGGGTGGCCTCGGCGACCGCACCGCCGGGGGCGGGCACGTCGACGGCGAAGGCGCGAAAGTCCGGCATCCGCAGGTCCTTGAGCAGGATCCCGCCGTTGGCGTGCGGGTTGGCGCTCATCCGCAGATCGCCCGGCGGAGCGAGCTCGGCGATGTCGGGGTCGAGGCGGCCGTCGCCGTCGAAGAGTTCCTCGGCGCGGTAGGACGCCAGCCAGTCGGCGAGCACCTGCAGGTGTTCGGGGGTGTCGCGGGCGCTGGCCAGCGGCACCTGGTGCGCGCGCCACGACCCGGTGGTCTTGTGGCCGTCGATGTAGGCGGGGCCGGTCCAGCCCTTGGGGGTCCGGAAGACGATCATCGGCCAGCGCGGCCTGGTGTCGTCGCCGGCGGCGGCGTTTTCCCTGATCCGGGCGATCTCGTTGAGAACCTCGTCGAGCAGCGCGGCGAAACGCCGGTGCGCATCGAGGTGGTCGTCGGTCTCGGTGGCCTCGAACACGAACGGCCGGTAGCCGTAGCCGGCCATCAGGCTCAGCAGCTCCTCCTCGGGGATGCGGGCCAGCACCGTGGGGTTGGCGATCTTGTAGCCGTTGAGGTGCAGGATCGGCAGCACCACCCCGTCGGTGACCGGGTTCAGGAACTTGTTGGAGTGCCAGCCGGTGGCCAGCGGCCCCGTCTCGGACTCACCGTCGCCGACCACCGCGGCCACCAGCAGATCGGGGTTGTCGAAGGCGGCCCCGTAGGCGTGCGACAGGACATAGCCCAGCTCACCGCCCTCGTGGATCGAGCCGGGGGTCTCCGGGGCCACGTGCGAGGGGATCCCGCCGGGGAACGAGAACTGGCGGCACAGCCGACGCAGGCCCTCGGTGTCCCGGGTGATGTCGGGGTAGATCTCGGTGTAGGTGCCGTCCAGGTAGGCGCTGGCCACCAACCCGGGGCCGCCGTGGCCGGGGCCGGTGAGGAAGATCGTCGACTGTTGCCGCTCGCCGATCGCCCGGTTGAGGTGCGCGTAGAGGAAGTTCAGCCCCGGGGTGGTGCCCCAGTGCCCGAGCAGCCGGGGTTTGACGTTCTCCGCGGCCAGCGGGGTTCTCAGAAGCGGATTGTCCAGCAGATAGATCTGGCCCACCGACAGGTAGTTGGCCGCCCGCCACCAGCCGTTGAGTCTGGCCAGCATGTCCTCGGTCAGCGGTGTGCGCTTGCTCGGCTGCCATGGCCGGGATGTCGCAGAAATCGGCGTCATGTCTCCATGTAACGCTTCTTCACCGGATGAGGTGCTGACTGATCGCTGAATGTTCACGTACCGGCCGCCTGACCGGCGACTTCGGTAGCGCGGCTATCGTGGGCTGTCCTTGACGCCGGCGACGGGAGTGGGTGACGGCATGCCCGGCAGCGAATCCCCGGCCGGCGACCTCCTGGCCGGGCTGCGGGTGCTCGATCTGGGCGGGGCCGTCGCCGATCCGGTGTCGCGGATCCTGGCCGACCTGGGTGCCGACGTGCTCAAGGTCGAACCGCCGGGCGGTTCGGCGGCCCGGTCGACGCCGCCGACACTCGCCGGAACCGGCATCGCGTTCGCGCTGCACAACGCCAACAAACGCGCCACGGTTCTGGATCCCACCGTCGCGGGCGACCGCGAGCGCCTGGTGGAACTGGCCGGCGCCGCCGACATCGTCGTCGACAGCGGGCTACCCGGTCGCGCCGCGGCCTACGGGGCGCCGATCACCGAACTGGCCGACCGCTTCGACCACCTGGTGGCCCTGTCGGTCACCGACTTCGGCCGCGGTGGCCCGCGGGCGCACTGGCAGGCCACCGACGCCGTGCTGTACGCCCTGTCCGGCGCGCTGTCGCGGTCGGGGCCGACGGTGGGCACACCGGTGCTGCCTCCCACCGGGATCGCGTCGGCCACCGCTGCGGTGCAGGCGGCCTGGGCCGCGCTGGTCGCGTACTACAACCGGTTACGTTGCGGGCAAGGCGATTTCATCGACTTCTCGCGCTTCGAGGCGGTGGTGACGACCCTGGACCCGGCGTTCGGCACCCAGGGCCAGGCGGCGGTGGCCCGCCGGGATCCCGGCCGCTGGCGGGGGCGTCCACGCAACCAGAACCCGTACCCGATCTTCGCCTGCCGCGACGGCCATGTCCGCATGTGCCTGCTCTCGCCGCGCCAGTGGCGGGGCCTGCGGGCCTGGCTGGGCGAGCCCGCGGAGTTCCAGGACGCGCGGTTCGACACCATCGCCGCGCGGTATGCCGCCTGGACCGACATCGGACGGGTGGTGGCCGAGCTGTTCGCCGACCAGACGATGGCCGACCTGGTGGCCGCCGGCCAGGCGCACGGAGTCCCCCTCGCCGAGGTCCTGCCGGCGTCGGACGCCCTGCGCTGCAAGCATTTCAGCGCCGTCGGTGCGGTCACCGACATCGGGGTGACCGCCGGGGTGGAGGTGGTGGCACCGTCGGGCTACTACGTCGTCGACGGCGACCGGCGCGGATACCGGCGACCGGCCCCCGCGGTGGGTGACGACGCCGCCCGCTGGGGCGCGGCGGGGGACGGCGCTCCAGGGCACAGCGCTCCAGGGCACGGCGCTCCAGGGGACGCCGCCCTGCCTGCCGGGGCACCACCGCTGACCGGGGTCCGCATCGTCGATCTCGGGGTGATCGTCGCCGGCGGGGAGCTCAGCCGGCTGTTCGCCGATCTGGGCGCCGAGGTGATCAAGGTGGAAAGCGCCGCCTTTCCCGACGGCCTGCGCCAGACCCGGCCCGGTCAGGCGCTCAGCGACTCGTTCGCGTGGGCGCACCGCAACAGCGAGAGTCTGGGCCTGGAGCTGCGCAGCCGCGCCGGCGCCGAGCTGCTGGGCGAACTGGTGCGCGGCGCCGACGCGTTGTTCGCGAACTTCAAACCCGGCACGTTGGCCTCGCTGGGCTTCACCCACGACAGGCTGCGCGAGCTCAACCCGCGCCTGGTGGTCGCCGAGAGCAGCGCCTACGGCGAACACGGCCCGTGGAGCACCCGGATGGGCTACGGCCCGCTGGTGCGCGCGGCGACCGGGCTGACCGGGCTGTGGACCTCGCCGCAGGCGCCGGCCGACAGCGGCCGGCTCCCGTTGCACGAGGGGTTCTTCGACGCCACCTCCATCTTTCCCGACCACGTGGCCGCCCGGGTCGGCGCCATCGGCGCGCTGGCGGCCCTGATCCGGGCGGCCCGGGACGGCCGCAACGCCCGGGGCGCCCGGATCCACGTCTCGCAGGCCGAGGTGGTGCTCAACCAGCTCGACACCGTCTACGTCGGCGAGGCGGCGCGGCGGGAAAGGCCCGGGCAGTTCGTGGCGGATCCGGCCGTGGACGCGGTGTGCGAGTGCGCCGGGGACGACCAGTGGTGTGTGATCTCGATCCGCCACGACGGCGACTGGCAGGCGCTGGCCGCCGCCCTCGGTGCGCCGGCCCTGGCCGCGGATCCCCGCTGGCGCACCGCGGCCGCCCGCGCGGACAACCGGGCGGTGCTCGTCGCCGAACTGGCGGCATACACCCGGACCCGCGCACCGCACGAGGTCGCCGCGCTGTTGCAGCGCGCCGGGGTGCCGGCGGCGGCCATGAACCGCGCCGACGACGTCTTCGAGGAGGTCCAGCGGGGCCCCGCGCCGCTGCTGACCGAGATGCGGCATCCCCTCATCGACCATCCGCTGCCGACCGAGACGCGGCCGGCCCGGTTCCGCTACCTTCCGCCGGCGCCGCTGCGCCCGGCCCCGCTGCCGGGCCAGCACACCCGGCAGGTGTGCCGCCGGGTGCTGGGACTGGGCGACGCGCAGATCGACCGGCTGCTCGCCGAGGGCGTGCTGTTCACCGGTCCGGGCACAGCGGAGGATGTTTGACACCTGTCAACGTCCGTGTCGCGCGCTGATAGCGTGCAGCCATGGCCCTCGACCCCAGGACTCCCGTGCTCATCGGCTACGGCCAGGTCAATCAGCATGTTCCGGCCGAGGACGCACAGGAGCCGGTCGCCCTGATGGCCGCCGCGGCCCGGGAGGCCGCCGACCCCCGGGTGCTGCAGGCGGTCGACGCCATCCGGGTCGTGAACCTGCTGTCGTGGCGCTACCGCGACCCGGGCCTGGAGCTGGGACAGCGCATCGGGGCCGACAACCCGGCCACCCGGTACTCCGCGATCGGTGGCAACGTGCCGCAGTCCCTGGTCAACCAGGCCTGCCTGGACATCCTCGCCGGCCGCGACCGGGTGGTGCTGCTGGCCGGCGCGGAGACGTGGCGTTCGCGCAAGCGACAGAAGGCCCAGGGCATCCGGCCGCAGTGGACCACCCAGGACGAATCGGTGCCGGTGCCGCCGGGCGCCGAGGACGAGTTCGACATGGTGATGCCCGAGCAGCAGCGCATCGGCCTGGCCGCGCCGTCGCACGTCTATCCGCTGTTCGAGGAGGCGCTGCGGGCCCACCGCGGCGAGTCCCAGCACCGCCACCGGGAGCGCCTGGGCGCGTTGTGGCAGCGGTTCAACGCCGTGGCCACCACCAACCCGCACGCCTGGTCCTCGACGTCCTACACCGCCGAGCAGATCGTGACCCCCGGCCCGGACAACCGGATGATCAGCTGGCCCTACACCAAGCTGCTGAACTCCAACAACATGGTGGACCAGGGCGCGGCGCTCATCCTGACCTCCGTCGAGCAGGCGACCTACCTGCGGGTTCCGCGGGAGCGGTGGGTCTTCCCGTGGGCGGGCACGGATTCGCACGACACCTACGCGATCAGTACCCGCGCCGACTACCACCGGTCCCCGGCGATCCGGTTCGCCGGGCGGCGCGCCCTGGAGCTGGCCGGCCTGGGGATCGACGAGGTGGACCTGGTGGACGTGTACTCGTGCTTCCCGTCGGCGGTCCAGGTCGCCGCCGACGAGCTGGGGCTGTCGACCACCGACGATGCGCGCCCCCTGACGGTCACGGGCGGCCTGACCTTCGCCGGCGGGCCGTGGAACAACTACGTCATGCACGCGATCGCGACCATGGCCCAGCGCCTGGCCGCCGAGCCGGGCCGGCGCGGACTGATCACCGCCAACGGCGGTTACCTGACCAAGCACGCGTTCGGCGTGTACAGCGCCACCCCGCCGCCGGCCGCCTTCCGCTGGGCCGATGTGCAGGACGAGGTCGACCGCGAACCCGTCCGGCGGGCCCACACCGAGTGGGAAGGGGTCGGCACCGTCGAGTCCTGGACGGCACCGTTCGACCGCGACGGCGGCCCCGCCCGGGTGTTCCTGGCGGTGCGCACTCCCGATGACGCCCGCACCCTGGCGGTGGTGCCCGACCAGGATGCGGCGGGCGCGGCGCTGGCCGGTGACCTGGACGAACTCACCGGCTCGAAGGTGAGCGTGCGAGCCGACGGGACGGCCACGCTTCCCTGACCGCCCGCCCCTACCGGCCGCCCCGACCTGCCCCGACTGTCGGCGATGCCCCGGCAAAACCCGCCCCACGCGGCAGAGCAGCCGACTACGCTGTGCGGTACCGATCGGGGGACGGGGATCGCATGCGGATCTTGTTGACCGGCGTCACCAGCAGGCTGGGTCGCGCGGTGGCGGCCGACCTGCTGGCCGCCGGACACGAGGTGAGCGGTGTCGCGCTGCGCGCTCACCCCGATCTCGATCCCCGGGTGGAGCTGACGCTGGGCCGGTTGCAGGCCGGGCTGCCGCGCTATCTGGCCGACGGCGCCGACACGGTGATCCACCTGGCCCCGGTCGAGGCCGCGGCCCCCGAGAGCGCCGGCCTGGGCGGCGTCGTCCACGTCGCCGACGCCGCCGCCCAGGCCGGCGCCCGGCTGGTCTTCGTCTCCCAGGCCTGCGGCGACCCGGCGCTCTACCGCGAGGCCGAGACCCTGGTGTCCTCGGCGTGGGGGCCCAGCCTGGTGATCCGCGTCGCCCCGGCGGTCGGACGCCAGATCGACTGGATGGTGGCCCGCACGGTACGGACGATCGTGAACTCGCACGGCCCGGCGACGATGCGGGTGCTGCACCACGACGACCTGCGCCGGTTCCTGATCCGTGCGGTCGGATCGCACCGCACCGGGGTGGTCGACCTGGCCACCACCGACGCGGTCACCCTGGTGACGGCCCGCCGGCTGCTGCTGCGCGCGGGTGCCGGCGGGCGCGGCGGGGTGGCCTGGACCGACCACGATCCGGGCTACAAGCTCGTTCCGCTGCACCGGCAATGGGATTTCGAGTGCGGATGGAGTGCCGCCGATGCCGTCGCCGACACCGCCCGGGGGCTGGCCGGGCGCCGGGTCACCGCGGCCGGCGCCCGCGACACCGAGTGGTGGTCGGCGCTGCCGATGGAATCGCCCCGCGGTTCGGGCACCGTGACACCGGCGCGCAGCGCGGCGATCGTGCTGCACGACCCGGCACCCAACGGTGTCTCCGGTGAGTTCGACAGCCTGATCGATCGCCGGTTCCCGGTGTTCAGCCGGGACGGCTACGGGGCGGGGCCGCTGACGCCGGTGTCGCTGGACGTGGTGCTGGGTGCGCTGCGGGTGGCGCAGGACACCACCTCGCGTGCGCTGGGCCTGCGCGGTTCGGTGGCCGCGGAGTGGCAGGCCCGCGCGGTCGCGGTGTTCGGCCACCACCTGTATTCGGGGCTCTCGGTGGCCGACGCCGCCGGGGAGGGGCAGTCCCGCACCCACCGGTACCGGAACGCGCGCCGTATGCTTTCACCGGCGCGCCGGTTCGGTGAGCGCGCCGCCGAGTTCGCCGCGGCCCTCGACGCCGAACGGTCCGACGAGACGGCCTGCGCCGGGCTCAGCGACGCCGCGCTGGAGGCGCGGATCGGTTTGTTGCGCAGCAGAATTCAGCAGGGATTCCGGCTGGCGGCGCTCGGCCGGGTACTCGAGGACGCCCTGCGCGGCCTGGCCGGCGGGCAGCGACGGCCCAGTGAGGTGTTCCAGCTTGCCGCCACCTCCGGCGAGCTCGCCGCGGCGGCCGCCGTCCTGAGCGACGACCCCGTCGAGGAGCGCACCCCCGACCCCGAGCATGCGGCCGACACCGATCCCGCCGCGACCGCCGACGTCAAGCCGCGGTGGGCCGTCCGGCTCGCCGACGCCGCCGGCACCGCCCGCCGCCGCTGCTGGGAGGTGACCGCGCAGTACCTGTGGCAGTTGCGGACGGCGCTGCTCGAGCGGGGAACCCGGCTGGCCGGACAGCGCATGCTGGGGGAGCCCTCCGACATCTTCTACCTGACCTGCGACGAGGTCCTCACCGCGCCGATCGATCTGCGGCTGCGGGCCAAGTGCCGACGCGCCGAGAACGAACGGTTGCAGACCCTGCAGATGCCGGAGACGTTCGAGATCGACTGGGTGCCCGCCTGATCGGTTCCCCGCCCCGGGGTCCCGGCGGGACCGGCGCCGGGTGTCAGTCCTCGCCGTCGCGGGCCAGCCGCAACACGTCCTCGACGGTCGGCGGGCTCGGCGGGTGGTGCGACAGGCACCACGGGGCCCGGATCCGGTGGAACGGCTCACCCTCGAGAGCCAGGTAGAAGTTGCCCGCGCGCAGCCGGCTGATCTCGGGCACCAGCCCGCCCTTGGCCCGGGCGATCTCCTGGGCGGTGTCGATCTGGGTGGGTGAGTTCAGCAGTCCGTAGAACTGCGTTGCCGCGTTTCCCGGAATCGTGTTGTGCAGGCCCTTCGGCGACTGTGTGGCATACACCAGGCCCAGACCGTACTTGCGCGCCTGCGAGGACAGGGCCAGCGTGCTGCGCAGGCAGGCGGTCGTCCCGCGGGCCGGGGCGAAGTTCTGCGCCTCGTCCATCACCAGCAGCCCACCGAGCGGACGCTCCCCGGCGGGGTGGCGCCGCAGCCAGGCGAACAGCGCCATCTGCAGCTGGTTGACGAAACCCTCGCGCTGGGCCTCACCGGCCAGGCCCACCATGCTGATCACCGAGACCCGCGCCCGGTACCCCGGCGCCGGCGTGAGCAGCGTGCCCGGGTCGGCCGGGGTGCCGGCGCCGCCGAACATCGCGTCGTTGATCATGGCGGCCTGCAGGTTCTGCCCGAGCTCGGCGGCCAGGGCGGCGGCGTTGCCCAGGCTGCTGACCCCGTCGGGCAGCTCCCCGAGCAGGTCGACGAACTCGGCCAGCGAGCTGCCGCCGCGCTGGCCGTACCAGCCCAGGACCTGACGGAGCACCGCCCGGCGCAGGTTGGCCTTGGCGGTGCGGCCGGTGATCAGCGCCCGCGGCTCCAGGGCGGCCACCGCGGAGTCCACCGCCGCGGCGAACTCGTCGGGGTCCTCGGCCACCGCGGAGAAGTCCGGCAACGGCTGAAACGACAGCGGCCGGCCGGCCTTGCGGTTCGGTGTCCACACCACCACGTCGGTCTCGGCCAGGAACTGTGCCGCGCGCGCGGTGTCGTCCGGGTTCCAGCCCGGTGGTTGCTGTGGCCACGCCGAGCCCAGCCGGGACAGGTCGTTGTTGGGGTCCAGCACGATCGAGGACACGCCCCGCAGCGCGCACTCCTCGACCATCCGGCGGATCAGCACGGTCTTGCCCGAGCCCGACCCGGCGAAGATCACGGTGTGCTTGCGCAGCGCGGCCAGGTCGACGTCGCGGCGGGCACCGTCGACCTCGTCGAAGCCCAGCGGGATCGCGGTCGGAGAGCGCGGCGTCTCCTCGGCGGGTGTTTCCGGCCGCCGCTCGGCCTCGCCTCCCGCCTCCTGCTCGGCCTCCGCGGCCGCCGGCTCGTCGGTGTCCCCGGGCTGCGGCCCGGGCGGGGGCAGCGGACCGGCCTCCTCGCCGAGGGCCTCGCGCAGCAGCGTGATCGTGTGGGCGGGCATCCGGGCACGCAACCACTGCGGCAACTCGCGGGCGTCCTCCTCGACCAGGTCGCGCAGTGCGGTCATGGTGCGCAGGTCGGCGTCGGAGACGTGCAGGGTACGTCCGCCCGCCGCGGTGAAGTCCTCGATCATCGCGGTCGTCTTCTTGCCGCTGGGCCAGGGGCTGTTGCGCAGCAGGAACAACTTGCGCCGATCCAGGTTGTTGCCGAAACCCGTTGCCTGGCAGGCACTTCGGATCCGATTCTGGACGGCCACCGGATGGCCGGCGGCGATCGCGCGAAATGCCCAGTGCCGTTCGTCGTCGGTGGCGGGGTCCAGGCTGCGGCGCAGGCGTGCGTGCAGCGGTACCCGCGCCCCGGGCGGTGGATCCACGCGGAAGTCCCCGAGGTCCCCGCCGTCGCCGTCCTCCTCGATCCAGGCCCGCAGGGCGGCGTGCAGCAGTTCGGGCATGGTGGTGTCCTCGCCCTCGGGGTCCAGTGCGGCCACGGTGACCGCCCGGCGGCGGAACTCGGCGAAGCGGGCATCGAGTCCGCCGTACTGGTCGCCGGCATGCGCCTCGGACGCGGGCGACCGTCCGGAGTCCGTGCCGGCGCTTCCGGCGCCGGGAGCCTCGGCGCCGCGGCCGTCGGCCAGCGAGGCCAGCTCGACGACCTCGTCGCTGCTCAGACAGCCGCGGATGTGGGCGTCGGCGCGTTTGAGCAGCTGGCGTGGCGTGTAGTTCGGGGCGTCGGCGAAGGCGTCGGCCCGGATCGGCCAGCTCGGGTAGGGCGGAGTGAAGCCGACGGCGGCGTACCCGGCGGCGAACCGGCGTTCCAGGATGGCGCGGCCCAGTTCCGGGGTGGGCAGCCCCTGCAGCGGGGAGGTCACCCGGAACCGGTCGGCGACGGTGGCGGTGGCCCGGTGCTGGATGCTCTCCCACGCGGCGGGCAGGCAGGCGACCACGCCGACGGTGCGGCGCATCGTCTGGCGGATCGACATCAGGCCGTGCGCGACGTGTTCGAGGTCGCGGTTGTCGGTCGGTGCGGCGGCGGTGTCGATGCGTTCGGTGGACTGGGCCAGCAGGGTGTCGATCTGGTCGACGGCGAGCACGGCGGGGCCGGCCAGCGCCACGATCCGCGCGATGTCGCGCACGGTCTCCTGCGGCGTGGCCGTCGACGCCGGCAGCCCCCAGCCGCCGCGATCGCCGCCGGCGTCCTCGTGCGAGCTCAGGTACGCCTCGCCGATGTCCTGCAGTCCGAAGTCCGACGAGCCCACCAGAACCAGCGCCCGCAACACGTGCCGGCACTGCCGGACGGTCTCACGGTGGACCTTGTGCAGGGCGGTGACGAACTCGTCGAGGATGTCCGGGCTCAGCTCGTCGTCGCCGGCGATGGCGCGGCGGGCGGCCCGGGAGACGTGCGCGATCGAGGCCAGCTCCCACAACAGGTCCTTGAGCTGCGTCTCGCGCCGGGCGCCGGGCCGCCCGAGGCTCTCCAGGATGCCCGCCCGGGCCGACTGCCAGAAGCTGGTGGCGTCGAGCAGTTCCACGACGAAGAAGAACCCGCCGGCGGCCTGGACGCGTTCCCGGACCTGGCCGAGCATGTGGGTCTTGCCGGAGCCGGCCTGGCCCCGAAGCACCACGCCCAGCGGGCTGCCGTCGGGGTCGACGGCGGCGTCGTCGACGGCGGCCATCACCTCGGCGAGCACGTTGTCGTTGAGGCCGGCGACGTGCAGCTCGGTCTGTGGGCGCCACAGGTCGTCGGAGGTGGGGGCCCACGTCAGCCGCAGGGCCGACAGTGCCTCGCGCTCTTCGGAGTTCATCGGGTCACCCATCAGGCCTCGATCGCGATGACGTGTTTGGCCTGGCCGCCGATCTCGACGGCGGCGGCGCGGTCCTCGGCGGTCAACACCTTCTGGTTCTCCTCGGGGATCAAGTGCACGCCCGGAATCCGGTACATCCGTCTCAGTTCGGCGTCGAGGTCGGTCCGGGCGACCCCGCCGACGGCGGCGCGCAGCCGGGCCAGCCCGACCCAGCCGCCCGGGGCGCCGGCAAGACGGCCGTAGGAGGAGCGGATCAGCGTCTCTGCCGATTCGCCGGTCGGCGCCGCCCCGGCCGCCCCGACAGCAACGGTTGCCCCGGAACGTGCGACCGGGCGGGAGGTGCGGAACACCTCCGCCAGCGGCACGTCCTCGCGCTCCAGATAGGTCCCGAGCCCGCGCAGGACGGTGTAGAACGCCTTGGCCTGGCCCTTGGCGCCCGGCGGGACCGCAGCGCCGAGAAGGCTGCGGCAGGTCGCCCAACCGCGGTCGGTGAGCTCGTGCACGAAGCGTCTGCCCTCCTGGGTCGATTCGATCAGACCGAGCCGGTTGAGCTTCTCCCGGCTCGGCTTGGTCAGTTCGGGCCCCAACTGTGCCAGCTCGGGGTTGGGAACGGGCCGCACCTCAGCCATCAGTACCAGAAGCACCGCCTGCTCGGCTCCCGTCAGGTCCTCGGGCCTCACGTTCACGTATGCATCCCTTCGTCGCTCCGTCGGGCCGCCAGCAACTCTTCGATCATGGCAAGTGTGCGTGACAGGTCCGCGCTGACTTCGTCGTTGGTGAACCGCAGCACGGCGAAACCCGCCAGAACCAGCGTGTTGTCGCGGCGGCGGTCGTCGGCGTATTTCAGTGCGCCACGGTGGTCGGGGCCGTCGAGTTCGACGACGACCCGCTCGCGCGGCCACATCAGATCCACCCGCAGCGGCGGCAAGAAGCGTCGCCCTCCCCAGTGGGTCTGATTCCAGGTGCGCCCGTGCGCCCAGGCGCAGCGGCCCAGCGCCGCCTCCACGGCCTGCTCCACCGCGCTGCCCGGGTGGGGGCGCCCGACCAGCGCGGGCACCGTGGCGAGGCCTGCGCCCGCGCCGGCCCGCGGCCGCTGCAGGGTGCGCAGGTAGTCGGGCACGAGAACGCTCACCAGCGGGATCCGATCGGAATCCCGGGCCAGATCGCCCAGCAGCCAGACACCCACGCCCACGTGGTTGGCCAACCATTCCGCGGCCGTGGCGACGACGTCCCGGTCGGCTTCCCGGTCGGCACCGGCGCCGACGTGCTGGCGATGCAGCGCGATGACCACGCCGTCGCGGCCATAGGTCTCGGCGAGCAGTGCCGCCAGCCCACGACCCAGATGCGCAGGGTCGTAACCCCCGCGCAGGGGCCTGCCGGCCAACGCCGCGTCGGCCAGGTCGGCCAGCAGCGGGCCGAAGTGGGGGCTCCGCGAACCCGCGATCCGCCCCAGCCGGCGTGCGGTGCGCCGATCGAAGTCGCTGCCGGACCCGGCCGGCGCACCCGGTAGCCAGGCGGGGAAGAGGTCGCGTACCGCCGACTCCAGCACCGCGAGCACCTCGCTGACCACCGAACGTGAACCGGCCGGGGTCGGTTCACCTTCGGCGGTCACCTGGTAACCGATGACCACCGGCGCATCCGCCGGCAACGGGTCCAGACCGACGCTGAACTGCTCGGGATCCGGCCCGAGCACACCGACCACCCGATCGGCCGGCAGGGCGGACACGTCCAGACCGGCGGCCGCGGGCTCCGATGGCATCTGCGCCCCTACCAAACGCCCCCTCCGGCCCTGTCCGTCGTGCCCTGTCCCTCGTGCCCTGTCCGCCGTGCTGTCCGTCCTGTCATTGTCGCCTACCGGACGGCGGGAGGGTCAGTCACCCGCGGGGCCCGTTGGGGCGAGCGTGCTGAGCTGGCGGTTCGGATCGGCCGGTGCGTCGGGGTCCACGGCCTCCCGGGAGCGGATCGGCGCCTTCCTGTCGTCGCGCCTGTCGTCACGGCGTCCTGGACCGCTCCGGGACCGCTCCGGGACCGGTCACGAACCGGTCAGTTCGCCCATGAGCCTCTCGTCGCGCGAGACCCGTTCCAGGGCCGCGGCCAGGCGCGCGTTGTCCCCGCAGGCCAGGGCGCCCAACCGGTCGGGATCGGTGGGCAGGCCGAGCTGCCCGGCGGCCTGCCGAGCCCGCTCGTCGAAGTAGGGCCGCACCCAGGGCCACGCGTCCTGGACCTCGCGCAGGAAGATCGCGGCGCCGGTGGCCCCGATCCCCTTGAAGCGCGTGAGCAGGCGGGCCGCCTCGCCGGTGTCGCCGCCGGCCCGCTCGGCGAGCCCGCGCAGGTCGCCGTGGTAGTCGTCGCGCACCATGGTGGCCATGTCGGTCAACCGGGTCGCCGAGCTCTCGTCGTAGCGGGCGTAGCCGGCACGCCCGAACGCCTCGATCATCCTCGCGCGGTCACCGCCGAGCACCGCGCCGGGCGTGCGCAGCCCGGCTCCCCAGAGCTCCCGGGCCGCGGCGGTGGCGGTGTCGGCGTGAATCGGCTTGGCCGCCAACATCGCCAGCACAAGCAGCTGGAACAACGGCATCGGCGTGTTCGTCAGGTGGATACCGGCCTGCTGCGCGTAGGTGGTTCCGGCCTCGTCGAGCAGGCGCCGGGTCAGCTCCGTGCGGGAATCGGGTGCGGACATCAGTGCGGGAATACCCGTGCCACGGCGGGGTGAACCCGGTCGGTCAGCCGGGTTTGGCCGGCAGGGTGTCGACGTAGTCCAGTGCCCGGCCGACCCAGCTCGTGAGCTGGCGCCGGGTGTTCAGGCCCTCCGCGGCGACGTGGAGCCACCCGCGTCTGGGCCGGCCGGCCATCACCATGGGGGTGACGTGACCGCGCCCGCCCGCCGCGTCCAGCAGCGTCTCGGTCTCCGACGGCGGCACGCGCACCAGAAGCCCACCGTCGCGGCTGGCCGCGACCACCAGATGGCCGCCGACGAGGAACCCCAGCCCGCCGAACATGGCCTTCTCGTCGATCCCGCGCCGCGAGCTGAGCACGTCGCGCAGCCGGTTGGCCAGCACCTCGTCGTAGGCCATCGCAGCTCAGTCCAGATCGACGCGGACGGTGAGCAGCTCGGTGCCCAATGCCCGCACGACCGCGCTGTTGGAGGTCGGCTGGTCACGTAGCCGCTGCATCGGGTCGTCATCGGGCAGCAGGTGCGCCGTACCGGTCCGCCAGCGCCCGCGCAGACGCAGCCGCACCGCCGGGTCGGCCTTGATGTTCTTGACGTAGTCGGCGTGTTCGCCGTGCTCGGCGACGATCCAGAACGTGTCGCCGTCAAGGGTGCCGCCGACGTTGGTGCGCCGCGGCTTCTTCGACGTGCGCCCGACCGTCTCGATCATCGTGGTGGGCAGCCGCCGGCCGACCGGATTGATCAGATAGCGCTGCACGGCGTGCACGACATCGCGTTTGAGTGTGTTCGGGTCCGGCATGACCCCATTATCTGTCCCGGGTGCCGCGGGACCGCAAGGGTTTGTCCGCCATCACCGGCCCGGGGCGGGGGAGGACCCGGGAATGCTCAGCGCCTGCCGAGGGCCTGCCGACCGGGGTCGGTGCCGGTGGCCTCGTTCGGCGACGCGGCGCCGGAGCCCGTGTCGTGAGTGGCCGTGTCGTGAGTACCCGTGCCCTGCCGGCCCTCCCGGATCTCCCGGCGGCGGTCCTCGATCGCGCGGCCGATGTCGCGCAGCAGCGTCGGTTTCCGGGCGACGAGGTCGGCGATCTCGGAGCGGGGAACCTCCAGCAACGTCACCTCGCCGATGGCCGTGGCCGCCGAGAGCAGGGGCTCCCGCGTCAGGGTGGTGGCCCCGATAAAGTCGCCGACCTTGAGCACGCGCACCTCGACCATGCCCCCGTCCTGGCCGGGGACGAGCAGCCGGACCGCCCCGCCCAGCACGAATTTCATGGAGTCCGCCACCGAACCGAGGTACTGGATCGTCTCGTCGTCGGCGTAGCGGACCAGCCGGACATCGTCCACCAGAGCACGCTGGTCGGCCGGGGTCAGGCGCAGGGTGCGGGCCACGGCGGCCAGCGCCTGAACCCGGCGGGTGCTGCTGGAGTAGTCGTCGGTGGCGCCCTCGAGATGCAGCCCGGCGCGCCGCGAGGCGTACCACAACCTGCGCAGGTAGACCGCTCGAGCGGGCTCCTCGTCGGCGGGGCTGCGCAGGGGGATCGACACCTGGAAGCCGGTGCCGCCGAGCGGTTCGGCCGACGGCCCGGCGCCGGGGCTCAGATGGGGCAGGTCCTCGGCGACCCGGGTCAGCAGCGCGCACACCTGCTCCGGCGGGTCGGCGGTGTCGAACGACGTCGCCACGACGATCCGGTGGGCGCCGGCGGGCCTGCTGAGGTTGGTGAACGAGGCCGCGGCGAGCACCGAATTGGGTGTGATCTGCAGGCCCATTCCGGTGTCGATGTGCACCGAGCGCCAGTTGACTTCGACCACCCGGCCGTCGGCGGTCGGCGTCTTCAACCAGTCGCCGAGCCGGAACGGCTGCTCGAACAGCATCAACAGACCGGAGATGATCTGGCCGACCGAGTTCTGCAGGATCAGGCCCAGGACGATCGAGGAGATGCCCAGCGCGGTGAACACACCGCCGACCTTGGCGCCCCACACGTAGGCCAGGATCAGCGCCACCCCGACCGCGATGAGCACGAACCGGGCCACGTCGAGGAAGATCGAGGGCATTCGCTTGCGCCAGCTGCCTTCCGGCGCGCCGTGGAACAGCGTCGCCTTCAGCCCCGAGAGCGCCAGGACCAGCACCACGAAGCCCACCGCGGTGGCCACCACGCGAACCCAGGTGTCGTGCCAGGGCATGTCGCGTGCCTTGAGCATCAGGATCAGCAGCGCGACCAGGGGCAGCAGATAGGTGCGCGTCACCGCCACCGGCCGGGCCAGCACCGAGCCCCTGCGCACCAGCGTCTGATGCAGCTCCGTCAAGGCCACCAGGCCCACCGGCAGGCCGATCGCGACCGCGACCGACCAGGAGAACCAGGAGGACTCCCACAGCGGGGTCATGCCGGCGGCTCCACGAGCTTCCAGATCTGCTCGGTGGCCGCGCCCGGTGCGCCGGCGACGGCGACCTCCCCGGCCGGGGCGAACTGCCGCACATCGCGCATCGCGTCGTAGACCGCCGTGGAGACATAGATACCCGGCTCGGCGGGACCACTCTGGGCCCGGTGCGCGAGATTGACCGCCGCACCCCACATGTCGTAGACGACGGTGGTGCGCCCGACCAGACCCGTGGTGACGGTGCCGGTGTCGATACCGATCCGCAGCGCCAGGTGGTGTCCGGTCTCGTTGTTGAACCGCTCGATGATGCTGTCGATCTCGACCGCGAAGTCGACGGTGCGCCGCACGTTGTCCAGCCACGGCGTGTTCAGACCGCAACTGGCCAGGTAGCCGCTGCGCATCGTGCGGACCCGCTCGACACCGAGTTCCTCTGCGGCGGCGTCGAATTGCCGCACGATGTGGTTGACCACCCTGAGCAGCTCCTCGGCGGGCAACTGGGTGGCCAGTTCGTCGAGTCCGACGATGTCGGCGAAGATCACCGACACGTCCCGGTGATCCTCGGCGACGGTGTCCTCACCGCCGCGGTGGCGGTCCGCCACCGCCTCCGGCATCAAGGACAGCAGCAGACGGCGGTTCTCCCGCTGCTGCTCGGCGAGCAGGTCCTGATGGGTCTTGAGGCCGCGACTCATCTCGTTGAACACCATGGTCAGATCACCGAATTCGTCGCGGGACAGCACCGGCAGCGTGGTGTCGAAGTTACCGGCGCCGATGCGTTCGGCGCCCGCCTCCAGACGCTTGATCGGGCGGACGAACAACCGCGCCAGGAACATCGAGGCGATGCACACCAGGAAGATGATCAGCACGGTCGACCAGACGAGTTTGCGGGTGAAGTTCAGCACCGGGGTGAAGGCCTCGTCGGTGTTGATCTTGGCGATCAGCGACCAGTTGAGTCCCGGAAGGTTCACCGGGCCGTAGGCCTGCAACGTGCGGTTCCCGAGATAGTCCTCGGTGATCAGCGTTCCGAACTGGCCCCGCTGCGCGCGGGACAGCGCGTCGTTGCCGACGGGCTGGACCAGCGTCGTACCGTGCAGCCGGATCGCGCTCTCGGCGACGTCGGGCGGTGTGCCCGCGGCGACGACCTCCTGCTTGTATTTCTGCGGATCCTCCAGGAACAGCCGCGAATCCGAGCGCATCAGGTTGTCGGGGCCGGCCAGGTAGGTCTCGCCGGTACTGCCCATGCCCACGGCCCGCCAGTCCTGGCTGTAGGTCATCAGGTTGTTGATCTTCTCGATCGGGAACTCCAGGGCCAGCACGCCGTCGGTCTGGCTGGCCGTCCCGACCGGCGACATCAGCCACGCGGTGGGCTCGTTGTAGTTCGGCAGATAGTTGGTGAAGTCGGTGACCTCGACCTTCTCCAGTGCCCGGCCGTTCACCGTCTTGTTGAACGCGTCGGTGAACGTCGCTGTGGCGTAGGGCCCGGTCAGCAGATTGGTGCCGAGTTCCTCCTGTTTGTAGGCGCTGTAGACCACGGTGCCCTGCGGGTCGATGAGCAGGGCGTCCCGGAACCCGAAGCGCCGGACGATCTCCCGGAAGAACTTGGTGTAGCGCGCATTGGCCGCACTCCATGCGCTGCCGTCACCGGGATCGTCGACGTTCAGAGCCGAGGTGTCGGTGGTGTACGGGGCGGTGTAGATCGCCTGCAGATACCTCTGCGCGTTCGAGGCGGGCAACACCGCGGCCAGATCGAGCCGCTGGCCGGACTCCTTCTCCACCTCGGGGGCGAACTGGGTGGCGTAGAAGTCGGTGAGGCGCTGCTGCTGCTCGGGAGTGATCGTGGCGTCGGACAGTTCGGCGAACCCCGCGCGGAACGCGGTCATGGCGCTGGTGGTCGTCTCGACGCCCGAGTAGACCACCAGCGAGTTCGTCATCTCGACGTAGAGCGCCTCCAGTCGGCGGGTCTGGGCCTCGCGCAGCTCCGTCAACTGATCGAAAACCGCCGACCGCAGCCCGTTTCGGCCGGACTGAAATCCGATCGCACCGACGATCGCGGCCGAGAGCACGCTGGTGAACAGCAGCATGATCAGGATCTTGGACTGGATGCTCACCCGGCCCATGAGCGCCCGGGGACGCCGGCGGCCGCGACGCCGCTTGCCCGGCAGGGCGCTCGACCCCGTCCCACCCGTATCCGGGGACTCGTCGACGTCGGCGTGGGCGTCGGCTGCCGGCCCCGCGCCGGCAGTCATCGAGTCATCACGGGCTGAGACTAATCGCCGGTGGCGTCCCAGCCCGTGATTTCCGCCCTCAGGTGTCGTCGCAGGTGGCCGGGGGGCGGGGCCGACGCGTGCCGCAGCCGCCCCCGCGGCCCCGGGCATTCACGATGCGCGGCGGACCGGCCCGACGTCGATGACATTGTCGCCGGTGTCGTCGCCGGTGTCGTCGCCGGTGTCATGACCGGTGTTGTCGTCGCTGTACAGCGCCTGCGCGACGATCTCGGCGACGTCGGTCATCGGCCGGACGTCGAGGGCCTCCAGCACCTCGGCCGGCACGTCGTCCAGATCCGCCTCGTTGCGTTGCGGAATGAACACCGTCGTCAGCCCGGCACGCTGGGCGGCCAGCAGCTTCTGCTTGACGCCGCCGATCGGCAGCACCCGGCCGTTCAGGGTGACCTCGCCGGTCATCCCGACATCGGAGCGGACCTGCCGCCCGGTCGCCATGGACACCAGTGCGGTCACCATGGTCACCCCCGCCGAGGGCCCGTCCTTGGGCACCGCGCCCGCGGGCACGTGCACGTGGATCTTGCGGTCCAGCACCGCGGGATCCACGCCGAGTTGCTCGGCATGGGCGCGCACATACGACAGCGCGATCTGCGCGGACTCCTTCATCACGTCGCCGAGCTGACCCGTCAGCTGCAGCGACCCGTCACCAGGGGAGGTCGACCCGGTCGAGCCGGCCTCGATGTAGAGCACATCGCCGCCCAGGCCGGTGACGGCCAGGCCCGTGGCCACGCCCGGCACCGCCGTGCGTTCGGCCGACTCCGGCATGAACCGCGGGCGGCCCAGGTAGTCCACGAGATCGGGCTCGTCGATGGTGATCGGTTCGCTCGATTCGGCCAGCCTGGTGGCCGCCTTGCGCAGCGCCTTGGCCAGCAGCCGCTCGAACTGCCGCACCCCCGGCTCGCGGGTGTAGTCGGCCGCGATCCTGCGCAGCGCCGCGTCGGTGACGCCGACCTCGTCGTCGGTCAGCGCCGCGCGTTCGGCCTGCCGCGGCAACAGGAAGTCCCGGGCGATGGCCACCTTGTCGTCCTCGGTGTATCCGTCGATGGTGACCAGCTCCATGCGGTCCAGCAGTGCCGACGGGATGTTCTCGACGACATTGGCCGTGGCCAGGAACACCACGTCGCTCAGGTCGAGGTCCAGGTCCAGGTAGTGGTCGCGGAACGTGTGGTTCTGCGCGGGGTCGAGAACCTCCAGCAGGGCGGCCGCGGGATCACCGCGGTAGTCCGAGCCCACCTTGTCGATCTCGTCGAGCAGCACCACCGGGTTCATCGACCCGGCCTCGCCGATGGCCCGCACGATCCGGCCCGGCAGCGCGCCGACATAGGTGCGCCGGTGTCCGCGGATCTCGGCCTCGTCGCGCACGCCGCCGAGCGCCACCCGAACGAACTTGCGGCCCAGGGCGCGCGCGACCGATTCGCCCAGGGAGGTCTTGCCCACCCCCGGGGGACCGGCCAGCACCATCACCGCACCCGACCCGCGGCCGCCGACGACGGCCAGGCCGCGCCGGGCGCGGCGGGCGCGCACCGCCAGGTACTCCACGATGCGTTCCTTGACGTCATCCAGACCGTGGTGGTCGGCGTCGAGGATCTCCCGGGCCGCCTTCAGGTCGGCCGAGTCCTCGGTGGTGACGTTCCACGGCAGCTCCAGCACGGTGTCCAGCCAGGTGCGGATCCAGCCGCCCTCGGGGCTCTGTTCGTTGGAGCGTTCCAGCTTGCCGACCTCGCGCAGCGCGGCCTCGCGCACCTTCTCGGGCAGATCGGCGGCCTCGATGCGGGCACGGTAGTCGTCGGTGCCGCCCTCGCCGTCCGGCCCCTCGCCGAGCTCCTTGCGGATGGCCGCCAGTTGCTGGCGCAGCAGGAACTCCTTCTGCTGCTTGTCCATCCCGGCGCGCACGTCCTCGGCGATCTTGTCGTTGACCTCGACCTCGGCCAGGTGCTCGTTGATCCAGGCGATCAGGACCCGCAGCCGTTCGCCGACGTCGGCGGTCTCCAGCAGCCGGCGCTTCTGTTCGGCGGTCAGGTAGGACGCGTACCCCGACGTGTCGGCCAGGGCCGACGGATCGGTGATCCGGTTGACGTAGTCGATGATCTGCCACGCCTCGCGCCGCTGCAGCATGGCCAGCAGCAGCTTCTTGTACTCGGCGGCCAGCGCCTTGACGTCCTCGCCGGACTCCGGGCTCGGGGTCTCGTCGACCTCGGTCACGGTGACCCACAGGGCGGGACCCGGACCCGAGGCGCCGGCACCGATGTGGGCGCGCTTCTGTCCGCGCACCACCGCGGCGGTTCCCTCGCCGCCGGGGATCCGGCCGACCTGCAGGACGGTCGCGATCACACCGTGGGACGGGTAGCGGTCCTCCAGTCGCGGTGCGATGAGCAGCGTTCCGGATTCGCCGTCGGTTGCGGCGGACTGCGCGGCCTGCACGGCGGCCTGGGCGGCGTCGTCGAGTTCGATCGGCACCACCATTCCGGGCAGCACGATCGGCTCGGCCACGAACAGCACCGGCAGCACCTGCGGGGCAGCAGTGTTTTCTGGCATCAAACCTCCAAAGTTGACTCTGAGAGGCTCAACCTTGGTTCCGGTTTGTTTGTTCCCCTAATCGCTGCTGCTGGCCAGCACCCGCCGCACGCTGTCGCGCCGTTCCTCGATGACCCGGCCGATCTCCTGCATCAGCAGCGGGCGGCGCAGCACCAGCTTCTCGATCTGCTCACGGTCGATCTGCGCCACCGTGACCTCGCCGAGCGCGTGCGCCAGCGCCCGCACCGGCTCCCGGGTCAACGTCGTCTGCCCGAGGAACTCGCCGCGTTCCAGCGTGCGCAGGCCGATCAGCGTGCCCGCCTCGGAGTCCAGTTCCAGCCGGATCCGTCCCCGCACGATGAACATCATCCGGGCCGGGATCTGTCCGCGCTGCTGCACGGTCTCCCCGTCGCCGTACCGCACGACGCGCAGGTGCTCGCGCAGCAGCTCCTGGTCGGTGCGCCCCAGGTGCAGGCTGCGGCCGACCACGCCCATCGCCTCGTCGAAGAGCAGCGGGAGCGGGAAGTCGTCGACGATGTCGTCGAGTTTGAGTTCCTCGCGGCGCGCGGCGTACCAGACCCACCGCAGGAAGGTGGCCCGGGCGTCGACGTCATCGGCCGGGGAGCCCACCGGGATCGTGGTGGTGTACTCGCCGGTGGCACCGGTGCGGGCCACCGGTTCGGTGTCCGGTCGCAGCTGAGGCAGCTGCCGGGCCACCCCCGTCAGCATCCGGCACACCGCGTCGGGGGCGTCGCCGGGGGAGAAGGCGGTGACGACGTCGATCGAGTGGTCGTCGCGGGGCAGACTCAGATTGATGAACCACTCGGTGGCCAGCAGGGAGTTGGGCAGCACATAGACACCGTTCCCGGAGTCCAGGTGGGTGGCCCGCCAGTTGACCTCGACCACCCGGCCGCCGTCGATCCAGCGGGTCGCGACCCAGTCGCCGATCTTGAACGGTTGCTCGAAGAGCACCAACAGCCCCGAGATGACCTGCCCGACGGAGTTCTGCAGGGTCAGGCCCAGCACGATCGAGCCGATGCCCAGGGCGGTGAACAGGCCACCGATGTTGGCGCCCCACACGAAGGCGAAGATCAGGGCGACCCCGACGGTGATCAGCACGAACCGGGCGACGTCGAGGAAGATCGACGGCACCCGCTTGCGCCAGCTGCCCTCCGGGGCGCTCTGGAACACCGTGGCGTTGAGTCCGGACAGCAGCAGCACCAGCACCACGAACCCGAGCACGGTGGCCACCACCCGCACCGACGTGGCCTCCGGGCGCACCTCGGTGGCCTTGAGCAGCAGAAGCAGCAGCGCCGCGAGCGGCAGGACGTAGTTGCGGACCAGGCTGACCGGCCGTGCCAGGTAGCTGCGCCGGCGCAGGAGCGCGTTGTGCACCTCGGTCAGCACCACCAGGGACACCGGCAGCGCCACCGCGATCGCCAGCGCCCACCAGAACCACGGGGCCGAGAAGATGTCGCTCATCACCGGTTCCTGTTCGGGGTCCTGTTCGGGGTGCCCGTGGCGCCCCCGCTCAGGCGCCAGGTCTGTTCGACCCGCTCGTTGACCACGATCTCGCTCTCGGCGGTGAAGTCGCGAAGGTCGCGCATCGCCTCGTAGACGGGCTCGGTGACGTAGATGCCGGCCTCGGACGGCTCCCGGTGCAGGCGGTAGGCGATGTTGACCGCCGATCCCCAGATGTCGTAGACGAGGTTGGACCGGCCGAGCAGGCCGCTGGTCACGACGCCGGTGTTGATGCCCGCCCGCAGCCGCAGCCGGTGGCCGGTCTCACCGTTGAAGCGCTCGATGATGTTGTTCATCTCGATGGCGAAGTCGACGGTGCGGCGCGCGTTGTCCAGCCGGGGCACGGTGAGCCCACAACTGGCCAGGTAGCCGTCGTGCAGGGTCCGGACGCGCTCGACCCCGAGGTTCTCCGCGGCCGCGTCGAACTGCCGGACCAGCTGATTGACCACCGACAGCGACTCCTGCGCCGACAGCGACTCGGCCAGCTGGTCCAGGCCGTCGACGTTGGCGAACAGCACCGTCACGTCGCGGTGCTCCTGGACGATGTTCTCCTCGCCCTCCCGGTAGCGCTCGACGACCGGCTCGGGCATCAGCGACAACAGCAGCCGGTCGTTCTCCTGACGCTGCTCGTTGAGCTGGTCCTCCTTGGTGCGCAGGCTGCTGCTCATCTCGTTGAACGCCCGGGTCAGGTCGCCGAACTCGTCGCGCGAGGTCACCTTCAGCGCCACGTCGTAGTCGCCGGCGCCGATCCGCTCCGCGCCGGCCTCCAGCCGCCGGATCGGGCGGACGAACACCCGCGCCAGCAGCAGCGCGGCGATGCAGACCACCAGAATGATCACCACCGTGGAGATCACCAGGGTGCGGGTGAACGACGCCACCGGGGCGAACGCCTCGGAGACGTCGATCTTGGCGATCAGGACCCAGTTCAGTCCCGCGGCCCGGACCGGCGCGTAGGCCTGCAGCGTCCGGCGTCCCTCGTAGTCGGTGGCGATCACGGTGCCGGTCTCGCCCTGCAGCGCCCGCTTGACCGCGTCGGTGTCGATCGGCTGCACCAGGATCGTGCTGCCCTGCCGCAGCGCCTCGTCGGCCACCTCGACGGGGGTGCCCGCGGCCACGACGGCGCGCTTGTAGGCCTCCGGGTCCTGCAGGAACAGCCGGGAATCCGAGCGCATCAACAGATCGGACCCCACCAGGATCGTCTCACCGGTCTTGCCCAGACCGGCACCCTCCCAGTCCCCACCGAAGGTCATCCCGAGATTGAGGTTGTCCACGGGCAGCTTGAGGGCCATCACGCCCTGTACGCCGCCCGGTGGCCCGACCGGCGAGACCATCCAGGCGGTGGGTCGCCCGGACGGCTGGTATTCGGCGAAATCACTGATCGCGACGTAGTCGAGGGAATTGGAGTTCATGGCGTCCTTGAACGCCTCGGCCAGATTGCTGCCGCGGTAGGGCCCGGAGAGCACGTTGGTGCCCAGGTCGACGCCCTTGCCGACGCTGTAGACGACGTCGCCGCGGCCGTCGATGAGCATCACATCGGACGAGTGCAGGCGTTTGACCAGCTGCCGGAAGAACTCGTTGTACCGGGCGTTGGCCGCCGTCCACGCGCTGCCGTCCCCGGCGTCGTCGAGGTTGATTCCCTCCTCGCCCGAGTCGGTGCGCACCGTGTAGTTGGCCTGCAGATAGCGTTGGGGGGTCGACCGGGGAAGAATCGCTTCCACCTTGGCCTGCACGGCGTCGGAGTCGGTGTCGGCGCCCGCGCCACCGTCGTCGGTGTTGCTGTAATTCTGCTCGTAGTAGTTGACGATGGCCTGCTGCTGTTCCGGGGTGACCTCGGCGTCACGCAGATCGTTGAAGCCGGCGGTGAATTCGTGAATGGCCTGCTCGGCGGTGGCACCGCGGGTGTAGACGACCATCGAATTGGTCAGGTCGCGCAGCGACTTCTCCAGCATCCGCGACTGGGCCCCGCGGATCAGGGTGAGCCGGTCGAACACCGATTCCCGCAGGGACTCGCGACCGGACTGGAACCCGATCGCGCCGACCACCGCCACCGACAACACGCTGGTCAACAGCAACATCAGCAGCAGCTTGGATTGGATACTGATCCGCCGGAACCGACGTCGCCGAACAGGGGCAGAACCCGGTGCGCCGGTCCCGTCGCCGGCAGAGCCCCCGGCGTTCACCACGGCGCCGGCCCCGCGACCCACACCGGAACCGGCACCCGAAGCCCTGTGCTGACCCACTCCCGGATGTCCGGCACGGGGTATCCCTTCCGTCGGCGGCCTGGCCCGCGCCCGCGGAGGGGGTGCAGCCCGGCAACCCGCACGCGCCCGCGCCAGCCTACCGGCGTGTGTCATGGTGCTGGGATGGCGGGTTTGGCTGACACCCCGGACCACGGTGGACATCACGGTGAACATGAGGATGGGCTGCGTCGCTTCGTCGAGGCCCAGAGCGGGACCTACGACACGGCCCTGGGTGAGCTGCGGGCGGGCCGCAAACGCAGCCACTGGATCTGGTACGTGTTCCCGCAACTGGCCGGCCTGGGCAGCAGCCCCACCGCCCGGTACTACGCGATCTCGGGCCTCGCGGAGGCCCGCGCGTATCTGCGGCACCCGGTGCTGGGCCCCCGGCTGCGGGAATGCGCCCAGGCGGTGGCCGCCATCGAGGGCCGCTCGGCCGAGGACATCTTCGGGTGGCCCGACGTGCTCAAGGTTCGCAGTTCGATGACCTTGTTCGCCCGCGCCGCCCGGGCGAGCGACGGTGACGATCGCGTGTTCGTCGCGGTGCTGGAGAAGTTCTACGGCGACCTGCCCGACGGCCCGCAGGACCCCCGCACGCTCGGGCTGCTCGACGCGTAGTAGATGCCGAACCGCCGATACCGAACGGCTCGACACCGAACGGCTCGAAACCGAACGAAACCGGGCGGCCCGGTGAGCTCACTCCGGCTGCAGGACCAGCCACCCGTGGGCGGGCACCGCCGTGCCGGTGACGACGTCCTCGGGCGGGGCGCCGGCCCCGGCCAGCACCCGGGCACGCCGGTGCCCGAGGTCCGCGGGCCCCAGCTGCATGGGGTCGTCCTCGAGGTTGAGGGCCACCAGCAGCGCGCCGGCCCCGGGCCCCGCGGGATGCTCGGTGACCTCGTACACGTAGCCCCGGTTCTCCAGCCGGCGGGCCGCGGTGCGCGCGGTGTGCAGCCACGGGTGGCGGCGACGCAGCCCGATCAGGTGCTGGTGCAGTGCGAACATCTGCGCGCCCGTCTCGTCGACGGGCAGCGGGGGAGCACCGAATTCGGGGCGCACCGCGTCGTCACCGCCGGCGCGATCCTCCTTGACACCGGTGAAGCCGAACTCGTCGCCGGCGTAGACCGTGGGGACCCCTCCGGTGGTCAGCAGGATCACCAGCGCGTGGGCGACGTGGCGGTGATCATCGAGGCGGCTGGCGATGCGGGTGACGTCGTGGTTACCGATGAACGTCTGAGGAACGAAGCTGTCCAGGAAGCCGTTGTGGCGTTGCAGCGCCCAGTCCAGTTCGTGGAAGTTGCCGTCGTTGATGCTGCTCCAGATCGCCTTCCACAGCTCGTACTGGGTGACCGCGTCGTATCCGGAAGCGGCCACCATGGCCGGGTAGTCGCCGTGGATGACCTCGCCGACGAACCAGGCGTCGGGGTGGTCGCGGCGCACGCTCGGCAGGACCTCGGCCCAGAACCGGTCCGGCACCGCGTAAGCCGCGTCCAGCCGCCACCCGTCGGCACCCCGGTCGAGCCAGTGGCTCATCACGGCGGCCACGTAGTCGACCACCTCGGGATTGCGGTGGTTGAGCGTGATCAGCTCGCCGTGCCCCTCGAAGGTGCGGAACCCGCCCGGCGTCCGGCCGGAACGCACGAACCAGTGCGCGGCCTCGGCGTCCCCGTCCAGGGCCGCCCGGTAGCGGGGGAAGTCGGTGCCCACATGGTTGAACACGCCGTCGAGGAGCACTCTGAGCCCCCGCCGGTGCGCCTCGGCGACGAGATCGTCGAAATCGCCGTCCTCACCCAGCCGCGGGTCGAGCCGGTAGTGGTCGGTGGTGTCGTATCCGTGGGTCCGGGAGGCGAACACCGGGCCCAGCGCCAGGCCCGAGGCACCCAGCGTCTGCGCGTGATCCAGCCACTCGGTGACGCGCCGCAACCGGTGCTCGCCGGGACCCGGCGGCACGGACGGCACCGAGGACACCGCCTCGGGGAAGGCGCCGACGAATCCGAGCGGATACACGTGCCACCAGATGGCGTGCCGCACCCAGGCAGGTTCGGTCATGGGCGAAACCTTGCCTCGTAGAGCGACTTCATCTCGGCCTCGAATTCCGGTGCGGGACCGTCGGTCACGACGCGGGGCGCGACCGTGGTGACGGGCAGGGCCGCCACCGGGGCCGGCGGTGCACCCCATTCGTCGAGCCAGCGGGAGAGTTGTTGCGCCGAGGTGGCGTACGCGATCCGGCCCAGGCCCACCCAGGCGTGGGCCGCCGCACACATCGGACAGTGTTCCCCGGAGGTGTACACGGTGGCCCGGACCCGGCGCACCGGAGCCATGTTGGCGGCCGCCCACCGCGCGATCGCGAACTCGGGGTGTCGGGTGTGATCGCCGCCGGCGACCCGGTTGCGGTCTTCGAAGAGCACCCGCCCGTCGGCGTCGACGAGCACCGAGCCGAACGGCTCGTCACCGGCGTCGAGGGCCTCCCTCGCCAGCGCGACGCACCGCGCCAGGCGATCGCGATCCTCCTCGGTCAGCGCCACGCCTGGTGAGTCTACGCACCGGGTCCCACCCCGGAGCGGGTCGACGCCGGGTCAGCGGATACCACGCCAGCCCCACCAGTAACGCACAGCAGTGACCGACCGGGGTGAAGCCCGGGTCCGTGAGCAGTGGGACCACCACCGCCGTCGACGCCAGGCCCAGGTACACCCACCGCCACGGCGCGACGATCCCGTAGGTCAACACCCCGGCGATACCCGCGAGGAAATAACTGACCCCGATGTCGCGGGCGTTGAACAGCTCCGGCGAGGCCGACGCCTGCTGGATCCGCCAGTACAGGAAGCCTTCCCCGACATAGGTGGCGATCACGTGTGCCGACAGCCCCACCGTCAGCCAGCGCCAGGCACCCAGCCAGTGCTCGGCCGGCGCCAGGAACACACAGAACAACAGCGCGTAGGGCCACCAGTAGTAGCCGTCGATCCAGAGCAGACTGTCGAGCAGAACGCGCAGCGGGTCGCCGGCCAGATGGTGCAGGTTCGTCGACTGACGCCAGAGCACCTCGCTGCGCTGCCGTCCGGTCAGCGTGTGCTGGATCAACGTGGTCACCAGCAACAACCCCAGCCAGCCGAAGGTCAGGGGCGCTCCGGTGACGAACCGACCCGCCCGGTCGGCGACCCCGCGCAGAGCGCTCAGTCGCAGCACGGCGCCGCGTCGAGCCGGCAGGCGCACGACGCGGCCACGGGCACGTCGGCGCGCGCCGCGGCGAGCTCGAGCTGCCGGCCGATGATGGTGGCCTCCGGGGCGCGCCCGAGGCGCTGCAGGCACTCCCGGTATCCGTGCAGGCTCCACAGGTTGTTCGGGTGCTGGCAGGGCCGGCTCAGCGTCGGGTCCAGACCGAGGTCGGCCTCGTACACCCGGGCGGCCTCCTCGACGCGGCCCTGCTCCAGCAGCAGCGCGCCGTAGGCGTGGCGGGTGGGCTGCATCCAGCCCCACGGCTCGTCGTAGGGCAGCGCGTCGTCGCGGGCGATGGCCTCCCGCAGGGAGGCGAACGCCTCCTCGATGCGGCCCTCCCGGTAGGCGATCTCGCCGTCGAGCATCGCTTCACCGACCGCCAGGATGTCCCGGCTGGTGTTGTTGAACAGGTATCGCGACTCCGGGATCGCCCGGTAGGCCGCGCGGAACGCTTCGCGCTCCGTGTTGGCTTGGGCGATATTGCCTTTCGCCGCGTGCGCCACCCCGCGGCCGTAGTGCACGGTGGCGGCGGTGGTGCAGTAGAGCACCGGGTCGGCCGGCACGGGTTCCGCGATCAGCTCGTCCCACCGGCCGAATCGGATCAGCACGTGGATCCGCAACGGCACGAACGCCTCCAGCCAATCGGCCATCGGCGGCGACTCGATCGACAACAGCTCGGCGCTGAGCTGGGCGGCGAGCTCGTCGGCGGCGTGCAGCGCGACCGCGGACTGACCGGAGAACATCGCGGAGTAGACGACGAAGTGCAGATCGTGGGCGCGGTAGAGCGAATAGAAATTCAGCGGCCCCTCGGCGTCGACGAACTTCCGGTCGGCTTGCACGGCAGCACGATTGGATTGCACCGAGCTGCGGTAGTCGCCGCAGAGCACATCGATGTGGGTCGGCATGTGCTGCAGGTGCCCGGCGTCGGGGACCAGCCCGCGCAGCAGGTCCGCGGCGGGCAGCGCCCGCTCGGGATGCGCCGACATCTCCATGGTGTGGATGTAGATGTGCAGCAGGCCCGGATGCGCTCGGCCCGCGGGGGTGGCCAGCGCCGAATCCAGGATCTCCTTGGCCTCCAGCACCCGCGACCCGGGTGCGGGTTCACCGGTACGGGTGTCCCACAGCGCCCAGGCGGTGACGTTGACCAGCGCATCGGCGGCCAACGTCTGCACGTCGACGTCGTCGGGGTGCGCGCGCGCCAATTCGACCATGGCATCGGCGTAGGCGTCGTGCCCGGCGGCCAGCGCGTCGGCGTCGTCGGGATCGTCGGTGGGGAAGCGGGCGGTCAGCGCGGCGATCAGCCCCTGCTCCACCGGGGTGGCGCGGGACTGCGCGGCCAGGCCGAGTTCCATTCGGGCACGCGCCAGCGAGGCGGCCAGGTCCACCGGATCGAAGGCGTCCCACGCCTTGTTGTAGTTGGGGCCGACCGCGTAGGCGATGCCCCAGCGCGCGATGCCGAGTTCGGGGTCGAGTTCCAGTGCCCGCTCGAAACAGCGGATCGCCTCCCCATGGTTGAAGGCGTAGGCCCAGACGAGCCCGCGGTCGAACCACGACTGTGCCTGTGGTGACGGGGTTTCCACCGGCCGGCGGTAGCTGCCGAGGTCGAAATACGGTTCGGTGGAATCGAGTACGACCGCCATGTAGGCACAATAATCCACCCGGACCCCGACCGGCAGATCCCGCGGGAGGCATCGGCGGCACCCGAGCGGTCCCGGAGCGCGCAGCCCCGGCAACGGCGCGGTGAAGTCTGCGTGGCGATTTCGCGACCGGTCCGTTGCCGGCCATCGGCGGTCGCGCCGCGCGTGTGCGAACGTGCGGAGCCGAATCAGCTAACCGGCGCGTCAATTGCGCGTTTTCCGGTTAGCCTGTCTTTTCGTCCGGGGTGCAGAGCAGACAGGGGTGAGGCGAATCCATGCCGACATCGATCTTCAAGATTTTCGGCCTGGTCCGCGACTACAAGTTGCGATTCGCGATCTCGCAGCTCGCCATGCTGGTGGCCGCGATCTGCATCGTCGCCTACGCCTCGTTGATCAAGCAACTCGTCGACCAGGGCATGGTGGCCCGTAACGCCGAGGCCGCGCTCAACGTCGGGATCTGGATGCTCGTGCTCACCGTGGCCATGGGCGTGGCGATGGCCGTCGCCGGGTCACAGGCGGTGTTCTTCTCCCAGGGCGTGGCCTACTACCTGCGGCGGGAACTGTTCACCAAGATTCAGAGGTACTCGTTCGAGAATTTCGATCACCGCCCGACCAGCGCCCTGATGGTGCGTCTCAACGCCGACGTGGTCAACGTGCAGAACGCCGTGCTCTACACGATCCTGCTCGGCTCGCTGGCGCCGTTCCTGCTGCTGCTCACCATCGCGATGGCGGTGATCAACACCCCCAATCTGGTGTGGATCGTGGTGGTGGTGATCGTCGCGGTGATCGCGGTGATGGCGGTCCTGGTGCCGGCGATCGACCGCGCCTACCAGAAACGCCAGCACGCCCTCGACGCGCTGAACAACACGTTCCAGGAGAACCTCACGGGGATGAGCGTGGTCAAGGCGTTCGTGCGGGAGCGCCACGAGATGGCCAAGTTCGAACAGCGCGCGCAGGCCCTGCGCGGCCCCGAGTACCAGGCGGCGTGGCGGGTGGCGTTCATGGCGCCGCTGCTGACGGGCCTGGGCCAGTTCGCGATCGTGCTGGCGATGTGGTTCGGCGGGGAGAACGTGCTCGCCAACGCGGGGCTCTCGGTCGGCGAGGTGAGCACCTTCACCCAGTACATGGGCCTGATCATCACGCCGCTGGCGCTACTGGCCCAGGTGATGCCGCTGGTGATGCGCGGCGACGTCTCCGCGGGCCGGATCATCGAGGCCTACCTGACCGAACCCACCATCACCGACCGCGATGCCGCGGAACCGGCCGATCGCGAGCAGGCCCGCGGCAGGGTGGTGTTCGACGACGTCACCTTCGCCTTCCGCCGGCCCGACGGCACCCTCGACCCACCGGCGCTGAAGAACATCAACCTCACGATCGAGCCCGGTCAGCAGATCGGTTTCCTCGGCGCGACCGGGGCCGGCAAGACGGCCCTGGTGAATCTGATCCCGCGGTTCTACGACGTCACCGAGGGGGCGATCACCATCGACGGCCGCGACGTCCGCGACATTCCCCTCGACGACCTGCGCCGGATCGTCGGGATCGCGTTGCAGGAGACGGTGCTGTTCAAGGACGAACTGCGGGCCAATCTCAAGTTCGGCGCCCCCGACGCCGAGGACGACCTCATGTTCGCCGCCGCCAAGGCGGCCGACGCATACGGTTTCGTCTCGAACCTGCCCGACACGTGGGACGCCGAGGTGGCCCGGCGCGGCTACAACTTCTCCGGCGGCCAACGCCAGCGCCTCGGCATCGCACGGGCGCTGACACCACGGCCGCAGGTGTTGATCCTCGACGACAGCACCAGCGCCCTGGACGTCTCCACCGAGGGGCGGGTCCAGGCGGCCATCCCCGAGTTCATGCAGGGTGCCACGGTCATCTACGTCGCCCAGCGGATCAGCGCCCTGATCGACCTCGACCACATCTATCTGCTCGAGCACGGCCAGATCGTCGCCGAGGGTACCCACGACGAGCTGCTGGCCTCCAGCGAGCTGTACCGGGAGATCTACGAATCCCAACTCGGCGGCGGCGTCACCGCCGGCCTCGACCTGGAGGGGACATCGTGAGCACCGAGGCGAGAGACCCCGCAGCTGCCCCGATGCCGGTCCCCAAGCCCGCCGCCCTGGTGCGGCTGATCGCCCGCATGGTCGGCGGCCAGCACCGGTGGCAGACCGCCCTGGCCGCCGGGTGCATGGTGATCGGGATGGTCGGGCTGATCGTCATTCCCTACGCCACCGGCCGGGGCATGAACGTCATCGCCTCCGGCGGCAGCCGCGACGAGCTGGGCTACTGGGTGGTCGTCGGCCTGGTCGGCGGCGCGGTGTATCTGCTGTTCAGCTTCATCGCCGACCGGATGTTCTCCCGGCTGGCCGCCAGGGCGCTCTACGGCGTGCAGACCGACCTGTTCGACAACGTGCAGACCCTGTCGATGGGGTTCTTCTTCAAGAACACCCCGGGCGAGCTGTCCAGCAACGTCACCAACGACGCCGAGGTCATCTCGCTCTTCTACACCACCGCGCTCAGCCAGATCCTGCGGGCCAACATCCAGGTCCTGATGATCGTCGTGGTGATGTTCGCGCTCAACTGGCAGCTCGCCGTCGTCGCGATCCTGGCGATTCCGCTGCTGCTCGGCGTCGCCTACGTGATCGCGCAGATCTCCGGGCCCGCGTTCAACAAGCTGCAGGAGACCCTGGGGGAGGTCAGCGCGTTCCAGGAGGAGACGCTGTCCGGCTACAAGGTCATCATCAGCAACAACCGCGGCGCGTGGGCGGGGCAGCGCAACGAGCAGCAGGTCGGCGGGGTGTACACCGTCGGCCGGCGCGCCTTCATGGCCTCGCTGATGCAGTTCCCCGTCACGCAGGCGGTCAGCTTCATCCAGACCGTGCTGGTGCTCGTCGCCGGTACCTTCCTGGTGATCGAGGGCACCACCACCCTGGGCACGGTGCTCGCGTTCGCCGGATACGCCGCCCTGCTCTCGGCGCCGCTGGCCGAGATGGCCAACCTGATCACCACCTCGCTGAACGCCTCCGCCGGCGGCGACCGGGTCTTCCGGCTCATCGACGAGCGTCCCGAGATCGCCGATGCCCCGGACGCTCAGGACTACGAGTTCAAGGGCGGGCGAGTCGAGTTCGAGCACGTCGACTTCGGCTACGTACCGCACAGTCTGGTGCTGCGCGACAACACCTTCGACGTCGCCCCCGGTGAGAACATCGGTATCTGCGGGCCGACCGGCGCGGGCAAGAGCACGCTGATCAACATCCTGACCCGGTACTACGAGATCAACTCGGGCCGGATCCTCATCGACGGGCAGGACCTGGCCAAGCTGACCCAGGCCAGCCTGCGCAAGCAGATCGGCGTCGTGCTGCAGGAGGCGTTCCTGTTCACCGACACCGTGATGAACAACCTGCGCTACGCCAGCGAGGACGCCACCGAAGAGGATGCGATCGAGGCGGCCAAGAAGGCCAACGCCCACGATTTCATCCTCGGCCTGCCCAACGGCTACGACACCATGCTGACCGAACGCGGCGCCAATCTCAGCCAGGGCCAGCGGCAGATGATCACCATCGCCCGGGCGATGGTGGCCAACCCGAAGATGATGATCCTCGACGAGGCCACCTCCAACGTCGACACCCGCACCGAGAAGCTGATCCAGGACGGCATGCGCCGGCTCATGGAGAACAAGACCAGCTTCTCCATCGCGCACCGGCTGGCCACCATCCGCAACTCCAGCCGCATCATGGTGCTCAACGGCGGTGAGATCGTCGAGATGGCCAGCCATGAGGAACTGATGGCTGCCAAGGGCTTCTACTACGCGCTGTACATGAGCCAGTTCAAGGGCAAGGGCCCCGGCGACGATCCCGCCGAGCTGGCCCAGCGGTTCGTCAGCACCTGATCCGCACGCGGGACCGTCGCCGAACCTGTCGTTGTCGAGGCGGGTACTCGCACTTCTCCGCGCCAACGACAGGTTCGATGACGTGTCGGTGGGCCCTGTCAGCATGCGCGGATGCGGAACCTGATCGTGGGCAGTCAGGCCCTCGCCACCGGGGCGTTGACCGAACACCAACTCCGGGTCGGCTACCGCCGCCTGCACCGCGACGTCTACGTACCCAAGGGAACGGCCGTCACGCGCGTCGACCATATCGACGGGGCGTGGATGCGTTCCGGGCGCAGGGGCGTCGTCGCGGGCCTCGCTGCGGCGGCGCTGCACGGTTCGCACTGGATCGACGACCGTATCGATGTCGAGCTGATCTGGAACAACACCCGCCCGCCGGCGGGAATCATCGCCCGCGACGAGCGCATCGGCGCCGACGAGATCACCAGGAGATCGTGCATCTCGGTGACCACGGCCGCGCGCACCGCCTTCGACCTCGGGCGCCACCTTCCCCGCGGGGAGGCGCTGGCGCGGTTGGACGCGTTGGTACGCGCCACGGCATTTCGGCCCGACGAGGTCACCATGCTGATGGAGCGCTACCGCGGAGCCCGGGGGCTGCGTCGGCTCCGAGAGGTGTTGCCGCTGGTCGACCGTGGCGCCGAGTCGCCGCAGGAGACGCGGCTGCGGCTGCTGTTCATCGACGCCGGCCTCCCGCGGCCCAGGACCCAGGTCCCGGCCCTTGACGGGCGGGGCCGAGTGGTGCGCACCCTCGACATGGGTTGGGAGGAATACCGGGTCGCGGCCGAGTACGACGGAGAACAGCATCAGACCAACCGTGCGCAGTACCTCAAGGACCGGCGGGTACTGCCCGTCCTGGCGAGTCTGGGCTGGACCGTGATCCGCGTGGTCAAGGAGGACCGCGACGAGCACACCGTGGAGCAGGTGGTTCGCGCCCTGACCGCCCGTGGCTGGGGCGGTGTCGGTGTCCCGTCGCCGAGGCTGTAGGTGCCGAGGCGGGTACTCGCAGTTCTGCGCGCCAACTACAGGCTGGGCTCCTAGTGGCCGGCGACGATGTCGGCCTCGTTGACGACGACGGGGTCCTTGGCCCCGGGCAGGAACCAGTACAGCGCGCAGACCGCGCCGAACAGCAGGTAACCCAGCGCCACCGTCGGGTTGGCCGCCCAGGTCACCTCCGGGGCGTGGATCAGCCCGATGAACGACAGCACCGCACCAACCGCCGACGCGAGTGCGGCGTAGAGGAACTTCTTCTCCAGGATGAAGGTCACCATGGTGCCCAGGATCAGGCCGACGAGCACGGCTCCCTCGCCGAGGGTCTGCAGGCCCTCGTAGACCACCCCGGCCCCGTTCAGCGCGTCCAGCCCGACGTCGGCGGCCGAGGTTCCCGCGGCGTTGAGCGCGTTGTCGATCATCCCCGAGGCCCATTGGGCCAGGTTGGGCAGCAGGGCGGCCACCACGGCGACGGCGTGCAGGCGGGGGACCGCCTGGAACGCCTGGGCGCCGATCAGCAGACCGATGTAGAGCAGAATCGGCACGATCGCGGGAACCGGCAGCAGCGCGTCGAGCACGCCGAAAAGCCCGAGGAAGCAGAACAATCCGATGACCGCGCCGCTGGCCAGCGAGTACCCGGCGCGACCCCCGGCGTCCTTCCAGCCGGGGTGGCCGATGTAGACCGCGGGCGGGAACGGGGATCCGAACGCCGAGCCGATCACCGCACCGGCACCGTCGGCCAGCAGGACGCTGCGCAGGTTGTAGTTGTCGCCGGCGGCCGCGGCGCTCTCCACGTTGCTCATCGCCTCGGTGAAGTTGTAGACGCCCAGCGGGATCGCGGTGCCCAGCAGCGGGGCCAGGTTCGAAAGCCCGGAGATCAGCAGATCCAGCCGCAGATCGGGAATCCCGATGGCGATGTCGGAGACGGCCTGGCCGACGTCCGGGGCCGACATGAAACCGCCGATCCAGCCGATCGCGGTGCCCACCAGCAGCGCGGCCAGGCCCACCGGGATCCCGAACGGCAGCTTCACGTCGGTGAAGAAGCCGATCAGGATGATCGCGAGCACGGGCAGGCCGATCCAGGCGGCCTCCCACATCTGGGCGGCCGGGCGCATGGAGATGAACGTGATCGAGATCCCGGCCAGGGTGCCCAGCATCGCCGCGCGGGGGGTGAGCCTGCGGATGTAAGGCCCGACGAACGCGCCGATCATCACGATCACGCCGATCATGAAGGCCCACGCCAGACCGGAGGACCACGCCTGCAGGGGATCCCGGGTGGTCAGATACACCGGCAGCATCACGACGAACACCACGATGAACATGTGCGGCACGCTCGGGCCGTAGGGCAGCGCGGTGACGTCGGTGCGGTTCTCGCGTCTGGCCAGCCGCCGTGCCAGCCAGGTGTAGTAGAGGTTGCCCAGGATCAGCGCGACCCCCAGGGCGGGCAGCACGGTGCCGAGCACGTCGCCGGCCGGCACCGCCACGACGCCGATCATCAGCGCCGTCAGGGTCAGCACGTTGACCAGGATGTTGAACCCGAGGCCGAAGAACGCGTTCAGGTCACCGCGGGTCCACCACGGGATCCCCGCCGCGGAGCCGCGGGCCTCAGGGCCGGCGGGGGGATCGGAGACGTCTGTGCTCATGGGTATTCCTCTCAGGCCCGGGGCAGGGGGGTGTCGGCGCCGAGTTCGGCGAGTGCGGGAATGACGGCGGCGGTGTCGGCGACCCACCCGAAGATCCCGCCCTGGGCGGCGATCATCTCCAGGCCGACGCGCTGGAACTCGGGGAAGTAGGAACCGACGCAATCGGAGACGACCAGGCACTCGTAACCGCGGTCGTTGGCCTCCCGGGTGGTGGTGTGGACGCAGACCTCGGTGGTGACGCCGGTGACCAGCAGCTGGGTGATGCCGGCTCCGTCGAGGATGTCCTGCAACCCGGTGGCGTAGAAGGCGCCCTTGCCCGGTTTGTCGATGACCACCTCGCCGTCGACCGGGGCGAGCTCGTCGACGATGTCGTGGCCGTATTCGCCACGGATCAGGATCCGCCCGAAGGCACCGGGGTCCCCGATGCGGTGGGAGGGTGCGCCCCGGTTGAGTTTGGCCGGCGGGCAGTCCGACAGGTCGGCCTGGTGGCCCTCCCGGGTGTGGATCACCATCAGCCCGGCCTCGCGTGCGGCCGCGATGAGCGACGCCAGCGGGGCCACCACCTTCTGCAACTGGCCGACGTCGTTGCCCAGGCTCTCCCCGAATCCACCGGGCAGCAGGAAATCTCGCTGCATGTCGATGACGATCAGGGCCGTCCGCCCGGCGGTGAGGGTGAACGGCGACGGGCGGGCGGGGATCTCGGTGGATGTCACGCGTTCTCCTTCGTGGTTGCCGACACCGGGGGGGTCTGGGCATTCGCCCCGGCCGCACTCCCGCGCGGCTCGTCGAGGATGGCGGCCGCCAGCTGCAGCGCGGTGTCGTCGGACAGGGCCGGGGCCAGCACCGTGGCGCCGAAGGGCCGGCCGTCGGTGGTGGTGCCCAGCGGCACCGCCACCCCGAGCAGGTCGAGCAGGTTGCCGAAGTGGGTGTAGTGGCCCAGCATCGTGTTGCACTCGATGGGCCGTTCCAGCACCTCCTCGACGGTGAACGTGGTGCCGATCGTCGGCACCACCAGCACGTCGACCTCGGCCCACAGCCGGCTCACCTCGGCGCGCAGTTCCTGCAGGCGCTGCAGGGCGGCGAAGGTGTCGACCGCGGTGTACCTCAGGCCGCCGCGCAGAATGTCGCGGACCACCGGGTGGATGGATTCCGGGTGCTCGGCCAGGAAGTCACCGAAGACGACGAGCCGTTCGGCCACCCAGGGGCCCTGGTAGAGCAGCTCACCGGCGGCCAGGAAGGGCGCCAGCGAGACCTCGGTGGTCGTCCGCGCGGACTCCAGTCGGCGCCGGAATCCCATGTGCGCGGCCCGCATCGGCTCATCGCCGAAGAACTCCAGGTCGCCGGCCGGCGGCAGACCGACGCGAATGCCGGCGCCGTCGTGGCGCGGTCCGCGGTCGCGTGACCAGGGGTCGGCGTCGTCGCGTCCGGCGATGATCTCGAAGACGCGGTCGACGTCGTCGACACAACTGGCCATCAGCGAGATGCAGTCCAGCGATTTGCACGCCGGTACCAGTCCGGCGGTGCTGGCCAGCCCCCTCGACGGTTTGAACCCGACGACCCCGTTGAGCGCCGCCGGCACCCGGCCCGACCCCGCGGTGTCGGTGGCCACCGCGAAGGGCACCTGCCCCAGGGCGACCGCCAGCGCCGATCCGGAGCTCGACCCGCCCGAGATGAGGCCGCCGCCGAATACACTGCGCGGCACGGTGTAGGGCGTCCTGGTTCCGTTCAGGCCGGTCGCGAACTGGTCGAGGTTCGTCTTGCCGACGTACAACGCACCGGCGTCGAGCAGGCGCTGCACCACCGTCGCGGTCCGCTCGGCGACGTAGGTGTAGTCGGGACACGACAGGGTGGTCGGCACGCCCGCGACATCGATGCTGTCCTTGACCCCGAACGGCACCCCGTACAGCGGCAGTGCGCGTGCGCCGGGCCGGTTCTCGATCTCGCGGGCCGCGGCCAGCAGATCGGCCCGCGGCACCGTCGACAACCACGTACCGTCGTCACCGCGTGCGGCGACCGCGTCGGCCACCCGGGCGGCGGTCTTGGTCGGGGACCCGGTACCGGCGGCGTGGGATGCCAGGATCTCGGCCACCGAGGGGCCCGGGGTGGGCCCGGAACCGGACTGCTCGAACAATGCCATGTCTGTCGATTGTCGACAGAATAATGGCGCCCGCGGGTCGGTTGTGTGTCGTTTGTGTTAGCAGTGCCCCGTCGGCACCGGTCACCCGGGCGACATCGCCGGGCCCCTAGTTACAGGGGCAGATAGGTGAACTGACCGTGGTGGTGCATGGCCGCGATCACGGCCTCGGCGTCGTTGGACTCCAGCGCCGCCAGAATCGCCCGGTGCCGGTCGATGCCGTCGCTGCCGTGGTGTTCGCGCGCCTCCCGGCGCAGGTTGACCGCCATCGGCAGCTGCAGTTTCAACAGGATCGGCTCCAGGGCGATGTCGAGTTGCCGGTTGTCGGCCAGCGCCACCACGGTCGCGTGGAAGGCCCGGTGGGCGTCGTCGCGCGCCAGGTCGCCCCGGGCGGAGCGCATCCGCTCCAGCGCCCGGCGCACCGGAGCCAGCGCGGTCTGCGGGTCGTGCAGGGGCAGGGCCGTCTCGATGGCGTGACGCTCGAGCACCGAACGCAGCTCGAACAGCTGCAGAATGTCGCGCGGTGACCACTCCGCGACGCGCGAACCGCGGCGGGGCAGGTGCTCGACGAGGCCCTGCTGGGCCAGCAGGCGCAGCGCCTCACGCAGGGGCGCCCGGCTGATGCCGAAATCCGCGCACAACTGTTCCTCGACGATCTTCTCGCCGGGTTTCAGTGCGCCACTGAGGATCGCATCGCGCAACCGGGTCGCGGCGAGCTCGACGAGCGTCGCCGGAAGGTCGTGTTCCCTGGGCGCTGACATTGCGGCACATCTTATGCCCAGCGCACGGTGTCAGGGCGTCTGTGCAGCTACCGAGAGCAGGTGGCGGGTGATGGTCTCGACCTCGGAGACCAGCACCCGCTGCGGGGTGTCCTGCTTGCCCAGCAGCGACGCCGAGTCGCGCAACTGCTGCTCGGCCTCGGTCAGATGGGCGGTGTCCAGGCTCCAGGCCTGCCCGGGGCAGGGCGGGGCACCGCGCAGCGCGTCGATGTAGTCGTCGACGGCCACCACGAACCGCTGGTCGAGGTGTTCCTGGCGGACCTCTGGCAGCTGCGCCTCCAACGACGCACACGCCCCCGTGACGGCGTTGAGCCCGGCCCGGTAGGAGGTGAGCCAGTGGCGCACCTGCGGGGTCTCGGTCCGCAGCCCGCCGCTGGCGGCCTCGAACGCCGACCGGGCGCGGATCGCGCGCTGCCAGGCCGCTGTCAGGGTGGCGTCGGGATCGTCGATCCGGTGTACGAAACCCTTGACAACCGTTGCGGCATAGTCGATTTCCGCTTTGAGTAGCTCCCCGGCGCGTTGCCGCAGCCGCACCAGCGAGCGGTCGGGCAACACCACGTGTCCGGCCACCGCCAGCGCGCCCCCGAGCAGGACGGCGATCAGCCGTTCCCGTAGCGCGGCCGCGGGGGCCGCCCCCTCGATGTCGACCAGGAAGACGATCGCCGCGGCCAGCGCACCGGCCAACGGCACGTAGCCGAGCCCGGAGACCGCATAGGCTCCGGCGACCGCCAGGGCGGCCAGCAGTCCCGAGACCAGGCCGCTGGGGTGCAGCAGGACGGTGATCGCGGTGGCCGCGGTCACCCCGGCGGCACCGCCGAGAACGCGGATGACGCACCGGGTGTAGGTGTGCGCGGTCTCCGGCCGCAGCACCATCATGACGGTGAGCACGATCCAGTAGCCCTGCTGCAGGCCCGCCACCGCGGAGATCGCCACGCCGGTGCCGGCGGCCAGCCCCAGGCGCAAAGCGTGGCGCATGATCGGCGAACTCCACGCCAGCTGCGCGGCCACCGCGGCCGCCCCGGCACGCAGCGAGCCCACCGGCGGCACGGTCTCGGCGAACCGCAGCGCGGCCGCCTCGCGGACCTGAGCCACCAGCCGGGCGGCGGGCTCGACGGCCGCCGGGGGCACCTCCGGCAGCAGCTCGCCGGCCCGGTCCAGTTCGGCGTCGGCCGCCCCGCGGGTGGCCCGATCGCCGCTGGCCACCGCGTCCAGGGCCACCGTGACCGACTCCAGCAACTCGCGGACGCGGGGGTCGCCGGCGCCGGGTCCCAGGGCATCCAGCGTCATGGCGATTCGTTCGGGCAGGGCGTAGAGCCCACGATGTGCCGGCGGCCTGCGCCGGGCCTGCCGCTCGGTGGGCGCCAGCTTGTCCCGCAGCGCCATCAGCGGACCCAGGTTCGGGGAGGCAGCCGGATCGCCGGCCAGGTCACGCGCGTCGGCGGCCACCAGCGCGAAACCCTGCGACAACGACTCGCGCTGGGAACGCCAGACCTGACGGGGCCAGGCCGCCACGAACACCAGCTGGGTCAGACCGCCCCCCAGGGCCAGCAGCGCCGCCCAGGCCCCTTCGGTCACCGGGATCGGTCCCGCCGCGCAGGTCACCAGCAGCGCCCCGCCGGCCGCGGCGACCAGCCCGGCATTGGAGCTGACCGCCCAGACCATTCCGGCGGCCACGCACCAGAGCACCACCACGACGATCAGCGCCGGCGCATAGGCCCCCGCGACGACACCGAGCAGCACCGCCCCGGCCAGCACCACCGCGGCGCCGCTGACGGCCGCCAGGCGGCGGCGCGGACTGTCCTGCAGCGCGACGGCCCCGCAGATGGCCGCGCTTCCGCCGGCGGCCGCGGCCATGCCACCGGAACCGAACTCCAGCGCGACGGCCACCGCGAGCAGAATCCCCAGCAGACTGCGCGCCACCTCGGAGACATAGGGCCACGAGGGTCGCAGGGCGATACCCCTCATCATGGCAGCCATTATGTAGGTTGCAGCGGATGGAGAAGGTGATCCTGGCCCTGCGTGGCGACGAGGACGACGACTGGTGTGCGCGGGTGCGCGGCCCGGTGGCCGCCGAGCTGCTCGACCTGGATCTGCCCGGGCTGACCGTCAACGTCAAGGACGACGCGGTGCGCGCCTCGCTGATGACCCTGACGACCCTGGCCCCACCGGTGACCGGCTTGGTCACCATCTGGACCGAGCAGTGCTACGGGCCCGCCGTGGCGGCGGCGATCGACCGCCTGCGCGGCGTCTGCCGTGACGTGTCGGGCTATCTGGTGACCGAGTCGGTTCCGCTGGCACCGCCGTGGACCGAGCCCGGGCAACGCACGCGCGGGCTGGCCAATGTCGCCCTGCTGCGCCGCCCGCCCGGGCTGGACGCCGAGACCTGGCGCACCCGCTGGCACCGCGACCACACCCCGGTGGCGATCGCCACCCAGGCGACCTTCGGCTACGTCCAGAACGCGGTGGTGCGCCCCCTGACCGCCGACGCCCCGGCGCTGGACGCGATCGTCGAGGAGCTGTTCCCGATCGAGGCGGTGGGCAGTCTGCGGGCGTTCTTCGGGGCCGTCGACGACGAGGACCTGGGGGAGCGGATGGCCGCGATGGTGGCCAGCACGGCGGCCTTCGGCGCCAACGAGAACATCGACACCGTGCCGACCAGTCGCTACGTCCTGCGCTCGCCGTTCGCCGGCAACCGGTGATCGCGACCGGTGATTTAGGCTGCCGACGTGACGCTTTCCATCGCCGACCACAACGGGGTGCGCACACTGACCCTGGACCGCCCCCAGGCACTCAACGCGTTCAACGAGGCGCTCTACGACGCGACCACCGTCGCGTTGCGCAGCGCCGCGGAGGACCCACAGGTGGCCGTGGTGGTGGTGACCGGGGCCGGGCGGGCGTTCAGCGCGGGCACCGATCTGGCCGAGATGCAGGCCCGGATCACCGACCCGGACTTCACCCCGGGCGAACACGGATTCCTGGGGCTCGTCGACGCACTGACCGCGTTCCCGAAACCACTGATCTGCGCCGTCAACGGCGTGGGGCTGGGCATCGGCGCGACCATCCTGGGGTTCGCCGACCTGGCGTTCATGTCCACCACCGCCAAGCTGAAGTGCCCGTTCACCAGCCTCGGGGTGGCCCCGGAGGCGGCGTCGAGCTACCTGCTCCCGCAGCTGATGGGACGTCAGAACGCGGCATGGCTGCTGATGTCCTCGGAGTGGGTGGGCGCCACCGAGGCCGCTCGCATGGGACTGGTGTTCCGGGTGTGCGAGCCCGAGGAGCTGATGCCCGAGGTGTATCGGCACGCCGAGGTGCTGGCCTCGCGGCCGATCTCCAGCCTGATGGCGGTCAAGGCCACGATGACGGCGCCGCTGCGGGCCGAGATCGAGGCCGCCCGCTCCCGGGAGAACGCGTTCTTCGCCGAACTGATGGGCGCCGCGGCCAACGCGGCCGCACTGGCCGACTTCAACCGGAAGAGCTGAGGGAGCGGCCGGCCCGCCTCCCCGCCGAGTACCGCTAGCTGGGGACCGCGGCCGATTCGGCGATGATGCGGCGCACGGTGGCGCGGCAGCGCCCGCAGTCGGTGCCGGCCCCGCAGGCCGCCGCGACCTCGCGGGAGGTGCAGGCGCCGCGGGCCACCACGTCGGCCACGACGTGGCTGGTGGCTCCGGTGCACAGGCAGACGAACATCAGCGCCGCCCACTTCCCGCGATCATAAGCCGAGTCTAACCTAAGACACCGCCACTTAGCTTAGGGTGACCTGTCCGGAATTGCACCGGAATAGCCTTGCGGCAACCGGCAATTCGCCGCGTCAACGCCCGGTTCGTGCACTAAGTTCGAACCAACACGCCGTCGGCGCCGTATTTTCTGCGCGTCCGGTGTGCCGAACCGGACAGGTCAACCAGTCAGCCCGAGGAGCGAACGTGCAAGGCGATCCCGATGTCCTCAAACTGCTCAACGAGCAGCTCACCAGCGAACTGACCGCCATCAACCAGTACTTCCTGCACTCGAAGATGCAGGACAACTGGGGGTTCACCGAGCTGGCCGCCCATACCCGCGAGGAGTCGTTCGACGAGATGCGCCACGCCGAGGCGATCACCGACCGCATCCTGCTTCTCGACGGCCTGCCCAACTACCAACGGTTGTTCTCGCTGCGCGTCGGCCAGACGCTGCGCGAGCAGTTCGAGGCCGACCTGGCCATCGAATACGAGGTCGTGCAGCGGCTCAAGCCGGGCGTCATCATGTGCCGCGAGAAGCAGGACAGCACCAGCGCGTTCCTGCTCGAAGGCATCATCGCCGACGAGGAGTCGCACATCGACTACCTGGAGACGCAGCTGGAGCTGATGGACAAGCTGGGCGAGGAGCTCTACTCCGCCCAGTGCGTGTCCAGACCGCCGAAGTAGGGGGCCGAACTAGGATCGGCACGGTGACACTCGTCGCCGGTATCGATTCCTCCACCCAGTCCTGCAAGGTCGTCGTCTGCGATGCGGACGACGGCACCGTCGTGCGGTCGGCCTCGGCCCCGCATCCCGGCGGCACCGAGGTGCACCCGGAACACTGGTGGCAGGCGTTGTCCTCCGCGCTCGACGGCGCCGGCGGCCTGGACGACGTGGCCGCGGTGTCGGTGGGTGCCCAGCAGCACGGGATGGTGTGCCTGGATTCCGCCGGCGAGGTGGTGCGCGACGCCCTGCTGTGGAACGACAACCGTTCCGCGGGGACCGCGCGGGAACTCATCGACGAGCTCGGCGGCCCGGTCCGCTGGGCCGACCGGGTCGGGATCGTGCCGGTCGCGTCGTTCACGGTGACCAAACTGCGCTGGCTGGCCGACAACGAGCCCGGCAACGCCGATCGGACCGCGGCGGTCTGCCTGCCCCACGACTGGCTGACCTGGCGCCTGGGCGGCGCGCGGAGCCTCGACGACCTGCGCACCGACCGCAGCGACGCCAGCGGTACCGGCTACTTCTCCGCGGCCACCGACACCTACCACCACGATCTGCTGACGATGGCGCTGCGGGGACGCAGCCCGGCCCTGCCCGCGGTGCTGGGCCCGCACGACAGTGCAGGCTCGGTGAGGGGTTCGGCGGCAGGCTCGGCGGCCGGTGGCGCCGTGCTGGGTCCGGGTGCCGGTGACAATGCCGCCGCCGCGCTGGGCCTGGGCGCCGGCGCCGGGGACGCGGTCATGTCACTGGGCACATCCGGTGTGATCAGCGCCGTCGGTGAGACCGCCGCGCACGACCCCGACGGCATCGTGGCCGGCTTCGCCGACGCGACGGGCCGCCAGCTGCCCCTGGTGTGCACCCTCAACGGAGCCCCGGTGCTCTCCGCGGTCGCCGGGATGCTCGGCGTCGACTTCGACCGGTTCGCCGATCTGGCGATGTCCGCGCCGGCGGGATCCGGCGGCCTGGTGTGGGTGCCCTACTTCGACGGGGAACGGTCCCCGCTGCTGCCGGATGCCCGCGGCGCCCTGCAGGGGGCCACCTCGAGCAATCTCACCCCGGCCAACGTCGCCCGCGCCGCCGTGGAGGGCCTGCTCTGCTCGATGCTCTACTGCCTGGACAAGATCGCCGAACAGGGCGTGGAGGTCGACCGGGTGCTGTTGATCGGCGGTGGGGCGCGGTCGGCGGCGGTGCGTCGGCTGGCACCGGCGGTGTTGGGCCGGCCGGTGGACGTTCCCACACCGGGGGAGTACGTGGCCCGCGGTGCGGCCCGGCAGGCCGCCTGGGTGCTCGCCCGGTCCCCAGCGCCACCGGCGTGGCCGCTGGGTGACACCGAGACCTTCACCGCCGACCCGACCCCGCAGGTCTACCAGCAGTACCGCGAGGCGGCGCGACTCACGCTGGGGCAGTCCTCGAAGGTCGTTCTGGTCTGACGCGACCGCACCGGACACCGGTGTGGCCGACGCAACTGAATAGCTGAGCTAACAAACCTGGCGGCGGCGGCGATACACGGTCAGTCGAGCGAGAGGCAGGCATGACCGAACCCCTTTCCGGACCCGCTGCCGGACCCCCGACCGGGCCCGCTACCGAAGTGAGCCGACCCGACCCGGAGTCCGGCGCCGCGCTGCTCGGCGGCGGCCGGCGCAACCTGATCTTCCTGGCGGTGCTGCTGGGCATGCTGCTGGCGGCCCTGGACCAGACGATCGTGGCCACCGCCCTGCCGACCGTGGTCGCCGACCTCGGCGGCGCCGGGCACCAGGCGTGGGTCGTCACCAGCTACCTGCTGGCCTCGACCATCGTCACCGCCGTCGTGGGCAAGCTCGGCGACCTGTTCGGCCGCAAGGCGGTCTTCCAGACGGCGGTGGTGTTCTTCCTGGTCGGCTCCGTGCTGTGCGGGCTGGCCGGCTCGATGGGCATGCTGGTGGCCTCCCGCGCACTGCAGGGCATCGGCGGCGGCGCGATCATGGTGACCGCCATGGCGGTCATCGGCGAGGTGATCCCGCTGCGCGAACGCGGCCGCTACCAGGGCGCGCTCGGGGCGGTCTTCGGCGTCACCACCGTGGTCGGGCCCCTGCTCGGCGGCTTCTTCACCGACCACCTGAGCTGGCGCTGGGCGTTCTGGATCAACATTCCGGTCGCCGTGGTGGTGATCGCGGTGGGCGCGGCGGCCATCCCCGCGCTGGCCCGCAGCACCCGGCCCACCATCGACTACCTGGGCATCCTGTTCGTGGGCCTGGGCGCCTCCGGGTTGACCCTGGCCACCAGCTGGGGCGGCGGCGAATACCCGTGGGGCTCACCGGTGATCGTGGGCCTGTTCGCCGGGTCCGCGACCGCCCTGGCGATCTTCGTCTGGGTCCAGACCAGGGCCGCCGAACCGATCCTGCCGATCCGGCTGTTCGCCAGCCCGGTGTTCTCAGTGTGCTGCGTGCTCGCGTTCATCGTCGGCTTCGCGATGCTGGGCGCCCTGACGTTCCTGCCCACCTTCATGCAGTTCGTCGACGGGGTGTCGGCGACCGCCTCCGGGCTGCGAACCCTGCCGATGGTGGTCGGCCTGCTGCTCACCTCGGTCAGCAGCGGCGCGCTCGTCGGGCGGACCGGACGCTACAAGATCTTCCCGGTGGTGGGTACCGCGGTGATGACGGTCGGGTTCCTGCTGCTGTCGCAGATGAACGCCGCGACCTCGGTCTGGCTGCAGTCGGTGTACCTGTTCGTCCTGGGCACCGGGATCGGCCTGTGCATGCAGACGCTGGTGCTGACCGTCCAGAACACCGCGAGCTTCGACGATCTGGGGGTGGCGACCTCCGGGGTGACTTTCTTCCGCACCATCGGCAGCTCCTTCGGTGCGGCCATCTTCGGCTCACTGTTCGCCAACTTCCTCGCCGACCGCATCGGCCCGGCGCTGCAGGCCAGCGGCGCGCCGGCCGCGGCCGCCGAGTCACCGCAGGTGTTGCATCAACTGCCGGCCGGGATGGCGGCGCCGATCGTGACGGCCTACGCCGACTCGTTGGGCAAGGTGTTCCTGTTCGCCGCCCCGGTGGCCTTCGTCGGATTCGTGGTCTCGCTGTTCCTCAAGGAGGTGCCGCTGCGCGATGTCGACGCCGTCTCGGCTGGTGACCTCGGCGAGGGGTTCGGCATGCCCGGCAGCGACTCCCCGGACAAGATCCTCGAGGTCGCCGTCGGGCGGATGTTCCGCGATTCCCCCGACATCCGGCTGCGGAGTTTCGCCGGCCGCCCGGGGTGCGAACTCGACGTCGCCCGGTTGTGGGCGCTGTTGCAGATCTACCGGCAGAGCCAGGTGTTCGGCGCGGCCCGGCTCACCGAGATCGCCCGGCGGCTACGGGTTCCCGAGGAGGTCCTCGATCCCACCTTCGCCGCCCTGGTCGAGGGTGGGTACGCGCTGCGCACCGGCGACCAGCTCTGGCTCACCCAGGCCGGCGTCGGGCAGGTCGACGCCGTGTCGGCGGCGATCGTCGGGCGCATGGTGCACAAGCTCGAGCAGTCCCCGACCTACGAGGGCCGCCCGGACCGGCTGGCGGTGGAGGCCGCCCTGGAGCGCATCGCCCATCGGATGCTGGTGCAGCGGGATTGGAGCGGCGAACGGGCCCTGGCCGGCACCTGAGACACGGGTGACGAACTAGAACGTGTTCCATTTTTCGGGGTTGCGGGCGTAGCATCACGCCCATGAGCCGAATCGGAGATTTCCCCGACGACGACATCGCGGGCTGGATGGCGACGTCGCCCGACATCGGCGGCGCGCTGGCCGGCTTCTCCCACGCCGTCTACAACGCCAACCGGCTGCCGATGCGGGTCCGCGAGATCGCCCGCGTGGTCATCGCCCACGACAACGAGTGCACGGTGTGCGTCAACACCCGCGACGCCGGCGGCCCGGCCGCCGGCGTGGACGAGGAACTCTACGAACACGCACCGGACTGGCGCAGCTGGCCCGGCTACACCGACCAGGAGCGCATCGCCGCCGAGTTCGCCCACCGCTTCGCCACCGAGCACACCAAACTGCGTGACGACGAGGACTTCTGGGCGCGGGCGGGCCGGCATTTCTCCGACGAACTGCTCGCCGACCTGGCATTGTCGTGTGCGATGTGGGTGGGAATGGGCCGGGTGCTGCGCACCCTCGACATCGGTCAATCCTGCGCCCTGACCCTGCCCAGCAGGAGCTGAGAGACCGTCCCGGGAGACCGTCGCGCCGGGCCTGCGGGCAGGGCATGATGGCTGGCATGACTGCCACAGGAGCCCCGGCCGCGTCCATCGCCCAGCTCGAGGCCAACGAGGTCGTCACGGTCGTCGGCACCGTCGTCAACCCCGCCGGGCTCACCCACGCCAAGACCGTGCCGATCCACCGGGTCAACGCCTTCGCCGAACCGGGCCTGGGCGCCAGTCCGGTCTGGCACGGCTTCGCCATCGACCAGACCGGCATCGCCTTCACCAAGGACATCGGCGTGGTCGGCGATGAGCGGATCCGCATCGACCTGTCGGCGCTGCGCGTCCTCAATGACGGAATCGCCTGGGCCCCCGGTAATTTCTATGATCAGAACGGTGAGCCGGTGGCCGCGTGCAGCCGTGGCACCCTGGCCAGGGTCGAGGCCCGGCTGGCCGAGGCGGGGCTGGCCGCGATGATCGGCCACGAGATCGAGTTCGTCCTGGTCGGCCCCGACGGCGCCGCCCTGCCGGCCGACCTGTGGGCGCAGTACGGCCTGGCCGGTGTGCTCGAACACGAGGAATTCATCCGCGACGTCACCGCCGCGGCCGCCTCGGCCGGTGTGAGCATCGAGCAGTTCCACCCCGAGTACGGCAAGAACCAGTTCGAGCTCTCGCTGCGCCCACGCACCCCGGTGGCCGCCGCCGACCATCTGGTGCTGACCCGCGTGATCCTCGGGCGCGTGGCGCGCCGGCACGGGATGCGGGTCAGCCTGTCACCGGTGCCGTTCGCCGGCGCCGTCGGATCCGGTGCCCACCAGCATTTTTCACTCACCCGCGCCGAAGTTCCGCTGTTCTCCGGGGGCACCGGCCCGCACGGGATGACCGCCGAGGGCGCCGCGGCGATCGGTGGACTGCTGGCCGGGCTGCCGCAGGCGCAGGCCATCCTGTCCGGCTCCATCCTCTCGGGGCTGCGCATGCAGCCGGGCCACTGGTCCGGCGCCTACGTGTGTTGGGGCGCGGAGAACCGGGAGGCCGCCGTGCGCTTCCTGACCGGTGGGGCCGCCAACCCGCACGGGGCCAATGTCGAGGTCAAGATCGTCGACCCGTCGGCCAACCCCTATTACGCCTCGGCGGCGATCCTGGGACTGGCCCTCGACGGCATCCGGCGCGACGCACCGCTGCCGCCGGAGACCACGGTCGACCCGGACACCCTCAGCGAGGCGGACCGCGCCGCGGCGGGCACCGTCCGGCTTCCCGATGCCCAACCAGACATCCTTGCCGCCCTTGATGGTTCCTCACTCATGCGCGAGATCCTGGGCGATCCGGCCGTGGCGGTGTCGCTGGCCGTGCGCCGCCTCGAGCAGGAACAGCACCATGCACTCACGCCCGCGGAGCTGGCCGCCAGGTTCCGGCTGGCCTGGAGCCTGTGACACCGGTGTGCGAGCTGGCCGAGCATCTGGAGTCGGTGCGCCTGGTCGACCACCATGTGCACGGCTGCTGGACCGGCGCCGGTGACCGGGCACGCTTCGAGAACGGCATCAACGAGGCCAACACCGAGCCGCTGTCCGACTTCGACTCGGGTTTCGACACTCAGCTCGGCTTCGCGGTGCGGGCCCACTGTGCGCCGCTTCTGGGACTGCCCGCCCACGCCGGGCCCGACGAGTACTGGTCGCGGCGCGCCACGCTGGACGAATCGGACCTGGCGCGCACGTTTCTGCCCGCCGCGGGGGTCAGCGACTGGATCGTCGACACCGGCTTCGCCGCCGGAGTCACCGGCGTCACGGAACTGGCCGCCTCCGCCGGCGGCCGTGCCCACGAGGTGGTCCGGCTGGAGCAGGTCGCCGAGCAGGCCGCCGAGCGTTCCGGCGACTACGCGGCGGCCTTCCGTGAGATCCTGCACACCCGCGCGGCGACCGCGGTGGGCACCAAGACGATCCTGGCCTACCGGGGCGGGTTCGACGGCGATCTCTCCGAGCCCTCGCCGGCCGACGTCGCCGAGGCGGCCGCGCGCTGGCGCGACGGCGGGGGCCGCCGCCTCACCGACCGGGTGCTCCTGAGGTTCGGCCTGCACGAGGGGCTGCGGGTGGGCAAGCCGATGCAGATCCACGTCGGCCTCGGCGACCGCGACGCCGACCTGCACCGCACCAATCCGCTGCTGCTGCTGGACTTTCTGCGCGGATCCGGAGCGACACCGATCACCCTGTTGCACTGCTACCCCTACGAGCGGGAGGCCGGATACCTCGCCCAGGCGTTCAACAACGTCTATCTCGACGGCGGCCTGTCGATCAACTACCTGGGAGCCCGTTCGGCGGCGTTCATCGCCCGACTGCTCGAGCTCGCGCCGTTCCGCAAGATCCTGTATTCCTCGGACGCGTTCGGGCCGGCCGAATTGCACTACCTTGGTGCCCGTCTGTGGCGTACCGGCATGCGGCGCGCCCTCGACGGGTTCATCACGGCCGGGGAGTGGAGCCGGGCCGACGCCGCGCGCGTGGTCGACCTGATCTCCTTCGGCAACGCCCGGCGCATCTACACGCTGGACTGAGGCACCCGCAGGGCCGACGAGGAGCTCAGCGCACCCCTCGCACCAGCCGGCCCGGACGTGCCCCGGTGTCGGCGCCGTGCCGGCGGGTGACCACACCGCCGACGATGGTGGCGTCGTAGCCGCGGGCACCCTGCACGAGCCGGCGGCCACCGGCGGGCAGGTCGTAGACCATCCGGGGGACCTCGAGGGACAGTGCGTCCATGTCGATCACGTTGAGGTCGGCCTTCTTGCCCACCTCGATGACCCCGCGATCGGACAGTCCGAACAGTGCCGCGGTGTCGCGGGTCTGCTTGCGCACCACGTACTCCAGCGGGAACCGCGGGCCGCGGTGGCGATCTCGCGCCCAGTGGGTCAACAGGTAGGTGGGGTAGGAGGCGTCGCAGATCAGACCGCAGTGCGCACCGCCGTCGGACAGACCCGACACCGCGGCCGGATGGGTCATCATGTCGTGGATCGCGTCGTGATTGCCCTCGGCGTAGTTGAAGAAGGGCAGCATCAGCATCGCCGAGGCGCCGGATTCCAGCATCAGGTCGTACATCGTCGCCAGTGGGTCGGCGCCCCGGCGTGCCGCGATGGCCGCGACGGTCTGCTCCGCGGTTGGTTCGTAGTCCGGGGGATCACCGATCGGAAAGATCTTGTCGGCGCTGTGCTGGATCAACGCGAACAGGCCGTCGAACAGCGGGGTCGGCTGCGGCGGCAGGTCGTCCTCGGACAGGATCGCCGCCCGGACCGCCGGATCGGCCAGGCGCGCCGCCAGTTCCTCACGTCCCAGCTCGGCACTGAGCCGGCGGTAGGTGGGGCGGTGGGTGAACGCGTGGTAGCCGGGGAAGCCGAACAGCATGCCGAAGGGCCGCGCGGCGAACTGCGCGTAGACCTCGGTGCCGTTCTCCAGTGCCTTGCCGGCCCGCTCCAATTGCTGTCGCCACAGGTCGGGGGCGTGCGAGGTCTGGACCATGGTGAACGACACCGGGCGTTCGATCTCGGCGGAAAGCGTGGTCATCCAGTCCATTTCCCGCATGCAGGCCTCGGCCGGGCTCTCCCCGACGGTGCCCTGCGGGGCCACCTCGAAGACCGCCCGCCCGCCGGCGGCCATCGCCCGGCCCAGACCGAACAGTTCGGCCTCGGCGGCATAGGTGCCCGGTACCGCCTGACCGTCGATGGCCCGATGAGCCTCGGTGCGTGACGTCGAGAACCCCAGCGCGCCGGCCTCGACCGCCTCGCGCACGATCCGCGCCATCGCCTCGATGTCCTCGGCGGTGGCCTCCTCGTTGCGGGCGCCGCGCTCGCCCATGGCGTAGCCGCGCACGGCACCGTGGGCGATCTGGGTACCGAAGTCGACCGCGAGGCTGCGTTTCTCGATCGCGTCGAGGTACTCGGGAAAGCTCTGCCACTGCCAGGTGATGCCCTCGGCCAGAGCCGTGCCGGGGATGTCCTCGACACCCTCCATCAGCTCGATCAGCCACTGCTCGCGCCCCGGGCGCACCGGGGCGAACCCCACCCCGCAGTTGCCGCTGACCACGGTGGTCACCCCGTGCAGGCCGGACGGCTCCAGCAGTTCGTCCCAGCTGACCTGCCCGTCGTAGTGGGTGTGTACGTCGACGAAGCCGGGCGTGACGAAACGGCTCGTGGCATCGATGGTGTGGGCCGCTTCGGTCTGCAGCGCGGGATCCTGCCCGCCGCGCCGGCGGATCTCGGCGATCCGCCCGTCCTTGACGGCGATGTCGGCGTGGTAACGCTGCGCCCCGGTCCCGTCGACGACGGTGCCTCCGGTGATCGTCAGGTCGTACATGTCAGCTCCTCGCTTGCCTCAGACCAGGCCGGTGGCGTCGAAGACCCAGGACGTGTCGGCGTCGGCGAAATCGGCCAGCCAGGTCGGTGGGGCGTGGTTGGCCAGCGCGCCCATGTCCCAGTAGTCCTTCCACAGGGTGATCTTCCCGCCCCGGACGCGATGCACGGAAACGAACTGCAGGACTGCGGATTCGCCTGTCTCCCAGTGCCATTCCTCGTGATGCTCGTACATCACGTCGGTACCGTTGTCGACCATGAGGCCGGGGAAGTTCTGGTAGGAGGCCAGCGGTTGCAGGCCGATCTTGAGGCGCTTGACGATGTCGTCGGGACCGCGGGCGGCCGCGGTCGGCCCCACCGGCATGTCCAGGTAGATGCAGTCCTCGGCCAGAAAGGTCTTCAGCGCATCCCAGTCCCGCGCCGAGAGCGCCTCCCACATCCCGTGCACCACACCCACGATGTGCTCGGTGTCATTCGCGGTGCCGCTCTCGGTGTCATTCGCAACGTCATTCTCAACGTCATTCTCAATGGACATCGGTCAGCTCCGCGTCGGTGTTCGGGGCCGGGGTGGGCCGGCCCGCCCGCAGGAAGCTGCCGGTTCTCCGGGCGCCGAGCACGGCGGTGGGTGTGCCGCCGCGGAAGACCGTGCGGCCGCCCACGAGCACCGCGGCCACCGTGGCGTCGTTGCGGTTGACCATCCGCGACATGCCGCCGTACTGCTCGACGGGAGCCTCGGCGTAGGCGTCCAGGTCGTCGTCGAGTTTGTCCGGGTCGATGACCACGACGTCGGCGCGGTCACCGACGCGCAGGTGACCGGCGTCGAGGTCGTACCAGTCGGCCAGTTCCCCGGTGAGCCGGTGCACCGCCTGCTCGACGGTCATGAAGGGGCGGCCGGCCCGGTCGGCGTCGCGGACGTGGCGCAGCAGCCGCAGTCCCATGTTGTAGAAGGCCATGTTGCGCAGATGGGCCCCGGCGTCGGAGAAGCCCATCTGGATGCCCGGTTCGGCGGCCATCAGGCGCAGCACCTCGCGACGGTGGTTGGAGATGGTGGTCCGCCAGCGCAGCGCACGCCCGTGCTCGAGGACGAGATCCAGGAAGGCGTCGACCGGATGCAGCCCGCCGCGCTCGCGTCCCACCTGGCCGAAGGACTTGCCGATCACCCCCGCGTCGGGACAGTCCACGATCTCGGCGTCGAAGAAGTCGCGGTGCCAGACCCGCACCCCGAACCGGCTGTCGTAGTCCTTGCGGAAGCGCCGCCGGTAGGACTCGTCGCGCATCAGCTCGTTGCGTTCAACCTCGTCGCGCAGGTGAAGCGCCGCCGCACCGGCGCCGAACTCCTCGAAGATGACCAGGTCGATGCCGTCGGCGTAGACCTCGAACGGCACCGGCAGGTGCTGCCAGCGAAAGTCGCCGCCGAACCGGCGGACCAGCCGTGCCGAGGGGCCCATGATGCGGATCGCGTACGGGTTGGCCTTGACGTCGGCCGCCGAGAGCAGGCTGGTCTTGAGTCGTCTCCGGAACAGTCCCACCGACTGCGCCAACTGGGAGACCAGGTTCAACGGGTTCTGGATATCGGGGCCGGACTGCAGGATCCGACCGCTGCGGCGCAACAGGTTCTTCAGTCGCCGCAGTTCGCGCGGCTTGGCGTAGGTGGAGGGCAGGGTGCGCGACCGGCAGGTCTCGCCGTCGATCTTGTCGAAAAGCAGTTGCTGGGAGGACATTCCGACGAAGCCGGCCTCGATGGCCGCCGCCAGCATCCGCTCCATCGCGGTCTGCTCGGCCGGTGTGGGGCGCTCCGATCCGCGGGTGGCACGGTCGAGTCCCATGGTGGCCGCGCGCATGTCGGAGTGGCCGATGAACGCGGCCACGTTGGGCCCCAGGGGACGTGCCTCCAGAGCGGCAATGTACTCCTCGGGGCACGACCAGGTCTTGTTCGCGGCCACCGCGTCGATCACGTGCTCGCGGGGGATGGCCTCCACCCGGCCGAACAGGTCCCCGGCGTCGACGGCGCCGACGTGGATGGTCGACAGCGAACACGAACCGAGCATGACGGTGGTGACACCGTGGCGCAGTGACTCCGCGAGTGCCGGGCCGCCGAGCACCTCCACGTCGTAGTGGGTGTGGATGTCGAGCATGCCGGGCAGCACCCAGCGGCCCGTCGCATCGATGACCTCGGGGCATCCGTCGGTGTCGAGTTCCTCGGGGCTGACGGCCGCGATGCGACCGGTCCGGATGCCGATGTGGCGGATGGCCGAGGCGGCCCCGGTCCCGTCGAACCAGCGTCCGTTGCGGATGATCGTGTCGTAGGTCACAGCGTCAATAGAACCTGTTCCAGTCTGCGGAGTCAACGCCAAAGTGCACACTTTCTGCTATCTGTTCACTGGCCGGTTGAGCTGCGCGTTGACGCCGTCTGGGCCGTCGGCTGCGCCTCGGCGAAACCCTGGGCTGCACATGCTGGGCGGCGCATACTGGGCAGGTGACGCCGCTGCAGCGCTACATCGCCGAGGAGATCGCCACCGACCACGTCGACGGGCTGTTGTCCCGTCGGGAGGCCATGCGCCGGCTGGGCCTGCTCGGGCTCTCCGCGGCGGGCGCCTCGGCGCTCATCGCGGCCTGCGGCGACAACCGGCAACCGGAGCCGCCGGGCGGCGCCACGCCGACGGTGTCGGGCACCGGCGGTCCCACCGGGTCGAGGTCCACGACCCCCGCACCGCCCGGGATGGCCGACGCCCTGCCCACCACCGCGGTCACCTGGACCGGACCGAACGGGGACCTGCAGGGGGCTTGGGCCGAAGCCGCCTCGCCGCGCGGAGCGGTACTGGTGATTCACGAGAACAAGGGCCTCAACGACTGGGTGCGCTCGGTGGCCGGCCGGCTGGCCGGCACCGGCTACTCGGCGCTGGCCATCGACCTGCTCTCCGAGGAGGGCGGCACCGCCACCTTCGCCGATCCCGCCGAAGCCACCGCCGCGCTGGGCCGGATCGACCCCGCCCGCTTCGTCGCCGACCTCAAGTCCGGCCTGGACGAACTGCAGCGGCGCGAACCCGGGCAGAGGCTCGCGGTGGTCGGCTTCTGCTTCGGCGGCGGCATGACCTGGCGGCTGCTGGCCAGCGGCGAGCCCCGGCTGTCGGCCGCGGTGCCCTTCTACGGGCCGCTGCCCGACGATCCCGACTTCTCCGGGTCCAGACAGGCCGCCGTGCTCGGCTTCTACGGGGCACTCGACACCCGGGTGACGGCATCGGAGGGGGCGGCCAAGGAGGCGCTGGAGGCGGCCGGGATGGTCAACGACCTCGTGATCGAGCCCAACGCCGAGCATGCCTTCTTCAACGACACCGGCGCGCGCTACAACGCCGCGGCCGCCGAGGACGCGTGGAATCGACTGCGGGACTGGTTCGGCCGGTATCTGTCCTGATTCGCTGCCCGATTCCCTCACCGCCGCGGGTTCGGGCATGATTCCCGGTGATGGCATCCTCACTCGGCCTCGTTCTGGCCAGCCTGCGCCTGGAGCGCGTCAACGCGGCGTTCTTCGTCGGTGAGCAGCTGCCGGCCCCCGACAACCACATCCTGGGCGGCCACATCGCGGCGCAGGCGCTGATGGCGGCCGGACTGACGGCCCCGGGACGGCCTCCGCACAGCATGCACACGTACTTCCTGCGTCCGGGTGACGCCGGCCGTCCCGTCGACTTCGAGGTCACCGAGCTGCAGGAGGGCCGCACCTTCTCGGCCCGCCGCGTGACGGCCCGCCAGGACGGGCGCACGTTGATGGAGGCGATGGCCTCCTTCTCGCTGTCGGCCGACGACGTCGAGTACCAGCCACCGATGCCCGCCGTGCCCGAACCCGAGACCCTGGCGCGGGTCGCCCCGCACTTCGCCGAGGCCGACCGAACCGGTGCGGGGCAGTGGGCGAGCCTGCGCTGGTACGAGCGCCGCATCGTCGATGCCGCCGACCTCCCGCCGGCCCGCTCACGGATCTGGTGGCGCCCCGACGGCCAGACCCCCGACGACGCCCTGACCACGGCATGCCTGGTCACCTACCTCTCGGCGGTGACCCTGACCGAACCGGCACACGCCGCGCGACCACACTTCGCCCCGTCGCTGCTGCGCGATCACGCGCTGTGGTTCCACCGCCCGGCCCGGCCGGCGGACTGGCTGCTGTTCGACCAGTCGGCACCCAGCAGTGTGGCCGGCCGCGCCCTGGCCGGCGGGACGATGTTCAACCGCGACGGTGACCTGGTCTGCACGGTCAAACAGGAGCTGTATTTCCTGCGCCGCGGCACGCGCTGAGTGCGGCAGAGGTCAAGTTCACCGACCGTTCACACCCAGCTGGGGGTCCCGTGGTTGACCGCACACACCTGCCGGTTCTGATGCTCTCATGATGCGGGTGGTACAGGTGGCCAACTTCTACGGTCCCCGGTCCGGCGGACTGCGCACCGCCGTGGACCGGCTGGGCGCCGAGTACTGCGCTGCAGGTCACGAGGTATTCCTCATCGTTCCCGGGCCGCGTCCGGAGCGCACCGTGATGGCATCGGGGGTGGTCCGGATCTCGGTGCCCGCCGCCCAGATCCCGTTCACCGGCGGCTACCGCGCCGTCACCAAGGGGCGGGTCACCCGGCTGCTCGAGCGGCTCGAACCCGACGCCCTGGAGGTGTCCGACAGGTTCACATTGCGGGCACTGGGCCGGTGGGGAAACCGCCGTGGTGTCACCACCGTGATGATCTCCCACGAGCGCCTGGACCGCCTGACGGGGCAGGTGCTTCCGCAGCGGATGGCCGCTGCGGTGGCCGACTACGCCAACCAGCGCACCGCCACCCAGTACGACACGGTGATGTGCACGACGCGCTTCGCCCGCGAGGAGTTCGACCGAATCGGGGCCGCCAACGTGATCACGGTGCCGCTGGGTGTGGATCTGGAGGTGTTCCACCCCCGGCGGTACTCGCCCCGGCTGCGGCAGCGGTGGGTGCAGCCCGGGCAACTCCTGCTGGTGCACTGCGGGCGACTGTCGGTGGAGAAACGCCCCGACCGCAGCATCGACACGATCGCCGCGCTGCGCGATTCGGGTGTCGACGCACGGCTGCTCGTCGTGGGGGAGGGGCCGCTGCGAAATCGCCTGCAACGCCAGGCCGTCGGCCTGCCCGTGCATTTCACCGGATTCGTGTCGCGCCGCGAGGTGGTGGCCGCGCTGCTGGCCTCCGCCGACGTGGCCCTGGCTCCGGGGCCGCACGAGACCTTCGGCCTGGCCGCGTTGGAGGCGCTGGCCTGCGGCACACCGGCGGTCGTGTCCCGCACGTCGGCGCTGACCGAGATTCTCACCGCCGAATCGGGCGCCTGCGCGGACAACGACCCGCAGGCCCTGGCCGCGGCGGTGACATCGGTGCTGGACCGGCCCGAGCGCCAGCGCCGTCACGACGCGCGCCGTCGTGCCGAGGGTTTCACCTGGCCGTCCGCGGCGCAGCAGATGCTCACCGCACTGGGAAGTCAGCGAACCGCCTGAGCGGCGCGGCTTCTGGCGTGGCTCAGGAAACCAGAGACCGCGCCGGCCCGAGCTGCACCGGCAGCCTCGACCATCCCCGCAGCACCCGGGTGTCGCGGCGGGTCCCGACGCCGGCGCTTCGCACGTCGGGGAAACGCTCGAAGAACATCCGCAGTCCGGCCTCGCCCTCGGCGCGGGCCAGCGCCGCACCCAGACAGAAGTGCCGGCCACCGGAGAAGGCAAGATGCCGTGCGGCGTTGTCCCTGCCGACGTCGAAGACGTCGGGATCGGCGAACACCGCCGGGTCGCGGTTGGCCGCAGCCAGGTAGACCACCACCGTCTCGCCCGCCCTGATGGTGCGGCCGGCCAACTCGGTGTCGGTGCGCGCCGTGCGCGCGCTGAGTTGCACCGGCGAGTCCAGCCGCAGCATCTCCTCGACGGCGTTGGGCCACAGCCCGGGGTCGCCCTGGAGCCGTTCCAGCTGATCGGGGTGGTCGATCAGCATCCGGATGCCGTTACCGAGCAGGTTGACGGTGGTCTCGAAACCGGCGGCCAGCACCAGCCCGGCGATCGCCCGTAGTTCGAGGTCACTCAGATGGGTGCCGCCGTCGGAGGCCCGGATCAGCTGGCTCATCAGGTCGTCGCCGGTGGCGGCGCGCAGCCCGGACAGGTGTTCGGCCAGCCAGGCGTTGAACCCGACCAGCCCGCGATTCACCCGGCGGTACTGCGACCAGCTCAGACCGACGTCGAGGCTGGGGGCGGCCAGCTCGCCGAACTGGAGCACCCGGGCGCGTTCGGAGGGGGGAACGCCGAGGATGTCGCTGATCACCGACACCGGCAACTGCGAGCAGTACGTGTCGACCACATCCACCACCCCGTCGGGGGAGCCGTCGGGACGGCCCGCGGCCAGGTCGCCCAGCAATTCGGCGGCGGTGCGTTCGACGCCTTCACGCAGGCTGTTGACCGCACGGCCGGTGAACACCGAGGACACCGTCTTGCGGTAGCGGGTGTGCTCGGGCGGCTCGACGGCCAGCAACGACGGCGGCTGCAGCGGATGCAGCACCTCCTTGTCGCGGCTCCAGTGCGCCAGCCGCACCAGCGGGGCGGGCAGATTGGATCCCAGCGAGATCACCCGGAAGTCGTCGGAGCGCAGCACCTCGTGAGCCACGGCATGGTCCACGGTCAGATAGCTCAGGCCGCAGCGGATCACCGGTTCGCCACGGGCCCGCAGTTCCTCGAAGAAGGCCAGGGGATCGGCGCGCACCGCGGGATCGGCGATCATCCTGGCCTGGGGATCCCCCCGTCGGGCGGCGCGGGCCGCGAATCCCCGTACCGTGCCGTGCATCACCAGCCAATGCAGACGTTCCCTCACCGCCGCCTCCTCCGCCATCCGCGTCGGTTATTGCACTTGTGTCTTATAAGGCCAAGGCTACGAGGCCTGCGGCCGACGCGCCAGTGCCAGTTTTCCGCCGAGTCGAGCCTGGCCCAACGCGCGATCGCATAGGCTTCGCCCATGGTTCGGCGAGCGATATCGGTCCACGGGGCCATCGGAGCCGCGGTGGCGGCCGCCCTGACGATGGCGGCCGGCGCCGGCATCGCCACGGCCGAGCCCGGCGCCGAGGCTGCGGCGTGCGACTGGAAACTGACCGGCCCGTCTCTGGTCGACGTCTCCGGCACCACGATGGTGACGGCCATGGTCACCCCCGGGGAGTGCACGGGCCAGGCCCTGGCGATGGATTCGACCGCCTGTGTCGCCACCGCCTCCGACGTCGGACGCTGCCAGCACGAACCCGGCTACAGCTACGCGCAGGTCTTCTACTCCCCGTATGTGCCGGGCACGAACTACGTGGTCAAGGGTCGCGGGTGCGCCGCGCCCAAGGCCCCCTCGGCCCCAGTGTGCACCTCGTTGGGGCCCGTCAGCGCGGTGCTCTGAGCCTGCCGGCGGGGCTCGGCGCGAGGGTCATGCCCGTGCGTTCACCATCCAGCAGGCGGCGGTGTAGCGGGCCTCGTCGTCGACGACGTATTCCTCGGCGGCCTCCAGGATCGCCGCGACGACCCGCGTGCGGGTCTGGTCGTCGAGGGTTGGCAACACCCGGGCGATCGGCCCCATCCGGGTCAGATAGGGCTTCAGGGCGTCGCGTGCCAGGGCGCAGGGGACGTCCACCGGTGTGATGGTGACGGAGCCCCAGCCACCGGCGTCCAGGATGGCGCGCAGGCGGTCGGGGTCGGCGAAGGCGAACGGTCCGGACGCCGCCGGCTGTGCCGGCTCGAGGTCGGGCAGCAACGGCCCTGCCGCGCGTTCGGCGACGCCCATGAAGGGGTTGCTCGCCGGGTCGCGCCAGCACACGAAGGCCAGCCTGCCCCCCGAGCGCGTCGCAGCACGCAGGTTCGCGAACGCCGCGACCGGGTCGTCGAAGAACATCACGCCGAACCGGGACACCACCATGTCGTAGCCCCCCGCGCCCCCCGCGCCCTGCCCCTTATACCCCTTTTACCCCCCCCACGGCCCTCCTACCCTACAACCCCGTAGTCGCTGTATCCATAACACCAA
>NZ_NVQF01000029.1 GCF_002592005.1 Mycolicibacterium palauense | reverse complement strand
TTAGTAGGTGTTACTGTCTAATGTGACATTAGTGTATGTATTGCAAGTAGGTTGTGTGTCGGACTATCGTTGTTATTTATATTTTTTTTTTTTGTTAAAGAAGGAGACGGCAGACGAGGTCAGCCTCGGTCGCGTGGGCTGGGATATGTGTATAAGAGACGGGGTGGTGATGATCGGCCACATCGCGCTGGCGGTGCTGCCCGGGCTGTCCGGGGTGGGGGTGGGCCTGGTGTGCGTGGCACTGGGGTCGGGGGCGTTGAAGGCCAACGCCTCCTCGCTGCTGGGCACGCTCTACGAGAAGGGCGATCCCCGCGCCGACGGCGGGTTCACGCTGTTCTATCTGGGCATCAACCTCGGCGCGTTCGTCGGCCCGCTGATCACCGGCCTGCTGCAGACCAACCTGGGCTTCCACTACGGTTTCGGCGCCGCCGCGATCGGCATGGCGCTGGGGCTGACCCAGTACGTGATCTTCCGCCGCAACCTCGGCGAGCACGGCCGCCATGTGCCGAACCCGTTGCCGCGCAGCGGTATCGCCCGCACGGTGGGGATCCTGATCGCCGGGGTGGTGGTGATCGCCGTGGCCGTCGCGCTGGGTCTGATCACGCTGGCCAACCTGTCGCAGGTCACCACCGGGGTCATCATCGTGGCCTCGCTGGGCTACTTCGCGATCATGCTCACCAGCGAGCGCGTCGACGCCGAGGAGCGGGTACGGGTGCGGGCGTTCATCCCGCTGTTCATCGCCAACGCGGTGTTCTGGTCGCTGTTCCAGCAGATCTTCACCGTGCTGGCGGTGTACTCCGATGAGCGGATGAACTGGTCGGTGTTCGGCTGGACCGCCCCGTCGAGCTGGATCGGCTCGATCGAACCGGTGTGGATCATCCTGCTCTCACCGGTGTTCGCCATCATGTGGACGCGGCTGGGCAACCGCGCGCCGACCACGCCCCGCAAGTTCGCCTACGGGGTGATCGGCATGGGCCTGGCGTTCCTGTGTTTCGTGCCGCTGGCCGGCATGTCGGGCGCGACGGTGCCCGCGCTGCTGGTGATGGCGATCATGGCGGTGTTCGCGGTCTCCGAGCTGCTGCTCTCGCCGATCGGGCTGTCGGTGACCACCAAGCTGGCCCCGGAGGCGTTCCGCGCGCAGATGATGGCGCTGTACTTCTTCTCGGTGGGTCTGGGCACGGCGATGTCGGGGCTGCTGGCCGGCTACTACGACGCCGACCGCGAGGTCGCCTACTTCGGCATCCTCGGGCTGGTCGCCGTCGCCGTGGGTGTGATCGTGTTCGCAATCGCGCCGTGGATCAGCCGCCAGATGGAAGGCGTGCACTGAGTGTCACTACGGTAGACAGGCGTGACTGCCCGCTCCGTTGACGCCGACTTCCTGGCACTGCCGCGGCATCTGCTGGCCGACGCGGCGCTGACCGCGGCCAGAGCCGCCGGCGCCAGCTATGCCGACCTGCGTATCCACCGCATCACCACCGAGCTCGTCGCGCTGCGCGACGGCGAGCTGGAGACCTCGGTGGTCGACCGCGAGGTCGGCCTGGCCGTGCGGGTGATCGTCGACGGCACGTGGGGGTTCGCCTCGCACGCCGAGCTGTCCCCGGACATGGCCGCCGAGACCGCGCGGCAGGCGGTGGCGGTGGCGATGGCGCTGGCCCCGCTCAACGCCGAGCGCATCGAGCTGGCCGCCGAGCCGGTGTACAGCGACGCCGGCTGGGTGTCGGACTACCGGGTCGACCCGTTCGAGGTCCCGACCGCGGAGAAGATCGCGGTGCTCGGTGAGTACTCGGGCCGCCTGCAGGCCGCCGACGGGATCGACCATGTGTCGGCGGCGATGAGGGCGGTCAAGGAGCAGACCTTCTACGCCGACACGTTCGGCTCGTCGATCACCCAGCAGCGGGTGCGGATCATGCCGGTGCTGGAGGCGGTGGCCGTCGACGCCGCCGCTGGCGCGTTCGAGTCGATGCGCACGCTGGCGCCGCCGGCCGGGCGCGGCTGGGAGATGCTCGGCGGCGACGACGTCTTCGACTGGACGGCCGAGCTGGCCGCGCTGCCGGAGCTGCTGGCCGAGAAGGTCAAGGCGCCCAGCGTCGTCGCCGGACCCACCGATCTGGTGATCGACCCGACCAACCTGTGGCTGACCATCCACGAGTCCATCGGGCACGCCACCGAGTACGACCGCGCGATCGGATACGAGGCCGCCTATGCGGGCACCTCCTTCGCCACCCCCGACAAGCTCGGCGTGATGCGCTACGGATCGGCGGTGATGAACGTGACCGCCGACCGGACCGTCGAGCACGGCCTGGCCACCGTCGGCTTCGACGACGAGGGGGTGGCCGCGCAGCGCTGGGATCTGGTGCGCGACGGGTTGTTCGTCGGCTACCAGCTCGACCGGGTGTTCGCGCCCAAGCTGGGGCTGACCCGCTCCAACGGTTGCTCCTACGCCGATTCGCCGCACCACGTGCCGATCCAGCGGATGGCCAACGTGTCCCTGCAGCCGTCGGCCCAGGACATCTCGACCGACGACCTGATCGCCGGGGTGTCCGACGGTCTGTACATCGTCGGCGACAAGAGCTGGTCCATCGACATGCAGCGCTACAACTTCCAGTTCACCGGTCAGCGGTTCTTCCGGATCCGCGACGGCCGGCTGGACGGTCAGGTGCGTGACGTCGCCTACCAGGCCACCACCACCGATTTCTGGAATGCCATGGAGGCCGTGGGCGGCCCGTCGACGTGGCGCCTGGGCGGCGCGTTCAACTGCGGCAAGGCCCAGCCCGGCCAGGTCGCGCCGGTCAGCCACGGCTGCCCGTCGGCGCTGTTCCGTGGGGTCAACGTGCTCAACACCCGAGAGGAAGGGTCCCGGTGATCCCCGCACAGGACGTCGTTGAGCAGGCCCTGGCCATCGCCGCGCAGGCCGGCAACGCCGACGAGACGATCGTGCTGGTCCGCGAGCATTCCGAGGCCTCGCTGCGGTGGGCCGGAAACTCGATGACCACCAACGGGGTGTCGGTGTCGCGCACGCTCACCGTGGTGTCGATCGTGCGGCGCGGCGAGTCCGCGCACGTCGGTTCGGTGGCCTCCAGCGAGGTGGACCCGGCGGTGCTGCCCGCGCTGGTGGCGGCCTCGCAGGCGGCGGCGCAGTCGGCCCCGGCCGCCCGCGACGCCTTCCCGCTGCTGACCGGAACCACCGGAACGTCGCTACCGCCGGACTGGGGCGACCCGCTGCCCGGCACCAGCGCGGCGGCCTTCGCCGACGTGGCCGCGGGGCTCTCGCGCGGCTTCGCCGGGCCGGACACGCTCTACGGGTTCGCCCACCACACCGTGGAGACGACGTTCCTGGCGATCTCGACCGGGGTGCGCCGGCGTTACACCCAGCCCACCGGCTCGGTGGAGATCAACGCCAAACGCGGCGGGGCCAGTGCCTGGGCGGGCACGGGTACACCGTGGTTCGCCGACGTGCCCGTGGACGGTCTGCTCGCCGAGCTGGCGATGCGACTGGACTGGGCCGAGCGCACCGTCGAGCTGCCCGCCGGGCGTTACGACACGATCATGCCGCCCTCGACGGTGGCCGACATGATGATCTACCTGGGCTGGACGATGGACGGCCGCGGCGCCCAGGAGGGCCGCACCGCGCTGGCGGCGCCCGGCGGCGGGACCCGGGTGGGGGAGAAGCTCACCGATCTGGGCCTGACGCTGTACTCGGATCCGTTCGCCCCGGGCCTGGAATGCACGCCGTTCGTGGCCACCGGCGCCTCCTCGGAGACCGCGTCGGTGTTCGACAACGGCCTCGACATCGGGCGGGTCGACTGGATCCGGGACGGCTCCATCAACGCCCTGGCCTATCCCCGCGCCGATGCCGCCGAATTCGGTGCGCCGGTGGCGATCCCGTGCACCAACCTGGTGATGACGGGCGGGCCCGACGAGATGGCCGATCTGGTGGCCGGCGTCGAGCGCGGCCTGCTGCTGACCACGCTGTGGTACATCCGCGAGGTGGACCCGACCGCCCTGCTGCTGACCGGGCTGACCCGCGACGGGGTGTACCTGATCGAGGACGGCGAGGTGACCGGGGCGGTCAACAACTTCCGGTTCAACGAGTCGCCGCTGGATCTGCTGCGGCGCGCCACGGTGGCGGGCCGCGCCGAGGTGACGCTGCCGCGCGAGTGGGGCGACTGGGCGACCCGCGCGGCGATGCCCTCGTTGCGGATTCCCGACTTCCACATGTCCTCGGTGAGCCAGGCCCAATAGCCCGGGCCCAATAGTCGGGCCCCCGTGGCCGCCGGCCCCAGTGCCGGTCGGTCGGACCGGCTGCGGTGCGCTCCGTCCTGCCGGTAACCCATCTCCGCTGCTACGGCGAGATGTGCACCGGGGTCGCGGCTCCGGGGCCGGAACTCGCGACCCTGATGTGCATCTCACGCCAGTACGCAGAACGGCCCCCTGAACGGGGGACCAGGACGCCCGTCCGCGGCGCTTGACACCCCGCACGTTCCGGTCCTACTGTGACTGCACTCACGAATTGAAACGTTTCAATCCAAGGAGGCGCGGTGTCGGAGGCCATGTCGGAGGCCAGGTCGGCGGGCAGGTCGGAACGGGTCTGCTTCCTGCTGCAGCTCAAGCCCGACCGGGTCGCCGATTACCTGGCCGCACACGAGCACGTGTGGCCCGAGATGCTGGCGGCCCTGCGCGACGCGGGCTGGCACAACTACTCGCTGTTCGTCCGGGAGGACGACGGGCTGGTGGTCGGTTATCTGGAAACCGACGACTTCGCCGCCGCCCAGCAGCGCATGGCCGAGACCGACGTCAACGCGAAGTGGCAGGCCGGCATGGCCCAGTACTTCCGCGGCGCCGGCGACCTCGATCGGGGTCCGGACCGCGCCATGCAACCCCTGTCGGAGTACTTCCACCTCGCCTGAGGCGGACCCAGACCTACCATCGGCACCACGACACGAGGAATCCCATGAAAATCGGAGCACGCACCACGACGGGCTGGCGGGCGACCATCGCCGTGGCGATGTCGAACTACATCGAAGCCGGCTCGATCATCGCGATCGCCACCAGCCTGGCGTTCTGGCAGGCCGCGTTCGGCATCAGCAACTTCGCCGTCGGTCTGCTGGCGGCATTGAGCGCCAACGCCTTCGGTGCCGCGATCGGCGCGATCCTGGGTGGGCCGCTGTGCGACCGGTTCGGCCGCAAGGCCATCTACACCTACGACCTGCTGGTCTACATGGTCGGTGTCCTCCTGGCCGCGACCGCGGTCAACTTCACGATGCTGCTGCTGGGATTCGTGATCACCGGCATCGCCGTGGGTGCCGGGGTCCCGGCTTCCTGGACCTTCATCGCCGAGCAGGCGCCCTCGGAGGAACGGGCCAAGCACGTGGGTACGGCACAGTTGGCGTGGTCGGTCGGCCCGCTGATCGGCTTCGCCCTGGCCGCCGCGCTGGCGCCGCTCGGCCTGCTCGGGTCGCGGCTGATCTTCATGCACCTGTTCGTCGTCGCCGGCGTGGTGTGGTGGATTCGCCAGGGCCTGCAGGAACCCCAGATCTGGAAGGACGAAGGGCTCCACGAGTCGAGCCGGCTGCAGGCGACCGTCGGCAGCCGCGGGCTGCGGGGACTGCTGTCCAAGCGGGTCAACGTCACCGCGCTGCTCTTCCTCGGCGGGATCTACCTGTTCTGGAACACCGTGGCCGGACAGGCGGGGATCTTCATGCCGCGGGTGTACGACACGGCCGGCCTGCACAGTCCCGTCGCGCAGAACATGCTGCAGGTCCTGGTGTGGGCGTGCACGGTGGCCGCAACCTACTTCGGCTTCATGCGCTACGCCGACCACGTCTCGCAGCGCTGGTTCTACGTGTTCGGTGCCGCGCTGGGCATCATCGGCTGGATCGTCCTGGTGACCTTCACCGACGGCGGAGTCCCCACCATGCTGGCCTTCGCCGTGCTGTGGGGCGTCTCCAGCGGCATCGGCGCCCAGGCGTTCTACAGTCTCTGGGCCAGTGAGCTTTTCGCGACGCCCTATCGAGCCAGTGCCCAGGGTCTGATGTTCTTCGTCTGCCGTAGCGCCACCGGTCTGCTGAGCTACTTCTTCCCCACGCTGCTGGCGGTCACGGGACTGATGACCGTCGGTATCCTGCTGGTCGTCCTGCTGACCATCGCGCTGGTCATCGGCGCGATCTGGGCGCCCAACACCCGCGGAAAGAGTCTGCGCCAGATCGAGACCGAACGCTACGGTGAGCCCATCTCGTCGCAGGTGGCGAACGCGGGAAGGGCGATGGCCTGATGAACCCCATCCTGGACAACCTGGCCATCGAACTGCCCTCCTGGGCCTTCGGCAACTCCGGTACCCGCTTCAAGGTCTTCGGCACCCCCGGGACCCCGCGCAACGTCTTCGAGAAGATCGCCGACGCCGCGACGGTACACCGCCTCACCGGCCTGGCCCCCTCGGTGGCGCTGCACATCCCGTGGGACCGGGTCGACGACTACCGGGCGCTGAGCGGCTACGCCCGCGACCACGGGGTCACGCTGGGCACCATCAACTCCAACACCTTCCAGGACGACGACTACAAGTTCGGCAGCCTGACCCACACCGACAAGGCGGTGCGGCAGAAGGCGATCGACCATCACCTGGCCTGCATCGAGATCATGGATCAGACCGGCTCGCGGGACCTCAAGATCTGGCTGGCCGACGGCACCAACTATCCGGGGCAGGGTGACATCCGCGGCCGGCAGGACCGGTTGGCCGAATCGCTGGCGGCCATCTACCAGCACATCGGAGCGCATCAGCGAATGGTGCTGGAGTACAAGTTCTTCGAGCCGGCCATGTACATGACCGACGTGCCGGACTGGGGCACCTCCTATGCGCACGTGAGCGCGCTGGGGGAGCGGGCCAAGGTGTGCCTGGACACCGGCCACCACGCGCCGGGCACCAACATCGAGTTCATCGTGGCCCAGCTGCTGCGGCTGGGCAAGCTGGGATCCTTCGACTTCAACTCCCGCTTCTACGCCGACGACGACCTGATCGTCGGCGCCGCCGACCCGTTCCAGTTGTTCCGGATCATGTTCGAGGTGATCCGCGGCGGTGGGCTCGACGGCCCGGCCGAGCGCGGCGACGGGCAGGCGGCGGGCGCCGGCGACCTGGCCCTGATGCTCGACCAGTGCCACAACGTCGAGGCCAAGATCCCCGGCCAGATCCGCTCGGTGCTCAACGTGCAGGAGATGACGGCGCGGGCGCTGCTGGTCGACGTCGACGCCCTGGCCGCCGCGCAGGAGGCCGGCGACGTACTCGGCGCCAACGGTGTGGTCATGGACGCCTTCTACACCGACGTGCGGCCCGCGCTGGCGCGGTGGCGCACCGAACGCGGCCTGCCCGCCGACCCGATGACCGCCTACGCCGAGTCCGGATACCAAGACACGATCAACGCCGAACGCATCGGCGGAAGCCAATCCTCCTGGGGAGCATGACATGACCGAGCACACCAGCACCGACACAAACCCGGCCGTCGCCGAGCTGATCGCCCGCTCCAACCGGCTGGGCGCCGATCCGCGCAACACCAACTACGCCGGCGGCAACACCTCCGCCAAGGGCACCGAGACCGACCCGGTCACCGGCGAGCCGGTGGAACTGTTGTGGGTCAAGGGTTCCGGGGGTGACCTGGGCACCCTGACCGAGGCCGGCCTGGCCGTGCTGCGGCTGGACCGGCTGCGGGCACTGGTCGACACCTACCCGGGTGTGGACCGCGAGGACGAGATGGTGGGCGCCTTCGACTACTGCCTGCACGGCCGCGGCGGCGCGGCACCGTCGATCGACACCGCGATGCACGGCCTGGTCGACGCCCCCCACGTCGACCACCTGCACCCCGACTCGGGCATCGCGCTGGCGACGGCCGCCGACGGCGAGGCGCTGACCAAGCAGATCTTCGGCGACCGGGTCGTGTGGGTGCCCTGGCGCCGGCCCGGGTTCCAGCTCGGCCTGGACATCGCCGAGATCAGGCGGCGCAACCCGCAGGCCATCGGCACCATCCTGGGCGGGCACGGCATCACCGCCTGGGGTGAGAGCTCCGAGCAGGCCGAGGCGAACTCGTCGGAGATCATCGCGACCGCCCAGCGCTACATCGACGAGCACGGCCGCAGCCGGCCCTTCGGGACGGAGCTGGCGGGCCACCACGCGCTGCCCGACGAGCGGCGCCGGGCCAAGGCCGCCGCGCTGGCACCGTTCCTGCGCGGGCTGGCCTCCACCGACAAGCCGCAGGTCGGGCACTTCACCGACGACCCGCGGGTGCTGGAATTCCTTTCCGGCAGCGAACATCCGCGGCTGGCGGCGCTGGGCACCAGCTGCCCGGACCACTTCCTGCGCACCAAGGTCAAGCCGATGGTGCTCGACCTGCCCGCCGAGGCCTCCGTCGAGGACTGCAAGGCCCGGCTCGCCGAGCTGCACGAGGCCTACCGCGCCGACTACCGGGCGTACTACGAGCGGCACGCCGCCGCCGACAGCCCCGCCATGCGGGGTGCCGACCCGGCGATCGTGCTCATCCCCGGGGTGGGCATGTTCAGCTACGGCAAGGACAAGCAGACCGCACGGGTGGCCGGCGAGTTCTACCTCAACGCCATCAACGTGATGCGCGGCGCCGAGGCGATCTCGACCTACGCGCCCATCGACGAGTCCGAGAAGTTCCGCATCGAGTACTGGGCGCTGGAGGAGGCCAAGCTCGCGCGGATGCCCCGGCCCAAGCCGCTTGCCACCCGCATCGCGCTGGTCACCGGCGCCGCCTCGGGCATCGGCAAGGCCATCGCCACCCGGCTGGCCGCCGAGGGCGCCTGCGTGGTGATCGCGGACTTGGACGCGCAGAAGGCCCGCGACGCCGCGGAGGAGATCGGCAACGCCGACGTCGCCGTCGGCATCGCCGCCGACGTCACCGACGAGGCCGCGGTGCAGGCCGCCGTCGACGCCTGCGTGCTGGCCTTCGGAGGCATCGACATCGTCGTCAACAACGCGGGGCTCTCGCTGTCGAAGTCGCTGCTGGACACCACCGCCGCCGACTGGGACCTGCAGCACGACGTGATGGCCCGCGGCTCGTTCCTGGTGTCGCGGGCCGCCGCGCGGGCGCTGATCGACCAGAACCTCGGCGGCGACATCCTCTACATCTCGTCGAAGAACTCGGTGTTCGCCGGCCCCAACAACATCGCCTACTCGGCGACCAAGGCCGACCAGGCCCACCAGGTCCGGCTGCTGGCCGCCGAGCTCGGCGAGCACGGCATCAAGGTCAACGGCATCAACCCCGACGGGGTGGTGCGCGGCTCGGGCATCTTCGCCGGGGGCTGGGGCGCCAAACGCGCGGCCGTCTACGGCGTCGCCGAGGAGGATCTGGGCAAGTACTACGCCCAGCGCACCCTGCTGAAACGGGAGGTGCTGCCGGAGAACGTCGCCAACGCGGCCTTCGCCCTGTGCAGCGCGGACTTCTCGCACACCACCGGCCTGCACGTCCCCGTCGACGCCGGCGTCGCCGCGGCGTTCCTGCGATGACGGGCGGCCAGGTGGCCGCCGTCGACGTCGGCGCCACCAGCGGACGGGTGATGCTGGCCGATGTCGGGCGCGACCGGCTGGCCATGCGCCCGGTGGCCCGGTTCCCCAACGAGCCGGTGCGGCTGTGGAACGGCCGGCGCTCGGCGTTGCACTGGGACATCGCCGGACTGTTCGGCCACATCTGCAAGGGCCTGGCCGCGGCCGGACGCACCGCCGACGACCTGTGCGGTGTGGGCGTGGACTCCTGGGCCGTGGACTACGGGCTGCTGCGCGACGGCCGGCTGCTGTCGACCCCACACCACTACCGCGACGCGCGCACCGAACGCGGGGTCGAACTGGTGCACGACCGGATCTCGCCCGCGGAGCTCTACCAGCGCAACGGGTTACAGTTCCTGCCGTTCAACACCGTCTATCAACTGGCCGTCGAGCGGGCCGAGGGTGTGCTGGATCTGGCCGACACCGTGCTGCTGATCCCCGACCTGATCAACTACTGGCTGACCGGGCAGCCGGCCGCCGAACGCACCAACGCCTCCACCACCGGCCTGCTCGGACTGGACGGCGGCTGGGACCGCGACCTGATGGCGCGGCTCGGGATTGGCGACCACCTGTTCGGCGATCTCGTCGAACCCGGCTCGGTGCGGGGGCCGTTGCTGGCCGACATCGCCTCGGCGCTCGGGATCGCGGCGGGCACCGAGGTGGTCTCGGCGGCGTCGCACGACACCGCCTCGGCGGTGGCCGCGACACCGATGCGCTCCGAGGACGCCGCCTACATCTCCTGCGGCACCTGGGGTCTGGTCGGGGTGGAGCTGCCGGAGGCGGTGGCCACCGCCGAGGCCCGCGCGGCCAACTTCACCAACGAGGTCGGTGCCGACGGCCGGGTCCGGTTCCTGCACAACGTGATGGGGATGTGGCTGCTGTCGGAGACGGTGCGCCAGTACGAGCGCGAGGGCCGGCCCGCCGACCTGTCCACGCTGCTGGCCGAGGCGGCCGCCGCGCCGGCCCCGGTGGCGGTGTTCGACACCGACGATCCCCGCTTCCTGCCGCCGGGCGACATGCCGGGGCGCATCGGGGACTGGTACGTCGATCGCGGACTGCTCGCCCCGGCCGGGCCCGCGCAGATGGTGCGCGCGATCGTGGAGAGCCTCGCGGCGGCGTTCGCGGGCACGGTGCGTGCGGCCGCCGAGCTGTCCGGGACCCGGGTGAGCATGGTGCACATCGTCGGCGGCGGTTCGCAGAACCGGCTGCTGTGCCAGCTGACCGCCGACCGGCTCGGCCTGCCGCTGCTGGCCGGACCAGTGGAGGCCACCGCGCTGGGCAATGTCCTGCTCACGGCGCGGGCCCGCGGGCTGGTGCGCGGGGACCTGGAGGCGCTGCGGGCGCTGGTGGTCCGGCATTTCCCGGTGCGCCGCTACGTGCCGCGGGACAGCCGGGCCCGGCGCGCCCAGCCGGTCGAGGTCGGTTGACGCGGACCGCGCCGCACATCTGGTGTGATGGTGGCGTGGTGAGTATGCGGGAGGTGGCCGCGGCCGCCTCGGTGTCGATCGGCACGGTCTCCAACGTGCTGAACGCGCCGGACAAGGTGGCCCCGGCGACGGTGGCGCGGGTGCAGGCCGCCATCGACCGGCTCGGCTTCGTGCGCAACGACGCCGCCCGCCAGCTGCGCGCCGGCCGCTCCCGCAGCGTCGGCCTGGTGGTGCTCGACGTCGGAAACCCGTTCTTCACCGACGTGGCCCGCGCCGCCGAGCGCCGCGCCGGTGAGCACAACCTGACGGTGCTGCTGGGCACCTCCGACGACGACCCCGGCCGGGAACGCGCCTACATCGACGCCTTCGACGAGCAGCGGGTGTTCGGGCTGCTGGTCTCGCCGGTCGGCGACGACCTGAGCCGGCTGACCTCCCTGCACCGCCGCGGCACCCCCGTGGTGCTCGTGGACCGCGACGGCAGCGGAACCCCGTTCGACTCGGTGGCCGTCGACGACGTCAACGGTGCGCGGCTGGCGGTGTCGCACCTGTGCGCGCTGGGGCGGCGGCGCATCGCCTTCGTCGGTGGCCCGTCGGAGTTGCGCCAGGTGCGCGACCGCCGCCGCGGCGCCGGCCTGGCCATCGACGAGACCCCCGGGGCGCGGCTGGAGGTGATCGACACCCCCGCGCTGACCGTGCTGGAGGGGCGCGCGGTGGGCGAGCAGCTGCGCGACCGCCCCGCCGGCAGCCGCCCCGACGCGGTGTTCTGCGCCAACGACCTGCTGGCGATCGGGGTGCTGCAGGCGCTGACGCTGCTCGGCGAATGCCGGGTGCCCGAGGACGTGGCGCTGGTGGGCTATGACGACATCGACTTCGCCCGCTCGGCGGTGGTGCCGCTGACCTCGGTGCGGCAGCCGACGGGAGCGATCGGTTCGACGGCCGTCGACCTGCTGCTCGACGCCGCGGAGAACCCGGAGGGCCACACCGCCGAACACGTGGTGTTCGAGCCGGAGCTGGTGATCCGCGCGTCCACGGTCGGTGGCGGCTAATCGCGGTCGATCACCAGCACGTCCAGGGTGCGCGGCCCGTGTACCCCCTCCACCCGGTCGAGCTCGATGTCGCTGGTGGCGCTGGGTCCGGAGATGAAGGTCAGCGGACGCCGCGCGTCCACCGCGGCGAACGCCTGCGGCACCGTGTCGACGATCTGATCGGTGAACACCACGCAGAGGTGGTGGTCGGGCACCAGCGTCAGCGCCCGCCGGCCCTGGGCGGTACCGGCGTCGAGCACGATGGTGCCGGTCGCGGCGATGCCGAGCGCGGCACCGGTCAGCACGGCGTCCGCCCCGTCGAGAACGGCGACCGGCAGGGGATCGCCGGGCTCATCGACGAGCACGTCGAGGCCCTCGGCCCAGCGCCGCGGCAGGTCGGCGGGGATCACCACCCGCGCCCCGGCCGGCAGCAGCGAGGCGACCGTCGGCGCGATCGCCGCCGCGTCGACGCGGTGGACCCGGGCGCGGTACTCGTCGACGGTCTCGACGAACCGGTCGACGTCGCCGGAGCCGGTCAACGGGTGGCGGTCGTAGTCGCGCGGCACGGTGACCGGTTCGGCGGGGGAGGCCGCCAGCGCGGCGCGCACCCGCTGCAGCACAAGGGTTCTGGGGTCGGCCCCGGAGTCGGCTCTGGACTCGGTGCTCATCGTCGGTCTCCGTGGGTGCGGGCCCACCATTGCCGGAAGGTCTCGGCGGGCGGTTCGGGGATGTCACGGCTGGACGTCCACCGTGAGCCCGGCCAGGGCAGCGCGGTGATCCGGTGGTCGGAGCCGGCCAGGGCCCGCCCGGCCGACAGCGCCTTCTCGGCGAGCGCGAAACGCCGCGGGCCCCCCATGGCCCAGGCCGCGGTCTTCATCGCCACGTCCTGACCGCCGGGCAGCCCGGGGCGCTCGGCGTCGACCGCGGCGGCCCGCAGGTGCACCAGGATGCTCGGGATGTCGATGCGCACCGGGCAGGCGTCGAAACAGGCGCCGCACAGGGTCGAGGCGAACGGCAGCGACGCGTTCGGGTCGTGGTGGCCGTCGGTGCCGGTCAGCTGCGGGCTCAGGATCGCCCCGATCGGCCCGGGGTACACCGAACCGTAGGCGTGCCCGCCGGTGCGCTCGTAGACCGGGCAGACGTTGAGGCAGGCGCTGCAGCGGATGCACTTGAGCGCCTCCCGGCCCACGGTGTCGGCGAGCACCCGGGTACGGCCGTTGTCCAGCAGCACCAGATGGAACTCCTCGGGCCCGTCCCCGGGATGGACGCCCGTCCACATCGAGGTGTACGGGTTCATCCGCTCGGCCGTCGAGGAGCGCGGCAGCAGCTGCATGAACACCTCGAGGTCGGCGAAGCTGGGTACGACCTTCTCGATGCCCATCACGGTGATCAGCGTCCTCGGCAGGGTCAGGCACATGCGGCCGTTGCCCTCGGACTCGACGACCGCCAGGGTGCCCGTCTCGGCCACCCCGAAGTTGGCGCCGCTGATCGCGACCTTCGCCGAGAGGAACTTGCGTCGCAGATGCTCGCGGGCGGCCATCGCCAGCACCCGCGGCTCGTCGGTCAGCGCGCCGGCGCCGGGCATCTCGCGCAGGAAGATCTCGCGGATCTCGCTGCGGTTGCGGTGAATGGCGGGTACCAGGATGTGGCTGGGCTTGTCGTGGCCGAGCTGGACGATGAGCTCGGCCAGATCGGTTTCGATCGCGGCGATCCCGCGTTCCTCGAGGTACTCGTTGAGGCCGATCTCCTGGGTGGCCATCGACTTGACCTTGACGACCTCATCGACCGTGCTGTCGACGGCCTCGCCGCCGGGACGGCGCCGGATCAGGCCGGCGATGATCTCGTTGGCCTCGGTGGCGTCGCGCGCCCAGTGCACCACCCCACCGCGCGCGGTGACGTTGCGCTCCAGTTCCTCCAGCAGCTCGGGCAGCCGAGCCAGTACGTCCTGTTTGAGGGCGCTGCCCGCGGCGCGCAGCTGTTCCCAGTCGTCGCACTCGGCCACCGCCGCCAGGCGTTTGGCGCGGATGGTGGCCGTGGCGTGCCCGACGTTGCGCCGCATCTGGGTGTCCCGCAGGGCGTCCCGGGCGGCCGCGGGGAACGGCACGTCGCCGCGCAGGTTCCCGACGCCCGGGGTGCCCAGGAAGGCGGTCACCGTGCGACCGCCGGCTCGGTGGCGGCCAGAATCTCGGCGAGGTGCACGGTGCGCACGCCGGAGCGGATGCGGCTGAGCCCGCCGCCGATGTGCATCAGGCACGAGGAGTCGCCCGCGGTGCAGACCTCGGCGCCGGTGTCGATCACGTGGGCCATCTTGTCGGCGAGCATCGCGGTGGAGGTGTCGGCGTTCTTGATGGCGAACGTGCCGCCGAACCCGCAGCAGGAGTCCGCGGCGGGCAGTTCCTCCAGAGTCAGCCCACGCACCGCCCGCAGCAGTCGCAGGGGTTTGTCGCCGACCCGCAGCATCCGCAGGGAATGGCAGGTGGGGTGGTAGGTCACCCGGTGCGGGTAGTAGGCGCCGACGTCGGTGACACCGAGCACGTCGACGAGCAGTTCGGACAGTTCGTAGGTGCGCGCGGCCACCGCCTCGGCGCGGGCGGCCAGTCCGGTGTCGCCGGCGCGGCGGGCCACCATGGCGTGCTGGTGGCGCACCGACCCGACGCAGGATCCCGAGGGTGCGACCACCGCCTCGGCGCCCTCGAAGGCCTCGACGTGGTGGCGCACCAGGGTGGTCGCCTCGTCGAGATAGCCGGTGTTGACGTGCATCTGGCCGCAGCAGGTCTGGCGGGCGGGGAACACCACCTCGTGGCCGAGGCGCTCGAGCAGGGTGACCGTCGCGATCGCCGCCTGCGGGAACATCGCGTCGGCCAGACAGGTGGCGAACAGGGCGATTCGCATGATTTCTCCACGGGTCCGGGCTGTGGTCCGACCACAATAACACTGTGGTCGGACCACAGCCGCCCGTGCGGGTATTCTGACCGGATGCGCGCCCACGAGCTCGTCCTGCAACGCATCGAACACGACCTGAGCGCGGGCGCGCTGACGGTGGGCGACCGGCTGCCGGGGGAGCGCGCCCTGGCCGAGGACCTGTCGGTGAGCCGCTCCTCGGTGCGCGAGGCTCTGCGCGTCCTCGAGGCGATGGGGGTGGTGCGCACCGCGGTGGGCTCGGGCCCCGAGGCGGGTGCCATCGTCGTCGCGGACCCGGCGACCTCGATCGGCGCGGCGCTGCGGCTGCACATCGCCACCCGGTTCCTGCCGATCGCCGACCTGGTCAGCACCCGGGTCCTGCTCGAGTCCTGGGCGTTGCGCGAGGCCGCGGCGCGCAGAGCCGATCTCGCCGAGGTGCGCGCCATGCTGGCCGAGATGGACGACGAGGGGCTCAGCCCCGAGGAGTTCCTGCGCCGCGACGCGGCCTTCCACGTGGCGCTGGCGGGCCTGGCGGGCAACGTGGTCGTCGAGGCGATGATGGCCTCGCTGCGCGATTCCATCCACGACTACGTGATGGCGGGGGTGCCACAGCTGGGCGACTGGTCCGCGGCGGCGGCCACCCTGCGCTGCGAACACCGCGACATCGTGGAGGCCGTCGCCCGGGGCCACGGAGCCAAGGCGGCGGAGCTGGTGCGTGCGCACATCGAGGGCTACTACGCGGCGATCCGGCGCTGAACCGGGCCGGGGCGGCCCGGCCACCGGTCCGGTCTCGTCCGGTTCTCAGGGTTTTTCTGGGGTTTTCGGGGGCTATTCGCGGCTTTTTCGTGGCTTTTTCCAGGTACGCGGTGCCGTGGGGGCAATACACTCGCGCCGTGAGCCAGGGTGGGGCCGGCGCGGGGTCCGGTGCGGAGACCGACGGGGAGGCCGTCGAGCAGCTGTCGTCGCTGGTGGCGCTGTCTCCGGCGGGGCTGGCCGAGGTCAACGCGACCGTGCGGCGGGTGTGCGCGGCCACCGTCGGCCTGCCGCCGCTGCCCGTCGAGGACGAGGCGGGCACCGGTGGCGCCGGGCCGGCGGTCACCGAGTTCGCCGAGCAGTTCGCCGCCGACGTCTCGGCCCTGACCCCGCAGCTGCGGGAGGCGTTCGTCGGCGCCCTGGGGGACCGGGCGTTCGCGGCGGCCGCGCTGGTGTTCATCGCGGACTTCGCCCCGCGCGCCTACGCCGGGCTCGACGCCCTCGGCATCGCCGCCCCGCGCGGGGGCGCAGGCTGGGATCACGACAGCGACCCGGCCGATCTGCTGCTCAACGGGTTCGCGCCGACCGTCGCCCGGATGCACGCACTGGACCCGGTCACCAGCGAAATGGTGCGCCTGCGCGGTGCGGCGGCACACAACTGCCGGCTGTGCCGGTCGCTGCGCGACGGCAGCGCGCTGGACGCCGGCGGCTCGGAGATGCTCTACGGCGAGATCGCCGACTACGAGTCCTCGGCGCAGCTGAGCGAGCGGCACAAGGCCGCGCTGCGCTACGCCGACGCGCTGATCTGGGCGCCGTTCGCCGTGGGCCAACCCGCCGACGACGTCCGTGAGCACTTCAGCGACGCCGAGGCGGTGGAGCTGACGCTGGATGTGATGCGCAACGCGAGCAACAAGATCGCGGTGGCCCTGGGTGCCGACGCGCCGCGGGTGCAGTCCGGGGTCGAGCGCTACGAGATCGGCGACGACGGCCAGCCGATCTACGGGTGAGACCCGGCCGCAGGCGGCTCAGCCGGCGGAACGGCCGGCGCGGGCGCGCCGCACCGCCTCCTGTACCAGACGCTCGGCCACCACGCTGAGTTTGGTGTTCTCGGCCTGACTGATCCGGGTCAGCCGGTCGAACGCCTGCTCGGCGTCCTCGCCGCTGCGGCCGCGGATGATGCCGATCGCCTGGTCGATGACCGCACGGCTGTCCAGCGCCCGGCGCAGCTGCTCCGTGCGCTCCCGGGCCCGGTCCAGCAGCCGCGCGTTGTAGACGGCGACGGCGGCCGGCCCGGCGAACTGGGTACCCAGCTGCACCGCATGCTCGGCGAATGCGTCGCGGGTGCGGGCGTAGGCGGTGAGCGCTCCGGTCATCCGCTCGTCCACCGTCAGCGGCAGTGCCAGCACCGAATGCACGTCCATGCGTGCCACCCGGCCGCCGAACCGCGGCCACCGCGTGTCGGCGCCGAGCGAGCCGCTGACCGTCGGCCGCCCCGATCGCATACAGGTCAGACACGGTCCCTCGCCGAGGGCCCCGAACTGCAGGGCGTCGATCTCCCGGACGAAGTCGACGGTGGCCGACCAGGTTTCCGCGTGCGGAGCGTCCTGGTCGGGCCGGACCACGGTGACCCCGGCGCCGTCGGCCCCGGGAATCGCGCGGACCGCGAATTCGGCTATCTCGCAGAGCATCTCCGACAGGCCGCGGGCGCCGGCGACGATACCCGCCACCCCCGCCAGCCCCGCGGTGAGGTCGAGGTCGTCAGCGTGGAGCTGCCCGGCCGTCAGCTGCGGTGCCGGAGGCGTCCGGCCCGGCTGGGCGTCGTACTCGGTCATCGTGGGCCCAAATGTACTCTCGGGCGGCGATGACTCAGCCGAACAGCGCCAGGGCGTGCGCGCGGCGGAGCTTCCCCGACGGTGTCTTCGGGATCATGCCCACCTGCAGCACCACCACGTTGCGCGGCCGGACGCCGACCTCGGCGACCACCTCGTGGGCCACCTGGCGTTCGATGCGGCGCATTTCCCCGCCGTCTGGCCACGCCCTGGATTCGACCGTGACCGCGAACGATTCGCGCGTCAGCCCCGCGTCGAGGCGTACCGCGACGGCGCAACCGGGCCGGACTCCGTCGACCCGCGCGGCGGCGCGTTCGATGTCGGTCGGGTAGATGTTGCGCCCACCCATGATGATGACGTCCTTGAGCCGTCCGCAGACCACCACGTCGCCGTCCTCGGTGAGGTAGCCGAGGTCGCCGGTGTCATACCAGCCGCACTCGTTCTGCGCGCCGACGAACCCGGCTTCGGTGGTGTAGCCGGTGGTCACGGAGGCGCCCCGCACCTCGATGACACCGACGGCGCGCGTGGGCACCTGGGCGCCGTCCTCGTCGACGATGCGCAGCTGCAACCCGTTCAGCGGCTTGCCCAGGGACACCAGGCGGCGGGTCCGTCCGCGGGTGGCGGGCACTGCGCGGTGCAGCGCCGAGAGCAGGTCCGCGTCCACCGTGTCGACGGTCATCCCGGCCCCGCACGCGGAGAACGATACGGCCACCGTGGTCTCGGCCATGCCGTAGGCGGGGATGACCGCCTCGCGCCGCAGCCCGAAGGGTGCGCCGGCCTCGCAGAGATCCTCGACGTCGTCGGGGTCGACCTGCTCGGAGCCCGACAGCGCCCAGCGCAACGAGGACAGGTCGAACTCGCCCGGCACGGCCTGTCGGCGCAACCGCTTGGCGAACAGGTTGTAGGCGAAGTTCGGGGCCGCCGTCATGGTGCCCTTGTACTTGTCGATGAGCCTGGCCCACAACAACGTATCGTGCAGGAAGTCCATCGGCGTGACCTTGACCAGCTCGGCCCCGAAGTACATCGGCACCGTCAGGTATCCCGTCATCCCCATGTCGTGGAAGCACGGCAGCCAGCTGACGATGACATCGGTGTCGATGTCGAAATCGCAGCCGATCGTCATCGCCTCGGCGTTGGCCACCACGTTGGCGTGGCTGATCCGTACCGCCTTGGGTGAACCCGTTGAGCCCGAGGTCAACTGCAGCAACGCCAGGTCGTCGTCGGCGGTGTCCAGCGGATCGGCGGGTGCGTTCCCGAGCAGGTCGGCGATCACCGACACCTGCAGGCCCAGCCCCTCCAGGACCGGCGCGGCGGCCAGGAACGGCTCGGAGATGACCACGGTCTTGGAGTCGATCATCCGCACCACCGCGGTGGTCTCCTCGGCCCAGCGCTGCAGATCGGTTCGCGGAGTGGGCTGGTGCAGCATGGTCAGGCTGGCCCCGCGCATCCAGATGCCCTGGGCGGCCGGGGCGATCTCGACCGGGGCGCCGGCCAGTACGGCCACGGCGTCGCCGTGGCCGACGCCCGCGTCGGCCAGACCGCCCGCGATGCGGCGGGCACGTTCGTGGACCTGAAGCCAGGTGTGCCGCACCGGGGTGCCCGGCTCCCCGGTGACCAGCCCCTTGCTGGTGGTGTGCGCGTTGGCGAACATGGTGTCGGTGAAGCGACTCAAGAACGGACCCCTCTGGCGTCTGCCGGAGCACAACTGAACAGGACGGCCCACGCGGGGAGTTCACAACTCCTGCGGCGGGGCGAGTGCGACGCCGCCGTACGTGGCCGGATGGCTGTGGGGTCAACCGCGGGTAAGGCTACCCGCCGGTGCGGTGGTTTCCGCGGATATCGGCCGCTTGTCGCCTCAGGAGTGGCCGTCGACGTAGGCCACGACGTCGGCCAGGGTGTGCAGGTTGGCGTAGGCCGACTCGGGGATCTCCACGTTGAGGCGCCGATGCACGCCGAGGAAGAAGTTCAGCCAGTCCATCGAGTCGAGGTCGACCTGGTCGCGCAGCGGCGCGTCGTCGTCGATCTCGTCGGGCTCCACCTCCGGGGCGATGGTGGTCAGCACCGACAGCACGGCGTCGCGGGTGGATGTCGAGGTCGTCATGCGTCGCTCACTTCTCCAGAACGTCGGGTTGGGCCAGCAATTGGTCGATGGCGGTGAGGAACTGGGCGCCGCGGTGGCCGTCGGAGGCGCGGTGGTCGGCGGCCAGGGTCAGCTGCATGGTGGTGGCGATGCGGATGCCCCCGTCGACCGCACACACCCGAGGGGCGGGGGTGCCCATGCCCACGAGCGCGACCTGCGGCGGGTAGATGACCCCGAAGACGGTGTCCACGCCGTTGTCGCCGAGGTTGGTGACGGTGATGGTGGGGTCGGAGAACTCCGAGCTGCGCAGCGATCCGGCGCGGGCGCGGGCCACCAGGTCGGTCAGGTCGGCCATCACCAGCTCCAGCGGCTTCTCGGCGACGTCGTGCAGGGCGGGGGCCACCAGACCGCCGCCGCGCAGCGAGATCGCCACTCCCACATGGACTCCCGAGGCCGGGACGAACTGGTCGTCGCGCCAGAACCCGTTGAACTCGCCGAACCGCTGGGCGGCCACCGCGACGGCCTTGAGCTGCAGCGCCGCCGGCAGCACCAGCTCGGTGATCGGCCGCCCGGCGTTGCGCTCGGCCAGCCAGCCCAGCGCGGTGTCGAGCTTGATCTCCTTGGACAGGTAGTAGTGCGGGATCTCGCGTTTGGAGCGGGCCATGGCCGCCGCGATGGACTTGCGCATGGCTGCGCCCCGCTCGGCGGCGCGGGCGGCGGCCGACTTGGTGGCCGCCCTGCCGTCCGCCGTGCTGGCCGCCGTGCTGGACGGGGCCGAGGGTGCGGCGGCCGGCGCGGCCGGGGCCGCCGTCGCCGCGCGTTCCACGTCGGCGATGACGATGGAGCCCTGCGGGCCGGTGCCGGTCAGCGCTTCGACGTCGACGCCGAGGGTGGCCGCGGCGCGCCGGGCCGCCGGGGAGATCCAGCGACGGTGTGTTGGCGTGGTCTCGCGTCGCCGGCCCGGCGGCGCGGTCATGGGGGCGGGGCGGGGTTGACGCGGCGCGCGGGCGGCGGCCGGCCCGGAGGCCCCGGTGGACCCAGTGGCCCCAGACGCCGCAGAAGCCGCCGATGCGGCCGGGACCGAAGCCGGTTCGCCGTCCCCGGTCTCGCGCAGCCGCGCCATCGGCGCCCCGACGGACACGGTTTGGCCCACCTGGACGAGCAGCTCGTCGACGATGCCCGCGTGCCAGCATTCGACCTCCACGGCCGCCTTGGTGGTTTCCACCACCGCCACGACCTGGCCGCGCTCCACGGTGTCACCGGGTTTGACGAGCCACTCGTCCAGGCACCCCTCGTCCATATCGGAGCCCAGCGAGGGCATCGTGAACTCGATCATGAGCCGTCCCCGAACAGTGCGCGCACCGCGTCGACGATCGCCGGGGTCTGTGGCAGGGCGGCGGTCTCGAGGTGTTTGGCGTAGGGGATCGGGACCTCCTCGGTGCACACCCGGGCCACCGGGGCGTCGAGGTCGTAGAACGCCCGCTCGGCGATGCGGGCGCTGATCTCGCCGGCCAGACTGCCGGTGCGCCAGGCCTCGTCGACGATCACCGCGCGGTGGGTGCGGGCCACCGACTCCAGGATGGTGGCATCGTCGAGCGGGCGCAGCACCCGCAGATCGAGCACCTCGCAGTCGATTCCGTCGACGGCGAGCTGGTCGGCGGCATCGAGCACCTTGGGCAGGCTGCCCCCGTAGGTGATCAGCGTGGCGTCGGTCCCGGGCCGGCGGATCGCCGCGCGGCTGATGTCGGTGGGCACCAGCGTGTCGGTGTCCACCGCGGTGTTGTACAGCGTGACGTGCTCGAAGATGACCACCGGGTCGGGGTCGGCCAGCGCGGGCCCCAGCATGCCGTAGGCGTCGGCGACGGTGGCCGGGGCCAGCACGGTGATCCCCGGGATGTGGGCGTACCAGCCCTCCAGGCTGTGCGAGTGCTGGGCGGCCAGCTGCCGTCCGGCGCCGGTGGCCATCCGCACCACCAGCGGCACCGAGAACTGCCCGCCGGACATGTGGCGCAGGGCGGCCGCGGTGTTGACGATCTGGTCCAGCGCCAGCAGGCTGAAGTTGACGGTCATCACCTCGACGATGGGGCGCAGCCCGCCGAGCGCGGCACCGATGCCGACGCCGACGAAGCCCAGCTCCGAGAGCGGGGTGTCGCGGATGCGGTCGGGGCCGAACTCCTCCAGCAGGCCCTTGGAGGCGGCGTAGGTGCCGCCGTAGCGGCCGACGTCCTCGCCCATCAGCACCACGCGGGGGTCGTCGCGCAGGGCGTCGCGCATGGCGTCGTGGACGGCGGTGCGGTAGGTGGTTTTCACGATGCGTGCTCCGGTTGGGGTGTCATGACGTCGCGGTGCAGATCCTCGACGGCCTCCCAGGTCCCGGCCTCGGCGTAGGCCACCGCGTCGTCGATCTCGGTGTCGGCGGCGGCCTCCAGGGCGGCGACGTCGTCGGCGTTCAGGGTGCCCTCGCGCAGGCACGTCTCGGTGAACGTGGTGATCGGGTCACGCTCTTTCCATTGCGCCACTTCGGATTTGTCCCGGTAGAGCTCGGGGTCGAACATCGAGTGCGCGCGGAACCGGTAGGTGCGGAACTCCAGGAAGAACGGGCCGCCGTGGTCGCGGATGTGTTCGGCGGCCTCGCCGGCGGCGCGGTGACAGGCCTCGACGTCCATGCCGTCGACGACCTGGGTGGGCACCCGGTAGGCGGCGGCCTTGGCGCTCAGGTCGGTCTGGGACTGGGCGCGCTCGAGCGCGGTGCCCATGGCGTAGAGGTTGTTCTCGCAGCAGAACAGCACCGGCAGCTGCCACAGCGCGGCCATGTTCAGCGATTCGTGGAAGGCGCCCTCGGCCACCGCGCCGTCGCCGAAGTAGCAGGCGGTGACCCGGTTTCGGTTCTGCTGCGCTTCGGCCAGGCCCAGCCCGACGGCCAGCGGCAGCCCGCCGGCGACGATGGCGTTGCCGCCGTAGAAGCGGGTGCGCTCGTCGAACAGGTGCATCGAACCGCCCCGCCCGCGCGAGCAGCCCTCCTGCTTGCCGAACATCTCGGCCATGATCGAGGTCATCGGGATGCCGCGCAGCAGGGCGTGTGCGTGCTCGCGGTAGGTGGCCACCACGGCGTCCTCGGGTCCCAGCGCGCGCAGCGACCCGGCGGCCACCGCCTCCTCACCGACGTAGAGGTGCAGGAAACCGCGAATCTTGGCCGCGCTGTAGAGCTCTGCGCACTTCTCCTCCATGCGCCGGACCCGGATCATGTCGGCCAGCAGGCCGCGGCGCAGCTCGGTGGTGTCGGGCGTCGAATCGGTTCTGGTGTCGGTCACTTGCGCACCGCCTCGGGCTGGGGGTTCTCCATGGTGGAGGTGTCACCCTCGGGCAGACCCAGCTCGCGGGCCTTGAGCAGGCGCCGCATGATCTTGCCGCTGCGGGTGTGTGGCAGCGCCTCGGCGAACTCGATCTCCTTGGGGGCCACCGCGGCCCCCAGGTGCTTGCGGGCGTGCCCGAGCAGCGACAGGCGCAGCTCCTCGCTGGGCTCGTAGCCGTCCTTGAGCGTGACGAACGCCTTGACGATCTCGCCGACGGTGGGGTCGGGCTTGCCGATCACCCCGGCCTCGGCGACGGCCTCGTGTTCGGTGAGCGCGTTCTCCACCTCGAACGGCCCGATCAGGTGCCCGGCGGACTTGATCACGTCGTCGGCGCGTCCGACGAACCAGAAGTAGCCGTCGGCGTCGCGTTTGGCCAGGTCGCCGGACAGGTACAGGTCGCCGGCGAACGCCTTGCGGTAGCGGGCCTCGTTGTTGAGGTAGCCGCGGAACATCGACGGCCAGCCGCGCCGCAGCGCCAGTTCGCCCTCGGTGTCGGGGGTGTCGACGACGGTGATCGCGGGCTCACCGCCCTCGCCGGCGTCGTCGCCGTCGTCGCGGTGCACGATGAGCGCTTCGACGCCGGGCAGCGGGCGGCCCATCGACCCGGGTTTGATGTCGAAGGCCGGGGTGTTGGCGATCATGATGCCGCCGGTCTCGGTCTGCCACCAGTTGTCGTGGATCGGCAGGCCCAGCACCCGTTTGCCCCACCAGACGGCGTCGGCGTTGAGCGGTTCACCGACGCTGGCGATGAAGCGCAGCCGGGGGAAGTGGTAGTTCTCGGCGATCTCCGCGCCGGCCTTGATCAGCATCCGGATGGCCGTCGGCGCGGTGTACCAGACGGTGACGCCCTGGTCGGCGAGGATCTGGTACCAGCGTTCGGCGTCGAAGTCGGCGGGGTCGATGATCGAGGTGACGCCGTGCAGCAGCGGCGTCAGCACGCCGTAGGACGTGCCGGTGACCCAGCCCGGGTCGGCGGTGCACCAGAAGATGTCGTCGGGGTGCAGGTCCAGCGCGTACAGGCCGGTCATGTAGTGCATGACCGCGGCGCCGTGCACGTGCTGGGCGCCCTTGGGGGTGCCGGTGGTGCCGCTGGTGAAGTGCAGCAGCGCGGGATCCTCGGCGGTGGTGGGTTCGACCGGGGCGTCATCGCCGGCGGCGTCGAGCAGCGCCCGCAGATCCAGGGTGCCCTCCGGGATCTGGCCGGGTTCGCCGACGACCAGGATGCAGCGCACCGAGGTCAGCTGGTCGCGGATCTTGGCGATCTTGCGCTTGTAGAGCGCCACGGTGGTGACCAGCACGTCGGCCTGGCCGATCTCGATGCGGGTGGCCAGGGGCTCGGGCCCGAACGCGGAGAACATCGGGGAGACCACGCTGCCGTTGCGCAGCGCGCCGAGCATCGCGATGTAGAGCTCGGGGACGCGGCCCAGCACGGTGAACACCTTGTCGCCGCGCCCGATGTCCAGCCCACGCAGCACGTTGGTGAACTTTCGCGCCTGCCGGGCGAGTTCGGCGTAGGTCAGGTCGTGCCCGGCGGCGGGGTCGTGTTCGTCGACGAACCGCAGCGCGACGCGCCCGGCGTCGGGGCCCTGCGCGTGCCGGTCGACGGCGGCGTAGCCCATGTTGCACAGGCCGGGACCCATGCCCTCCCACAGGTCGGGGACCGCCGACCAGGAGAAGTCGGCGCGGGCGCGGTCGTAGTCGGCCAGGTTGGGCGGGACGGCCCAGTCGGTCTGGGTCTTGTGGATGATGTCGCTTTTTGGGGTGGTTTTCGCGCTGGTTTTCTGGCTGGTCTGGGCTGTGACGGCCATGTTCGGATCGATGCCCCCTCGGTCGTGGACCCTGTTCATGGTTCGCCGGCGCCGTCCACACCGGTAGTGACGAAGGTCACCATCGACGGGGGCCAGGGGTGTCGGTCACCCGCCGGTGCGGTCAGGGCACCGGCGGGACCCCGCAGCGCTGGTGGAAGTCGGCGGCGGGCTGCCGGATGCGCTGCAGGTCGGCTTTGACCGTGGGGTTGGCGTCGAGGTAGATGCGGACCTGTGGCCCGATCTGGTCCTTGGGCTGGCCCTTGAGGCCGGTGAAGAAGTCGTTGACCGCCGGGTGGGTGGTCAGGTAGTTCGACGTCTCGAAGGTGACGCCGGACATCACGCGGGCCAGCTCGGCGGCCGAGCACGGCGGCGGGACCGGCGGCTCGGCGGCCGCCAGGGGAGCGGCGCCCAACAGCGTCGCACCGGCCACGGCGGTGCCGCCGACCAATGCCAGCACCGTGCGGCGCGGGCGGCGTGCGGGGGGCGACATACGTACTGGGGGCGACATACGTACTGGGGGCGACATGGTGGCTCCTTGGTCGAGGGGTGGACCGGTCATGGTCGGGGTGCTCAGCGCGGTCCGACGCCGGGCCAGGGCGGGTTCCATCCGACGTTGAGGTCCCAGCCGGTGTCGCAGTACCAGTCGTACTCGCACGGGTAGGGCACGGCCGGGCTCGCGGCCCGGGGCACGCCGTCGCTGCCGCGGACCTCACCCTGCGCGCACACGGTGGTCTCGGCGGAGGTGTTGCAGTCCGACGACCCCGCGGCCTGCGGCGCGGCCAGCACGGTGACGGCGGGCAGGGCCGCGGTCGCGAGCCCCCACATCAGGTAGCGCCGCTTCGATCGCATGGCTGACCTCCTCGGAACCCGTCCCATGGTTGTCCCCGCCCGGGGGCGGCGATAGAGACCAAGGTCATCTCCGGGAACCGGTGTCCGGGCAACTGCCCATACAACGACCCATACTGTTGGCGTCTCCATATAGGGTCGACGGCGACAGGTGACCGGTGACGACAGGGGCCGGGTGTGGCGGTGCTGCAGAAGGACGAGACGATCGCGGCCTCCGCGCTGGTGCGCGCATCCCCGGAGACGGTGTACGCACTGGTCTCCGATGTGGCGCGGATTCCGCAGTGGAGTCCGGAAACGGTGCGCACCGAGCGGATCTCCGCCGAACGCTTCCAGGCGTGGAACCGGCGCCGGCTCGGGCGGTGGCGCACCGAGGCCCGGGTGGTCGAGCAGGAGCCCGGCCGGCTGTTCTCGTTCGTGGTCGAGGCGATGGGTGGTGACTGGACGCAGTGGAGTTTCCTGATCGAACCGGGACCGGAGCCGGGCACGGTGCGGCTGACCGAACAGTGCCGGATGTGCGTGGCGCTGCCGCTGCCGGTGCGGATCTTCGAGCATCTGTTCCTGTTCGTGCGTGACCGCCGGCCCGACCTGCGCGCCAACATCGAGGCCTCGCTCGAGCGCATTGCGGCGCTGGCCGAGGCGCAGGAACCGACGGGCGCCGCCCGGGATGCGCAGCGGACGGGGCGCGACGAATGACGGCGCCGCGCGTCGCGGTGGTCACCGGCGCCGGCTCGGGGGTCGGGCGGGCGTTGACCCTGGCGCTGACCCGACGCGGGATCCGGGTGGCCGCCAGCGATGTCGACCCGCGCGGGCTGGCCGAGACGGCGGCGGTGTGCGGCGGCGGGGTGACCACCTACCGCGTCGACGTCGCCGACCGCGCGGCGATGCTCGACTACGCCGCGCGGGTCCGCGACGAGCTCGGGCCGGCGTCGTGGCTGTTCAACAACGCCGGGGTGGACCTGGTGTCCAGCGTGGCCGACATGACCTGGGAGGACTACGACTGGCTCGTCGGCATCAACATCGGCGGTGTCGTCAACGGCACCAAGGCGTTCCTCCCGCAGCTGATCGAATCCGGCACCGCCGCGGCCCCGGCGCGGCTGGTCAACCTCTCCAGCGCGTTCGGGCTGATCTCGGTGCCCTACCAGAGTGCCTACAGCACATCGAAATTCGCGGTGCGGGGGTTCACCGAGGCGCTGCGGCAGGAGATCATCGTCGACCGGCACCCCGTCACCGTGCACTGTGTGCACCCGGGGGTGATCCGGACCAACTTCGCGGCCAACATGCGCATCGACCCGTCGGCCGACCGCGACCAGACGGCCCGGCTGTTCGAGCGGGCGGCGATGACCTCCCCGGACCGGGCCGCCGGTGTCATCCTGCGCGGGGTGGACCGCAACCGTGCGCGCATCCTGATCGGCCCCGACGGGCGCGCGATGGCGGCGATGCCGCGGCTGCTGGGCGCCGGCTACATCGGGTTGCTGGCGCGGGCCGCCCGGCTGGGCGGCGCGGGCCTCACGGGCGGGAGATGACCTCGGGCCCAACACTGGTGCGGGGACGCCGGGTGGGAGTGTGGCGCTTCGGCGCGGCCGGCGGCTGGCCGCTGCTCTGGTGTCACGGGGGGCTCAGCAGCGGGCGCGACGGTGCGCTGCTGGATGCCGCCGCACGGCGCCACGGCGCCGATGTCATCGCCGTCGACCGGCCCGGGATCGCCGACAGCGAGCCGTGGCCGCTGTCCTCGGTGGCCGGCTGGCCGGACGCCGTCGAACGGGTTCTCGACGGGCTCGGCGTCGGCGGGTACGCCGTGGCGGGCTGGTCGGCCGGCGGACCGTATGCGCTGGCCTGCGCGGCCGCGAGGCCGCTGCGGGTGCGCGCGGCGGCCACGCTGGCCGGGATGGCGCCGCTGCGCGGCGTCCGGGAGGCCTTCGAGCTCGGGTTGTGGGCCGACCGGCTGCTGATTCCCGCGGCCCGGGTGTCGGCGCGCCTGGCGCGGCCCCCGCTGTGGCTGAGCCGGTGGACACCCGAGCGATACCTGGCGTGGGAGATCCGGCGTTCGGCGGGCGAGCGGGACCGCGCCGCGCTCGACGATCGGGCGCTGTCGCAGCTGCTGGCCGCACTGCGCGGGGCCACCGCGGGTGGTGTGCGCGGCACCGCCGAGGACTATCGGCGCTTCGGTGGCCCGTGGGGGTTCGACCCGGGTGCGGTGCGCGGACCCGTCACCGTGTGGCAGGGCGAGCAGGACACGCTGGTGCCCATGGAGCACGCCGTGCGGCTGGCCGGGGCCCTGCCGGGCGCCGACCTGCGGGTGGTGCCGGGGTGCGGGCACTACCTGCCGGCGGTGATCGCCGACGCGGTGCTGCAGGATCTGGCGCCGTAGCGCCCGCCCGCGTCTCCGTGATGCGTTGGGGCGCTTCAGGTCCGCGGCCCGAGCACCGCGCAGCGGGGTGCGCGGGGGTCACACCGGCCGCACGGGCGGGCCGGCCCGGACACGGTCGTAGACCGCCTCGAGCGTCGTCAACGCCGGGAAGCTGCACTCCATCCACCAGGTGGCGCCGGCCTCGGCGCAGGCCGCGACGGTGGCGGTGTCGTCGGGGTCCTCGGTGTGGCCGAAGCGCACGACGTCGAACGGGGTGTTTGCCGGGCGTCGCGGGGTGACGGCGCCGACCATGGCGCGCACCTCCTCGGGGTCGACCTCCAGGCTGTAGCGGCCGGCGCACACCAGGCCGTCCCACCGCGCGGCCCGGGCCAGCGGCTTGGCCGAACCCGTGGTGGCCGCGGTCCAGATCGGGGGCCGTGGCCGCTGCATCGTCGGTGCGAATCCCGTTGTGGTGATGTCGAAATGCGTGCCGTGGTGTTCCACCGCGTCCCCGCTCCACAGCGCCGAGAGCACCTCGAGCCCCTCGTCGAGCCGGGCGGCGCGCAGCGCGGTGTCGGTGGAATCGCCGAAGGCCGAATAGTCGGGCAGCGCGGCGTATCCGGCCCCCGCGCCGAGCACAGCGCGGCCCCCGGAGAGGTGATCGAGGGTGGCCACCTCGCGCGCCAGCTTCACGATGTGTCGCCGCGGAACCGGTGTCACCAGCGTGCCGAGCCGGATGCGCCCGGTGTTCAGCGCCATGGCCGCCAGCGCGATCCACGGGTCGACGGTCGGCTCGGTGACCTGCAGGTGGTCCCAGACGAAGACGCCGTCCCAGCCGGCCCTCTCGGCTTCGGCCGCCAGGTCGGCCAGCACCCGCACGTCGCCGCAGTAGCCGAAGTTCGGTAGATGCACGCCCGTTTTCACGAGAGGTCCGCTCCTGTTCGCCCGTTCACGCCCGCGGCCACGGTACCCAGGGAGGTGCGGGCCGTGTGGTCGCTTTCGGCGCCACGGTGACGCTCCGGAGAGCTAGCCGAGGAGGTCCGTGACGGTGCCCAGCGCGCCCTCGACGTCGGCGTCGGTGGTGGCCCAGGAGCAGACGAACCGCACGGTGGGGGCCAGCGGGTCGGGTCGGTGCACGGCGTAGGTTTCGCAGAGCCGCCCGTAGAGCCCGGGGTCGAGGTCGACGAACACCTCGTTGGCCTCGGTGGGGCAGGCCAGCGGCAGGCCCAGGGCGGTGAAGCCCGCGGCCAGGCGGGCGGCCATCGCGTTGGCGTGCGCGGCGGTGCGCAACCACAGGTCGTCGGCCAGCATGGCCTCGAACTGGGCGCCGAGGTAGCGGTGCTTGCTGGCCAGGTGGCCGATTTGTTTCTGCACGAACTCGACGCCGGGAAAAAGCTCGGGGCGGCGGATGAGGATCGCGTCGCCGAACAGCATGCCGTTCTTGGTGCCGCCGACGGTGATGATGTCGGCGTCGCCGGTGGCCTGCAGCGGTGAGACACCCAGCGCGGCGACGGCGTTGCCGATGCGCGAGCCGTCGACGTGCACCACCAGGTCCAGGCTGTGGGCGTGGTCGACGAACTCGCCGATGGCCGCGGCCGGCCAGACCCGGCCGTTCTCGGTGGACTGGGTCAGCGTGACCAGGTGCGGCTGGGAGTGGTGCACGTCGCCGCGCCGCACGATCCGGCGGTCCAGCTCGGCGGGGTCCATCAGGCCGTCGTCGCTGGGCAGGCGGGTCAACTGCGCCCCGGACAGGCGCACCGGCCCGCCCGCCTCGTCGACCAGGGCGTGGGAGACGTCGCTGCACAGGATCTCCTGCCACGGCCGCACCCCGGCGGTCAGCGCGATGACGTTGGCCCCGGTGCCGGTGAACGCGAACAGCACGGCGGCGTCGGGGGAGTCGAAGGCCGCTTTGATCGTTTCGGCGGCACGGGCCGTGGCGGCGTCGTCGCCGTAGGACATCACGTGGCCGGCGTTGGCGGCGACCAGGGCGTCGAGGGCCGCCGGGTGGGCCGGGGCGGCGTTGTCGGAGGCGAACGCGGTGGAGACGGGCACGACGGCCATGATCCCAGGTGGGCCGGCACCGGGTCACGGCGACGGTGAGCGGGCCCCGGCCGAGGCGGTGCGCCGCAGGCGAGTCAGGCTCGGCCGCGGTACGGCGGCCGCCACGATGTCGCTATTGTGTGTGTGCGGGCTGACCGTGGGGGTTACTCGCCTGCCGGGCGGCCCTGGGGGCGGTAGCTCAGTTGGTTAGAGCCGCGGACTCATAATCCGTTGGTCGCGGGTTCGAGCCCCGCCCGCCCCACAAGAGTCCCTGTATGACGTCGGCGGTTCAGTGGCGTTGCGTCCTGACTTGCGGATGCACGCTGCTTCTCTGGGACGAGATCTTGTGGACCGTCGCCCCCTGCTTGCTGGACATCGACGACTACCCCTGCCCCCGATGCGGCGTGCAGGGCGTCTTCATCGCTCGTGGCCGCGGGATCTGAGCGAGCTTCCGAACTCGCAATCAGTACCGCTCTGTCGGACCGATGTGGCACGGTGCCGACGTGAGTCTCTCGCCTGAACAGGTCCTGGTCGTGACGGAACGGTACGAACAGTTCCGTGGCTCGAAGGCCCCGGACGGCCATCCCTGGCGCTCTGCATCGTGGATTCGGTGCAATCGACGATGGTCCGCTATCCGACCGTCGAGAAGGTCGTCAACAATTACCGCGACTACCGGCGTGAGCAAGGTCGCGACCCGAATGCTGACAGCACCGCCGATCTTGCGGCAACGTTCGATCAGCTCGGCGGTCATGAAGCATGGGCCGAACGGATCGGCAACGGCAATCGGACGTCGACACACCGGGGGAGGGGGCGCCAGGACTAGACGACGAAAGTGACGCTGTACTTGGCGCGGGTCACTGCGACATAGAACTTTGCGATATCGCCAGCGTCCTCGATGTTCTGTGTCGTCAGATACTTTTTCATGGGGTTCGTTGGGAAGATCAGAACCCGGTCGTAGGTGCGGCCCTTCGAGAGACCGAAGTTGATGGCCTTGTGGCCCATGGTGTTGGTATTGACCCTGTATCTCAGGACCGTTGGCTGGTAGGTGGATACGTAGTCGTCAACATCCGCCTTACCGATCTGGAAGATGCCGTCATGTGGGGTTTGTTCGGTGTTGCGCGAGGTCGTCTGCGGTAGCTCGGGGTAGAGGGCGTCGGCGAAGTCGCAGATTGCCTGGTTACAGCGGTAGCTTTCGTTTCGCCACTCAATGACCAGTTGTCCGTTCGCTTCTCGCTCCTTGAACCAGTCGTAGAGTTTCAGCCGCTGATAGCCGCTGTGTTTGCGGGTGTTGCTCGTCGTGTAGGTGCTTTGGCGTGGGTCGCCGACAATGGTGAGCGAGATGCCGGAGCCAAGGAGCAGGTCAAGCAAGTCAAGGTCGTATCCGACCAGGTCTTGGGCCTCGTCAACGTAGATTTCGTCGTAGATGCTCTCGAGGCGGCTGATTACTTTTCCATCTGATTTCTCGTCCAGACTCACCGCGAAATCGGCCGCATTGTCGCTGTAGACGTTCGATTGATCATCGATGTAGTAGCCATCGATATCGATCTTGCGCGCGTATTGCCCTGGCTTGGTGGCAAAGTTGAGGGAACGGACTCGATTGGTGTCAGTCAGGAAATTTTGATATGGCCTGATGCAGTCACTTAGCAGGAAGGTGAACCACGTTTTTACCGTGACATTCTTCGGAATGCTTCCGAGTTTACTCGTAATTCGTTCCACGATCTGCGTCGAATTTTCGATCGTATAGGTCGTGACGAGGAGACGTGTAGATGGGTCTGCATCGGCAATAGCTTGGATAATCGACTCGGTTTTACGTGAACCTGCGGCAGCAAGTATCGCACGATTACTTGATGGCATCGAGGATGTACTCAGGCATCGTTACGACTTCAGTTGCGCCAAAGATGGCCACGGCACCTGTTGTCTTGTTGCCGTCCTTCTTCATGTGGGCGAGCGCGCTGGCGTCGTCTGAGAAGCTCTTGCCGAGGATCCGATTCATCTTTTCGCGGCCGTTGAGGGCAAAGATGTGGTCTTCAAGACTCGGTAGAGCGGCGTCGTCGCTGCGGTGGATGGAGATGTTGTCGTAGGTCGTGAAGTCTTCGAACTTCTTATCGACAGCGTCAGGCTTTCCGTCGTTGTCAGTGACAACGTGGACGGGTTTACCGAGCTGAGCGGCGATTTCGAGGAACCGCTTTGACGACAACCCGCGGGCATTGAGCACGTCGATGCCGTCGTGGATCGGCAGCCGGCCATCGTGGGTGTCCATGTATGCGCGTTGCACCACCAGTTCGTCGGACGGCCCTTCGACGATGATCGTCTCTCGGGCGAGGACCAATCGAAGCGTGTCGTAGCCGGACAGCTTCATGAAGTAGTCCTGGGTGGTGTCGGGGAGGTCGGTCATCTTGGCGGCTTGTTGCTCGTGCAGGAGGATGAGCTTGCCGATGCCAAGCTTGTTAATGACGTACGAGTTGTGGGTCGTAATGATGACTTGGCGTTCTCTGCATTTATCTTCGATCTTGCTGATCAGTTTGTTGAGGGTGGCAAATGACAGATGATTCTCTGGTTCCTCAATCAAAATGGCATGGGATTCCTCGATGCGTCGGTTGATCGCGAGGAGGATTTTCATGGTGCTCTGCTCACCCGAGCCGATCAGTGTAAACGGCAGGTCGTCAAGATGAGGGACGAGCCCTGATTCCCAGCCCGACTGTTGTGACACATCGATTCCAAGTGTGAAGGTTTTGTCGCTCACCTCGCCCTTCGCCTTGTCGAGAATGTCATTGATAGCGCTAATCGAGGCGTTTGACGTAAATGTTTGCTTGAGGTCGCGGTACGCCCGCGAGAGTTCCGTTCGCTGTTGGTCGGTCAGATGGCCCTTGATGATCTTCTGTAGGTAGTAGTCGGCACCGTTCTGCAGTCGAATGTTGGCGGCGTTGATCATCGACGCGGCAATCGGAATGCCGCGCTGAGTGATGGGATTTCCCGAGAAGGAGAGCCACTCAACCTTGTAGTACTCAACCGGTATCGTCGTTGCGGTCTTCGTGGCGATGAACGCGTTGTACTCGTCTGCGTATTCATCGTTGTACGCAATGCGGAGCCGGATGCCAGGTGTATCAACCTTGTCGAGATTGTTGGTACCTGCAAGGTGGGCAGTTTCTGAATCCTTCTTTATGAATACATCGATGATGATTTCTGGCTGCAGAGGATTCGCCCCCTCGTTGATCTCTTCGATGTACTTTTTGGCACTGGACTGATTGAAAAGATGAGGCGAGATTTCTGATTGAACTGGCCGACCGGCGACTCGCCCGGTCAGTGCAAGGTTGATCGCCTCTAGCAGAGTAGACTTTCCAGCCTCGTTATCACCAACGATGATGTTGATGTCAGCATTGAAGTCGAGACTGAAAGTCTCGTAACATTTGAAGTTTTTGATTACAATCTTCTGAAGCACGCGTCCTCCCTTCGGATCATTATAAATTAGTTGGACGGCGTGCCGTTGAATCGACGGTCCTCTTAAATTTATGTCATCAGGTCATCAAAAACATCAGTTCGCAAGATAACCCGACGAATGCTGCGTTTGTCTTTGAATGGAACTAGACGTTCGTCAAGTGTCCTCGACTGCTGCGCGGTGTCTGAATCGTCGACGGTGGCCTCAAGTAGCCCCTCCGGCTCAGCTTTCGTACGCTTCAAATCAACATACGTACCATAGTCTAACGCATAAATATTGTAACGTTTCCCGGGATTCTCTTTGTCGCTGTATCCGCGGAGTATTAAGTGAAGTAGCCGCAGGTCGAATAATGATTGAATCATTGGATGGTCGGCATCGGACCTTGAAAGCATAAACATTTTCGTCGAGCGATTTCCGATTACATCTTGAATTATGCGGTGGAGCGCTTCTCGCTGTTTCTCGGATAGAGCTGTTGACTTATCGGTCTCGTACCAATCCCGCGCAGCCTCTTCGACTGAATGTAAGTCGATCTTCGAGCGACCAGTTGTTATTGCTTTGAAGAACGCCGCGCTAAATATGCCAAGGAAATCGCGGACGACGCCTTCCCCAGCTCGCACTAATTCAACAAATGTCGCACGTTCAGTGAAAAGTCTCGAACGAAATCCCGTCGCGTCTTTTACATTATATTCACTTAACACGACCGAATCGATCCCTGAAGTGATATGTTTATACAGTAGTTCATGAAAAATATTGACAACTTTGTCGGGATTTCGGTCGTAGACATAGAAGTCATCTAGATCAAGGTTAGCTGCTATGTCGGCGCCGAGTTCGAAACCGATAATGTTGCCACGCTCGTCGTTCATCGTGAATCGCGACCGGTACTCAAGCGACGCTATTTTTACGGTAACTCGATGTGTGGTAAAGAACGCCCTTCTAAGGAATTCAGCTATGAAAGGCTGAATCTCCACTGGTAGCGATGTCCACTCGTCGATTAGGAGTATGAGATGACTAATTTGCATCGCCGCTAGCGTTTCATTCAGCTTTTGATGAACTTCGCTGAAGACGAGGCTTTCGCGGAATGCCTCATCATATGAGATTTCGCGTGCAGACTCCCACTCCCGAGCATCGGAAGAATTTAACTTCGCGGATGCGCCACCACTCAGTGAGCCTTTCACGTCGGCCTGGAAACCCTCTTTTTCTTTCTGGGCGCTAGTGTCTTTTACTGATCGCTTTGTAACGTCTACCGACTTTTGTGTAATGAGGTCTGCGAAGTCGCTCACCTCCTGAAGTCCTGAACCGCTACTACCGGGAGATGTTGCAATATCGAGAAGGCGGCTTTGTATCAGGGATAGCAGGTCCTTGAACACAGCCACACAGCGGTCCGCAATGGGTCTGGAGCCATCTGTAAATAGGTGTGAGCTCCCGAGCATACGTATGTCGACGTACATCGAGTAGGTGCCGGTATGAGTTTCAAGCTCTTGGCCGAGAATCTGCAAAACGTGCGTTTTGCCGGTGCCTCGCCGACCGTATAAAATTTGATTATTGTGATTGTCGAGCTGTGGCAGAATGCCGGTCTCAACATACGTCTGTTGCAGTACCTCGACGTCCGGTTCACGCTCTGATCGCGTAGCAATGCCGCTGACGGCACGCGAAACGCGTACGTCTTCAATTAGTGACGCCACGTCGCGCCTCCCCCCGGTCGGCTGAACATCATCGCTCCTCGCAAATGGAGTACAATTTTACATCAATAATGCAGCTAGGCGGCGAGGTGTGGAGCGTGTCCAGCCACTGCTCATTGGAGCAAATCGTTTCAATCTGGGATCCCAGCTAGCTAACGTGCTGTGGCGACGGTCGTTACGTAACTCGTACGCAATGGATCCGCATGCCATTTGGCCTGCGCCGCTGATTCGGCAGGCGGCGTATAGTCAGACAACTCCTTTATCCTGTTGTCTCATAAGGGTTTCAATAGCCTCGAAGGAATCTTACGGCGATTTGATTTGGCCTCTAGACGACTCCCAGAACGGCCTGGTCGACACACTCATAAGTCCGTTGGCGGCGGGTTCGAGCCCCGGCCGCGCCACTCCGTGCCACCTGTACTGGAACATGTAACGCACGAGACCGACGTGCCCAGTCAGTACATTGGCATCGACGGGTGCGAGGCGAAGAGAGCGGAATGAATGACAGGCTGAACACCCCCACCGGCGGCTTCGTCGTCAAGTACGACGGCGGGACATTGAGCAGCGAAATTGGCGACCACAAGCAGCCTGAGTTCTTCGCGCGCACACTGCGGCGCTTCAACGGCGTGAGACCGTGGGCGCTGACGTTGTGTCCGCTCCACGGCAAAGACGATGGCGCAATGCTTCGCGACGACGAGGACGCATCTGAGTTTCTACAAGCAGCCGGACACGCCGACGCAATGACGATTGAGATCCGCACGCACGGTGGTGAGCAATGGGGCATCGCGTCGGTGTGTGGGGGGCGGCGGGTCATCCCGCTAGCACGCCTGAGCCGCTTGACAACGAAATCGAAACGCCCCATGGCGTTCATATGGTCGCCAAGTCAGAGGTCTTCGATGCGAACGAAGCCGTTGACGTCATCTATCGCTACTACACCAGCGGCTCTGTCTCGAACCACTATTCGATCCGGCCAATTGGTGGATGGACCGCAAACGGTGAGGATGTCGACCTGGAACAGAGAACAACAGAGAACATAGACCGACGAAGGTCGGGGGACTGATCCGTCGGACCCTGCGCCGCCGCGAAGGTAGGCTCTGTCATGCCGCGGCGTTGACATGGTCTCGTTCGCACAGGCGGCGCCGCTGTCGGCGGCGCGGTTGCTGCGGCCGTTGTGCCGACAGCGTGCGTAGGTCTCTGCGTCTGGACGTCGCCCACGAGCACCAGTGAGGTTCGGTCAGGTAACCGGGAGCGCATATGCGACGCACATTCCCCCGCCCACTAACGAGAATTCGCGCAACGGCTGCCGTGGCGGTGATCGCCTGGGAGGCCTGGCGTTTCCGGCGCGGTGACCACATCGCGATCCACCGCCGCCAGCAGGCCCGACTGCAGACGCTGGTGCGGCATGCGCGAACCGCGTCACCGTACTACCGCCACCTCTACCGTGACATACCTCCCGGGCAGGTTCCTCTGGAATCGTTGCCCGTCACGTCCAAGCCCGAGCTGATGGCACACTTCGACGACTGGGTGACCGACCCCGACATCACCATCGAGTCGCTGCGCCGTGACTTCCTGTCCGACCCCTCGCTGTTGGGGGCCCGCTACCTGGGCCGCTACTTCGTCGCGACGACGTCGGGGACCAGCGGAGAGCCGGCCATCCTGATCCACGACGACGCGTACTCGGCGTTGTTCTTGTTGGTGGGCCGCCGCGGCGAATGGCAGTACATCCTTCGATGGAACTTCCTGCGGGGGGTGCTGCGGCGCGGGCTGCGGGTGGCGGCCCTGTTCGTCACGGGCGGGCACGTCGGTGTCTCCGCCGCGTGGGCGTTCGTCCGTCGCCGCAGCACCTTCCTGGCCGACCGCGTGTCCGTGTTCTCGGTGCTGCGGCCGCTGCCGGATCTGGTGGGCGACATCAACGCGTTTCAGCCGACGATCCTGGAGGGATACCCTAGCGCGCTGGCGGTGCTGGCCGGCGAACAACGAGCGGGCCGGCTGACGATCCGGCCCCTGTTGGCGATCACCACAGGCGAACAGCTGACGGCCGCGCTGCGCGCCGGCATCGAGTCGACGTTCGGCTGCGCGATTGAGAACCGTTACGGTTCAGCGGAATTCCCCGGCCTGTCGACGCAATGTCGGCACGGCGCATTCCATGTGAACAGCGACTGGTATCTGATCGAGCCGGTCGATGAGAACCACCACCCCGTCGCGCCGGGCGTCGTCTCTCATACGGTTTTGGTCACCGACCTGGCCAATCGGGTGCAGCCGCTGATCCGCTATGACCTCGGCGACCGGGTGAAGCTGGCCGCCTCCCCGTGCGCGTGCGGGAATCGGCTGCCGGCGATCATCGTGGAGGGCCGCACCAGCGAGCTCCTCTCGTTCGACGCGGCGGACGGGTCGGCGGTCACGGTGTTGCCGCTGGCCCTGGTGGAGGTGATCGAGGAGACCCCGGGGGTGCATCGGTGCCAGGCCATCCGCACCGATCCGAGGACCGTGCGGGTGCGACTGGAGATGTCATCCGACGCCGACCCGGAGCAGGTGTGGCGTGCCCTCGACGAGCGCCTGCAGGCGTTCTTCGCCGCACAGGGGGCCGCGCCCGTTGTGGTGGAGCACGCGGACGAACCGCCCGGCCCCGACCCGAGGACCGGCAAGTTCCGCCAGGTGTGGTCGGCGCGCCCATCGTCGCGCGAGCGTCCGGCGCCGGAAACCGAAACCGGGGACGCGCCAGGCTCGGTTGCGGACACGCTCGGCGAATTCGACGATGATGACGGACACGGCACTTCGCAGAGGCGGTGATCGCATGACACGCGACGCGAGCCGTCCGGCAGCTTGGGCTCGGAGGGCTCAGAACCGTGGCGCTGCACACCCTACGGCTAGCTTTCGTCTCTTCCGCCGGTGAACTGTCTTACGAGCAGCTGAAGGCGATCGGACTCATGCCCGGGGCGCAGGCGCCCGGCACGGCTGAGGGTGACCAGACCGTGCAGGGCGGCCCACAGTACCTCGGTGAGTGTCTCCGCGTCCGTGCCGTCGGCGACGAGATCGACCGTCTGCCGCAGCTCGGCGAACCCGGCGATCAGCTGGGGCGGTGTGTCGTCGGCGGCGAAGCGCAAGGTGGTTGCGCGGGTGAACATCGCGTCGTAGACCGCCGGATTGTCGCGCGCGAAGTTCAGATAGGCGTGCGCAATCCGGGTCAGCGCCTCGCTGGGTGTACCGGCCTCGAAGCGGGTGGCGCGAATAATCTCGGCGAGCTCGGCGAACCCGTCCAGGGCGATGGCGTCGGCGATGTCGTCCATGCCGGTGAAGTGCTTGTACAGCACCGGTTGGCTGTATTCGATCTCGGTGGACAGCCGCCGGGTGGTGACCGCATCCCAGCCCTCGGCCTCGGCCAACCTGCGGGCGGTGGTGATGATCAGCCGCCGGCGCGCAGAGCGCTCGCGCTCTCGACGATCCTCGATGGCCATGTCCCATGCTAGCACCGCTATAGGTACTAGCGCCGCTATTGACGCGACAGTCGATCAGGGTTAGCGTTGCTAGCGGTTGGCGATGAGGGGAGCGCGAGGTGGATCTGGACGCCGTCACCCGTGCCGTCGCACTGATTGCGGTGTTGGGGACCGCGGTGGTCTATGGCACTGACGTGTTCTGTGCGATCGTGCTGCGACCGGCGTTGGCGTCGCTCGACGACGGTGCCCTGGTCGCGGTCACGGGCCGCGTGCATCGATACGGCGACCGGCGCATGCCGGTACCCGGTGTGCTCGGCGGGGTCGCCGCCGCGGCCAGCGCGGTGCTGGCCGCGGTCGCCGCACACTGGGCACAGGCCCTCGCCGCGGGTGCCGCGGTTCTTCTTGTGGCGATCTGGATCGTGCTCTACACCCGGATCAGCGCGCCGATCAACCGGCGACTGACGGCCCCCGCGCTGTCCGGCAGGGCACTGCCGACCGGACGCGCGCTGCAAGCGCAGTGGGATCGCATCATCGGCGTGCGCGCCACGCTGCAGGGTCTGGCAGTGGCCGCACTGTGCCTGGTGCTGATCCTCTGAATGCCGAGAACAATGACAAGGGAAGACCATTCGATGTTGCAGCTGAGGATCTACACCCTGCGGTCACCGGAAGCCCTGCAGCGCTACGCGACGGTGCACTGGGCCCGCCACCTGGCCACGTTTCGCACCTTCGGGATCACCATCTGCGGGGTGTGGACCGAGAGGGGCGATGAAACCAACCGCCTTGTCGCACTGATCCGCTACCCGGTCGCTGCCGATCCCGACGAGATCACCCGCGATGTGATGGCGAGCCGTCAATTCGACGCCGACATGGCCGGCTTTGACGCCGACGAGATCGTCGACGTTCAGACCGCAGCACTCGAACCGACCACCTACTCGCCGATCCGCTGAACCAGGAGTGCTCCACCATGGCCATCAACATCATCGCGTACACGCTGGCCGGGCTGATCGGCGCGGGCATCATCGTCATCGGCGCGCGGTTCCTCCTCGCCCCACGCGTCGCGGCCGCCGGTTACGGTGTGCAGCCCGACCTCGGCCAGCCGTCCGTCGGCGCCTACCTGAGTGTTAAGGGGGTGCGGGACATCGCCTCCGGGCTGTTCGTCATCATCCTGATGATCGCCGGTGCCACCCACCTGCTCGGCTGGGTGATCCTGGCCGCCACGATCATTCCGCTCGCCGACGCGGCTATCGTGGTGCGCAACGGAGGTTCCAGGTCCATCGCCTGGGGAGTGCACGGCCTGACCGCCGCCGTCATGCTCGTCACGTCGGCGCTGCTGTTGATGTCCTAATGGCACGGGGAACGGGTCTCCGGTGGTTACCATCCGTGGGTGCACGTCGACGTGATGACCACCGCCGTGCCGCTGGGGCGGATCGGCGGGCTGGCCCAACGCACGCTGGCCGCGGGCTTCTCGGGTCTGCTGTTCACCGAGACCGGCCGAACCCCGTACCTCAACGCCGCGGTGGCCTCGCAGGCCGCACCGGGCCTGGAGCTCTCCACCGGCGTGGCGGTCGCCTTTCCCCGCAGCCCGTTCGTCACCGCCGCCACCGCGTGGGAACTGCAGGAGGCCACCGGGGGCGGGTTCCGCCTCGGCCTGGGCACCCAGGTCCGCACCCACGTGGTGCGCCGTTACGGGGTGCCCTTCGAGCGTCCGGGCCCGCGGATGCGCGATTACGTGCTGGCCGTCAAGGCGTGTTTCGGCGCGTTCCGCTCCGGCACGCTCGACCGCCACGGCGAGTTCTACGACCTCGACTTCATCAGCCCGCAGTGGAGTGCCGGCCCCATCGAGGCCCCCGATCCCAGGGTCGACGTTGCCGCGGTGAATCCCTGGATGCTGCGGATGGCCGGCGAGGTGGCCGACGGCGTGCACGTGCACCCGATCGGCGAACCCGGCTATCTCGCCCGGCACGTCCTGCCGAAAGTCGCCGAGGGGGCGGCGAAGTCGGGGCGGTCGGCCGCCGAGGTCGCGCTGATCGTGCCGGTGATGACGATCGTGGGCGATACCGACGCCGAGCGCGACGCCGAACGTGAGCGGGTCCGGGCGGCGATGAGCTTCTACGGCAGCACCCCCAATTACGCGTTCATCTGGGACGAGGCCGGTTTCGAGGGCACCACGGCGCGGATCCGGGAGAAGCAGAAGGCGGGCGATTTTGCGGGGATGGCCGCCCAGATCACCGACGAGCACATCGCCACCTTCGCCACCGAGTCCAGTTGGGAGCACCTCGCCGACGCGCTCGCGGACAAGTACCGGGGCATCGCCACCCGCATCGTGCTGTACAACGCCCTGGGCGACGCCGAACGTTTCGAGCGCTACGGCGAGGTCGCCCAACGGCTCTCGGCCCGCGACGGCGCCACCTGACAGCGCGGGATCTCCGGCGCCCCGGCCCACGGAAAGTGATATCGCCGGCGATGTCACTTTCCCGGGCGCGCTGCCGGTCCGCCGGGAGAGGGGCCCGGATTCGGCGGTCACCGACTGCGCCGGCGGATGCGGACACAGCCGGTGACCACCCCCTAGCAGGTCGGGGCGTACTCAGCGCGCGACCGCGTAGACCTGTTTGTTGACGAACTCGTCGATGCCCAGGGCGCCCAGCTCCCGCCCGAAACCCGACCGTTTGACGCCGCCGAACGGGATGTCGGCCCCGTCGACGGACGGGGTGTTGACGTTGACCATCCCGACGTCCAGGCGCCGCGCCACCGCCTCGGCGCGCGCGGTGTCGGTGCTGAACACCGAACCGCCCAGCCCGTAGGCCGACGAGTTGGCCAGCGCCACCGCCTCGTCCTCGTCGCCGACCCGGTAGACCACCGCCACCGGGCCGAACAGTTCCTCGGTGTAGGCCCGCATCCGCGGGGTCACCCCGGTCAGCACCGCGGGACGATAGAACGCCGCCGGGGCCTTCGCCAGCTCGCCACCGGCGTGCAGGACCGCGCCCTGGGCGACGGCGTCGTCGACCTGCCCGGCCAGCAGCTCCGCGGCCGCCCGCGAGGACAGCGGGGCGATCTCGTCGGGGGTCATCGCCGCGGCCAGCGCGCTCAGTTCGGCCACGAAGTCGTCGTAGAGCTCCTCGAGCACGATCATCCGCTTGTTGGAGTTACAGGCCTGGCCCATGTTGTGCAGGCGGAACTCCCACGCGGTGCGGGCGAGTTCGGCGGGGTCGCCGTCGAGCACGATGAATGGATCCGACCCGCCGAGCTCCAGCACGCACTTCTTCAGCGCCCGCCCGGCGATCTCGGCGACCGCCGCACCGGCGCGCTCGGAACCGGTCACCGAAACGCCCTGTACCCGTGGGTCTTCGATGATGGTCGCGACCTGCTCGAAGGTGGCGAACAGGTTCGTGTACACCCCGTCGGGTACCCCGGCGTCGGCCATCACCTCGGCGATGGCCAGCGCGCACTGCGGCACCGACTCGGCGTGCTTGAGCAGCACCGTGTTGCCCAGCACCAGGTTCGGGGCGGCGAAGCGCGCCACCTGGTACACCGGGAAGTTCCACGGCATGACGCCCAGCAGCGGGCCGACGGGCCGGCGCGCCACCACCGCGGTGCCGTCCCGGAAGCCCTCGATGGGCCGATCGGCCAGCAGGGTCTCGGCGCCCTCGGCGTAGAACTCGAAGATCGACGCCGAGAACGTGGTCTCCCCGGTGCCCTGGCCGAGCTTCTTGCCCATCTCCAGCTGCGCGAGCTCGGCGAGCTTGGTGGCGCGTTCGCGCAGCAGACGCGCCACGTTGCGCACCACCGCGACGCGGCCGGCCAGCGGCTCGTCGCGCCAGACCCGGTAGGCCTGCTCGGCGGCGGCCACGGCCGCGGACACCTGCGCGTCGGTGGTCGTCGGGAAGGTGGCCAGCACCGCGCCGGTGGCGGGGTCGACGCTGCGGTAGGGCGCCTGGCGGCTCATCGGCGGGCCTCCTTGGGATGGGCGCCGGACGTGGCGGTGGTGCGCGGGATCGCGTCGTCATAGGGTGCGGTGCTGCGATCATGCAGGGGGTGAACGGTCATGTACACCAATCCGATTCCGACGACGACCAGCCCGGAGAGTGCGACGATCCAGTTGTCGTACCACGGTGCGTCCGGCGTCCGGGGCCAGGCCATGTTGACCATCGCGGTCACCCCGTAGGCCAGCGCGGCGACGTTGATCGCCAGCCCCCACTTGCCCAGGCTGTACTTGCCGCTGGGCACCCAGCCCTTGAGCCGGGCCCGCAGGGCGGCCAGCACCACCATCTGGAAGCCCAGGTAGATGCCGAACGCGGCGAAGCTGATGATCTTGGTGATGGCGTCGGTGGAGAACTTCGACCCGACGACGATCACCGCGGGTACCGCGGCGGCCACCAGCAGCGCATAGGGCGGCACGTGGCGCGACGCGGAGAACTTCTTCAGCAGCGAGCTGCCCATGATCATCTCGTCGCGTCCGTAGGAGTAGGCCAGCCGGCTCGCGGCGGCCTGCAGGCTCATCGCGCAGGACAGGAACGAGATCAACACGATGGCCAGGATCGCCTTGGCGCCCACCGATCCGAACGCCTGGTTGAGCACGGTGCTGACCGGATCGGTGTCCTCGCCGGCGATGACGGCCGGGATGTCGGTGACGGCGAGCACCAGGGCCAGACAGACGAAAGTGGCCGCCGCGCCGCCGACATAGATGGTCCGGCGCATCGCCTTGGGGATCAACCGGCCCGGATCGGGCACCTCCTCGGCGACGTCACCGCAGGCCTCGAAACCGTAGTACTGGTAGATGCCGATCAGAGCCGCGGCGGCGAACGCCCACAGGTAGTTGCCGTCGCCGCCGGCGCCGAAGCTGTCGAAGATGACGCCCAGGTTGTGTTCGCGGTGCGCGACCAGCAGCCACACGCCCACCACCAGCGCGCCGACGATCTCCGCGGTGAAGCCGATGATCGCCGCCTTGGCAAGCACTTTGGTGCCCATGAAGTTGATGACGGTGGCCAGCGCCAGCAGGCCCAGGGCGAAGGCGATGGTGTTGTTGACCGTCGCGTCGAAGCCGAAGGTCGCCGCGATGTAGGGCCCGGCGCCGTAGACCACCGAGGCGATGGTGACCAGCAGCGCCACCATGTAGACCCAGCCGGTCATCCACGCATAGCGCCGGCCCCACAGCCGTCGGGCCCACGGATAGACGCCGCCGGCGACGGGGAACTGCGCGACGATCTCGCTGAAGACCAGCGCGACGAGCAGCTGGCCGAGGCCGACGATCAGGAAGCTCCAGATCATCGGCGGCCCACCGGTGGCCAGGGCGAAGGCGAACAGTGTGTACACCCCGACGACCGGTGACAGGTAGGTGAACCCCAGCGAGAAGTTCGCCCACGGACTCATCTCGCGCTTGAACTCCGACTTGTAGCCCAGGGAGTGCAGATGGGCCGCGTCGTCGTGGTCGTGAAATGTGTAGTAGCCGTCGTCGGCGGAGGTGGTGGACGCCATGCTTTCTCCAATTGTTGGGCTGCCGTTAGCGCGAAAAACTACATTTCTATGGTTTATCCTGCAATAGGAACGGCTGATTTCGCAGGAGATCGGGTAGATTGCCGTCAACTGCCGGCCCGCGGGCACCGTGAGCGGGCGGGGCTGGCAGTGCGGGGCAAGCAGTAAGGGCGAGGAGGGAGCCGAGCCGGTGTCGTCACTGTCGCCGCTGGTCACCCCGGACGCCCCGCTGGGCCGGGTCGGCGAAATCGTGCAGCGCATCACCGAGGCGATCCAGCTCGGCCTGCTCGACGACGGAGAGCGACTACCCGTCGAGGTCGATCTGGCCGCCCAGTTCGGCGTCGCCCCGATGACGGTGCGCGAGGCCCTGGCGGCCCTGCGCGAGCAGGGCCTGGTCGAGACCCGCCGGGGCCGCAGCGGGGGGTCGTTCGTGCGCCGCCCGGCCAACCCGCCCGTCGAGCAACTGGCCGCGCGGTTGGCCGCCATGAGCCTGTCGGACCTGCGGGATCTGTTCGACGAACACACCGCGATCGCCGGGCAGGCCGCGCGGCTGGCCGCCGAGCGTGCCGCCCCCTACGCGGTGCGCCGGCTGTTCGCCCTCACCAGCCAGCTCAGCTCGGCCTCGACGCTGGGTGACCGCATCCGCGCCGACAGCCGGTTTCACATTCAGGTCGCGGTGGCCTCCCAGTCGGCCCGGCTGGCCAGGCGCGAGGCCAATCTGCAGGCCGAGCTGTCGGGTCTGATCTGGCTGCCGGAGACACCGCAGGTCGATGTCGTGGACTACGTGGGCGAGCAGCACGCGATCGCCACCGCCATCGTCGCCGAGCGGCCCGAGGAGGCCCGCCGGCTCGCGGAGGAGCACGTGATGGGCCAGTTGCCCCGCCTGACCGCGGTGAACTTCCGGCTCACGACCGGCGTCCAGGAGGGCTCATGAGCGGCGACGAACCGGCTGACCGGGCCGTCGCGGCGCGCGACCTCGCCGAGCGGGCCTCGGGGACCCTCGAACCGGTCTACCGCCAGCTCGAGCAGGTGTCGGCCGAGGTGCTGGGCAGCTGGTCGCAACGGGCCGGGCTGACCGAGGCGCGGCTCAGTGGGCTGCACCGGTTGCTGGTCGAGCTGCTGCAGTCCGGCGACGCCGCCTGGGGGATCGGCTTCGTGGCCGCGCCCTTCGTCGTCGACGGCAAGGAGCGGTATCTGGCCTGGTGGCAGCGCCGCGCGGAGCGGGTGGCCCGGCTGCGGCTCAACTTCGACCCGACCAGCATCGACGTCTACGACTACCTGCAGATGGACTGGTACCGGCTCGCGCAGCGCGGTCAGGCGCGGGTGGCCTACGGGCCCTATGTCGACTACAGCGGCTCGGACATGTACACCATCACCGCCACCGTCCCGGTCGTCGCCGATGGCGAGTTCCTCGGGGTCGCCGGCGCCGACCTGGTCGTCGGCGAGGTCGAGCGCGGCCTGCTGGAGGTGCTGAGCCAGACCTCCGACGACGCCGTCATCGTCAGCTCCGAACGCCGCGTCATCGCCGCGAACACCCCCCGGTGGCTGGTCGGCTCGAAGCTGGCGGCGATGCCGGCCGTCGCCGACCCCGGCGCAGTGGATGCCGTGTCCGGAGATGCCCTGCCCGGGGAGGCCTTCCGGGCGGTGGCCGACCTCCCGCTGGGCACCGGATGGACCCTCGCGCTGGCCGCGCCGGACGACGCACCGCGCTGAATCCGCGCCGAGTCCGCAACTGAATCCGCACCACCCCGCACCGGGATGGCGCCGCCTTCCGATGCGTCACCCAAGCCCAGGAAACGAGCTCGTTACATCCCAGCGGTTGACAATAAGCATCTACTTTTAGAGTATTTCAGGGACAGTCCCTCCCGAACCCTCCCCGGAGGTAGTCCCGATGTCTCCCGTCACCCTCGGTCCGGTCCCGGCGTTCGACGTTGCCGACCCCGGATTCCGCATCACCTCCGACGAGGTGCACGACGCGCGTGAACGCAGCTGGTATGCGACCACCCCGTACGGCATCGCGGTGCTGCGCTACGAGCAGGTCAACAAGCTGCTGAAGTCGCCGAAACTGCGCCAGGGCAGCATCGCCTGGCCGGCGCACAACGGGGTGACCGAGGGCCCGTTCGCCGACTGGTGGGCCAGCTGGATCCTCAACAAGGAAGGCGCCGAACATCATCGGCTGCGCCGGCTGATGAACCCGGCGTTCTCGCCGAAACTCATCGCCGCCCTGGTGCCCCGGTTCCAGGCGCTGGCCAACGAACTCATCGACGGCTTCGCCGAACCCGGCCGCTGCGAGTTCGTGGCCGAGTTCGCCGAGCCCTACGCGGCCCGGGTCATCGCGATCATGCTCGGCATCCCCGAGGACGAGTGGCCGGTGATCTCCACCGAGTCCGCCACGATCGGGTTGGCCATGGGGGTCACCCTGCGCGAGGACCTGCCGAAGATCGAGGCCGCCCTGCAGCGGCTCTACGCCTACGCCGACGCGCTGATCGCCGACCGGCGCGCCCACCCCCGCGAGGACTTCGTCACCGCCCTGGTCAACGCCTCCCGCGCCGAGGATGGCCGGCTCTCCGACACCGAGCTGCGAGACGGCCTGGTGCTGTTGGTCTTCGGCGGCTTCGACACCACCCGCAACCAGCTCGGCCTGGCGATGCAGACCTTCATGCGCCACCCCGACCAGTGGCGACTGCTGGCCGAGCGGCCCGAGCTCGGCGGCAAGGCCGTCGAGGAGGTCATGCGGGTCAACCCCACCGTGCGCTGGGTCACCCGCGAGGTGCTCGACGACTTCGAGTACGAGGGCCTTCGGCTGACGGCGGGCACCACCGTGCACCTCTACAGCGAGTCCGCCGGCACCGACCCCCGGGCCTTCGAACCGGGATTCGACATCACCGCGGAACGCAAGCCGCACTTCGGTTTCGGCGGGGGAGCCCACCACTGCCTGGGCCACTTCGTGGCCCGCTCCGACATGAGCGAGGCACTGCCGCTGCTGGCCCGGCGGCTGCGCGACCCGCACGAGCTGCCCGGCGCCCACTGGCTGCCGGACTCGGGCAACACCGGACCGGTCCGGCTGCCCATCGGATTCACCCCGGCACCGTCCCCGGCATCCGCCCCCACCCCCTGACCGCGCCAGCGGCGCCACGGAAGGAACCCGCATGCACGTCACAGTCGACCGCTCGCTCTGCCAGGACCACGGCCAGTGCTGCATCGCCGCACCGGCGGTGTTCACCCTCAACGACGACGGTGTGCTGGAGTACGACGCCTCGCCCGACGACTCCGAACTGGAGAACGTCGAGGCCGCCGCCGACGTCTGCCCGGCCCAGGCCATCACCTTCGAGGTGACCCGATGACCACCACCGCGCTGGACAACCACCGCGAGGCCAACGCCACCGGCGCCGGGATGGCCGCCGCGCTGTCGGCCATCGCCGAACGCGGTGTCGAACTGGTCTACTTCCAGGCCGTGACTATCACCGGCCGGGTGGTCGGAAAGGTGGTGCCGGCCGCGCACTTCGAGCGGATCGCCGTCAAGGGCGTCCAGCAGCACCGCACCGCGGTGGCCAACCTGCAGGGCACCCGCGAGGGCGTGCTGCTGGGCGGCGGTGTCGACGCCCCCGAGTACACCGCGATCCCCGACCTGGAAACCTTCGCGGTGCTGCCGTGGGACACCCGCTTCGCCCGGGTGTTCTGCCGGCTCTACGAGCCCGACCACCTCGCCGACCAGCCCGGCGCCGAATTCCCTTGTGACAGCCGCGGACTGCTGCGCAGACTGCACGCCGGATTCACCGATCGCACCGGACTGCAGCTGCGCACCGGCTGCGAGCCCGAGATGACCTGGCAGGGCGACGGGCTGCAGGCCCGCTTCCGGCCCGGCTCCAGCCCGGCGTATCACATCGAGCACCTGGAGCGGAACCGGCTGATCGTCACCAAGGTCGTCGAATACGCCCGGGCACTGGGCCTGGACATGATCGAGGGCGACTACGAGGACGAGTACCAGATCGAACTCAACTTCATGTACGACCACGCCGACCTGACCGCCGACCGGCTGGTGACCTACCGGCAGATCTGCAAGCAGGTCGCCCGCGAGCTGGGCATCCATGCCAGCTTCATGCCCAAGCCGGCGACGGGGATGATGGGCAACGGCTGCCACCACAACTTCAGCCTGTGGCGCGACGGGGTCAACGTGCTCGCCGACCCCGGCACCGCCGAACTGCACCTGACCGACCTCGGCAAGCACGCACTGGGTGGGCTGCTCACGCACTCCGCCGGCGCCATGCTGATCAACGGGTCGACGGTCAACTCCTACAAACGCTACTGGGATTCCGGGCAATTCGCGCCGTCACGGATCAACTGGGGCCTGGACAACAAGACGTGCACGGTGCGGCTGTCGGCCAACGGCCGCCTGGAGTACAAGCTGCCCGACGCCGCGGTGAACCCCTACCTGTCGCACGCGGTGATCCTGGCGGCCTGCGAGGACGGCCTGAAGAACGCCATCGAACCCGGCGCCCCGACCCGCGGATCGTCCTACGACGAGCACACCGACGCCCGGTTCCCCGCGCTGCCCCTGACCCTCGGGGAGGCCATCGAGGCGTTCCGCGCCGACGAGGTACTCACCGCCGCGCTGGGCCCGCAGCTCTCGCAGCTGCTGGTGGACTATCACGCCGACGAATGGGCCCGCTTCTGCGGCTATGTGACCGATTGGGAACGCGACATGTACTGGGAGGACGCTCCATGACCGACACCCCGAACGCGCTTCGGCTGGCCTGCCTGGACGCCGAGGCCCCACCGCTGTTCTCGCTGTGGAGCGCCGAACACGGCAGGCAGGGTTACGAACCCGGGGTCGCCGAGGCCCTCGGCGAGGAGCTGGGCCGCCCGGTCGACTGGGTCCGGGTGCCGTGGGTGGACATGATTCCCGCGGTGCAGCGCGGCGACGCCGACGCGGTGCTGTGCGGTCAGGGCATCACCGCCGAGCGCCTCGCCCAGGTCGACTTCACCCGGCCCTACGCGATCTTCCACGAGGGTGTGCTGGTGCGGCGCGGCTCGGGCATCTCGGCTCCCGAGGACCTCGTCGGCAGCAGGGTCGCCGCCATCGAGAACAGCACCAACATGGCGCTGGCGCAGACCTTCACCGGCGCGGTGCCGGTGCCGTTCGGGTCCGGTTCGGAGGACGTGTACGCCGACATGCTGGCCGCCCTGCTGCGCAAGGACGTCGACGCCGTGATCGACGACGACGTGGTGTTCGTCCCGCTGGGCGCCACCCACCCGGATTTCGAGCTGGCCTTCACCGTGCAGACCGCCAACCGGTGGGGCATCGCGGTGGCCAAGGACCGCCCGGAGGTCCTGGCCGAGATCGACGGCGCGCTGGGCCGGTTGATCGACTCCGGGCGCCTGCGGCAGGTGTGGCAGCGGTGGCTGCCCACCCTGGACTACCCGTTCGCCCAGGCGCCGGCGTGACCCGACCGCTGGTCGCCGTCGTCGGCCGGTGGGCCGCGCAGGTCCCCATCCTGCGCTTCTCGGCGACCCTGGCCGCCGAGGCGCTGTGCGAGGCGGTCTGGGGGGTCGGGGGTGAACCGGTCGTCCTGCACGGTCCCGCCGCCGACCCGCTGGCCGAGCTGCCCGCGCGGCTGGGGGCCTTCGACGGGGTCCTCATGCCCGGCGGCGCCGACGTCGAACCCCGCCGCTACGGCGCCGCCCCGCACCCCGGCACGAAGGACACGGTGGCCTTCCAGGACGAGTTCGACCTCGGCGTGACCCGGGCGGTGATCGAGGCCGCCATCCCCACGCTGGCGATCTGCCGGGGCCTGCAGGTGCTCAACGCGGCCCTGGGCGGCACCCTGGTTCAGCACCTGCCCGACTCGGACACCGCCCACCACAACGGTGTTCACCACGTGGCCGTGCGGCCCGGGTCGCGGCTGCACGCCGTCGTCGGCACCGAATGCCTCACCGTGTCGTCCTATCACCATCAGGCCGTGGAACGGCTGGCCCCCGGGCTGACCGTCAGCGCCACGGCCGCCGACGGTGTCATCGAGGCCGTCGAACACGAGCGCGCCGACATCGTCGCCGTCCAGTGGCATCCCGAGGACCGCTACGCCACCTCCATCACCGACGCCGCGCTGTTCGCCGACCTCGTCGACCGCTCGCGCACACGAAGGGAATCACGATGACCGCCCGGGTACTGCGCGAGAATGTGCTTCCGCCGCAGCCGATGCCGGACGCTCCGCGGGCCACCATCGCGGTCCTGGCCTCGCTGAACTTCCCCGACATCAGTACCGCCGACGCCGCGCTGATCACCCGGTTCACCCGGGTGGCGTTGAGCACGCTGCTCGACGCCGGCGCCGGCTACCGGCTGCTGGACACCTCCGTCCCGCTGGCGGACCCCGCCGCGGTGACGGATTTCGACGGGCTGCTGCTGCTCGGCGGCGGCGACATCGACGGATCCTGCTACGGCAACCCCGAGCCGAACCCCACCGCCTACGGCGTGGATGCCCGCGCCGACCGCGACGCGTTCGCCGCGATCGCGGCCGCCGAGGCCGCCGGCATCCCGGTGTTCGGGATCTGCCGGGGATCGCAGCTGCTCAACGTCGCCCGCGGCGGCACCATCATCGGCGACATCGCCGACTATGCGCTGCACCACGGCGCGCCCGGCGAACCCGAATTCGTCGATGAACCCATCGATGTCGTCCCGGGCACCCTGCTCGCCGGCATCCTGGGCGCCGACCGGATCATCGGACGTTCGGGACACCATCAGGCCGTCGACCGCGTCGGTGCGGGTCTGGTGGTCGCCGCGCGGGCCCTGGACGGCATCGTCGAGGCCATCGAGGACCCGGCGCGCTTCTCCCTGGGGGTGCAGTGGCACCCCGAGGACGACGACGGGCCCGAGGCCGACCGGCGGGCACTGTTCGGCGCGTTCGTCGACGAGGCCGAACAGGTCCGCCGGGCCAGCGGCGCGGGCGCGGCGTACCGCGGGTGAGGTCGGTGCCGTGGCGATGACGGCCCGCGGGCTGGCGCGGGCACCGGGCCTCGGCCTGTCCCTGGTGGCCGGGGCCGCCGGCGCCGACCGGGAGATCGCCTGGGCGCACGCCATCGAGCTCGCCGACCCCACCCCGTACCTGTCCGGCGGCGAGCTGGTGATGACGACGGGCATCACCCTGGGCGCCGGGACGGCAGCCCAGTTCGACTATGTGGCACGGTTGGCCGCGGCGGGGGTGGCCGCCCTGGCCGTGGACACCGGCACCACCTTTGCCGCGGTCCCCGACGGCGTCCGCACGGCCGGCGACCGGCTGGGCCTGCCGGTGCTGCGGGTGCCCCCGTCGACACCGTTCATTGCGATCGCCCGGGTGGTGATCGACGCGGTCACCGCCGACGAGGTGCACGCCGTTCACCGCGTGGTCGATCGGCAGGAGGTGCTGGCGCGCGCGACGCTGCGCGGGGGCATCCCCGCGGTGGTGGCCGCGCTGGCCGACTGCCTGGCCGCCGCGGTGGTGGTCGTCGACAACGACGGCCGGGCGCTGGCCGCCGGCGGCGACGACACCGATCGGCTGGTGCGGATCCTGGCCGACGGCGCGACCGGGCGCGGAGGGTACGTCACGGCCGACGGCGCGGCGCTGGTGAGCGTGCAGACGCTGCGGGCCGCCCGGCCGGTGCGCGGACGGCTGGCGGTGCGCACCGCGGGCCCGCTGTCGCACGCCGATCGCCTGGTGGTGGCGCACGCGGTGTCGCTGATCTCGATCGCCCTGGAGAAGCCCGCCCGGGTCGTCGACGCCGAACAGCGGCTGCGCACCGCGGTCACCGCCGAGATGGTGTGCGGCCGCGGCGTCGTCGACGCCGGGGTGCTGCGGTACTTCGGTTTCGATCCGGGCGCCGAGGTGGTGGTGCTGGTGCTGCGCGGGGTCGGCCCGGTGCTGACCGCCGAACACGACGTGGGCCGGCTGCTGGCGGCCGGGGGCCCCTATCTGATGACCGTGACCGGCCGCGGCGGCGACGTGATGGGTGAGGGGACCGGCGACGAGATCGTGGCGGTGCTTCCCGCCGCCGGGGGCCGCGGCCGCGCCGCGGCGCTGGCCGCCGAGCTGGTGCCCGCACCCGGCGGGGGACTGAGCCGTCCGGTGCCGCTGGGCGATGTCGCCCTGGGCCTGGAACAGGCGCGCATCGCCGCCCGCGGCGATACCCGCCGGTTCACCGACTTCACCGAGCTGGGCGCCCTGGGCGTGTTGCTCGGCGGACGCGGCCCGGCCGAACTGCGGGTGCTGGCCGCGCCGCTGGATCCGCTGGAGGGCGACGCGGATCTGGTTGCCACGCTCGAGGCGTTTCTGCGGTGCAACGGGCACCTGGAGACCGCGGCCGCGCAGCTGGGGGTGCACCGGCACACCATGCGTAACCGGATGCGGCGCATCCGCGACGCACTCGGCGACGACCTGGAGTCCGCCGGGGCGCGGGCACAGCTGTGGCTGGCCGTCAACGCCACCCGCGTGGTCGCCGACCGGCGGGCCGGTCAGGATCCCAGCCGCGGCGGCCCGCTGCGGTAGCGCACCGGGGTCGCCGACAGCGTGACGGGATTGGCGACCTGCGGCGCCGGGCTTCCCGGGATCGTCACCTCCGCGTCGATGCCGAGTCGCCGGGCGAAGTCGAACGCCTCGGCCAGATCGTTGATCGGCCCGGCCGGCACCCCCGCGGCGGTCAGGGTGCGGTACCAGTGGTCGGCGCCGTGGCCGCGCAGAGCGGGCTCGATCAGCGCGCACAACGCGTCGCGGTGGGCCACCCGCTGCGGATTGGTGGCGAAGCGCGGGTCGGCGGCGAGTTCGGCCAGGCCGATCGCGCCGCTGAACGCCGCGAACTGTTTGTCGTTGCCGACGGCCACCGCGATCGGGCGGTCCGCGGTCGCGAAGGTCTGATACGGCGCGATGCTGGGGTGCCGGTTGCCCATGATCTGCGGCACCACCCCGGCGCCGAGATAGCCGGAGGCCTGATTGACCATGGACGACAACAGCACCGAGAACAGGTCGGTGTCGACCCGCTGACCCTGCCCGGTGCGGTCACGGTGGGCCAGCGCGACCAGGATGCCGCTGAGCGCGTGCAGCCCGGCCAGCACGTCGACGACGGCGACGCCGACCTTGGTCGGGTCACCCGGGGTGGGTCCGGTGACGCTCATCAGGCCGCCGACGGCCTGCACCAGCAGGTCGTAGCCCGGCAGGGCGGCGCCGGCGCCGCGGCCGAATCCGGTGATCGAGCAGTAGATCACGTCGGGGCGCACCGCCCGCAGGTCCGCGTAGCCCAGGCCCAGCTTCTCCATGGTGCCCGGCCGGAAGTTCTCCACCACGACGTCGGCGCCGGCGACCAGGTCCACCGCGCGTGCCCGGTCGGCGGGGTCGGTGAGGTCGAGCACCACCGAGCGTTTGTTGCGGTTGACGGCGTTGAAATAGGTTGCCACCCCGCCGGAGTCGTAGGGCGGGCCCCAGTGGCGGGTGTCGTCGCCGGTGCCCGGGCGTTCCACCTTGATGACCTCGGCGCCGAAGTCGCCGAGCATCATGGTGGCGTACGGGCCGGCCAGCACCCGGCTGAAGTCGACCACCACCACACCGTCGAGCGCCGAACCACCCGTCATGCCCCCGGCCTCCCGCCGCGCAGGTACACCGTGGTGGTGTGGGTGAAGAACTCCCGGGCCGCGGCGCCCTGCTCCTTGGGGCCCAGCCCGCTCTTCTTGGCCCCGCCGAAGGGCACGTGCGGGTCGGCGCCGGCGGATTCGGAATTCACGTGCAGCACACCCACGTCGAGATGCTCGACGGCCTCCAGCGCGCGGGTGAGGTCCTGGGTGAACACCGCCGCGGACAGCCCGAACTCGCTGTCGTTGGCCAGCCCGAACGCCTGCTCGGCGTCGGCGGCGCGGGTGACCGCCAGCACCGGTCCGAACAGCTCGTAGCGCCAGATGTCGGCCGCGGTGCTCGCCAGTTCGACGACCGTCGGGGCCACGAAGTAGCCCTCGGCCAGCGGACCCTCGGCGTAGGGCCGGCCGCCGGCCAGCACGGTGGCACCCTGGGCCACCGCGGCGGCGATGCCCGCCGAGATCGCCTGCCGCGCCGTACCGCTGATCACCGGACCCATCTCGGTGGCATCGTCGGTGGGGTCGCCCACGGCCAGGGTGTGCACCCGGTCGGCCAGTGCGGACAGGAACCGCTCGGCGATACCGTCGGTGACGATGAGCCGCGAGGTGGCGGTGCACTTCTGTCCGGTGGAGCGGAACGCCCCGAGCATCACCTGCTCCAGCGCCAGGTCCAGGTCGGCGTCGTCGAGCACCAGGGCGGCGTTCTTGCCGCCCATCTCGGCCTGCACCGGAACACCGCGGGCGGCGGCCCCGGCGCCGATGCGCCGCCCGACACCGGTGGACCCGGTGAACGTGACGGCGCCGATGCCGTCGTGGCCGACGATCGCGGTGCCGCACTCGGCGTCGCCGATCACCAGGTTGAGCACGCCCGGCGGCAGCCCGGCCGCGGTGAGCGCCTGGGCCAGCCGCATGGCCAGCAGCGGCACGGTGCTGGCCGGTTTCCACACCACGGTGTTGCCGTAGACCAGCGCCGGCGCGATCTTCCATGCCGGGATGGCGATCGGGAAGTTGAACGGGGTGATCACCGCGATGACCCCGATCGGCTTGCGGGTCACCAGGATCTGTTCCCCGGCGCGCGGCGAGGCGAAGATCTCGCCGGCCTGCCGGTCGCCCTCGTTGCCGTAGTAGCGCAGGATCTGCGCGGCCCGGCGCACCTCGCCGACGCCCTCGGCCCGGGTCTTGCCCTCCTCGGCGGCCAGTTCCAGCCCCCACGCCTCGGCGTTGCGGTCGACCAGGTCGGCGGCGGCCAGCAGCACCGCGCCGCGTTGGTGCATCGGGGTGCGGGCCCAGCCGCGCGCGGCGGCCGCGGCGGCCTCGACGGCGGCGTCGACGTCGGCGGGTGCGGCGCCGCCGCCCTCGGCGACCACGCTGGCCGGACGGGCCGGGTTGAGGCTGCGCAGCGCGTCAGCCCGGCCGGGGGACCACCGCCCGGCCACCAGCTGCTCGAGGCGCGCGGTCATGACCGGAACGCGCCGTGGCCGGTGAGCGCCTTGCCGATGGACAGCAGGTGCATCTCGGAGGTGCCCTCGTAGGTCAGCACCGATTCCAGGTTGTTGGCGTGCCGAAGCGGCGAGTACTCCAGCGTGATGCCGCTGCCGCCCAGCAGGGTTCGGCACTCCCGGGCGATGGCCAGCGCCTCCCGGACGTTGTTGAGCTTGCCCAGGCTGACCTGTTCGGGGCGTACGCCCTCGGCGTCCTTGATCCTGCCCAGGTGCACCGCCAGCAGCATGCCCTTGCCGAGTTCGAGGGTCATGTTGGCCAGTTTCTCCTGGGTCAGCTGGTAGCTGGACAGTGGCCGGTCGAACACCTCGCGCGAGCGGGTGTAGTCGATCGCGGTCTCCAGGCTGTCGCGGGCCGCGCCCAGGGCGCCGAACACGATGCCGAACCGGGCCTCGTCGAGACACGACAGCGGGGCGCCGAGCCCGCGGGCGTGTGGCAGCTGCGCCGAGGCGGGCAGCCGCACGTTGTCGAGCACCAGCTCGGAGGTCACCGAGGCGCGCAGCGACAGCTTGCGGTGAATCGGGTTGGCGGTGAACCCGGGTGTGTCGGTGGGGACCAGGAATCCGCGAATGCCCTCGTCGGTCTGCGCCCAGACGGTCGCGACGTCGGCGAGGTTGCCGTTGGTGATCCACATCTTGGTGCCGTTGAGCACCCAGTCGCCGCCGTCGCGGCGTGCGCGGGTGCGCATCCCGGCCGGGTTGGAGCCGAAGTCGGGTTCGGTGAGCCCGAAGCAGCCGATCGCCTCACCGGTGGCCAGCCGGGGCAGCCACTGGTTCTTCTGCTCGTCGGAGCCGAACGCGTGGATGGAGAACATCGACAGCGAGCCCTGCACCGAGACGAAGCTGCGGAAGCCGCTGTCGCCGGCCTCCAGCTCCAGGCAGGCCAGCCCGTAGCTCACGGCGTTGGTGCCCGCGCAGCCGTAGCCCTGCAGGTGCATGCCGAGGAGTCCGAGGTTGCCGAACTCCCGGCCCAGCTCCCTGGGCAGGGTGGCCGACTCGAACCAGTCGCCGATGTCGGGCTTGAGCCGGGTCTCGACGAATCGGCGGACGGTTGCGGCGATCTCGCGTTCGTCGTCCTCGAGCAGCCGGGCGGTGTCGAAGAGCTCCAGCGGTGCGTAGGTGCCGGTCGTGGCGGGTCGGGCGGCGGTGGTGGTCATCGGTCCTCCAGGGTGGTCACAGGCTCGCGAAGCCCTCACCCAGCACGGTGAAGGCCTCGGTGAGCAGGTCGTCGGGCATGGACAGCGGCGGCAGGAACCGCAGCACGTTGCCGTGGGTGCCCGCGGTCAGGGTCAGCACGCCGTGGCGCTGGCAGTGCCGTGTGACGCTGGTGACGGCGTCGTGGTGGGGGTCGGTGGTGCCGGGGTGCACGAGTTCGGCGGCGATCATCGCGCCGCGGCCGCGGATCTCGCCGATGACGCCGGTCGTGGCGGCGATGGCGCGCAGGTGGGTCACCATCTGCTCGCCGAGGGTGTGGGCCCGGCCGAGCAGGTCGTGGCGGCGGATCTCGTCGAACACCCCGAGCGCGGCGGCGCAGGCCACCGGGTTGCCGCTGTAGGTGCCGCCGATGCCGCCGGGGTGCGCGGCGTCCATGACCTCGGCGCGGCCGGTGACCGCGGCCAGCGGCAGGCCACCGGCCAGCCCCTTGGCGGTGACGACGAGGTCGGGGACCAGCGCCTCGTGCTCGCTGGCGAACCAGGCGCCGGTGCGCGCGATGCCGGTCTGCACCTCGTCGGCGACCAGCAGGATGCCGCGCTGTCGGCAGAACTCGGCGACCGCGGGCAGGAATCCCGCGGCCGGCACGATGAAGCCCCCCTCGCCCTGGATGGGTTCGACCACCACGGCGGCCACCTGATCGGGGCCGATCTGGGCGTCGATCAGGTGGGCGAACTGGGCGAACGCCTCCGCGGCGCAGTGCTCGGGACCGGAGGGCCACCGGTACGGGTAGGCCATCGGCGCCCGGTACACCTCGGGGGCGAACGGGCCGAAACCGTGCTTGTAGGGCCGGTTCTTGGCCGTCATCGTCATGGTGAGCAGGGAGCGGCCGTGGAAGGCGTGGTCGAACACCACGACAGCGGGGCGCCCGGTGGCGGCGCGGGCGTATTTCACGGCGTTCTCCACCGCCTCGCTGCCGGTGTTGAACAGGGCGGTGCGCTTCTCGAATGCGCCGGGGGTGAGCCGGTCGAGGGTCTCGGCGACCTCGAGATAGGGCTCGTAGGGGGTGGCCAAAAAGCAGGTGTGGGTGTAGCGCCGCAGCTGTTCGGTGGCTCGGGCGACCACCGCGGGCGCACAGTTGCCCACGGTGGTGACCGCGATGCCGCTGCCGAGGTCGATGAACGAGTTGCCGTCGACGTCGACGACGACGCCCCCGCCGGCGGCGGCGACGTAGACCTCGGCGCTGCTGGCCAGCCCGGCCGGCAGCGCGGCCGCGCGCCGCCGGGCCAGGGCGTTCGATCGGGGGCCCGGCACCGCGGTGGATACCCGGCGAACCTGGGGGAGGTCCGGTCCGCCGACCGCGTGGGCCGGCAACGTCGTCGTCATGAGCCGAGCTTAGGTTCGCCGCCGCGCCCCGTGGATGTCCTTGGCGGACAGTTTGCGTCGGGCGGTTGTCCACAGCGGCGAACGGCACCAAAACTGCTTCGGTGACTACCGACGCCGTGAGCCGGTCGCGTCGTTGCGCGCCCCGTCAGTCCCGGAACCGGGAGCGTGCCCAGTCGGCGACCGCGGCGACCGCGTGATCTCCGCCGGGCGTCGCGCCGGCCAACATCGTCGGCACGTGCTGCATCCCGGTCTGGACGAGCAGTCCGACGTCCAGGCCCGCGGCGCGGCCCGCCTCGGCGAACCTCACCGCATCACTGCACAGCACCTCGTCGCCGCCGGCGAGCAGGTAGGCCGGCGGCAGGCCGGCCAGATCGGCATTGATGGGGTTGATGAGCGGGTCGGCGAACCGATCGGGTTCGACGTAGCGTTCGCCGACCAGCCTGACCATCTCGCCGCTGATGAACACGTCGGTGGATTCGTTGCCGGCGATCGATTCGCCGGTCGCCGCGAAATCGAACGACGGTGAGATGGAGATCGTCGCCGCCGGCAGGTCGATGCCGCGGTCGCGTAGGTGCAGCACGGTGGCCACGGCGATGTTGCCGCCGACCGAATCGCCGGCGAACATGATCGAGCCGGGCGCGACCCCCTCTTCCAGCAGCCATCGGTAGGCCGTCATCGCATCCTCGATCGGTGCCGGGTAGCGGTGCTCGGGCGCGCGGCGGTAGTCGGCGAGCAGCGCGCGGCAGCCCAGGGCCCTCGCCAGGTGGGCGTACATCTTGCGGTGGGAATAGACCGAACCGCAGGCCCATCCGCCGCCGTGGAAGCACAGCAGGGTCCGGTCGGTGTCGACCCCGTGGGGCGCGCACAGCAGTCCGGGTACACCGTTCGCCGAGACCACCACGTAGTCGGTGTCGCCCGGCTCGGTCGTGCAGTCGCCCCAGTGCTCGAAGAGCTGGCGCTCCTCGTCCACGGTGATGTCCGGGCGCGCCGCGTATGTCGCGCCCAGGCTCCGGTAGAACGCGGTGAGTGGATCGTCGGACTTAACTTGGGCTGCAACATCATTGGTGAGAACCATCGGCGCCTTTCCAACGCTTTCGACTGTCGCCCGAACGCCGGCCGTCGATACGGAGCAAGTGGGCCACCCGGCCCCGCGCAGACATCTTCCGTTGTGCAGAGTCAAGGTTCTGCACAACGGAGCCGTTGGCGGCCCCGGGTATGTATTGTCTGACACAGATAATACTCAGAGTGACGTCGATTACAAGGATGACGGGTGCCCGACTTACTCGGAGGGGGCCGACAGCAGGCCGTGTAGGCCCCACAGCGTGGCGGAATGTGAGGTCACGACGGGCGCCCCGATCTGCTCCTCGATCGCCCCGATCGCCTGGTAGGCAGGCCAGTTCATGCAGCTCAACAGCATCGCGTCGGCGCTGTCGTCCCAGGCGTCGAGCGCCCGGCCGACGATGTGCTCCACCGGGTCCATCGACATCGCGAACGGGTCGTCGATCTCGTCGTCGTCGGACGACACGATCGAGAACCCGTTGTCCTGCAGGTAGTGGTGTTCCACGCTCGCCAATTCCGCGACATAGGGCGTCACCACCACCAGCGACCTCGCCTCGAGGGCGCGCAGGTTCGCCACGATGGACAGCATCGTCGACGTCGTGGGCACGCCGGTGCTGCGCTGGATCTCCCGGCACTGCGCCCGGTCCCGCTCCAGCCCGTTCAGGGCGCCGGAGGCGGTGCAGCAACTCACCAGGGCGTCGACGCGAGCGGTGGCGAGTTCCTCGACGGCACGGGGAATCTCGCACTCCATCCGGCGCAGATGCTCCGGGCGCGCACCCTTGATCAGCACCCGCGCGGCGAGGAAGTCCCACCGTTGTCCCATCACGCGGTTGAACAGGGGCTCCGTGACGACCTGGGCGCTGGGAAGAACGAGACCCACCCGCGGGCGGTGCGGCACTGGCGGTTTCATGATCACCAATCCTTCCGTAGGACAGAAAGTAGTTCTGCAAGACAGTGGAAATTCCGGCCGTCCCCGGAGTAATGTCTGACACAGATAATAGTCGGAGTGATGGAGGAAGCAGTGGATCAAGCGAGCCAGACCGAAGAGTACGACGTCGTCATCATCGGGTCCGGCATAGCCGGTACGTCGGCTGCGCTGGCCGCTCACGCCGAAGGGCTGAGCGCGGTCATCCTGGAGAAGGGGGCGAAAGCCGGTGGGGGCACGACGTATTCCTACGGCGGGCTGTGGCTGGGCTGCACCCATCTGCAGCGCGAGGCCGGGCTGGAGGACGACCTCGACGACGTGATCGCCTACATGCGCCACCTGGGCGGCGGCTACGAGGTCCCGGCCCAGCAGCAGGTCTACATCGAGCAGGGGCCCGTGGCGCTGGAGTACTTCCACCGGCTCGGTGTGCCGTTCCAGCTGGTCCGCGGACTTCCGGATCACTATCACGGACACGCGCCGGGGTCGCGGGCGGAGGGGCGCATGGTCGAGACCGCGCTGATCTCCACCGACGATCTCGGCGACTGGAAGGACAAGGTCGACGTATCGCCGGAGTTGCCGATGGGGGTGACCTTCGAGGAGGCGATCGCCTGGGGCGGTATCGGCAATGCCCGCAACTACGACGCCGAGACCATGGCGCAGCGCCGGGCGGCCAACCTGCGCGGCTTCGGCGCCGGCCTGGCCGCGAACTTCATCAAGCTGCTGCTCGACCGTCAGGTCCCGATCCTGCTGGAGACCCCGGCGACCAGGCTGATCCGCGAGGGCGGCAGGGTCGTTGGAGTCGAGGCGGACCGCGGGGGAGTGCCGACGGTGTTCCGGGCCCGCCGTGGCGTGGTCCTGGCTGGGGGCGGATACGAGGCCAACCCCGAGTTGATCAACCGCTTCGAGGATGTGACCGGCTGGGTCAGCATGTTCCCCGACACCCTGACCGGTGACCCGCTCATGATGGCCACCGAACTCGGCGCCGGCGTGCACGTGATCCGCCGGCACATGGCGCTGTTCCTGGGCTTTCCGATGCCGGCCACCAAGGAGAACCCGCGGGCCTTCCTGCGGCTCGCCGGCATCCAGGAGCTGTCCAAACCCCACACGCTGGTGGTCAACCGCGCCGGCCACCGCTTCGCCGACGAGTCCTACTTCCAGAGCATCCTCGACGCCCTGCGCGATTTCGACGTCTGGGAGCACCGGTACACCAATCAGCCGTGCTACCTGGTGTTCGACAGTCAGTACACCGCGAAGTACTCCTTCGGCGGGTTCGAGGTCGGCTACGTTCCCGACTGGGTGCAGCGCGCCGACACGCTCGACGAGCTCGCGGCCAAGATCGGCGTCGACGCGGAGAACCTGGTGCACTCCGTGCAGCGGCTCAACAAGTTCGCCGAGGCGGGCGTCGACGAGGACTACCAGCGCGGTGAAGCCCCGTGGGCCCAGTACTACACCGGCGATCTGACCAGCTCGAATCCCAACCTCGGTCCGGTCGGGGAAGGACCCTTCTACGGGGTCGAACTGAAGCCCAGCGGACTGTCGTCGGCGGGGCTGATGACCGATCCGCACGCCCGGGTGCTCACGTCGCGCGGCGTGCCGATCGAGGGTCTGTACGCCTCGGGGAACAACGCGGCCTTCGTCGACTACGGCTCCGGATACCAGGCCGGCTACTCCCTGGCCCGGTCCATCATCTTCTCCAAGCAGGCCATCGATCACATCGTCGAAGGGCGCGGGGACGGCGCATGACTCGGGCGCGGGGAGCCAGGGGGTCAGCCCCCCTGGCCCCCCTGGCTCCGCAGTTCGGCGATCTTCTGCTCGATGGCCTCCTGCAGCTCCGTCAGATGCGGAAGGGTTGCGGTGATCGACCGCACCGCCTTCGGCGGCATCGACGCGAGGACCTCGCCGAGGATCTCGGCGCGACGGCGATCCCAGACCGAGAGCATCTCCTCGGCTTCGCGGGTCAGTGTCAGCGTGGTCGTTCGGCCCTGGCCGGCGACCGACTGCTGATCGATCAGGTTCGCGCCCACCAGGGCGCGCACCAGGGTCGAGACCGTGTTCGGCGCCAACTGCAGTGCGTCGGCGACGCCACCGACCGAGATGCCGGGCCGGTCCTGCACCACCTGCAGCACCTCGACCTGCGCGTAGGGAACGAGGGGCAGTGGCGGCGCGGCGCGTACCGCGGTGCGAATCAGTCGCGACATCGGCATCAGTGCCTGCGAAATGCGTTGCGCTAGTTCCGTGTCCACCCCGGTGACTGTAGTTTCTGCCGCACGGCGTCGGCCCGCACCCCCAGAAAATGACATCTGCGATCCTCTGCTTGACGGAAGAGTATTATCTGTGACAGATTATGCACCACGTCACATCTTATGTATGGGATCGCACAGACCACATCGGCGGGTCGCGGCGACAGCACTGGCGGTCGTACCGACCCCCGACCACCACCCAGCCCCATGGAAGGACGATCAGCGATGCCCGACTCCAGCCCCTTTCCCGACCAGGGTCCCCCCTGGTCGGCGCCCCCGCAACGCACCCACTACGACGCCCTGGTCGTCGGCGCCGGACCATCCGGTGCCGTGGCGACCAAGGAGCTCGCCGAGGCCGGCTTCTCGGTCGTCTGTCTGGAGCAGGGCAACTGGGCCCAGCGTTCGGAGTTCAAGGGCGCGACCCCGGAATGGGAACTGACCGCGCAGCGGGACTGGCACCCGAATCCCAACGTACGCAAGCGCGCCGGTGACTATCCGATCGACGCGACCGACTCCGACATGAACCCGCTGATGTACAACGGCGTCGGTGGCGGGACCGTCATCTACGCCGGACACTGGGCACCGTTCGTCCCGTCGGACTTCCGCACCCGCACCCTCGACGGGGTCGGCGACGACTGGCCGCTGGCCTGGGAGGATCTGCTTCCGTTCTACAACCGGATCTCCGAAGAGCTCGGGGTCTCCGGCCTCGACGGAGACCCGGCCTACCCCTCCTCGCTCACGTATCCCCTTCCGCCGCTGCCGATCGGGCGGATCGGCATGAAAGCCGCCGAAGGCCTCGACAGGATGGGGTGGCACTGGTGGCCGGCGGCCAACGCCATCGCCTCCAAGCCCTGGCGCCGCCAGAACGCCTGCGTACGCCGCGGGACGTGCCTGACCGGGTGCCCCGAGGGGGCGAAGGGCTCGTTCGATCTGACCCACTGGCCCGACGCGATCCAGGCCGGCGCCGAACTCGTGACCGGAGCACGGGTCCGCGAGATCACCGTCAACGAGCGTGGATTGGCCACCGGCGCGGTGTGGATCGGCCGTGACGGCGTCGAGCGTTCGACCTCGGCCGACATCGTGATCGTCTGCGCCAACGGCATCGGCACCCCGCGACTGCTCAAGATGTCGACCTCGAAGCGCTTCGGCAACGGCCTGGCCAACTCCTCGGGCCTGGTCGGCCGGCGCCTCATGATGCACCCGCTGGTGATCGCAACCGCGATCTACGAGGATCCCCTGGAGAGCTGGCTGGGCCCGGCGGGACAGTCGGTGGTGTCGATGCAGTTCTTCGAGACCGACCCGGCCCGGGGATTCAAGCGCGGCGCGAAATGGCAGATCATGCCCAGCGGCGGACCGTTGGGACTGCGTGCCGGCTACGCCAACTCGACGGTGGAATCCGCCTGGGGCGACAACTTCCACCGGTCCCTGGACCGCACGTTCGGGCACACCGTGGAGTGGTCGGCCGAGGTCGAGGACCTGCCGATGGAGTCCAACCGCGTCGAGCTGTCCTCGACGCTGTTCGACGACGACGGTCTGCCGGCCCCGGAGATCCACTACCGCCTCGACGAGAACTCGATGCGCAACCTGGATTTCAACGCCGAGCGGCTCAAGGAGGCGATGGTCGCCTCGGGAGCGCTGGAGCACTCCGAGCCCATCCTCATGCGTGACGCGGGCTGGCATATCCTCGGCACCGCGCGGATGGGCGACGATCCGGGCTCTTCGGTGGTCGACCGCTGGGGGCGCAGCCACGACGTGGCCAACCTGTTCGTCTACGACAGCAGCATCTTCGTGACGTCGTCGTCGTCGAATCCGACCGCGACCATCGCGGCGCTGGCGCTGCGCAACGTCGAGCACCTCATCGCCTCCCGCAAGCTTCAGGCGGTGCCCGCATGAGCATCGACGTCAACACCGCCGCCCAGGCCACGGAGCTCTCGGCGCGCGAGCGCGAGCTGTTCGCGGTCGTGGCCGACGCGCTCATCCCGGACTACGGAACGCGGCCCTCGGCGTCGGGGGCGCAGGTCCCGACCCGGTGGATCGATGCCGCGCTGGCGGCACGGCCCGACCTGCTGGCGCCGCTGCGGGAGGTGCTGGCCGCCTGCGCCGACGTCACACCCTCGACGCCGGCGTCCACGGTGTTCGCCCGGCTGCAGGACCTCGACCCCGCGCTGGTCGGCGCCGTCGGAACCCTCACCGCCGGCGCGTACTTCCTGAACCCCGCCATCCGGGAGCTCATCGGCTACCCGGGCCAGGAGTCGCGCACCTACAGCGTGGGCACCGACCTGCCCTACCTGAACATGCTGGAACGCGTCGTCGAGCGGGGCGAGATCTACCAGCCCACGGTCGAATCCGATCCGGCCAAAACCCGCCACCACAACGAAGGAGAGTCCATGCCGAGCCCGGACCTAACCGTCATCACCAAGAGAACGATCTCGCTGTCTCTCGCGCGCAGCCTGGTGGACGCCGCCATCGCGGAAGCGGGGCGCGTCGGCGGCGCGTTCTCGGTGGTGGTCGTCGACGAGTCGGGCAACGTGAAGGCCTCGGCCTGCATGGACGGTGCCGCGCTGAGCAGCCTGCAGGTTGCCGCCGACAAGGCCTACACCGTGGTGGCAACGGGTTTCACGCCCGCGCAGTGGTTCGAGTACTCCTCGGCGGACCCGAAGATGGCCTCGGGGATGGCCGGGATGGACCGTGTCGTGACGTTCCCGGGCGGGCTGCCCGTCGTGGTCTCCGGGGAGGTGGTCGGCGCGATCGGCGTCAGCGGCGGGCACTACGAACAGGATCTCCAGGTGGCCACCGCCGCGGTCGAGGCCGTCGGGGCCACGGATGCCTGACCGGTTGGCGGGCCGGGTCGTCGTCGTCACCGGCGCCGCCTCGGGGATCGGCCGTGCCTGTGCCACGGCGTTCGTCGGGGAGGGCGCCACCGTCGTCGGCGTCGACATCGCCGAGATCGAGCCGGGACACAAACTGCACTCCCAGGTCTGCGACGTCTCCGAGGAGTCGTCGGTGGCCACACTGTTCGACACCGTGGCCCGCGAACACGGGCGCCTCGACGCGATCGTCAACGTCGCCGGTGTCCAACGCGCCGCGGCCGTGGAGCAGGCCACGGTGGCCGACTGGGATCGTCAGCTCGCGGTGAACGTCCGGTCCTGCTTCCTGTTGGCGAAGTTCGGGATCGGGCTGCTGGAGGCCTCCGACGGTGCGGCCATCGTCAACGTGGCCTCGGTGGCCGGTGTGTCCGGCACGGCCGGCGTGACCGGCTACTCGGCCTCGAAGGGGGGCGTCATCGCCTTCACCCGCAGCCTCGCCCACGAGTTCGCCCCGCGCGGTGTGCGGGTCAACGCCCTGTCACCGGGGTGGACCGACACCGCGTTCAACGCGCCGGTGATCGGGGAGCTGGGCGGGCAGGCGCAGCTCGACGAGCTGGTGCGTACCAGCGTGCCGATGGGCCGCCAGGGGCGCCCCGAGGAGATCGCCTCGGCCGCGTTGTTCCTGGCCGGGCCGGGAGCCTCCTACATCACCGGGCAGAACCTCGTCGTCGACGGCGGCCTGTCCAGCTGACCCGGCGCCGTCCCGGGGTGCTCTACTGGCAGCCCACGCCGTCGCCGTCGCGGTCCAGGCCGTAGATGTCGGTGCCGATCACCTGCACGGGGCCGGCGACGTACGCCGGACCGTTGCCGCTGCCGCCGGCGCAGTCGACGTCACTGGCGATCGGAACACAGGCCCCCGCGTAGTTTGGGGTCGCACGACGAGTCCGGCGCCGCCGGAATGGGCGCGCGGTCACCAGCCCGTCGAGCCCGGCCGACCCTTGAAAGGTCCAGCGATCCGGCCGCCGAGAAGGCGCCGGGCTGGGGCACGACCTGCTCGCCGTTCACGGCGCACCGCTCTACCAACGACGCCATGACGGCGATGACTCCCGAGCAATGATCAGAACTTGTGGATGACCCTCGGTGTGGGGGCGTGAAAGTGGGCGCACCTTCCCGAGGATGATCTGAAGTCCAAGGTTCTCTGATCAAGACCGGCGTTGGCGCGCTGGTTGGGAAGG
>NZ_NVQF01000028.1 GCF_002592005.1 Mycolicibacterium palauense | reverse complement strand
AGATGTGTATAGGAGCCAGCCCTTACCCCCGCGAGCCCTTCCCCCCGCGAGCGCTCACTCAGGTACAGATTCTGGGGCGGTTTCTGTACCTGAGTGAGCGCTCGCGGACGGTGCACAGGGGTGAATGGCCCTCCGGCGCGGCGACCTCGATCATGCCGCCATGCCCCCCGAGCTGCGTGCGGTCTTCGCCGGTCAGGGTGGGGTCGCGACGGCGGCGCAGATCCTGCGGCACCTCACCCGCCGCGGGATGCAGCGCCGGGTGCGCACCGGCGCCCTGGTCCGGGTCTGGCCCGACACCTACAGCGTGGGCGCCCCTGACCGCCGCACCGCGCTGTGCGGCCTCGACCTGCGGTGCGGGGAACCCGTCGCGGTCTGCCTGCACACCGCGGCCGCGGCCTTCGGGTTCGACACCGAAGACGTCACCGACCTGCACGTGCTCAATCCCGAGGGGCATCTGCTGCGCAGCGGCCCCGGCCTGGTGGTGCACCGGCGCGACGGTGCGCCGCTGACGAGGCTGGCCGGCCGGCTGGTGACCGCGCCGGCGTGGACGGCGGTGGAGGTGGCCAGGGAGCTGCGCCGTCCGCGGGCGCTGGCGACCCTCGATGCGGCCCTGCGCGGCCGGACCTGTACGGCGGGTGACCTGATGGCCGCCGCTTCGGCGCAGGCCGGCCGTCGGGGGATCGTCGTCGTGCGCGATCTCATTCCGCTGGCCCGCCCCGAGAGCGAGTCGCCGATGGAAAGCGAAACCCGGCTGGTCATGGCCGACGGTGGGGTACCGGAGCCGCGGCTGCAGTACGAGGTCGTCGACCGCGACGGCGCCCTGTGGCGGCTGGATTTCGCCTGGCCGCAGCACCGGTTCGCGGTCGAGTACGACGGCTACGACTGGCACAGTTCGCCGGACTCGCTGCGGCGGGACCGGCAGAAACGTGCCGCCCTGGACGAGCTGGGCTGGACGGTGCTGTCGATCGTCGCCGACGACGTACGCCGCCGGCCGCAGGTGCTGCTGCGTCGCATCACCGCCCGTCTCGGGGGACCCCCGTGAGCGCTCACTCAGGTACATTTCGCGGCGATTCTGCGTACCTCAGTGCGCGCTCGCGCAGCAGGCAGGGTCGCGTTTTGGCTGATCGAGGGTGCAGCGGCTATTCTGGTCCACGATCCACCGAAGACCGTCGGTCACCGTTATCGGTTGAAGGCCCGGGAGACATCCCGGCGGCCCACGCAGGAGGACGAGGCAAGACGCCGCCGAGCCCGCTCGGCGCTGCACTTCGCGCCCCGACCGCATCCTGCGTCGGGGCGCTCGTCGTTTCCGGGCCCTCCCGTTGGTTGTCGCGTGGAGCATTCCAGCAGACAACGAAGGAGGCATGCATGGCCAAGGATGACAAGGCCGCCGCGGTTGCCGACATCGTCGAGCGGTTCAACTCGTCGACGGCCACCCTTGTCACCGAGTACCGCGGGCTCTCGGTGACCAACCTGGCCGAGTTGCGCCGCTCGCTCGGTGACTCCGCGAGCTACCGCGTCGCCAAGAACACGCTGGTCAAGCGTGCCGCGGCGGATGCGGGTATCGAGGGTCTCGACGAGCTGTTCGTCGGACCGACTGCGATCGCGTTCGTCAAGGGCGAACCGGTCGAGGCCGCCAAGGCCCTGAAGAAGTTCGCCAAGGACAACAAGGCCCTGGTCATCAAGGGCGGCTATATGGACGGCCTCCCGCTGAGCGTCGCCCAGGTCGAGGCGATCGCCGACCTGGAGTCGCGCGAGGTGCTGCTGGCCAAGCTCGCCGGCGCGATGAAGGCCAACCTGTCCAAGGCCGCCGGGCTGTTCAACGCCCCGGCGTCGCAGGTCGCCCGCCTGGCGGCGGCCCTGCAGGACAAGCGCGCCGAGACCGAAGGTGCCCCGGCACCGGCCGCCGCTGCCGAAGAGGCCCCCGAGGCTTCTGAGGCTGCCGCAGAGACAACCGAATAACCCGACCCCACCGCGTCAGTCAGTACGCAGAAAATCAGGAAGGACCCATCACCATGGCAAAGCTCAGCACCGACGAACTGCTCGACGCCTTCAAGGAGCTCACCCTGCTGGAGCTCTCGGAGTTCGTGAAGAAGTTCGAAGAGGTCTTCGAGGTCACCGCGGCCGCTCCGGTCGCCGTCGCCGCCGCCCCGGGTGCCGCCGCCGGCGGTGCCCCGGCTGAGGCCGCCGAGGAGCAGACCGAGTTCGACGTCATCCTCGAGGGTGCCGGCGACAAGAAGATCGGCGTCATCAAGGTCGTCCGCGAGATCGTCTCCGGCCTGGGCCTCAAGGAGGCCAAGGACCTCGTCGACGGCGCTCCCAAGCCGCTGCTGGAGAAGGTCAACAAGGAGGCGGCCGACGAGGCCAAGGCCAAGCTGGAGGCCGCCGGCGCGTCGGTCACCGTCAAGTAGTCCGTCGAGTAGTCGAGGCCCTCGACGCACCACCACGAACCGCCCGGGATCGCACGATCCCGGGCGGTTCTGTGTTTGGGTTACGGTGAAACCGCCCGCGACGACACGATGCGGGCAACGACGCGCCGCCCGGACGGGCGGAGGCAGGACCGTGGGTCACGGCACTATTGGCGTGGCGCAAAGCGTCGTGCGCTACAGTGACTCAAGCCACAGGCGGGATGCCTGTTGGCCGGCTCGGCAAATCGGCGGAAGGATCTCGCGTGGGCATTGGCATCCAGGTGGAGGGGCTGACCAAGTCCTTCGGATCCCAGCGAATCTGGGAAGACGTCACGATGGACATCCCCGCCGGTGAGGTCAGTGTGCTGCTGGGTCCGTCAGGTACCGGCAAGTCGGTGTTCCTGAAGTCGCTGATCGGCCTGCTGCGGCCCGAGCGCGGCAAGATCGTCGTCGACGGCACCAACGTCATCGAGTGTTCGGCCAAGGAGCTCTACGAGATCCGCACACTGTTCGGCGTCATGTTCCAGGACGGCGCGCTGTTCGGGTCGATGAACCTCTACGACAACACCGCCTTCCCGTTGCGTGAGCACACGAAGAAGAAGGAAAGCGAGATCCGCAAGATCGTCATGGAGAAGCTCGACCTGGTCGGGCTCGGTGGCGACGAGACCAAGTTCCCCGGCGAGATCTCCGGCGGTATGCGCAAGCGCGCGGGCCTGGCCCGCTCCCTGGTGCTCGATCCCCAGATCATCCTCTGCGACGAGCCCGACTCCGGTCTGGATCCGGTGCGTACGGCCTATCTGAGCCAGCTGTTGATCGACATCAACGCCCAGATCGACGCCACCATCCTGATCGTCACTCACAACATCAACATCGCCCGCACCGTGCCGGACAACATGGGCATGCTCTTCCGCAAGCACCTGGTCATGTTCGGGCCCCGCGAGGTGCTGCTCACCAGTGACGAGCCGGTGGTCAAGCAGTTCCTCAACGGTCGCCGCCTGGGCCCGATCGGTATGTCCGAGGAGAAGGACGAAGGCACGATGGCCGAGGAACAGGCCATGGCCGACGCCGGCCACCACGACGGCGGTGTGGAGGAGATCGAGGGCGTTCCCCCGCAGATCCAGGCGACACCGGGGATGCCGGAGCGGCAGGCCGTAGCACGTCGTCAGGCCCGGGTGCGCGAGATCCTGAACACCCTGCCGCCGGCCGCCCAGGAGGCCATCCGCGACGAACTCGACGGCACTCACAAGTACAAGTCGCACGAGTTCGCCGACGAGACGCCGACCGCGTCCATCCCGGCTCAGCAGGAGGGCTAGTCCAACAGGACCATCTCTAAGGTCCACTTCCAGCGCCGACTCAGGCTCTGACCCCAGCGAATCCACTGTCGCCGGCCGGGTGTTTCCCGGCCGGCGACATCTGTGTGAGGGGCGCTCGACCGACCGCTCGGCGGACCGCACCGCACGGGGTGTCCGCGGTACCCACCATGGGCGCAACATTTCCCAAACGGTACGGACGTATCAGTTGCGCAGAATCGGCGATCTGTTGCTGAAAGCTGATTCCTAAGGACAGTGCAGGTCGAGGCACGTCCGCGCGACGCGCCGGCGTGCCCGGAGGCGGCGCGAAGGTTGTCGCACCACTAGCCCTTCGGTCGAGAACCGGTTTGCGATACGCCACAGTTTGACGGAACCGGCAATAGTCGGCTCTTAGCGTTATATTGTTTGCTAGTTTTGCGCACTCGTGTTGGTTTCGGATATCGGGCGAGATTGCCATGTTTGCGTCGTCGGGGACGGGAGAAGGATGGTCGACCGATACTTCGTCTGGTTGGGGGCGGGTCTGGTGGCGGGCGGGGTCTCGGCGGCGATGCTCGCCGGGGCCGGTGTGGCCGCCGCGGACAGTGATGGCGGGGGTGCCGACTCGTCGTCGAAGGGACCCGCGGCGGGTGCGCGGTCCTCGGCCGGGGGCGGGTCCTCCGACGCCGACTCCGGCCCGGGCGCGCGCCGGCACCGGGTGGGCTCCGCGTCGACGGTCTCGGGCCGCTCCGTCGGCCGGGATTCGACGGCCACCGCAGGCCGGGGCGGCAAGCACCGCGCCGATGATGCCGACGCGTCCGGCGACAGCCGGAAGGGTTCGCGGGCCGGACGTCACTCCCGCGATGACGACGAGGCCGGCTCCGGCACCGGGCGGCACGCGCGGGGCGGCGACGATACCGACGACACCGACGAGACCACCGGCCGGCACGCGCGCGGCGACACCGACCGCACGCCCGGTCGTCATGCCCGCGACGTGGAGGCCTCCGGTGACGACGACGCCACGAAGGCGGGCGACACCCCCTCCGCCGGGCGCGACGATACGGAGAAGTCCGAGACGACCGGGGGCGGAAGCGTCGACTCGCCCGCCGACGCCGAAGACGCCGGAGAGGTCGGAGAGGTCGGAGAGGTCGGAGACGCCGGGGAGACCACCGACTCCACCGACTCCACCGACACCGAGGTAGCCCATGCCCCGGGCGGCCAGCACTCCGAGGCCGCGCCGGGGGCCGGCGATGCCCAGAAGCCCAGGCACGCCGCTGACGCGCAGGAGACTCAGGACACCCCCGACGCCGAAGGCACTGGGGACGCCGAAGACACCGCGACCACCGGGGGCGCCGCGACCACCGGTGATGCCGAGGAAGACACCCAGGAAGACGCCGGGGAAGCGGTGGTCACCGCGGCCGCCGTCGTCTCCGAAGTCCCGGACGCGGTCTCCGAGGTCGGCTCCGAGGTCGTCTCCGAGGCTGATGCCGCGCCGGCCGGTGAACAGGACGGTGAGCAGGAGGATGGGCAGGCCACCGTGGCCAACGCCGTGGCGTCGGAGAAGGCGAAGGCGGCGCCGCCGAAGTTCTCCAACCTCGACGAGTTCGGCACCTATCTCTACAACCTCTACGTCAGCGCGGTGCAGTCCATCGCCGGGCCGGCGCGCGTGCCCGCCGGCAGCAAGGTCAGCGTGGTCAGCTCCGAGCTGACCCTCGACATCGGTGGCGGTCTGGTCGTCCCCGCCGACTGGTACTTCCCGACGAGCTCACAGGAGCCCACCGGTCTGATCTACCTGCAGCACGGGTTCCTGGCCACGGCCACCTTCTACAGCGCCACCGCGGCTCACCTGGCCGAGAAGACCAACAGCATCGTCGTCGCGCCGACCCTGTCCTGGAACATCTTCGATTCCGACGGCGCCGCGATCATGCTGCACCCGATGCACCAGGCCGTTGCGGAACTGTTCACCGGCGACCGCTCGGCCCTCACCGAGAGTGCCCGCGAGGCCGGGTTCGCCGGTGCGCTGCCCGAACGCGTCGTCCTGGTGGGGCACTCCGCCGGCGGTGGGCTCGTGGTGGGCGCCGCCCGCTACATGACCGAGAACGGCTCGATCGACGACCTCGCCGGAGTGGTGATGCTCGACGGCGTCGGCTACCTCGATTACCTGGAAACCGACCTGGCCGCGTTGCCGAGCACCGTCCCGGTCTACAACCTGGCGGCCCGGCCCTACACGTGGAACGAGTACGGCGCCGCCAACGCCACCCTCGACGAGGTGCGACCGGACAGCTTCGACGGGGTGTGGATGGTGGGGGGTCTGCACTCGGACACGATGCAGAGCGCCAGCGAGGACATCCAGTTGGCGGCCTACCTGCTGACCGGTTTCTCCAAGCCGCAGAACGTCGACACCGCCTTGAACGTGACCACGGGCTGGGTCAACGATCTGTTCTCCGGCACCCGCAGCCAGGGTGTGTACGGGAAGCCAGGCGCGTCGTTCGCGCTGGTCAACGGCTCGACGGTGGCCTTCGGTTCGCTGGTGTCCTCGCTGGTCAACCCGGACTCGGAGCAACTCGACGGGCTGCCCCTCGGGGAGTTCTGTTCTGCCAGCGCGATCCAGAGCGCCGGGACCAGCCGGCGAAACTGTCCGCCACCCGTGGCGGGAGCCGCGGCCATCGAGACCGGTTGGGTGCCCGGTAGGGCGGGGTCGCTGGCCCGCACCACCTGGTCGACGGCCAATTCGATTTCGTCGATGCGGCTCTCGGCCTGAGGCGACGCGATAGCGTGAGCGCGTTCTCAAGGAGGGCTCTCTCATGGGTGACTGGTCCCGGAGGTGGTTGGGCGCCGGTGTGGTCGCCGCGGGTATCGCAGCGGCGCTGACCGCGGGCGCTGCGACGGCGGGCGCCGCGACGGGAGCGGATTCGTCCGGCGGTTCGGCGGGCGCGTCGTCGGGGCAGGCGACCAGCAGTTCGGGATCCCGGGCCGCTGCGACGTCCGGGTCGACGTCGCGTCCGAGTCAGCGACGCGGGGGTGACCGCGAGGACGGCCGCGGCGCCGACGCCGGCTCGGCCGCTGACTCTGCGGATACCGAGGCCACCGGTGTCAGGGACACCGATACCCGGGACGCAGATACCAGGGACGGCGACGCCGACAGTGCGGACACCGATACCGGGGACGCCGATACCGGGGACACCGACGCCGGGGATACCGACGCGAGGAACGACACCGACAGCGCGGACGTCGACGCAGACGCCCCGGGCGACACCACCGGCACTGGCAGCGACACTGAGCCCAGCCCAGAGACCGGCCCAGAGAGCGACACCGCCGACTCGACCGGCGCCGACGAGACGGCGACCGACGAGGCCGTGACCGATGAGGCCGTGACCGATGAGGCCGTGACCGATGAGACCGCCGAGCCCGAGATTGCAGAGCCCGAGACCGCCGAGCCCGCACCGGCCACGGCACCCATCACAACCACGACGACGACCACCACGACGACCGAGCCAACCGCGGCCGCACGTCGCGACGAGCCGGCCGCCACCGCACCGCCGGCGGCCGAGGAATCCGCCGTCGCGGGGGACCACGCGGCCGCGGACGCCGAGGCTGCAGACGACACCGGGGCACCGCCGGAAGCCGGCACGACTACCGACACCGCCACGGCCACGGATACAGACACAGCCACGGCCACCGACACAGCGACCGCCGCTCCCGCCACACCGGCCGACCCGGGCGCGACGACCCGCGACGCCGAGACGTCCACCACGAACGCGGCCACGCTGGCGATGGCCGCCGCCCCCACCGCCGCCGAAGCGGCCAGCGCGTTGCCGCGCCGGCCGATCCTGAGTCTGATCGGGGCGGTGTTCTTCGGTGTCTACAACATGGCGTTGCGCGTCCTGGAGGGCCCGCCGGTGCTCCCCGCGGGCAGCACCGTGACCGTCAGCACCTCGAAACTGAGCCTGGACTGCGGGAACGGCCTGGAGGTTCCGGCGAACTGGTACGTCCCCGAGGACCCCGACCCGGACCGGCTGATCTACCTGCAGCACGGCTTCTTCGCCAGCGCCCCGCTGTACAGCTACACCGCGGCCGTGCTGGCCGAGCGGACCCACAGCATCGTCGTGGCCACATCGCTCACCTCGAACTTCCTGGCCTGTGACGGCTGCTGGCTGGGCGGGGACTCCATGCACCGCGCCGTCGCGGAGCTGTTCACCGGCGACCGCGCGGCCCTGACCGAGAGCGCCCGCGCCGCCATCGGCCACGACGTCACCCTGCCCACCGCGTTCGTGCTGGTGGGACACTCCGCCGGCGGCGGGCTGGCGCTCGGTGCGGCCAGCCACATGGACGAGGCGACCCGCGCGGATCTGGCCGGCATCCTGCTCCTCGACGGGGTGGCCTTCGGCGGTGTCAGCCCCGACGTCGTCGCCGAGCTGCCGGCGGATCTGCCGATCCTGCAGATCGCCTCCCGGCCCTACATGTGGAACATGTTCGGCATCACCACCGAGGCGCTGGTCCAGGCCCGACCCGACACCTTCAACGGCGTCGAACTCGTCGGCGGCAGCCACATCGACACCATGCAGGGCGCCAACCGGTTCTTCCAGTTCTCGGCCTATCTGGTCGCCGGCTTCTCCAAGCCGCAGAACGTGGCGGCCGCGCAGCTGCTGGCCCCGGCGTGGGTCGACGAGATGTTCGACGGCGGCACCGACTACGGACAGATCGGCCAGGAGGTGCTGATCGACACCGAGGCGGGGACCGCGACCGCGCTGGGGCTGCCCGCGGGGGAGTCCTCGCTGCCGCCCTTCAAGAAGCTGCTGCGGACGGTCGTCGTCGCCGGGGCGCGGGCCCTGTTCTCCTTCCTGGCGCCGGCGCCGGTCCAGACGGTGGCCCACTCGGCGGCCGGCAGCGCCGGCACCACCCCCGAACTGGAATATCCGGCATCCAACGCGGCGTGAAGTCTTGACGGAAGGCGGTTGAGAGGTCAGTCTGTTTCGCAGCATGTTTGTACGGAGAGAACGGGACGCCAGCCAGCGCCTTATGTGCTCTCACATGCGTGGTTGAGGAATGCGCCGTCCTGCGCTATCGTTGGACGTTGCGCTGGCTGCCTCCTGCCCACCTCACAGCACCCGACCCGCACCTGTCACTGCGGTTTCAGTCCCGAGCCCTGCTCGGCGCTCGAACTGCATGCCGTGTGTCCGTGATGCGGACAGGTTCCGGTATCCAGCCGAACCAACGCAGACAACGCGGCGTAGAGGGTCCGACCCCGGTCAGTCCCGATAGTCGCATGAGGTGCTGGAAGGACGCATCTTGGCAGTCTCCCGCCAGACTAAGACCGCTACCCACAACTCCGTACCTGGAGCACCAAACCGTATCTCCTTCGCCAAGCTCCGCGAACCGCTCGAGGTTCCGGGGCTACTCGACGTGCAGACCGAGTCGTTCGAGTGGCTGATCGGGTCCGATCGCTGGCGTGAGAAGGCCGCCGAGCGCGGCGAGGGCACCCCCACCGGTGGCCTGGAGGAGGTCCTGGCGGAGCTGTCGCCGATCGAGGACTTCTCCGGCTCGATGTCGCTGAGCTTCTCCGACCCGCGCTTCGACGAGGTCAAGGCGCCGGTCGACGAGTGCAAAGACAAGGACATGACGTACGCGGCCCCGCTGTTCGTCACGGCCGAGTTCATCAACAACAACACCGGTGAGATCAAGAGCCAGACGGTCTTCATGGGTGACTTCCCGATGATGACCGAGAAGGGCACCTTCATCATCAACGGCACCGAGCGTGTCGTGGTGAGCCAGCTGGTCCGCTCGCCGGGCGTCTACTTCGACCACAGCGTCGACAAGAGCACCGAGAAGGACCTGCACAGCGTCAAGGTCATTCCGGGCCGTGGCGCCTGGCTGGAGTTCGACGTCGACAAGCGCGACACCGTCGGTGTGCGTATCGACCGCAAGCGCCGCCAGCCGGTCACCGTGCTGCTCAAGGCGCTGGGCTGGACCGCCGAGCAGATCCGGGAGCGCTTCGGCTTCTCCGAGATCATGATGGGCACGCTGGAGAAGGACAGCACCGCCGGCACCGACGAGGCGCTGCTGGACATCTACCGCAAGCTGCGCCCGGGCGAACCGCCGACCAAGGAGTCCGCGCAGACCCTGCTGGAGAACCTGTTCTTCAAGGAGAAGCGCTACGACCTGGCCCGGGTGGGCCGCTACAAGGTCAACAAGAAGCTGGGCCTGACCGTTGACCCGAGCGCGGCCTCGGCGACGACGCTGACCGAAGAGGACATCGTCGCCACCATCGAGTACCTGGTCCGCCTGCACGAGGGCCAGACCACGATGACGGTGCCCGGCGGCGTCGAGGTGCCCGTCGAGGTCGACGACATCGACCACTTCGGCAACCGTCGCCTGCGCACCGTCGGCGAGCTGATCCAGAACCAGATCCGGGTCGGCCTGTCGCGCATGGAGCGCGTGGTCCGCGAGCGCATGACCACCCAGGACGTCGAGGCGATCACCCCGCAGACCCTGATCAACATCCGCCCCGTGGTGGCCGCGATCAAGGAGTTCTTCGGGACCAGCCAGCTCTCGCAGTTCATGGACCAGAACAACCCGCTGTCGGGCCTGACCCACAAGCGCCGCCTCTCGGCGCTGGGCCCCGGCGGTCTGTCCCGTGAGCGCGCCGGCCTGGAGGTCCGCGACGTGCACCCCAGCCATTACGGCCGGATGTGCCCGATCGAGACCCCGGAGGGTCCGAACATCGGCCTGATCGGGTCGCTGTCGGTGTACGCGCGGGTCAACCCGTTCGGCTTCATCGAGACGCCCTACCGCAAGGTCGTCGACGGTGTCGTCACCGACGAGATCCACTACCTGACCGCCGACGAGGAGGACCGCCACGTCGTGGCGCAGGCCAACTCGCCGCTGGACCTGGACACGCAGCGCTTCACCGAGGACCGTGTGCTGGTCCGCCGTAAGGGTGGCGAGGTCGAGTACGTCAGCTCCGCCGAGGTGGACTACATGGACGTCTCGCCGCGCCAGATGGTGTCGGTCGCGACGGCGATGATCCCGTTCCTGGAGCACGACGACGCCAACCGCGCCCTGATGGGTGCCAACATGCAGCGCCAGGCGGTTCCGCTGGTGCGCAGCGAGGCACCGCTGGTGGGCACCGGGATGGAACTGCGTGCGGCGATCGACGCCGGCGACGTGGTGGTGGCCGACAAGGCCGGCGTGATCGAAGAGGTCTCCGCCGACTACGTCACCGTGATGGCCGACGACGGCACCCGGCAGACCTACCGGATGCGCAAGTTCGCCCGGTCCAACCACGGCACCTGTGCCAACCAGCGTCCGATCGTCGACGCCGGCCAGCGTGTGGAGGCCGGTCAGGTCGTCGCCGACGGTCCCTGCACCGAGAACGGCGAGATGGCGCTGGGCAAGAACCTGCTCGTGGCGGTCATGCCGTGGGAGGGCCACAACTACGAGGACGCGATCATCCTCTCCAACCGGCTGGTCGAAGAGGACGTGCTCACCTCGATCCACATCGAGGAGCACGAGATCGACGCCCGCGACACCAAGCTGGGCGCCGAGGAGATCACCCGGGACATCCCGAACGTCTCCGACGAAGTCCTCGCCGACCTCGACGAGCGCGGCATCGTCCGCATCGGCGCCGAGGTCCGCGACGGCGACATCCTGGTCGGCAAGGTCACCCCGAAGGGCGAGACCGAGCTGACCCCCGAGGAGCGGCTGCTGCGCGCGATCTTCGGTGAGAAGGCCCGCGAGGTCCGCGACACCTCGCTGAAGGTGCCGCACGGCGAGTCCGGCAAGGTGATCGGCATCCGCGTGTTCTCCCGCGAGGACGACGACGAGCTGCCCGCCGGTGTCAACGAACTGGTCCGCGTCTACGTGGCCCAGAAGCGCAAGATCTCCGACGGTGACAAGCTGGCCGGACGCCACGGCAACAAGGGCGTCATCGGCAAGATCCTGCCCGTCGAGGACATGCCGTTCCTTCCGGACGGCACCCCGGTGGACATCATCCTGAACACCCACGGTGTGCCGCGACGGATGAACATCGGCCAGATCCTGGAGACCCACCTGGGCTGGATCGCCAAGAGCGGATGGAACATCGACGTCGCCGCCGGTGTGCCGGACTGGGCGGGCAACCTGGACGAGGAGCTGTACTCGGCTCCGGCCGACACCAACACCGCGACCCCGGTGTTCGACGGCGCCAAGGAGGCCGAGCTGCAGGGCCTGCTGTCCTCGACGCTGCCCAACCGCGACGGTGAGGTCATGGTCGACGGTGACGGCAAGGCGGTGCTGTTCGACGGCCGGTCCGGCGAACCGTTCCCGTACCCGGTGACGGTCGGCTACATGTACATCCTCAAGCTGCACCACCTGGTGGACGACAAGATTCACGCCCGTTCCACCGGCCCGTACTCGATGATCACCCAGCAGCCGCTGGGCGGTAAGGCGCAGTTCGGTGGCCAGCGGTTCGGTGAGATGGAGTGCTGGGCCATGCAGGCCTACGGCGCGGCGTACACGCTGCAGGAGCTCTTGACCATCAAGTCCGACGACACCGTCGGCCGGGTCAAGGTCTACGAGGCGATCGTCAAGGGTGAGAACATCCCCGAGCCCGGCATCCCCGAGTCGTTCAAGGTGCTGCTCAAGGAGCTGCAGTCGCTGTGCCTCAACGTCGAGGTTCTCTCCAGCGACGGCGCGGCGATCGAGATGCGTGACGGTGACGACGAGGACCTGGAGCGCGCCGCTGCCAACCTCGGCATCAACCTGTCCCGCAACGAATCCGCGTCCGTCGAGGACCTCGCCTAGTTATCCGTGATGAGCGCTTGCGCGAAGAACCACCAAGCGCTGCAACACCCGCAAGGGGAAAGGGAGTTACGTGCTAGACGTCAACTTCTTCGATGAACTCCGCATCGGCCTGGCCACCGCGGAGGACATCCGTAACTGGTCCTTCGGCGAGGTCAAGAAGCCGGAGACCATCAACTACCGCACGCTCAAGCCAGAGAAGGACGGCCTGTTCTGCGAGAAGATCTTCGGACCGACTCGCGACTGGGAGTGCTACTGCGGCAAGTACAAGCGCGTGCGGTTCAAGGGCATCATCTGTGAGCGCTGCGGCGTCGAGGTGACCCGCGCCAAGGTGCGCCGCGAGCGGATGGGCCACATCGAGCTGGCCGCGCCCGTCACGCACATCTGGTACTTCAAGGGTGTGCCGAGCCGGCTCGGCTACCTGCTGGACCTGGCGCCGAAGGATCTCGAGAAGATCATCTACTTCGCGGCCTACGTGATCACCGCGGTCGACGACGAGATGCGGCACAACGAGCTCTCCACGCTCGAGGCCGAGATGGTCGTCGAGAAGAAGGCCGTCGAGGACCAGCGCGACGCCGACCTGGAGGCCCGCGCGCAGAAGCTCGAGGCCGACATGAAGGAGCTCGAGGAGGAGGGCGCCAAGTCCGACGTCAAGCGCAAGGTGCGCGACGGCGGCGAGCGCGAGATGCGCCAGCTGCGTGACCGGGCCCAGCGCGAGCTGGACCGGCTCGACGAGATCTGGACCACTTTCACCAAGCTGGCCCCCAAGCAGCTGATCGTCGACGAGAACCTCTACCGCGAGCTGCAGGACCGCTACGGCGAGTACTTCGAGGGCGCCATGGGTGCCGAGTCGATCCAGAAGCTCATCGAGAACTTCGACATCGACGCCGAGGCCGAGTCGCTGCGCGACGTCATCAAGAACGGCAAGGGCCAGAAGAAGCTGCGCGCCCTCAAGCGGCTCAAGGTCGTCGCGGCGTTCCAGCAGTCGGGCAACTCGCCGATGGGCATGGTGCTCGACGCCGTGCCGGTCATCCCGCCGGAACTGCGGCCGATGGTCCAGCTCGACGGCGGCCGCTTCGCGACGTCGGACCTCAACGACCTGTACCGCCGCGTCATCAACCGCAACAACCGCCTCAAGAGGCTGATCGACCTCGGCGCGCCCGAGATCATCGTCAACAACGAGAAGCGGATGCTGCAGGAGTCGGTGGACGCGCTGTTCGACAACGGCCGCCGCGGGCGTCCGGTCACCGGGCCGGGCAACCGACCGCTGAAGTCGCTGAGCGATCTGCTCAAGGGCAAGCAGGGCCGGTTCCGTCAGAACCTGCTCGGCAAGCGTGTCGACTACTCGGGCCGTTCGGTCATCGTGGTCGGTCCGCAGCTCAAGCTGCACCAGTGCGGTCTGCCCAAGCTGATGGCGCTGGAGCTGTTCAAGCCGTTCGTGATGAAGCGGCTGGTCGACCTGAACCACGCGCAGAACATCAAGAGCGCCAAGCGCATGGTGGAGCGGCAGCGCCCGCAGGTGTGGGACGTGCTCGAAGAGGTCATCGGCGAGCACCCGGTGCTGCTCAACCGCGCACCCACGCTGCACCGCCTGGGCATCCAGGCCTTCGAGCCGCAGCTGGTCGAGGGCAAGGCCATCCAGCTGCACCCGCTGGTCTGCGAGGCGTTCAACGCCGACTTCGACGGCGACCAGATGGCCGTGCACCTGCCGCTGAGCGCGGAGGCGCAGGCCGAGGCCCGCATCCTGATGCTGTCCTCCAACAACATCCTGTCCCCGGCGTCGGGTCGCCCGCTGGCCATGCCCCGTCTGGACATGGTGACCGGTCTGTACTTCCTGACCACCGAGGTTCCCGGCGACAAGGGCGAGTACACCGCGGCGGACAAGGACGCCCCCGAGGGCGGCGTGTACAGCTCGCCGGCCGAGGCCATCATGGCGATGGACCGCGGCGCGCTGTCGGTGCGGGCCAAGATCAAGGTGCGGCTGACCGAACTGCGTCCGCCCGCCGACGTCGAGGCCGAGCTGTTCGGTGAGACCGGCTGGACATCCGGGGACGCCTGGACCGCGGACACCACGCTGGGCCGGGTGCTGTTCAACGAGCTGCTGCCCAAGGGCTATCCGTTCGTCAACCAGCAGATGCACAAGAAGGTCCAGGCGGCGATCATCAACGATCTCGCCGAGCGTTACCCGATGATCGTGGTCGCGCAGACCGTGGACAAGCTCAAGGACGCCGGCTTCTTCTGGGCCACCCGCTCCGGGGTCACCGTCTCGATGGCCGACGTGCTGGTGCCGCCGCAGAAGAAGGAGATCCTCGACGCCTACGAGCGTGAGGCCGACGGGATCGAGAAGAAGTACCAGCGCGGCGCGCTCAACCACGAGGAGCGCAACGAGGCCCTGGTCAAGATCTGGCAGGAGGCCACCGACGAGGTCGGTAAGGCGTTGGAGGAGTACTACCCCGACGACAACCCGATCACCCTGCTGCCGAAGTCCGGCGCGACCGGCAACATGACGCAGGTGCGCAACCTGGCCGGCATGAAGGGCCTGGTGACCAACCCGAAGGGTGAGTACATCCCGCGGCCGATCAAGTCCTCGTTCCGCGAGGGCCTGACGGTGTTGGAGTACTTCATCAACACCCACGGTGCCCGTAAGGGTCTGGCCGACACCGCGCTGCGAACCGCGGACTCGGGCTACCTGACCCGTCGTCTGGTCGACGTCTCCCAGGACGTCATCGTCCGCGAGGCCGACTGCGGCACCGAGCGTGGCATCACGGTGACCATCGCCGAGCGGCTCGAAGACGGCAGCCTGATCCGCGACCCGCACGTGGAGACCAGTGCGTTCGCCCGGACCCTGGCCGCCGACGCGCTCGATGCCGACGGCAACGTCGTCGTCGAGCGGGGACACGACCTGGGCGATCCGGCGATCGACGCCCTGCTGGCCGCCGGCATCACCGACGTCAAGGTGCGCTCGGTGCTGACCTGCACCACCGGCACCGGCGTGTGCGCCACCTGCTACGGCCGCTCGATGGCCACCGGCAAGCTGGTCGACATCGGCGAGGCCGTCGGCATCGTGGCCGCGCAGTCCATCGGCGAGCCCGGCACGCAGCTGACCATGCGCACCTTCCACCAGGGTGGTGTCGGTGGCGACATCACCGGTGGTCTGCCGCGTGTGCAGGAGCTGTTCGAGGCGCGCGTTCCGCGTAACCGCGCCCCGATCGCCGACGTCACCGGCCGCGTGCAGCTGGAGGAGAGCGACAAGTTCTACAAGATCACCATCGTTCCCGACGACGGGGGCGAGGAGGTCACGTACGACAAGTTGCCGCGCCGCCAGCGCCTGCGGGTGTTCAAGCACGAGGACGGCAGCGAGCGTCCGCTGGCCAACGGCGACCACGTCGAGGTCGGCCAGCAGCTGATGGAGGGTTCGGCCGACCCGCACGAGGTGCTCCGCGTGCAGGGACCGCGTCAGGTGCAGGTGCACCTGGTCAACGAGGTCCAGGAGGTCTACCGGGCCCAGGGCGTGTCGATCCACGACAAGCACATCGAGGTCATCGTGCGGCAGATGCTGCGGCGCGTGACCATCATCGATTCCGGTGCCACGGAGTTCCTGCCCGGCTCGCTGACCGAGCGGGCCGAGTTCGAGGCCGAGAACCGGCGGGTGGTGACCGAGGGCGGCGAGCCCGCCGCGGGCCGCCCGGTGCTGATGGGTATCACCAAGGCGTCGCTGGCCACCGATTCGTGGCTGTCGGCGGCGTCCTTCCAGGAGACCACGCGAGTGCTCACCGATGCGGCGATCAACTGCCGCAGCGACAAGCTCAACGGTCTGAAGGAGAACGTGATCATCGGCAAGCTGATCCCGGCCGGTACCGGCATCAGCCGTTACCGCAACATCCAGGTGCAGCCGACCGAGGAGGCCCGGGCCGCGGCGTACACGATCCCGTCCTACGAGGATCAGTACTACAGCCCCGACTTCGGTCAGGCCACCGGTGCCGCGGTGCCGCTGGACGATTACGGGTACTCCGACTACCGGTAATCGGTAGCGGCAGTCGGTAGCAGTCGACGAAAAGGCCCCCGGGACGTGGTCCCGGGGGCCTTTTCGTCGTGTTGCGCCCCAGGTCAGCCACATCCGATGGCGAACGCCGGGCAAACGGGTGGTGGTTCGTGGGTTAATAAGTGCTGACGGTGGGAATGAGCCGGTGACTGGTGCCGTCCAGGCCGGCCGATCCCGCAGCGTCGCCGCAGTACCCGGCAGTATCCACGCAGCATCCACGCAGCACTTTCGGAAAGGGCCCAGTTGTCTGCTATCGACGACCAAGCGGTCGCCCTGCCCCGCGCTGCGACCTGGGTACCCTCCCGCGAACGCCTGTGGGTCATCCTGCGCTGGATCGCGATCGTCGTCTGGGCGACGGTGGTCGTCTACCGCACCGCCACCGACGGTTTCGCCTTCAACCGCGAACTGCTGCTGCTCTACATCTGCACCGGCCTGGCGGCGGCCAGCATCGGCCAGGGCCGGCGGATGTTCTACATCATCCGCGACTGGTTGCCGTTCGCGCTGGTGCTCATCGCCTATGACCTCAGTCGAGGCGCGGCGACGCTGATCGGGCGGCCCACGATGTGGCACTGGCAGGTCGATGCCGACCGCTGGATGTTCTTCGGCACGGTGCCCACGGTGTGGCTGCAGGAACACCTCAAGCTGTCGCGCCCGCCGTGGTGGGAGGTGGCGATCAGCACCGTCTACATGTCCTTCTTCATCCTGCCCTACGTGATCGCCGCGGTGCTGTGGCTGCGCAACCGTGACGAGTGGAAGTCGTTCGTCAAGATGTTCGTCGGGCTGTCATTCGCCGCGCTGGTGATCTACGCCCTGCTGCCGGCGGCGCCGCCGTGGGCCGCCGCGCGCTGCACCGCCGCGCAGGTCGAGGGCGGGCCGTCCGGTCCGCGGTGCATGTTCTACCGCGGCGGCGGGGTGCCCGACGGCGGCCTGCTGGGGGCCATGCAGACCAGCCACGACGGTGCCAACGCCTGGATCGAACGGATCGTCGGGCGGGGCTGGGGCAAGCTGAACCTGCACTCGGCGACCGCGCTGCTGGACCAGGGCCAGGCCAGTGTCAACCTGGTGGCCGCGGTCCCGTCGCTGCATGCCGGCCTGTCGGCGGCGATCGCGGTGTTCCTGTGGAACCGGGTCAACACCAGGTGGCGCCCGGCGCTGGTGGCCTACCCGCTGGTGATGGCGTTCACGCTGGTCTACACGGCCGAGCACTACGTCGTCGACGTGCTGCTGGGCTGGCTGCTGGCCGCGGTCGTGGTCGTCGCCGTGCCCGCACTGTGGCGCCGGGTCAGACCCCAGTGGCCGCCGGGTCCGGGCAAGCCCCAGTGGCCCGGATTGACCGCGTTCATCCAGACGTCAGGCCGGCCGTTCCGGCGATTCTGGCGGCCTGAGGTCTGACTCGACGCGCGTGCTCTCGGGGACCAGCGGGGGATCAGCTCAGGTACACCTTGCGCAGTGTCTCGGTGACCGTCCAGGTGGTACGAGCGCCGGCGGCCAGCCGGACCACGTCACCGGGCCCCAGCCGCAGCCGCGGGGCGCCGTCGTCGAACTCCACGATTGCGGCCCCGCTGAGCACGACGAACACCTCATCGGCCTCCTCGTCGCGCATCACCCCCGGCGTCATCTCCCAGACGCCGACCTCCAGGCCCCCGAAGTCGCCCACCACCGACAGCCCGGTGGCCGGTGTTCCCTCGACGCGCTGATCGGCCGGGACGGGCTCGTGCGCCAGCGTCAGCTCGGTGGCGTGCACGACGGAGTTGGGCTGCATCGGCTCACCCTATCGGCCACGATCGACCCCGCTCTATTACGGCTCTTGAACGACTGTCGAGAAACTGTAATATGAGCTCATGTCCGACACGCATGTCGTCACCAACCAGGTTCCGCCGCTGGAACACCACAACACGGCCAGCTCGCCGGTCCTCACCGAGGCCCTCGTCCGCGAGGGCGGGCAGTGGGGTCTGGAGGAGGTCACCGAACTCGGCGCACTCAACGGCACCGCACAGGCGCAACGGTGGGGTGACCTCGCCGATCGCAACCGGCCGGTGTTGCACACCCACGACCGCTACGGCCACCGCGTCGACGAGGTCGAGTACGACCCCGCCTACCACGAGCTGATGACCGTGGCGGTCGGCCACGGCCTGCACGCGGCGCCCTGGGCCGACGATCGCCCGGGTTCGCACGTGGTCCGTGCGGCGAAGACCTCGGTGTGGACCGTCGAACCCGGCCACATCTGCCCGATCTCGATGACCTACGCGGTGGTGCCCGCGCTGCGGTACAACCCCGGACTGGCCGCGATCTACGAGCCGCTGCTGACCAGCCGCCATTACGACCCCGAACTCACGGTGCCCGCCACCAAGGCCGGCATCACCGCGGGCATGTCGATGACCGAGAAACAGGGCGGCTCCGACGTGCGGGCGGGCACCACCGAGGCGGTGCCCGCAGGGGACGGCACCTACCGGCTGACCGGCCACAAGTGGTTCACCTCGGCACCGATGTCCGATGTCTTCCTGGTGCTGGCCCAGGCGCCCGGGGGGCTGTCCTGCTTCTTCCTGCCCCGGGTGCTGCCGGACGGCACCCGAAACCGGATGTTCCTGCAGCGGCTCAAGGACAAGCTGGGTAATCACGCCAACGCCTCCTCGGAGGTGGAGTACGACGGCGCCACCGCCTGGCTGGTCGGCGAGGAGGGCCGCGGGGTGCCGACCATCATCGAGATGGTCAACCTGACCAGGCTGGACTGCACCCTCGGGTCGGCCACCAGCATGCGCAACGGCCTGACGAGGGCCATCCACCACGCCCAGCACCGCAAGGCGTTCGGCGAATACCTCATCGACCAGCCGCTGATGCGCAACGTGCTGGCCGACCTGGCCGTCGAGGCCGAGGCCGCCACCATGCTCGCCATGCAGATGGCCGGCCTGACCGACCGGGTCGTGCGCGGCGACGACCGCGCCGCGCTGCTGCGCCGCATCGGCCTGGCCGCCAGCAAGTACTGGGTGTGCAAGCAGGCCACCCCGCACGCCGCCGAGGCCATGGAATGCCTGGGCGGCAACGGCTACGTCGAGGATTCCGGCATGCCCCGGCTGTTCCGGGAGGCCCCATTGATGGGCATCTGGGAGGGGTCGGGCAACGTCAGCGCGCTGGACACGCTGCGCGCCATGGCGACCCGCCCGGAGTGCGTCGACGTGCTCTTCGACGAGCTCGGCCAGACGGCCGGGCAGGACACCCGCCTGGACGCCCACGTGGCCGCGCTGCGCACCGAGCTGGGCGATCTCGACAGCATCCAGTACCGCGCCCGCAAGGTCGCCGAGGACATCGCCCTGGCGCTGCAGGGTGCGCTGATGGTCCGGCACGGCCACCCCGCCGTCGCCGAGGCGTTCCTGGCCACCCGGCTCGACGGCCGCCGGGGCGGCGCGTACGGCACCATGCCCGCCGGGCTGGACCTGGCGCCCATCCTGGAGCGGGCACTGGTCAAGGGATGACCGACCAGTCCGTCGGCGGCGGAGTCGACGTCGAGAACCTCACGACCATGACCTACGAGGTCACCGACCGGGTCGCACGGATCACCTTCAATCGGCCCGAGGCGGGCAACGCGATCGTCGCCGACACTCCGCTGGAGCTGGCGGCGCTGGTCGAACGCGCCGACCTCGACCCCGGCGTGCACGTGATCCTGGTGTCGGGCCGCGGCGCCGGTTTCTGTGCGGGCTTCGACCTGGGGGCCTACGCCGACGGAAGCTCCTCGGCCGGCGGCGAGGGCCGCTACCGCGACACCGTGCTGGACGGCCGGACCCAGGCGCTCAACCACCGGGCGGACCGGCCGTGGGATCCGATGGTCGACTACCAGATGATGAGCCGATTCGTCCGTGGGTTCGCCAGCCTGATGCGCGCCGACAAGCCGACGGTGGTCAAGATCCACGGGTACTGCGTGGCCGGCGGCACCGACATCGCCCTGCACGCCGATCAGGTGATCGCCGCCGCCGACGCCAAGATCGGCTACCCGCCGATGCGGGTCTGGGGTGTGCCCGCGGCCGGGCTGTGGGCCCACCGACTGGGCGACCAGCGCGCCAAACGGCTGCTGTTCACCGGCGACACCATCACCGGCCGGCAGGCCGCCGAATGGGGGCTCGCGGTCGAGGCGCCCGAGCCCGGCGATCTCGACGAACGCACCGAACGGCTGGTCCAGCGCATCGCGGCCATGCCGGTCAACCAGCTCATCATGGCCAAACTGGCGTGCAACACCGCGCTGCTCAACCAGGGGGTGGCCACCAGCCAGATGGTCAGCACGGTGTTCGACGGCATCGCCCGCCACACCCCGGAGGGGCACGCCTTCGTCGCCGACGCCACCGAGCACGGCTTCCGGGAGGCCGTGCGACACCGCGACGAGCCCTACGGCGACCACGGCCGCCGGACCTCGGGAGTCTGAACCGGTGGCGCCCGCCGGCCGGATGACGGCGCGATCGGTGGTGCTCTCGGTGCTGCTCGGCGCGCACCCGGCCTGGGCCAGCGCCGCCGACCTGGTGCGGCTGACCGCCGATTTCGAGATCCGCGAACCCACCCTGCGGGTGGCGCTGACCAGGATGGTCAGCGCGGGGGATCTGGTCCGCTCGGCCGACGGCTACCGGCTCTCGGACCGGCTGCTGGCCCGTCAGCGCCGCCAGGACGACGCGCTGCACCCGCGGCTGCACCCCTGGGACGGTGGCTGGGTCACCGTGGTGATCACCAGCGTCGGTATCGATCCCCGTACCCGGGCCTCCCTGCGGAAGTCGCTGCAGGAAAGCAGGTTCGGTGAGTTGCGTGAGGGAGTGTGGCTGCGGCCGGACAACCTGGAGTTCGAACTTCCGCCGGCGGTGCGGGCGCGTTCGCGGGTGCTGTGCAGCGTCGACGACGACCCCGCCGGGCTGGCCGGTGCGCTGTGGGACCTGACCGGCTGGGCGCGCACCGCCGGCGAACTTCTCGAGGAGATGGCCGGCGCCGCCGACGTGCCGGAGCGCTTCGTGGCCGCCGCGGCCATCGTGCGCCATCTGCTCGCCGACCCGGTTCTGCCCGAGGCCCTCTTGCCGCCCGGGTGGCCGGGGGACGGTCTGCGCGTCGCCTACACCGAGTTCGCCGCGGAACTCGCGGGGCAGCGTGACCGGGCGAGTGATCGGGCGAGTGATCGGGCGGGGTGTGACGCGGACCGCGAACCGGCGAAACCTGGACCCGGGGCGGTGCGGTGATGGACAGTGGAACCATGACCGGACCCCACAGCGAGGGCGTGCGCGTCGAGCGCAACGGCCCGGTGACCACGGTGATCCTGAACCGGCCGAAGGCCCGCAACGCCGTCGACGGTCCCACCGCCATGGCGTTGTTCGAGGCCTTCTCGGAGTTCGACGCCGACGACTCCGCGTCGGTGGCCGTGCTGTGGGGCGACGGCGGAACATTCTGCGCCGGAGCGGATCTCAAGGCCATCGGGACCGCCGAGAGCAACCCCACGCAGGCCAGCGGTCCCGGGCCGATGGGCCCGACGCGCATGGTGCTGTCCAAGCCGGTCATCGCCGCGGTCAGCGGCTACGCGGTCGCCGGCGGGCTGGAACTCGCGCTGTGGTGCGATCTTCGGGTCGCCGAGGAGGACGCCGTGTTCGGGGTGTTCTGCCGGCGCTGGGGTGTGCCGCTGATCGACGGCGGCACGGTCCGGCTGCCCCGGCTCATCGGACACGGCCGGGCGATGGACATGATCCTGACCGGGCGCAGTGTCGATGCGGGGGAGGCGCTGGCGATCGGGCTGGCCAACCGGGTGGTGGCCATCGGCCGGGCACGGGAGAAGGCCGAGGAGCTCGCGGCCGAACTGGCGCAGCTGCCCCAGCTGTGCCTGCGTTCGGACCGGCTCTCGGCGCTCGGTCAGTGGGGCATGGCCGAGTCCGAGGCCATGGACGTCGAGTTCGGCAGCCTGAACCGGGTCGCCGCGGAACTGCTCGCCGGCGCCAAACGGTTTGCCGACGGCGCCGGCCGGCACGGCGGAAAGGCCTGACCGGGGCCGGTCAGCCCCCGTCGATTCAGCCCGTCGATTCAGCCCCGTCGGTTCAGCCCTTGTCGATGCTGTTGCCCGACCCGAGGTTGTTGATCTTGGGGCTGCCGTCCTTGTAGGTGATCGTGTTGTTGAGGCCGACCACCGACAGGTCGTTGTCGACGCGCTCCAGGGTGATCTTGTTGTCGGCCCCGCCGACGTTGACCGACGAGCAGGTGCCCCGCACGGTCAGGGTGTTGTTCGAGCCGCCCACGTTCAGCGACTTGCCCTGGCCGCAGTCGATCTCGGCGGTGGTGCCGAACGATCCGTAGTTGACGGTGTTGCCGATCTCGACCTGGGCTCCGGACGTCCCGGCGGTGGCCGTCGGGGCCCCGGTGTCGTTCCCCGATCCGTCCTCGGAGTCGCCCCCGCAGCCCGCGAGGCCGACGACGGCCGCCGCGGCGGCCAGGGTCAGGGCAAAACGGGTGGTGCGCATAGGTTCCTCGCTTCGTCGAAGGGGCTGTCGAAGGGGCTGTCGAAGGGGCTGTCGAAGGGGCTGTCGAAGGGGCTGTCGAAGGGGCTGTCGAAGGGGCTGTGGAAGGGGCTGGGCCCCGGGTGCGGCCCGAGAGGTGGCGGCCCGGACAGCTAGGCCGGCACCCGGCCGATGCGGTTGGTCATGCCGAGCTCGCGGCCGCGGTCGATCTCGGCGGGACTGCCCGACTTGTACAGGGCGGTCTGATCGAAGCCGTACACCGTGATGTCGTTGACCACGTTGTCGGCGATCACGGTGTTGTAGGAGCCCTGCATGGTCACCGCCCAGCAGCTGCCGACCGCGGTGATGACGTTGTAGGAGCCGTTGACGAACAGCGTCGCGTTGTTGCAGTCGACGGTCTGGGTCGACCCGATCGAGGTGATGTGGGTGTCGCCGTTCTTGGCGGCGGCCGTCGGCATCCCGGCCGTCGTCCCCGCCGCCGGCACCACCGCAAACGCCAGGGCGGCCGTCCCCATCGCCGCTGCTGCCCGTCTCATGTCCGCTCCTCAACCGTGTGATCCCGACCGTGTTGACCCGCCCCCGACCGACCCGTGCGCCCGAGCCTACGGCACCGCGGCGCCGTCACTGGGGCGTTCCGGCCGGGCTCCGCGATGCGGCGGTACCGGTCAACTAGAGTCATTAGTCAACGTGCCCGTCCACCTCGCGCCTCAACCTCAGACGTCCACCTCGCACGTCCACCTCGCGCCCGGGCCCCGACGCCCCAGCGACGGGAACCCCGAACCTCCCCACCAGCGCACCCGACCCGAAGGACCCCCCGCCATGGCAGCTCGGCCCGAATCTCCGCAGGCCGGTGCCCGGCCGCGCGCGGGATCGCGGCCGGCCAAGCTCAGCCGCGACGTCATCGTCAACGCCGCGCTGAGCTTCCTGGACCGGGAGGGCTGGGACGCCCTGACCATCAACGCGCTGGCCACCCACCTCGGCACCAAGGGGCCCTCGCTGTACAACCACGTGCACAGCCTGGAGGACCTGCGCCGCACGGTGCGGGTGCGCGTGGTCGACGACATCATCTCCATGCTGAACACCGCCGGTGAGGGCCGGACCCGCGACGACGCGGTCCTGGTGATGGCCAGCGCCTACCGCAGCTACGCCCATCACCACCCCGGCCGCTATTCGGCGTTCACCCGGATGCCGCTGGGCGGGGACGACCCGGAGTACTCCGAGGCCACCAAGGCCGCGGCCGGCCCGGTGATGGCGGTGCTGGAGTCCTACGGTGTGGAGGGCGAGGACGCGTTCTACGCCTCCCTGGAGTTCTGGTCGGCGCTGCACGGCTTCGTGCTGTTGGAGATGACCGGGGTGATGAACGGGGTGGACACCGACGCCGTGTTCACCGACATGGTGTTGCGCCTTGCTGCGGGCATGGAGCACAGGCACTAGACTTCGGCGCAGTCGCTGCGGCAGCCCTCGGCGCACACCGTCGGTCCACACTTGGAGACAGGCGCTTCGGACACCCCAGCGGGGGTGCATCTGACCTGCGGGAAGCGCTGTCAGCAGCAGGTTTTGTCGGGCTGCACAGCCCTGGTATCGTGGTAGCTCGTGCCTGGCCGAGATGGGCGCTCGCGACCGTAGAACGACGACAAACGGTCAGCTTGCGCGCACGGCGGGCCAATTCGCATGTGCAAGATTCGCATCGATCCGTTCGGTGTGAGCGTGTGCGACACGCCCGGTCGCGGGGGAGTCGACCGGGACATAACTGCAGTACACAGACCTGAAAACAGCACAACATACCAAGTAGTAACCAAGAAGAAGACAGAAAGCCGGTAGATGCCAACCATCCAGCAGCTCGTCCGCAAGGGCCGCCGCGACAAGATCGCCAAGGTGAAGACCGCGGCCCTCAAGGGCAGCCCGCAGCGTCGCGGCGTGTGCACCCGCGTGTACACCACCACCCCGAAGAAGCCGAACTCGGCACTTCGGAAGGTCGCGCGCGTGAAGCTGACCAGCCAGGTCGAGGTCACCGCCTACATCCCGGGCGAGGGCCACAACCTGCAGGAGCACTCGATGGTGCTGGTGCGTGGTGGTCGTGTGAAGGACCTGCCGGGTGTGCGCTACAAGATCATCCGCGGCTCGCTGGACACCCAGGGTGTCAAGAACCGCAAGCAGGCCCGTAGCCGCTACGGCGCCAAGAAGGAGAAGAGCTGATGCCGCGCAAGGGGCCCGCGCCGAAGCGCCCGTTGGTCAACGACCCGGTGTACGGGTCGCAGCTGGTCACCCAGCTGGTCAATAAAATCCTGATGGAGGGGAAGAAATCGCTGGCTGAGCGCATTGTCTATGGTGCGCTGGAGCAGGCCCGCGACAAGACCGGCACCGACCCGGTGGTCACCCTCAAGCGCGCGCTCGACAACGTCAAGCCCGCCCTGGAGGTGCGCAGCCGCCGCGTCGGTGGCGCCACCTATCAGGTGCCGGTCGAGGTTCGCCCGGACCGTTCGACCACGCTGGCGCTGCGCTGGCTGGTCAGCTTCTCCCGTCAGCGTCGGGAGAAGACCATGGTCGAGCGGCTGGCCAACGAGATCCTCGACGCCAGCAACGGCCTGGGTGCCTCCGTCAAGCGTCGTGAGGACACCCACAAGATGGCCGAGGCGAACCGGGCCTTCGCGCACTACCGCTGGTGATTCATGTCCCCGGCGGATGCAGTGTCGCGGGACCGGGGGCAACTACTACACCGAACTGATTAGCCAGAGAGTGGGAAGACAGCCGTGGCACAGGACGTGCTGACCGACCTGAACAAGGTCCGCAACATCGGCATCATGGCGCACATCGATGCCGGCAAGACGACGACGACCGAGCGCATCCTTTTCTACACCGGGATCAGCTACAAGATCGGTGAGGTCCACGACGGTGCCGCCGTCATGGACTGGATGGAGCAGGAGCAGGAGCGGGGTATCACCATCACCTCGGCCGCCACCACCTGCTTCTGGAGCGACCACCAGATCAACCTGATCGACACCCCCGGGCACGTCGACTTCACCGTCGAGGTGGAGCGCAGCCTGCGCGTGCTCGACGGTGCCGTGGCCGTCTTCGACGGCAAGGAGGGCGTCGAGCCGCAGTCCGAGCAGGTCTGGCGCCAGGCCGACAAGTACGACGTGCCGCGCATCTGCTTCGTCAACAAGATGGACAAGCTCGGTGCCGACTTCTACTTCTCGGTGCGCACCATGGAGGAGCGCCTGGGCGCCAACGTCATCCCCATCCAGCTGCCGATCGGCGCCGAGAGCGACTTCCAGGGCATCATCGACCTGGTCGAGATGAACGCCAAGGTGTGGAGTGCGGAGGCCAAGCTCGGGGAGAAGTACGACGTCGTCGAGATCCCGGCCGATCTGGCCGACAAGGCCGAGGAGTACCGCACCAAGCTGATCGAGGCGGTCGCCGAGACCGACGAGTCACTGCTGGAGAAGTACCTCGGCGGCGAGGAGCTCTCGATCGACGAGATCAAGGGCGCGATCCGCAAGCTGACGATCACCAGCGAGGCCTACCCGGTGCTGTGCGGCAGCGCATTCAAGAACAAGGGCGTGCAGCCCATGCTCGACGCCGTCATCGACTACCTGCCGTCGCCGCTGGACGTGCCGGCCGCCCAGGGTCACCCGCCGGGCAACGAGGACGTGATCGCCGATCGCCGGCCCTCGACCGAGGAACCGTTCTCGGCGCTGGCCTTCAAGGTCGCCAGCCACCCGTTCTTCGGGAAGCTGACCTACGTCCGCGTCTACTCGGGCACGGTCGAGTCCGGCAGCCAGGTGATGAACGCGACGAAGGGCAAGAAGGAGCGGCTGGGCAAGCTGTTCCAGATGCACTCCAACAAGGAGAACCCCGTCGAGCGGGCGTCGGCCGGCCACATCTACGCGGTGATCGGGCTGAAGGACACCACCACCGGTGACACCCTGAGCGACCCCAACGATCAGATCGTGCTGGAGTCGATGACCTTCCCGGATCCGGTCATCGAGGTGGCCATCGAGCCGAAGACCAAGAGCGACCAGGAGAAGCTGTCGCTGTCGATCCAGAAGCTCGCCGAGGAGGATCCGACCTTCAAGGTGCACCTGGATCAGGAGACCGGCCAGACCGTCATCGGCGGCATGGGCGAGTTGCACCTGGACATCCTGGTGGACCGCATGAAGCGCGAGTTCAAGGTGGAGGCCAACGTCGGTAAGCCGCAGGTGGCCTACCGCGAGACGATCCGCCGCGCCGTGTCCAACGTCGAGTTCACCCACAAGAAGCAGACGGGTGGCTCGGGTCAGTTCGCCAAGGTGATCATCAACCTCGAGCCGTTCGTCGGCGAGGACGGTGCGACCTACGAGTTCGAGAACAAGGTCACCGGCGGCCGGATCCCGCGCGAGTACATCCCGTCGGTGGACGCCGGCGCCCAGGACGCCATGCAGTACGGCGTGTTGGCCGGCTACCCGCTGGTGAACCTGAAGGTCACCCTGCTCGACGGTGCCTATCACGACGTCGACTCCTCGGAGATGGCGTTCAAGATCGCCGGTTCCCAGGTGCTGAAGAAGGCTGCCGGACAGGCACAGCCGGTCATCATGGAACCGATCATGGCCGTCGAGGTCACCACGCCCGAGGACTACATGGGTGACGTGATCGGCGACCTGAACTCCCGCCGTGGTCAGATCCAGGCCATGGAGGAGCGCAGCGGTGCCCGGGTCGTCAAGGCTCAGGTGCCGTTGTCGGAGATGTTCGGCTACGTCGGCGACCTCCGGTCGAAGACCCAGGGCCGGGCGAACTACTCCATGGTGTTCGACTCCTACGCCGAAGTCCCGGCGCAGGTGGCGAAGGAGATCATCGCGAAGGCGACGGGCGAGTGAGCGCCAGCGAGCGCGCGCGGAGTCGAGCAATGGGCAGCGCGAAGGCGACCGGGGAGTGATCCCCGGTGGTCCCGCGGGACCACACAACTGAAGAAAACAACACTGCTTTTACCAAAGCACCAACACAGTCCAGGAGGACACTGAAGTGGCGAAGGCGAAGTTCGAGCGGACGAAGCCGCACGTCAACATCGGGACCATTGGTCACGTTGACCACGGCAAGACCACGCTGACCGCAGCTATCACCAAGGTTCTGCACGACAAGTTCCCCGAGTTGAACGAGTCGCGCGCATTCGACCAGATCGACAATGCGCCCGAGGAGCGTCAGCGCGGTATCACCATCAACATCTCCCACGTGGAGTACCAGACCGACAAGCGTCACTACGCGCACGTCGACGCCCCGGGCCACGCCGACTACATCAAGAACATGATCACCGGTGCCGCCCAGATGGACGGCGCGATCCTGGTGGTCGCCGCCACCGACGGTCCGATGCCGCAGACCCGCGAGCACGTGCTGCTGGCCCGCCAGGTCGGCGTGCCCTACATCCTGGTCGCGCTGAACAAGGCCGACATGGTCGAGGACGAGGAGCTCATCGAGCTCGTCGAGATGGAGGTCCGCGAGCTGCTGGCCGCCCAGGACTTCGACGAGGAGGCGCCGGTCATCAAGGTGTCCGCGCTGAAGGCCCTCGAGGGTGACCCGCAGTGGGTCAAGTCCGTCGAGGATCTGATGGAGGCCGTCGACGAGTCCATCCCGGACCCGGTCCGTGAAACCGACAAGCCGTTCCTGATGCCCGTCGAGGACGTCTTCACCATCACCGGCCGCGGCACCGTGGTCACCGGTCGTGTGGAGCGCGGCATCATCAACGTCAACGAGGAAGTCGAGATCGTCGGCATCCGCCCCGACACCACCAAGACCACGGTCACCGGTGTCGAGATGTTCCGCAAGCTGCTCGACCAGGGCCAGGCCGGCGACAACGTCGGTCTGCTGCTGCGCGGCATCAAGCGTGAGGACGTCGAGCGCGGCCAGGTCGTGACCAAGCCCGGCACCACCACGCCGCACACCGACTTCGAGGGCCAGGTCTACATCCTGTCCAAGGACGAGGGCGGTCGGCACACGCCGTTCTTCAACAACTACCGTCCGCAGTTCTACTTCCGCACCACCGACGTGACCGGTGTGGTGACGCTGCCGGAGGGGACCGAGATGGTGATGCCCGGTGACAACACCGACATCTCCGTCAAGCTGATCCAGCCCGTCGCCATGGACGAGGGCCTGCGCTTCGCGATCCGCGAGGGCGGCCGCACCGTCGGCGCCGGCCGGGTCACCAAGATCCTGAAGTAGTCGTCGGCTCCGCCGACAGGCTCCTGAATGTGATCTAGGCGCACACGCGAACCGGAAGTGGCGCTCACCCGAAAGGGTGGGCGCCACTTCTGCATTGCACGGGCGGCTACGCCTGTGGCCGGCCCTCTTCCGTGGTCACGTTCACTCCGGCCGCTTCTGTCTTCGTGGCGGCGGGGCTACGCTTGCTCCCGAATGCGCCGCCGAGTCGAGGGGCCGACCGATGTTGATGCGCTACGTCAAGGCACAGGCGTTCGTGCTGCTGTGCGGGGGACTGGTCGGGCCGATCTTCCTGATCGTCTTCTTCGCGCTGGATCAGCCCTCGGTGCTGAAATGGATGTTCTGGGTCGGGTTGCTGGTGACCGCCGTCGACGTCCTCGCCGCGCTGGCCCTGGCGAGCTACGGCGCCCGCTCGGCCGCCAAGAACGACCGCCTGGAGCAGCACGGGGTGCTCGCGCTGGCCGAGGTGCTGGGCATCGCCGAGACCGGGACCCGGATCAACGACCGGCCCCTGGTCACGATCGACCTGCGCGTCTCCGGTGCGGGCCTGACGCCGTTCACCACCACCGACCGCGTGATCGCCTCGGTGACGCGGCTGCCCGTCATCACCGGACGCAAACTGGCGGTGTTGGTCGACCCGTCCACCAACGAATACCAGATCGACTGGGACCGAAGCGCGTTGATCAGCGGAGCGGTACCCGCCGAGTTCACCCTGGACGAGGACAACCGGACCTACGACCTGTCCGGCCAGCCCGGGCCGCTGCTGGAGATCATGCAGATCCTGCGGGCCCACCGCATTCCGATGCGCGGCACCATCGACATCCGCTCCAACCCGGCGGTGCGCCATCAGGTGATGGCGGTGGTGCGCCGCGCCGCCGCGGCGCACGGCTCGGTGCCCGATCCCGCGCCCGCGGCGGGGCCCGCACCGACGGGTCCACCCGAGCCGTCGACCGCCCAACGGCTGCAGGAGCTGGAGACGCTGCGCGCCACCGGCGCGGTCACCGAGGCCGAGTACGCCGCCAAGCGGCGGGAGATCATCGCCGAGCTGTGACTCCCGCTCGGTTCGTGGCGTCCCTGGCCGAGATCTCCGACTACCTAGAACACGTTCTAGTTCGGCTGTTAGCCTGGCCTGGAAGCTCCGCTGACCACCGGCGAAAGGACTGGCGATGACGGCAGATGGTGCGCCCCTGGAGGGCCGGGTGGCCTTCGTGACCGGGGCCGCGCGCGGCCAGGGCCGGGCACATGCGGTTCGGTTGGCCGCCGAGGGTGCCGACATCATCGCCTCCGATATCTGCGGGCCGGTCTCGGAGACCGTCCCGTACGCGGCGGCGACGCCGGAGGACCTGGAGGAGACCGCGCGGGCCGTGGAGGCCCACGGCCGTAAGGTGTTGGCCCGTAAGGTCGATGTCCGCGACGACGCGGCGCTGCGCGCGCTGGTGGCCGACGGCGTGGAGCAGTTCGGCCGGCTGGACATCCTGGTCGCCAACGCCGGCGTGCTGAGCTGGGGACGGTTGTGGGAACTGACCGACGACCAGTGGAACACCGTCATCGACGTCAACCTGACCGGCACCTGGCGTACCGTGCGCGCGGTGGTCCCGGCGATGATCGAAGCGGGCAACGGCGGATCCGTCGTGATCGTCAGCTCCTCGGCGGGGGTGAAGGCCACTCCGGGCAACGGGCACTACTCGGCGTCCAAACACGGTCTGACGGCCCTGACCAACTCGTTGGCCCTGGAGGCCGGCGAGTACGGCATCCGAGTGAACTCCATCCACCCGTACTCGGTGGCCACCCCGATGATCGAGAACGATTCGATGATGGAGATCCTCGGCAAGCATCCCAGTTTCCTGCACAGTTTCGCGCCGATGCCCTACCGGCGGGTGGGCAGCGACGGCGACAAGGGGCGCGCGGAGTTCATGTCGGCCGAGGAGGTCGCCGACGTGGTGGCCTGGCTGGCCGGCGACGCCTCGTCGACGATCTCGGGTTCACAGATCGCCGTGGACCGCGGCGTGATGAAGTACTGAGCGCCCCGGCCGCTATCCGGGCAGCACGAGCACCGGAACCGGGCTGTACCGGATGATCTTCGCCCCCCGGGAACCCAGGAAGACGCTCTTGATGCTCAGCCGCGAGGTGGTCCCGACCGCCAGCAGCTCGCCGTCCTGCCACTCGGTGGAGTCCAGCGCCTCACCCCAACCGTTGCCCGTCACCACCTGCGTGGCCACGTCCTCGGGCACCACGCCCTCGGCCTTGAGCCCGGCCAGCATCTGCTCCAGGTCGCCGGCCAGGGCGGCCAGCAGGGTGTCCTCGGCGTGCAGGCCGACCTCGGGCGGGTACATGGTGCGACCGCGGATGGCGAAACTGACCACCCGCATCGCGATGTGACAGCGCGTGCACAGCCGTGCCATCCGGCCGACGGCACGGACCGACTCGGGTGTGCCGGAGTGCGCGAAGGTCACCCGGCTCACGGCTCCGGACCGGGAGCCGCGGTAGCCGCGCGGGCTGATCGCCACCGGAACCGGGGAGGCGTGCAGCAGCCAGTCGGTGGTCGAACCGAGCACCACCTGGCCCAGGGCGCCGTCGGACGAGGACCCCACCACCAGCACCTCGACCCCGATCTCCTCGACGGCGTCGAGCAGCCCGTCACCGGCGGTCCGGCTGGTCACCTGGCGGTAGCTGATATCCAGATCGGGCGCCTTCGCCGCGAAGTAGCCGCGCGCCTCCTCCTCGGACTGCGCGCCCAGCTTCGCGGCGAAGGCCGCGTACTCGGCGTCGACCCGGGCCTGTGAGGGCGTGGTCCACGGTTTGGGTACCACCGTCACCACCACCAGCGGTGACCGCAGCATCCGGGCGACCTCGACGGCCAGGTTCAGCGGCGCGTGACCGCACTTGCCGGCCAGGTAGCCGACCGCGACGGTCACCGGGGTTCCTCGAGCGCGTCGGCGATCGAACCCACCGCGCCACCGCTGTCGTTGAGCGCGCTGTGGCGGCGGCCCCACGCCAGATAGAAGATCAGGGCGGCACCGACCCACAGACCGAACCACACCCAGGTCGTCCAGTGCAGGCCCGAGAGCACCCACAGGCAGGCCAGCACCGAGAGCACCGGGACCACGGGGTAGAAGGGCACCTTGAACGCGCGCGGCAGGTCCGGCTCCCGCGTGCGCAGGATGATCACCCCGAGGGAGACCACGATGAACGCCACCAGGGTGCCGATCGAGACCATGTCCAGCAGATAGCTCAGCGGGATGAAGCCCGCCAGGATCCCGGTCACCACCGCCACCACGACGGTGTTGTTCACCGGTGTCATGGTGCGGGGGCTGACCTTGGCGAACATCGCCGGCAGCAGCCCGTCGCGGCCCATCGCGAACAGGATGCGGGTCTGGCCGTACATCACCACCAGGGTCACCGAGAAGATCGAGATCACCGCCCCGGCGGCCAGGATCGTACTGGCCCACGTGCCGCCGGTGATGTTCTCCAGGATCACCGACAGCCCGGCGCTCTTCTGCTCGGGAGAACCGAATTCCTCGGCGGGCTGCGAACCGATCCCGGCGAAGGCGACGAGTACGTACACCGTCGTGACGATCAGCAGGGCACCGATGATGGCCCGCGGCATGGCCTTCTGCGGGTTCTTCACCTCGTCCCCGGCGGTCGAGACCGCATCGAGGCCGATGAACGAGAAGAAGATGGTCGCCGCCGCCGCGGTGACCCCGTGCCAGCCCTTGTCCATGAAGCCGGCGAAATGGTCGGCGTTGTAGGCGGTGAGCGCGATGACGACGAACATCGCCAGCACGCCGAGTTTGATGATCACCATGATGGTGTTGACCACCGCCGACTCGCTGGCCCCGCGGATCAGCAGCAGCGCACACATCACGATCAGCACCACCGCCGGCAGGTTCACCAGCCCCGAGGGGTCGTCCCACGGTGCCGCCGAAAACGCCTGGGGGATCTGGAAGCCGAAGACGTTGTCCAGCAGCTTGTTCAGGTAGCCGCTCCAGCCGACGGCCACCGCCGAGATCGACACCCCGTACTCCAGCAGCAGGCAGGCGGCCACGCCCATGGCCACGAACTCGCCCATCGTGGTGTACGCGTAGGAGTACGTCGACCCCGACACCGGAACCGAGGAGGCCAGCTCGGCGTAGCAGATCGCCGAGAGCCCGGCGGCCAGCCCGGCGATCAGGAAGGAGATGATCACCGCGGGGCCCGCCTCGGGGACCGCGTCGGCGAGCACGAAGAAGATGCCGGTACCGACCGTGGCGCCGACGCCGAACATCATCAGCTGGAAGGTGCCGATGCTCCGCTTGAGGTTCTCGGAGGCGCCATGGGCGACGGGAGCTCCCGTCACCGGTCGGCGGCGCAGCATCTGCTCGCCGAGGCTGGGGAGGGATCCCGCAGTGGATGAGGTCATGGAGCCTCCTTGCGCCCCGGGGGCGCTGTCAGTGTTTCCCTGGGCGTTTCCCGGGCTGTTTCCCTGGTTGCGTCACGTCGCCCCCGCCTCGACCAGCGCGCCGGCGAACTGGTCGACGGCCCAGTCGATCTCGTCGGCCGAGATGACCAGCGGCGGTGCGAACCGCAGCGTGGAGCCGTGGGTGTCCTTGACCAGCACCCCCCGCTGCGCCAGCAGCAGGCCGATCCGCTTGCCGGTGCCCAGTGCCGGGTCGATGTCCACCCCGGCCCACAGGCCCAGCCCGCGCACGGCCAGGACACCACGGCCGGTGAGGGCCCCGAGCCGGTCGTGCAACTGGCGGCCCAGGGTTGCCGAGCGGTGCTGGAACTCGCCGGTGGCCAGCATCGCCACCACGGTGTCGCCGATCGCGGTGGCCAGCGGGTTGCCGCCGAACGTCGACCCGTGCTCACCGGGGTTGAGCACCCCGAGCACCTCCCGGTCGGCCACCACCGCCGACAACGGCACCACGCCGCCGCCGAGCGCCTTGCCGAGCAGATAGACGTCGGGAGTCACCCCCCAGTGATCGCAGGCGAATGTGCGCCCGGTACGCGCCAGGCCGGACTGGATCTCGTCGGCGATCATCAGCACGTTGCGGGCCGAGCAGATCTCGCGGACCCGCGGCAGGTACTCCGCCGGCGGCACCACTATCCCGGCCTCGCCCTGGACGGGTTCGAGCAGGACCGCCACGGTGTTCTCGTCGATGGCCGCGGCCAGTGCCTCGGCGTGCGGGTCGTCCGGCCCGAAGGGCACCGTGCGGAAGCCCGGGGTGAACGGGCCGAAACCGCCGCGGGCGGACTCATCGGAGCTGAAGCTGACGATGCTGATGGTCCGGCCGTGGAAGTTGTTCTCGGCCACCACGATATTGGCCAGGCCGGCCGGCACCCCCTTGACGTCGGTGCCCCATTTCCGGGCCACCTTGATCGCGCTCTCCACCGCTTCGGCGCCGCTGTTCATCGGCAGCACCATGTCCTTGCCGCACAATTCGGCCAGCGCCGCGCAGAACGGGCCGAGCCGGTCGGAGTGGAAGGCGCGGCTGACCAGGGTGACGGTGTCGAGCTGGGCGTGCGCGGTGGCGGTGATCCGCGGGTGGCGGTGGCCGAAGTTCACCGCCGAGTAGGCGGCCAGGCAGTCCAGATAGCGGCGGCCCTCGACATCGGTGATCCAGGCCCCCTCGCCCGAGTGGGCCACCACCGGCAGCGGCGCATAGTTGCGCGCGGTGTGGCGCGCCTCCGCCGCGATGGCCGCGGAGGTGGCGGCGTGGGCGGCGGAGCCGGCGCCGGTCGTCACGGTGTCCAGGATGGTCACGAATACACCTCCAATGTGCAGCATTTCACGGATCCGCCGCCTTTGAGCAGTTCGGACAGCTCCACCGGGACGGGGACGAAGCCCGCGTCGAACAGCTGCTGTGCAAAACCCGTTGCGCGCGAGGGCAGTACGACGTGCCTACCGTCGGAGACCGCGTTGAGTCCGAGGACGTAGGCGTCGGCGCTGGCGACCTGGATGGCGCCGGGGAACAGCTGTTGCAGCAGGAGGCGGGACTCGTCGTCGAAGGCCGGGGGGTAGTAGGCGATGGTGGTGTCGTCGAGTACCGCCAGCGCGGTGTCGAGATGGTAGAAGCGCGGGTCGACCAGGTGCAGGCTCACCACCGGCAGCCCGGTGAGCTCGGCGATCTCGGCGTGGGCGGCGTGGTCGGTGCGGAATCCCGTGCCGGCCAGGACCATCTCCCCGACGACCAGCAGATCGCCCTGGCCCTCGTTGACCGCGTCGGTGTGGCGCGGTGTGTGCCCGGCATCGGTCATCCAGCCGGCGTAGGCCCCGGACTCGCCCTGGCGTTCGGGGTGCTTGAACCGGGCCACCACGGCGGCCCCGTTGACGATCAGGCCGCCGTTGGCGGCGTACACCATGTCGGGCAGCCCGGCGACCGGGGCGACGAGGTCGACGGTGTGCCCGAGGCGCAGGTAGGTCTGGCGCAGCTGCTCCCACTGGGCCAGCGCCAGGCCGGCGTCCACCTCGGTGTCGGTGTCCATCCACGGGTTGATGGCGTATTCGACCGCGAAATAGGTCGGCGGGGTCATCGCGTAGCGGCGGGCGCGTGCGCTGCGCACGGGGGTGGCGGTCGGGGCTGCGGCGACATCGGACACCGGCGCGGATGCGCCGGTGAGATCGGAAATCGTCATGAATCAAATGCTAGAGACGCCATTTTTCGCAATCAATCACCTTGTATTGCGTGTCTATGAGTGATCCATTGTCCTACGGGGGTCATTGTGGCAATTTGTTGCGTGATTGTGGTGTGGGAGGTGGGTGACGGCCGATGGACCGCCTGGACGAGACCGACGAACGGATCCTCAACGAGCTCGCCGACCATGCGCGGGCGACGTTCGCCGAGATCGGCGAGCGGGTCAATCTCTCGGCCCCGGCGGTCAAACGCCGGGTGGACCGGATGCTCGACCGCGGGGTCATCCGGGGCTTCACCACCGTCGTGGACCGCACGGCACTGGGGTGGACCACCGAGGCGTACGTGCAGGTCTACTGTCAGGGCACCATCGCGCCCGACGAGCTGCGCCGGGCCTGGCTGGACATTCCGGAGGTGGTGAGTGCGGCGACGGTGACCGGGACCTCCGATGCCATCCTGCATGTGCTGGCCCGCGACATGCGCCACCTGGAGACCGCTCTGGAACGGATCCGATCCAGCGCCTCGATCGAGCGCAGCGAGAGCATCGTGGTGTTGTCGAACATCATCGACCGGGCCCGTCCCGAAGGCTGACTCCCGTCCGAGTCCCGTCCGAGTCCCGTCCAAGTCCCGTCCGAGTCCCCGGGGTGGTAGACCGTGGGTCTTGTAGATCGTGTAAGAACAGATCCCGTGAGCGCGCAAAAGGTTGTGATCGTAGGCGGTGGCCTGTCGGCTTCGCGAGTGGCCGAACAGTTGCGGCGGTCGGAGTACGACGGTGAGATCGTCCTGGTCAGCGACGAGGTGCACCTGCCGTACGACCGGCCCCCACTGTCGAAGGAGGCCCTGCACAAGGAGGGCCACACGCTGGTCGACGTCACGCTCAAACCCAGGGAGTTCTACGAGGAGAACAAGATCACCCTGATGATGGGCTCGGCGGCCACCGCCCTGGACACCGAGGCCGAGGCGCTGACGCTGGCCGACGGCACGGTGGTCGACTACGACGAACTCATCATCGCCACCGGCCTGGTGCCGAAGCGTATCCCGTCGCTCCCCGATCTGGCCGGCGTCCACGTGTTGCGCTCCTACGACGAGAGTCGGGCGCTGCGCGAGCAGGCCGGCTCGGCACGCAAGGCGGTGATCATCGGGGCGGGGTTCATCGGCTGCGAGGTGGCCGCGAGCCTGCGCACGCTCGGCGTCGACGTGGTGCTCGTCGAGCCCCAGCCGGAGCCGCTGGCCTCGGTGCTCGGGGAGCGGATCGGTGCGCTGGTCAGCCGGCTGCATCGCGGGCAGGGGGTCGATGTGCGCACCGGCGTGGGCGTCGCGGAGGTGTCCGGGACCGACCGCGTCGAGAAGGTCGTGCTCACCGACGGCACCGAGTTCGAGGCCGACCTGGTGGTGGTCGGCATCGGGTCGCGGCCGGCCACCGACTGGCTCGAGGGCAGCGGTGTCGAGGTCGACTCGCGCGATGGGGGCGTGATCTGCGACAACGTCGGGCGCACCAGCGCGCTGCACGTGTGGGCACTCGGTGACGTCGCGTCGTGGCGTGATGCCACCGGACACCAAGCGCGGGTTGAGCATTGGAGCAATGTCGCCGAGCAGGCCCGGGTGCTGGTGCCGGCGCTGCTCGGCCAGGTGCCGCCCGAGGCGGTCGTGGTGCCCTACTTCTGGAGCGACCAGTACGACGTGAAGATCCAGTGCCTGGGTGAACCCGAAGCCGACGACGTCGTGCACCTGGTCGAGGACGACGGCCGCAAGTTCCTGGCCTACTACGAGCGCGACGGCGTCGTCGTCGGCGTCGTCGGCGGCGGCATGCCCGGCAAGGTGATGAAGACCCGCTCCAAGATCGCCTCGGGCGCACCCATTTCCGACGTGCTGGGCTAGCCGCCGGCATCCCTTCCCGCGGGCCTCTTCGCGCGGCCCCTTTCCCGCGAGCGCTCATCCAGGTACGGATTCTTCGAATTCTGCGTACCTCAGTGAGCGCTCGCGCGGTGCAGCGAGCTGGTGGTGGCAGGTGGTGGTGGCGCGCGCCGGCTCAGAACTCGCCGAGATAGAACCGGCCGCCCTGGTCGTCGGTGCACTCGGCCATCAGCCCGTAGGCCTGCCGGCTGGGCTCCTGCACGACGGTGCCGCCGGCCTCGCGCACCCGTGCCACCGCGGAGTCCATCTCGGCGACGGTCCACATGGGTACCGTCGCCGGTGCCCGCCCGCCGCCGGCCACGCCGGCCATCGGATGCGATCCGCTGACCTGCCAGCCGTCCTCGACGCGTCCGGGTTCGAAATCCCAGTGCAGCACCGCGCCGTAGAAGCGCCGGAAGGCCGCCGAGTCGGGCACCTGATGGGTGATGTAGGCCAGCTCGCCCGGACCGGCGCCGTTGAGCGCGGGACGCCGCACCCCGCCGGTGGGCTCGAAGACCGCGAAGCGCGCACCGGCGGGATCGGTGGCATCCAGCACCGTTCCGAAGCCGGATTCGGAGCTCTCGCCGGTGCGGCCGCCGGCGCCGAGGATGGCTCGGCGCGCGGCGTCCAGGTCTGCCACGGCGTAGCAGCAGAACAACATGTGCTGTCCGGGGGCGGCCACGATGCCGACGGGTTCGGCGGTGTTGGTGACGCGGTGGGTGTCCTCGTCGTAGGTCCAGCCCAGTACGTGGCCGTAGAACGCGGCGGCCCGGCGTGGGTCGGGGGTCCACACCGAGACGTAGCCGACGTCGCCGTGGCGGATCGGTGCCGGTGCCGTGCGCATCGGGCCCGAGAGCATCCACCGGTGGCCGAACGGGTCGAGGAACGCCGCATTGCGCGACCCGTGCGCCTCGTCGACCTCGCGGACGACGGTGGCGCCGTGCTCGGCGGCGCGGGCCAGCGCCGCGTCGGTGTCGCCCACGGGCAGCATCAGGCTGACCGACACCGCGCCCGCGGCCGGTGCGCGCAGGCCGAGCTCGGGGAACTCGTCGGCCAGGTAGAGCACCCCGCCGCCGATGGCCAGCTCGGCATGACCGACCCTGTTGTCCGCCATGATGATCGGCTCGCCGATGACGACGGCGCCGAGCGCCTCGGTGTACCAGCGCAGGGCGCGGCGGGCGTTGCGCACCTGGAGGTAGGGCAGGGCGGCCGGGCGTGGAAGGGGAGCGGGTTCGGGAACGTCGGTGTTCGGGGCGGTGTTCAGGCGGGCCACGGCGGTGTCGGTGCCGGACATGTCGACTCCTTCGGTGTTGGCGGGCAGGGACAGCGCCGACTCCAGCCGGGTGCGCAACCGCTGCGCGAAGGCCGGGTCGGGGTGGACGGGGAGGTCGCCACCGCCCAGGACACGCAACGGGTCGCCGGGCGAACTCATGACGGACCTCCCTCCGGGTAGAGCGCCCGAAACGATCGTCGGGCGCGCACCAGCAGTGCCTCGGTGGCGTGCACCGTGCGGCCCAGCAGGTCGGCGCATTCGGGCACCGACCGGTCGTCCAGATAGCGCAGCGTCAGCACCGCCCGGTGCGCCCCGGAGAGCCGGGCGAGCACCCCCTCGGCCACCAGCCGGTCCAGGTGGGCCTCCCACTCGTCGGAGGGCTCCGGAGGTTCCGGGGGCTCGGCGAGCACCACGGTGGACCGCTCGCCGCGCCGCCGGTAGTGGTCGGCCAGCTTGTGGCGGGCCACCCCGATCAGGTAGGGCACCGTGATCGGGGGAGGCTGCGGTCTGCGGGCGGCGTCCATGGCCGCCAGGAAGGTCTCCGATGTCAGGTCCTCGGCCGTGCCGCGGTCGCCGCAACGCCGGATGAAGTATCCGTACACCACCGGCAGCGCCTCGTCGTAGAGACGGAGCAGCGCCCGCGGAGCGTCGGGGCGGTCGGGTTCGGCGCTCACATCCCTATCGTCGTCGTGGGCCGCCGAACTCCGACGCCGGTTAGGTGAGTTTTTTGCGCGCGGTCGGCGCCATGGGTGCCCCGAAGGTGTCGCCCAGGGCGTCGAAGGCTCCGATGAGCGCGTCGGCCAGCGCCACCGTCTCGTCGGCCAGCCAGTGCTCATAGGCCGACAGGGCCACGCCGAGCAGCACCCAGGCCAGGGTCTGTGGGCCCAGATCGGCGGGCGAGCCGCCGAGCCGGCGTGCGACGAACTCGGCGATCACCGCGCGCCAACCGGCATACATCGTCATGGAATAGGCTTGCAGCTCTTCGGTTTCCAGGATCACCCGCATCCGCTCGCGGTGCCGAAGCGCCTCCTGCTCCCCGAAGGTGTTGAAGGCCAGCAGTGCCTCGCGCAGGGCCTCGGCCAGCGGCACGTCGGGATCGATGTTCTCCAGCAGGGCGCCCAACTGATCGAGGTGGACGTCGAAATCGCCCCACGGGATCGCGCTCTTGGAGGCGTAGTAGCGGAACACGGTGCGCCGGGCGATCCCCGCGGCCGATGCGACGTCGTCGACGTTGACCGCGTCGAAGCCCCGGGCGCTGAACAGGTCGATGGCGACGTCGGCGATGTGGTCGCGGGTGGTCGAACGTCGCCGACCGACCCGGGCGCCGGGCTCAGACACCATTTTCGCGGACCCCACTTCCGTTATGGCACTCGATGCCATATTCTAGGGCTCCATCGACCCCTTGTGTCGAGTGTCACACGAAGAAAGGTGGAGCAATATGGACCACGATCAGCAGCAGGCCGCCGACGCCGACCTCGTCACCGAATCGCTGGTGGAAGAGGTCTCGATCGACGGAATGTGCGGGGTCTACTGACCCATGGGCACGATGCCGACCGCGACCGGAGCCGAGCGGTCAGGGCCGCCCGAATCGTTCGACCCCGGTCGCGGTTGGCGCCTGCACCCCCAGGTGGCGGTGCGCCCCGAACCCTTCGGCGCCCTGCTCTACCACTTCGGCACCCGCAAACTGTCCTTTCTCAAGAGCCGGACGATCCTGGCGCTCGTCGAATCGCTCGACGAGCACCCCGACGTCCGGACCGCCTGCCGCGCAGCCGGAATCGACGACGACGCGCAGTCGCCCTACCTGCACGCCCTGGGTGTGCTGGCGGACTCGAACATGATCGTCGCCCGGCCCGACCTCCAGGAGCAGACATGACCTCAGTGGCGCCCGTTCCGCGGCTCGTCGACCAGTTCGAACGGGGCCTGGACGCCCCCATCTGCCTGACGTGGGAGCTGACCTACGCCTGCAACCTGGCCTGCGTGCACTGCCTGTCCTCGTCGGGCAAGCGCGACCCGCGCGAATTGTCGACCGACCAGTGCAAGGCCATCATCGACGAGCTCGAGCGCATGCAGGTCTTCTACGTCAACATCGGTGGCGGGGAACCGACTGTGCGCCCGGATTTCTGGGAGCTCGTCGACTACGCCACCGCCCACCACGTCGGGGTGAAGTTCTCCACCAACGGGGTGCGGATCACCCCCGAGGTCGCCGCCAGGCTGGCCGCCAGCGACTACGTCGACGTCCAGATCTCGCTGGACGGCGCCACCGCCGAGATCAACGACGCGGTGCGCGGGCCCGGCTCGTTCGCGATGGCGATCCGGGCACTGGAGAACCTGGCCGCCGCTGGATTCGCCGACGCCAAGATCTCGGTGGTGGTGACCCGCCACAACGTGGACCAACTCGACGACTTCAAGGCCCTGGCCGACACCTACGGCGCCACCCTGCGCATCACGCGCCTGCGTCCCTCGGGGCGGGGGGCCGACGTGTGGGACGAACTGCACCCGACGGCCGACCAGCAGCGCCAGCTCTACGACTGGCTGGTCGCCCACGGCGAGCGCGTGCTGACCGGCGACTCCTTCTTCCACCTGTCCGGCCTGGGGGAGCCGGGAGCCCTGGCCGGGCTGAACCTGTGCGGGGCCGGCCGCGTGGTCTGTCTGATCGATCCGGTGGGTGACGTCTACGCCTGTCCGTTCGCCATCCACGACAACTTCTTGGCCGGAAACATCCTGTCCGACCATGGATTTGAGAACATCTGGAAGAACTCCACGCTGTTCGGCGAGTTGCGTGAACCGCAGTCGGCGGGGGCGTGCTCGGGCTGCGGGCACTACGACGCCTGCCGCGGCGGTTGCATGGCCGCCAAGTTCTTCACGGGTCTGCCGATGGACGGCCCCGACCCGGAGTGCGTGCAGGGCTACGGCGAATCCGCGCTGGCCGCCGACCGCGAGGTGCCCAGGTCCGGCGTCGACCACTCCCGCACCGGCCGCCGCAAGGAACCGGTGCTGCTGACGCTCGGCGCACCCCCGGCGCAACCACCCAAGAAGTTCTGCAACGAGAGCCCCGTCTAGAAAGTCCTGGTCTGACCTCATGGCACGCGATACCTGGTTCGAAACCGTCGCCATCGCCCAGCAACGGGCGAAGAAGCGGCTGCCCAAGTCCGTCTACTCCTCGCTGATCTCGGCCAGCGAAAAGGGGGTGACGGTGGCCGACAACGTGGAGTCCTTCGCCGAGCTCGGCTTCGCACCGCACGTCGTCGGTGCGACCGAGAAGCGCGAGATGGCGACTACCGTTATGGGCCAGGACATCTCGTTGCCCGTGATCATCTCGCCGACCGGCGTGCAGGCCGTGGACCCCGACGGTGAGGTGGCCGTGGCACGCGCCGCGGCCGCACGGGGCACCGCGATGGGGCTGTCCTCGTTCGCCAGCAAGCCGATGGAAGAGGTCATCGCGGTCAACGGCAAGATCTTCTTCCAGATCTACTGGCTGGGCAGCCGGGACGCCATCGCCGAGCGCGTCCAGCGCGCCAAGGACGCCGGCGCGGTCGGACTGATCGCCACCACCGACTGGAGCTTCTCCCACGGCCGGGACTGGGGCAGCCCGAAGATCCCGGAGCGGATGGACCTGCGCACCACGCTGCGGATGTCCCCGGAGGTGCTCACCAAGCCCAGCTGGTTGTGGAGCTTCGGCAAGCACCTGCGGCCGCCCGACCTGCGGGTACCCAACCAGGGCCGGCGCGGCGAGCCCGGCCCCACGTTCTTCGAGGCCTACGGGGAGTGGATGGGAACCCCGCCGCCCACCTGGGAGGACATCGCCTGGCTGCGTGAGCTGTGGGGCGGCCCCTTCCTGCTCAAGGGGATGGTGCGCGTCGATGACGCCAAACGTGCTGTGGATGCCGGTGTTTCGGCGATCACGGTGTCCAACCACGGCGGCAACAACCTGGACGGCACGCCGGCGGCCATTCGGTGCCTGCCGGCCATCGCCGACGCGGTGGGCGACCAGGTCGAGGTTTTGCTGGACGGTGGCGTGCGGCGCGGCAGCGACGTGGTGAAGGCCGTCGCCCTGGGGGCGCGTGCGGTGATGATCGGGCGGGCCTACCTGTGGGGTCTGGCGGCCAACGGGCAGGCGGGTGTGGAGAACGTTCTGGACATTCTGCACGGCGGCATCGACTCGGCACTGCGCGGCCTCGGTAAGGCCTCGATCCACGACCTGGGGCCCGAGGACGTCCTGGTTCCGGAGGGCTTCACCCGGACCCTCGGGGTGCCGGGCGGTGACACGGCGCCCACGGCGGGCTGAGCGCGTCCTGGGGCGGGCGTGGCGTACGGGGCAGACGTGAACTTACGCTCCGGTCAATCCGGCGCCTCCGGCGAATAAATTCCGTCCAGCACACCAACAATCGGCGCACACCAGGTGAATCCGGCCTACCATCGGCGGGTGGCTTTCCCCAGCGAGCTTGGGAACTCGACGTCGAGACAGCTGCACGGCCGGTCGCCGGTGGTGCTGGTGCCGGTGGGTTCCACCGAACAGCACGGACCGCACCTGCCGTTGGACACCGACACCCGCATTGCGTGCGCGGTGGCCCGTGGCGCCGCCTCCCGGCTGGACCGCGGGACGGGCGGGCACCTGGTGGCCCCGGCCGTCGCCTACGGGGCCAGCGGCGAGCACGAGGGATTCCCCGGCACCGTCTCGGTGGGTACCGCGGCGCTGGAGTTGCTGCTGCTGGAGTACGGCAGGTCCGCCGCGAACTGGGCGAACCGCGTGGTGTTCGTCAACGGGCACGGGGGCAACGTGGCCGCGCTGGCCGCGGCCGTGCGCCGGCTGCGCTATGAGGGCCGGGACACAGGGTGGTGCTCCTGTATGGTGCGGGGCGGCGACGCCCACGCGGGTCATACCGAAACGTCTGTATTGCTACATATTTCGCCGGCGGATGTCCGGCTGGAGGAGTCACGCGCGGGTAACATCGCGCCCCTGTCAGACCTGATGCCGTTGATGAGCCGCGGGGGTGTCGCGGCAGTGAGTGAGGTGGGAGTGTTGGGGGATCCGACCACTGCAACCGCGTCGGAGGGTGAACGTCTGCTCACCGAGATGGTTGCCGGCTGCGTCGAGCGCGTCGGCCGCTGGACGCCCCGGGCGGACGGGATGTTGACGTGAGGGCCGGTGTCGGCGCCGCCGCGGACCGGCTCCCCGACGGGTTTGCTGTGCAGGTCGACAGGCGCGTCCGGGTGCTGGGGTCGGGGGCCGCGCTACTGGGGGGATCTCCGACCCGGCTGCTGCGGTTGGCCCCGGCGGCGCGCACCATGCTCGACGGCGGACGCCTCGAGGTGCACGACGCGGTCAGCGCCCGGTTGGCCCGCACGCTCCTCGACGCCACGGTGGCCCATCCGCGACCGGCCAGCGGCCCGTCTCACCGTGATGTCACCATCGTTATCCCGGTGCGCGACAATGTATCCGGTGTGAGGCGGCTGATCTCGGCCCTGCGTGGCAAGCGGGTCATCGTGGTGGACGACGGGTCTGCGGTGCCGATTCGCCCCGAACACCTGGGAGCCTACGACAGCGAGGTCGAGGTGCTTCGCCACGAGCTGAGCAGGGGTCCGGCGGCCGCGCGCAATACGGGCCTGGCCGCCTGCCGGACGGACTTCGTGGCCTTCCTGGACTCCGACGTGGTTCCGCGGCCCGGATGGCTGGAGGCGCTGCTCGGCCATTTCTGCGATCCGGCGGTGGCACTCGTGGCGCCGAGGATCATCGGACTGGCACCGTCCGACCGCCTGGTGGCCCGCTACGAGGCGGTGCGCTCATCGTTGGACCTGGGGTTGCGGGAGGCCCCCGTCGTGCCGTACGGGACGGTGTCCTACGTGCCGAGCGCGGCCATCGTGTGTCGGCGGTCCTGTCTGACCGCGGTGGGCGGCTTCGACGAGAGCATGCACTCGGGGGAGGACGTCGATCTGTGCTGGCGGCTGATCGAGTCCGGGGCGCGGTTGCGCTACGAACCGATCGCACTGGTCGCCCACGAGCACCGCATTCAGCTGCGAGAATGGTTGGCCCGCAAGGCGTTTTATGGCACCTCGGCCGCCCCGCTGGCCGGCCGCCACCCGGACAAGACCGCTCCGTTGTTCGTCTCGGCGGGGATGACGGTGGTCTGGCTGATGCTGGCGCTGGGCTCGCGGTTGGGGACTTTGGCGTCCCTGCTGGCCCTGGCCTTCACCGGGCGTCGGGTCTCGGCGGCCATGGACGGGCCCGAGACGGCCCCGCGTGACGTCCTGCTGGTGGCGGGGCAGGGGCTGGTCGCGTCCGCACTGCAGCTGGCCTCGGCGATCTGCCGGCACTACTGGCCGGTGGCGCTGCTGGCGGCCACCGTCTCGCGGCGGTGCCGTCGCGTGGTGCTGCTGGCCGCGGTCCTCGACGGCGTCGTGGACTGGCTGTCGCGACGCCGCAACGCCGACGACGACGACAAGCCCATCGGCCTGCTGCCCTATCTGGTCCTCAAACGTCTTGACGATCTCGCCTACGGTGCCGGGCTGTGGGTCGGGGTGGCCCGGGAGCGGAACCTGCGCGCACTCACGCCGCAGATCCGGCCCTAGACCGGTCGTCGACGGTGACGTCCCTCGGGCACAGCGATGTCCTGGTCATCGGTGCCGGAAGTGCCGGATCGGTGGTGGCCGAGCGGCTTTCGGTAGATCCGGGCTGTACGGTAGCGATCGTCGAAGCGGGCCCCGGTCCGGCCGAACCCGGGATCGCGGGGCTGACCGCCAATGGCATGGTGTTGCCGGTGGGCGCCGCCAGCCCGGTGGTGGCGCGATTCGAGACGGCGCTGACGCTCGACCCGCCCAGGCGGGCTGCGATCGTGCGCGGCGCGACGGCAGGCGGGTCGGGTGCGGTCAACGGTGGATACTTCTGCCGCGCCCTGCCCGTCGACTTCGCGGAATGGAACCTGGCGGGCTGGACATGGTCCGAGGTGATCGGGCACTACCGGGCCATCGAGACGGATCTCGACTACTGCGCCCGGCAAGGCGCCCAGCAAGGCACCCGGCAAGGCACCGGCGATCACGGCGACAGTGGTCCGATCCCGGTTCGCCGGACGCGCGAGATCACCGGCAGCACCGCGCTGTTCCTCTCGGCGGCCGAACGCGCGGGCGTGCCCTGGCTGGCCGACCTCAACGCGGTCAGCCACGGGCCGGCGTTGCCGACCGGCGCCGGTGCGGTGCCACTGAACATCGTCGCCGGCATGCGGCGCGGCCCCGGTGCCGGATTCCTGGAGCCCGCGCTGCTGCGTCCCAACGTCGTGCTGCACGCCCGCACCCGGGTGGTGCGGCTGCGGGTCGGCGGTGCGCGGGTGCACGGCGTCGAGGTGGTGGGTCCCCGGGGCGCGGGGGTGCTGACAGCGGACAAGGTCGTGTTGTGCGCGGGCGCGATCGGTTCGGGGCATCTGCTGATGCTCTCGGGGATAGGCCCCGAGCCCGATCTGCGTGCCGCCGGAGTGCCCGTGCAGATTGCCGCGCCGGTCGGCCGGCGCAGCGCCGACCATCCGGAATGGGTGTTGCCGGCCCACTGGGCGGTGGAGCCGCGCAGGCCGGTGCTGGAAGCCGTACTCAGCACCAGCGATGATCTTGAGATCAGGCCCTACACGGGAGGCTTCATCGCGATGGTCGGCGACGGGGCCGGCGGTCGGCCCGACTGGCCGCATATCGGTGTGGCGGTGATGCATCCGGGCAGCCGGGGCCGCGTCAGCCTGGTGTCCTCCGATCCGGCGGTGCCGCCGCGGATAGAGCACCGCTACGACACCGTGAGCGCCGACGTCGACCTGCTGCGACGGGGGGCCGGCCTGGTAGCGGAATTGCTCGGCGGCACAGTGGAACTCGGAGATCCGATGTGGTCCACCTCGCAGCACCTGTGCGGAACCGCTCCGATGGGGCGCGCCGGCGATCCCGACGCGGTGGTCGACGCGCACTGTCGGCTGATCGGGGTGGACAACCTGTGGGTGGTCGACGGCTCGGTGCTGCCGGCGGTCCCGCGGCGGGGGCCACACGCGACGACGGTCATGCTCGCGCACCGGGCGGCGGGATTCGTCCGCGGGGGTTGAGCTCAGTTCCCACCCGGTGCGGCCAGGGGGGCCAGGCTCTGCGCCAGCAGGGTCGCGGCCTGGACACCGTCGATCACCGGGACCCCGAGCCGGCGGCGCAATGGTTCTGCGTAGCGGGCCATGGCGGCGCACCCGAGAACGATGGCCCGGCTGCCGTCCCCGGACAGTGCCGCGGCGCACAGCTCGGCGATCGGGCCGAGGCTGGCCGGGTCGGCGTCGATGCGCACCACGGGGATGTCGCAGGCGTGCACTCCCAGGCAGGCCCGTGGCGTGTGCAGCCGGGCCAGTTCCCACCCGCGGGGCACCGTGGCACTCATCGATGTCACCACCGAGAAGGTCCCGGCCAACAGTGCCGCGGCATGCATGGCCGCCTGGGCGATGCCCAGCACCGGTGCATCGACCAGCGCGCGAGCCTGCTCCATCCCGGGGTCGCCGAAGCAGGCCACCACGTAGGCGTCGGGGCGCTGCCGCGAACGAGCGGCGGCGGCGGCGATCTCGTCGAGTAATCCCGGCACACAACGTCGTTCGTCGTCGTCGTTCTCGATACTCGGCGGCCCCTGGTCGGGGTTGACCGCCTCGACGACGGTGTCGGGCGCGGCCACCGCGGCCGCGCTGGCGGCGATCGCCGCGGTCATCGAGGCCGTCGTGTTCGGATTGACCAGCAGCACGTGCATGGGTTCGAGATTAATGCGCCCTCACCGGTGGTGCCGCCCGGCCCGGCGGCGGGCGCCCCGGCGACGGATGCGGCGGATCACCGCAAGTTGGGTCCCGTCACGCCCCGGCGCCCACAGGCCGACGGCCACCGCCGCGGTGGCCAGAACCGCGGCGAGCACCAGCAATGACGAATGCATGGCCGCGACGAAGGCGGCCCTGCTCACCTCGGCCAGCCAGACGCCCTGCGGCCCGCCGAGGCGGGTCGCCAACTCCAGAGATTCGGCCAGGGAGCGGCCGGCGACCTCCCGGGCCGCCGCCGGCAGCGCCGAGACCTTCGGGGACAGCAGCGTGCTGTACTGATGTGCCAGGATCGAGCCGGCCAGCGCGATACCGAGCGCGGCGCCGATCTCGCGGGTCGCATCGTTGACCGCGGAGGCCACGCCCTGTTTGTCGTCGGAGACCGAAACCATGATCGCCGATGTCGTGGGGGCGGTGCACAAACCGATGCCCGTACTCAGAATGAGCAACGGCCAGGCCAGATCCCAGTAGGGCGAGTCCACGCCGACCTGGCGCAGGCACAGCAGCCCGGCCGCGGTGCACAGCAGGCCGAGGAAGACCACCAGGCGAAGACCCAGCTTCGGCAGGTACCACGCCGAGAGCACCGAGAAGGCGAGCATCGGCACCACCAGCGGCGAGATCGCGAAGGCGGTGGCGATCGCGCTGTATCCCATCACCAGCTGGATGTGCTGCATGAGAAGGAAGAAGAATCCGAACAGGGCCAGGAACAGCATGGTGATGGCGACGGCGCCGGTGGCGAACGTGGCGTCGCCGAACAGTCGCACGTCGAGCAGCGGGTGGCGCTGACGCAGTTCGACGACCCCGAAGGCGGCGGCGAGGGCGACGCCGGCCAGCAGGCAGCCGTAGACCACGGGGTCACCCCAGCCGTGCGACGGCACGGCCAGGATGCCGAACACGAAGACCGCGACGGAGGCGCCGATCAACAGCGTCCCGGCCCGGTCCAGCGGCCTGGACTGCGGGTCCTTGGACGTCGCGACGGTCAGCGACAGTGGGATCAGCACCGTGGCGACGATGCCGAACGCCCAGAAGATCGACTGCCACGACCAGAAGTGCAGTAGCCCACCGGAACCCAGCATTCCGACCACGGCGCCGCTTCCGGCGACGCCGGCCCAGATGCCCACCGACTTGGCCCGCTGCCCGGGCGGGTAGGCGGAAGTGATCAGCGACAGGGTGGCCGGCATGATGAAGGCGGCACCCACGCCGGCGACGCCGCGGGCCACGATCAGGTGCAGGGGGTCGGCCCAGATGGCCGGGGCATAGGAGGCGGCGGCGAAGATCAGCAGCCCGGCCGCCAGCGCGCCGCGACGTCCGTAGCGGTCGCCGATCGCGCCCGCGGGCAGCACCAGGCAGGCCAGGGCCAGGGTGTAGCTGTCGACGACCCAGGTCAGTTCGGTCTGGCTGGCCGAGGTCGACAGCGCGATGTCGCCGAGGGCGGTGTTCAGGGCGACCATCGACGAGATCACCAGCGTCAGTCCGAGGCATGCGAGGCAGAGCGTCCACACGCGCATCCGCTGCGAGGGGGCGGCGTTGAGTGGATCGGTACGCTGGGCGGGCCGGGCGGTGGTTTCGGTCACGTGGAGCCCTCCACTGGTCGGCAAGTTTTGAGACTAACAGTCTCGTTGGCGGATGGACAGGTTGCTGGTGGAAGACGAGGCACACGAGGGGGCGCTCGAGGGGGCGCACGACGGGGCACGCAGTGACCCCCGCCCGGCCCGGTCGCGGGCCAGGCTGCTCGACGCGGCCGCCAACCTGCTGCGCGCCGGCGGCCCGAGCGCGGTGACGGTCGACGCGGTGCTGCGCGGAGCCAACGTCGCCCGCGCCACCCTGTACCGGCATTTCCCCAGCGGCAACGACCTACTGGCAGCGGCCTTCCAGAGTCTGATACCGCCCGCGCCGACACCCCCGTCGGAGGGCTCCCTGCAGGACCGGTTGACCGCGATGCTTCAGGCGTGGGCGGACCTGGTCGCCGAGGCGCCCACCATGCTCACCGCGATGTACTGGGTTGCGCTGGGCAGCGATCTCGAGGAGCTCCCCGACTCGCGGCACGGCGACAGCCCGGAGATGCAGACACTGCGCGAGCGTCTTGCCCAGCAGTACGCCGCGCCGTTCGACGCGATCTTCGACAGCCCCCAGGCCACCGAGGAACTCGTCGAATTCGACCGGGCGACGGCGATCACCCTACTGCTGGGGCCCCTGGTGACCGCGCGGCTCTCGACCCTGCCCGATATCGACTATCGAGAGACGGTGCGTGCCACCGTGCTGGGCTTCCTGCACGTGTACGGCCGCACCGACGGCGATCAGCGCAGCGAGTAGCGGATCGGCAGGTGCTTGAGGCCGCCGACGAAGGTGGTGGCGCTCAGCTCGGGCGGTCCGGCCAACTCGATGGAGTCCAGCCGCGGCACCAGCTCGGTGAAGAAACTGTTCATCTCCATCCGGGCCAGCGCGGCACCCAGGCAGAAGTGCACGCCGTAGCCGAACGCCACGTGGCGGTTCGGGTCACGGGCCACATCGAAGCGGAACGGGTCGTCGAACACCTCCTCGTCGCGGTTTCCGGATACGTAGGCCAGGTAGACCGATTCACCCTTGGCGATCGGCACCCCGCGCACCTCGGTGTCGCGGGTCGCGGTGCGCATGAACTCCTTGACCGGGGTGCTCCAGCGGATCATCTCCTCCACCGCGGTGGGCATCAGCGACGGGTCGGCGGCCAGGCGGGCCAGCTGGTCGGGGTTCTCGATCAGTGCCCGCAGCCCGCCCGAGATCGCGTCCTTCGTGGTGTCGTGGCCGGCGCTGGCGACGATGACGTAGTAGGAGGCGGTGTCCATGTCCGAGAGCGGCTCGCCGTCGATGCGGCCGTTGGCGATCGCCGAGGCCAGGTCCTCGGTCGGGTTCGCCCGGCGGGACGCGGTCAGGGCGGCGAAGTAGTTGAAGAAGTCGGCCAGCACCGCCAGCATGTCCTCGGTGGTGTCGCCGCGCTGATGTTCGGCGTCGTCGCCGCCGAACATCTCCTGGGTCAGTTTCAGCATGCGGGGGAAGTCGGATTCGGGCAGCCCGAGCAGTGACAGGATCACGTAGAGCGGGAAGTTGACCGCGATCTCGGTGACGAAGTCGCATTCGGGCCCGACCTCGCGCATCCGGTCGACGTAGCGGCGGGCCAACTCGTCGACGCGCACCTTCAGATCGCGCATGGCCTTGGGGCGAAACCAGTCCGCGCCGATCACACGGACCTTGCGGTGGTGCGGGTCGTCCATGTGGATCAGCGTGCGCAGCCCGATCCCGGCCTCGCGCTGTGCCTTGAGCACCTCATCGGCGTCGGCGGGCATCAGCAACGGCCGCGGGCCGCTGACGAACAGTTCGTTGTCCCGCTCGATGGCCATGATGTCGGCGTGCTTGGTGACCGCCCAGAACGGGAGGTAGGGCGGGTTGTCCACCCAGGCGACCGGTTCGTTGGCGCGCAGCCAGGTCAGCGCCGCGTGCAGCCGCGCGTCGTCGGCGTAGGCGGTCGGATCGGCGAGCACCCGTCCCTGTTCGCTGGCCCGATGCTGCGTCGTCGAACTGGTCATGGGGCTCCTCGGATCTGCGAACAGGTGTTTTTGACGGGTGTCAGGTCGGGGTGTCAGGTTCAGTGTCGGCGATCGGTGCCGAGATTGAAAGCGATTCGGCCCTTTCGGGACCTTGGTCATTGCCTCCCGGCCGGATGCCGCCGGCCGGTGCGCTCGCATACCCTCGGGTCGTGCCTACCGCCGCCCTTCGCCGCACGGCCGCGCTGCTGGGCGTGCTGGCACTGGTCGCGGTGCTCATCGGTGGGTGCGCCGGCGGGCAGACGACCCCGCCGGTGCGCGACACCGCCGCCCCCGCCGACCCCGGGCTGGACCAGGGTCTGGTGCACACCCGCACCGGAGCGCTGCGCGGCCAGATCGCCCCCGACCACCTGCTCTTCCAGGACATCCCGTATGCCGCACCCCCGGTGGGGCCCCTGCGTTGGCAGCCCCCGCGTCCGGCCCCGCCGTGGCCGGGAGTCCGCGACGCGGCGTCGTCGGGACCGCGCTGTATCCAGGACAGCCGCGTCGATCCCGGATTCGGGCGCACCTCCAACGAGGACTGCCTGTCGCTGAACGTATGGTCGCCCACCGGGGCCTCCGCGCTGCCGGTGATGGTCTGGATCCACGGCGGCGGCTTCGTCAACGGCAGCGGTGACATCTACGACGCCGAATGGCTGACCACCAAGGGCCACATGGTCGTCGTCACGGTCAACTACCGGCTCGGCGCACCGGGCTTTCTGGCCCACCCCGATCTGGGCCCGCCCGACGAGGTCGGCAACTACGGGCTGGCCGACCAGCAGGCCGCGCTGCGCTGGGTCCGCGACAACATCGCCGCCTTCGGCGGCGATCCGGCCAAGGTCACCATCGCCGGCGAGTCCGCGGGCGCGATGTCGGTGTGCGACCACCTCGTCGCGCCCGGCTCGCAGGGCCTGTTCCGGGCGGCGATCCTGCAGAGCGGGCCGTGCCAGGTGCAGGCCGACCCGGTCGTGGCCCAACGGGTCAGCCGCGAGTATGCCCGGGCGGTGGGCTGCGGGGATCCGAGCACCACAGCGCGCTGCCTGCGGGCGCTGCCCGCCGCCGCCCTGGTGGATCCGCCGTGGTATCTGCGGATCGGCACCGACCGCCTCAGCGGGCCCGTCACCGGCACCCGGATGCTGCCGATGGACCCGCCCACGGCGATCCGGGCGGGCAGGGCGGCCCGGGTTCCGGTGCTGATCGGCTCCAACGCCGACGAGTTCACGCTGTTCATGGCGCTGCGCTACCTGCGTACCGGGCGAGAGCCCAGTGCCGCGGCCTACCCGGGGATGCTCGCCGACGCCTTCGGCGGCCACGCCGGCGACATCGCGAGACGGTATGCGCCGGAGCGTTTCGGCGGGGACGTCTCGCTGGCCTACGCGACCGCGGTCACCGACGGCGTGTTCGCCTGCCCGGCGGCCGGCGTCGCCTCCGGCCTGGCCGCCCACGCACCGGTCTACGCCTACGAGTTCAGCGACCGCACCGCTCCGGCCCCGGCGCCGCTGCGCACCGTGCCGTTCCCGGTCGGGGCGGCGCATTCGCTGGAGCTGCGCTACCTGTTCGACGTCGGCGGGGCCCCGCCGCTGTCCCCGGTCCAGCGGCGGCTGTCCGACCAGATGATCGGCTACTGGAGCCATTTCGTGGCCACCGGCGTGCCCGGATACCCGGGCGCCCCGGTCTGGCCGGCGCTGTCCGGGCCGGGCGGACAGCAGCGGATGACCTTCACCGCGCAGGGCCCGCGGGTGCGGTCCGACTTCGGTGTCGAGCACCAGTGTCCGTTCTGGGCGGGACTGGCCGGCTGAGATCCGGGAGGCGAGGGCGGCGGCGCCGCTGCCGGCCGAGTGCCGCCCTATCCGGCCGGCGCGGCGATCGAGCGCCACAGGTCGTCGTGTCGCGGGCGCACCCCGGACTCGATCAGGATGCGCCGCGACGCGCTGCGGGCGCGCTCGGCGAGTTCGGCCTCGTCGACCGGCGACAGCCACACCGGCCGGCGTTTCTCCAGCACCACCGCAAGCCCGAGGGCTCAGGCAGGGGCGGAACGGCCAGGGGCGAAACGGGTTCGGTGTCGGCGGTGCTCCGTTGACCGGTGCTCGCCCGTCGCCTCAGCCGCCCTCGTGCGGGGTGACGACCGGCACCGGGGGAGGCGTGCCCTGGTCGTAGGCATCGGGCCGGGTGACGAAGGCGATCAGGGCGACCGTCACCAGCGTCAGTGCCGCTACCGCCGCGTACTTGCTCGACGGCAGCGGGTGGTAGAGCCCGCGTCTGATGTCGTGCCGCAGTTCCCGGAACCGTTCCGGGCTGGCATCACGCAACGGGTTCTCGATGAAGTGGTGGCAGGCGACGGCCAACCCGAAGCTGAGCGCGAGCACGCATGCGGCGAAGTTGGCGCCCGGAGCCATCGTCGCGCCGACGATGACGATGACCGGCCAGTGCACCAGGTAGAGCGAATACGAGATATCACCCAGATAGGTGCTGACCGGGTTGCGCAGCAGGCCCTGCAGGACCGGCTCGCTACCGACCCCGGCAATGATCACCAGTGCGGCACCGGTCACCGGCAGCAGCGCCCACGGCGCTGGGAAGCCCGTGGAGTCGGCGTTGATGAGCATCATGCCCGCGCCGATGAGCACCAGCCCCGCCCACGACAGTGCCGGCTTGAGGACCTCCGGTATCCGCGCGAGGACGCCTGCCGCGGTGGCCAGCAGGGCCCCGATGCCCAGTTCCCAGAGGCGCGCGGCGGTGTCGAAGTAGGCCCAGTCCGGCGACGTCGCGGTCTCGTAGAGCGACCACCCCCACGAGGCGGCGATCAGTACCCCGACGACGCCGCCGATCAGCACGGCGCGCCGGGCGCCCGGCCAGCCCTTGCGCGCCACGACCAGGCACAGCGCCAGCACCACCACCGGCCACACGAGGTGGAACTGCTCCTCGACGGACAATGCCCAGTAGTGCTGCAGGGGGGACTGGGCCGACGCGATGCCGCCGGCGTCCTCGGCGGCGAAACGCCAGTTCGCCAGGAACACGAAGGCGAACGCGGCGTCCAGCCCCACCTGGTGGGCGCGGGCCGCCGGGAACACCAGCGCCGCGGCCACACAGGTGAGCAGCAGCACCACCGTGGCGGCCGGGACGATGCGCCGCAGCCGGTTCCAGTAGAACTGCCGCATCGACGGCCTCTCGCGGCCCTCGGTGCTGCGCAGCAGTCCGCCGGTGACCAGGAATCCCGAGATGACGAAGAAGACGTCGATGCCGACGAACCCGCCCCGGGGCACACCCCAGAGGTGATGGGCGAGGATCGCCAGGACGGCCACCATCCGCAAACCCTGGAGATCCAGCCGAATGTTTGCTCGTTCAGCGCGGCGGCGGCGCCGCAGCGACGGACTCTCGTATTGTGGCACTACAACGGACATTTCTCCCCCGAGCGCTACATATGTGCAGTTACGCGTAATGGTCGCCCATGTCGCGGTTAAATGCATCTTGGCGAAGCGCCCGCGCCGGGATTCGTAAGGCAACTCACAGGGTTCCGTCGACCCTGCCGCGGGGCGCCGGATCACCCGGTCTGTCACCCGGTCTGTCACCCGGTCGGGGTCCCGGATCCGGGGTCCCTCCGGCGGCCCGGGCCGGGGGTGCGGACGGCATGCCCGGGGATTTGGAGCACGCGCCGATCTGAGGCATACTGTTCGGGTTGCCTTGAGCAGGGCCGGTGTCCTTTGGGGCCCGTCCGGCGCGGGGCAGACGACCGGCGTCCGCACGGACGCGTCCGGTCCCACCTTATCGCTCGTGTATCCGGCAGTTTCGGGCCGCGGACGGAAGTGTGCGTCGGGTGACACGCCCGACCGCGGGGGCCGGTGAACCAGAGACAGGTAAACAGCGGCGGCATACGAGCGCGACCAGCGCGCTCCACGCCTACGTGGTTGCCGGGCCCAGGCCCGGCGCCGGAATGACAGTGAAGGTAGGAGAAGCGTGGCGGGACAGAAGATCCGCATCAGGCTCAAGGCCTACGACCATGAGGCGATTGACGCCTCGGCACGCAAGATCGTGGAGACGGTCACCCGTACCGGTGCCAGCGTGGTCGGTCCGGTGCCGCTGCCGACCGAGAAGAACGTGTACTGCGTCATCCGGTCCCCGCACAAGTACAAGGACTCGCGGGAGCACTTCGAGATGCGCACCCACAAGCGGCTGATCGACATCCTCGACCCGACGCCCAAGACCGTTGACGCCCTGATGCGCATCGATCTTCCGGCCAGCGTCGACGTGAACATCCAGTAGGAGACCCAGCAACCATGGCACGCAAAGGCATATTGGGCACCAAACTGGGCATGACGCAGGTGTTCGACGAGAACAACAAGGTCGTCCCGGTGACGGTCGTCAAGGCCGGGCCCAACGTTGTGACGCGCATCCGCACCACGGAGCGCGACGGTTACAGCGCGGTGCAGCTCGCCTACGGCGAGATCAGCCCGCGCAAGGTGAACAAGCCCGTGACTGGTCAGTACGCCGCCGCCGGGGTGAACCCGCGCCGGCACCTGGCCGAGTTGCGGTTCGAGGACGAGGCCGCCGCCGCCGACTACGAGGTCGGCCAGGAGCTGACCGCCGCCATCTTCGATGACGGCACCTACGTCGACGTCACCGGCACCAGCAAGGGCAAGGGTTTCGCCGGCACCATGAAGCGTCACGGCTTCTCCGGCCAGGGCGCCAGCCACGGCGCCCAGGCGGTGCACCGCCGGCCCGGCTCCATCGGTGGCTGCGCCACCCCCGGCCGGGTGTTCAAGGGCACCCGGATGGCCGGCCGGATGGGCAACGACAAAGTGACCACGCAGAACCTGGTGGTGCACAAGGTCGACGCCGAGAACGGCGTGCTGTTGATCAAGGGCGCCATCCCCGGCCGCAACGGCGGACTCGTCATGGTTCGCAGCGCGATCAAACGAGGTGAGAAGTAATGGCATCCACGCTCACGATTGACGTCCGCACCCCGGACGGCAAGTCCGGCGGCACGGTGGAACTACCGGCTGCCCTCTTCGACGTCGAGCCGAACATCGCGCTGATGCATCAGGTGGTGACGGCCCAGCTCGCCGCCGCGCGTCAGGGCACCCACTCGACCAAGACCCGCGGCGAGGTCTCCGGTGGCGGCCGTAAGCCCTACCGGCAGAAGGGCACCGGCCGCGCGCGCCAGGGTTCGACCCGGGCTCCGCAGTTCACCGGCGGTGGCACCGTGCACGGCCCAAAGCCGCGTGACTACAGCCAGCGCACCCCGAAGAAGATGATCGCCGCCGCGCTGCGCGGGGCGCTCTCGGACCGGGCGCGCAACGAGCGGATCCACGCCGTCACCGAGGTGATCAGCGGTCAGACCCCGTCGACCAAGAGCGCCCGTGCGTTCCTGGAGACGCTGACCCCCAACCGCAAGGTGCTGCTGGTGATCGGCCGTTCCGACGAGGTCGGTGCCAAGAGCGTCCGCAACCTGCCCGGTGTGCACGTGATCTCGCCGGACCAGCTCAACACCTACGACGTGCTCAACGCCGACGACGTGGTGTTCTCGGTGGAGGCCCTGGACGCCTACATCGCCGGTGCCACCAAGGCGCAGAAAGAGGAGGTGTCGGCCTGATGGCGACCGTGACCGACCCCCGCGACATCATCCTGGCTCCGGTCATCTCGGAGAAGTCGTACGGGCTCATCGAGGACAACGTGTACACCTTCGTGGTGCACCCGGATTCGAACAAGACGCAGATCAAGATCGCGATCGAGAAGATCTTCTCCGTCAAGGTCGAGTCGGTGAACACCGCGAACCGGCACGGTAAGCGCAAGCGGACCCGCACCGGCTACGGCACGCGCAAGAGCACCAAGCGCGCGATTGTGACCCTGGCACCCGGCAGCAAGCCGATCGACCTGTTCGGCGCGCCGGCCTGACCCAGCGCCGATCAAGGGACATAAGAGGATTTGAACTGATATGGCAATTCGCAAGTACAAGCCGACGACCCCTGGCCGTCGCGGTGCCAGCGTCTCCGATTTCGCCGAGATCACCCGCGACCATCCGGAGAAGTCGCTCGTTCGCCCGCTGCACGGCAAGGGCGGTCGCAACGCGCACGGCCGGATCACCACCCGGCACAAGGGCGGTGGCCACAAGCGTGCCTACCGGGTGATCGACTTCCGGCGCAACGACAAGGACGGCGTCAACGCCAAGGTCGCGCACATCGAGTACGACCCCAACCGGACCGCCAACATCGCACTGCTGCACTTCCTGGACGGCGAGAAGCGCTACATCATCGCGCCGCAGGGCCTCAAGCAGGGTGATGTCGTGGAGTCCGGTGCCAACGCCGACATCAAGCCCGGCAACAACCTGCCGCTGCGCAACATCCCGGCCGGCACCGTGATCCACGCCGTCGAGCTGCGGCCCGGCGGCGGCGCCAAGCTCGCCCGCTCGGCCGGCGTCAGCATCCAGCTGTTGGGCAAGGAGGGCACCTACGCCTCGCTGCGTATGCCCTCCGGCGAGATCCGTCGCGTCGACGTGCGCTGCCGCGCCACCGTCGGCGAGGTCGGCAACGCCGAGCAGGCCAACATCAACTGGGGCAAGGCCGGCCGCATGCGGTGGAAGGGCAAGCGCCCCACGGTCCGTGGTGTCGTGATGAACCCGGTCGACCACCCGCACGGCGGCGGTGAGGGCAAGACCTCCGGTGGCCGCCATCCGGTCAGCCCCTGGGGTAAGCCCGAGGGCCGCACCCGCAAGCCCAACAAGCCGAGCGACAAGCTCATCGTCCGACGCCGGCGCACCGGCAAGAAGCGCTGAGGCCGGTAGAGGATTAGGGAGAAGTAGCGATGCCACGCAGCCTGAAGAAGGGCCCGTTCGTCGACGACCATCTGCTCAAGAAGGTCGACGTCCAGAACGAGAAGAACACCAAGCAGGTCATCAAGACCTGGTCCCGTCGGTCGACCATCATCCCCGACTTCATCGGGCACACCTTCGCCGTCCACGACGGCCGCAAGCACGTCCCGGTGTTCGTCACCGAGTCGATGGTCGGGCACAAGCTCGGCGAGTTCGCGCCGACGCGGACCTTCAAGGGTCACATCAAGGACGACCGGAAGAGTAAGCGCCGATGACTACAGCTACTCAGACAGCAATCGAGTATCCGTCCGCGACGGCCAAGGCCCGCTTCGTGCGTGTCTCGGCGACCAAGGCGCGCCGGGTGATCGACCTGGTCCGCGGGAAGAGTGTCGAGGAAGCCCTCGACATTCTGCGCTGGGCGCCGCAGTCGGCCAGCGAGCCGGTCGCCAAGGTGATCGCCAGCGCGGCGGCCAACGCCCAGAACAACGAGGGCCTGGATCCGTCGACCCTGGTGGTGGCCACCGTGTACGCCGACGAGGGGCCGACCGCCAAGCGCATCCGTCCGCGCGCCCAGGGGCGTGCCTACCGGATCCGCAAGCGCACCAGCCACATCACCGTGATCGTCGAGAGCCGCCCGCAGAAGCGGGATGCCCAGGCGACCTCGGCCGGCGCCGCCCGTTCGCGTCGCGCCCAGGCCAGCAAGGCCGCCGCAGCCAAGAAGGCCGCGCCGAAGGCGGCCGCCGAGAAGGCCCCGAAGACCGACACCGCGACAGAAGCTTCGAGCGAAGCGAAGGGAGGCTCGGAGTAGTGGGCCAGAAGATCAACCCCCACGGCTTCCGCCTCGGCATCACCACCGACTGGAAGTCGCGGTGGTACGCCGACAAGCAGTACGCCGACTACGTCAAGGAAGACGTCGCGATCCGCAAGCTGCTGGCCACCGGCCTGGAGCGCGCCGGTATCGCCAACGTCGAGATCGAGCGGACCCGTGACCGCGTGCGGGTGGACATCCACACCGCGCGTCCCGGGATCGTCATCGGCCGCCGCGGCACCGAGGCCGACCGGATCCGGGCCGACCTGGAGAAGCTGACCGGTAAGCAGGTCCAGCTGAACATCCTGGAGGTCAAGAACCCGGAGAGCCAGGCCCAGCTGGTGGCCCAGGGCGTCGCCGAGCAGCTGTCCAACCGTGTGGCCTTCCGTCGCGCGATGCGCAAGGCCATTCAGTCGGCCATGCGTCAGCCCAACGTCAAGGGCATCCGGGTGCAGTGCTCGGGCCGCCTGGGCGGCGCCGAGATGAGCCGCTCGGAGTTCTACCGTGAGGGTCGCGTCCCGCTGCACACGCTGCGGGCCGACATCGACTACGGCCTCTACGAGGCCCGCACCACCTTCGGTCGCATCGGCGTGAAGGTGTGGATCTACAAGGGTGACGTCGTCGGTGGCAAGCGTGAGCTGGCCGCCGCGGCGCCGGCCGCCGACCGTCCGCGCCGGGAGCGCCCGTCGGGCACCCGCCCGCGTCGCAGCGGCGCGTCGGGCACCACCGCGACGAGCACCGACGCGGGCCGGGCGGCCACCGATGAGGCGCCCGCGGCCGCGGCCGCCACGGCGCCCGCCGAGACTACGGAGAGCTGAGAGTCATGCTGATTCCCCGCAAGGTCAAGCACCGCAAGCAGCACCACCCGAAGCAGCGCGGTACCGCCAGTGGCGGCACCACGGTCGCGTTCGGCGATTACGGCATCCAGGCACTGGAGCATGCCTACATCACCAACCGGCAGATCGAGTCTGCCCGTATCGCGATCAACCGGCACATCAAGCGTGGCGGCAAGGTGTGGATCAACATCTTCCCGGACCGTCCGCTGACCAAGAAGCCCGCCGAGACCCGCATGGGTTCGGGTAAGGGTTCGCCGGAGTGGTGGGTGGCCAACGTCAAGCCCGGGCGCGTGCTGTTCGAGCTGAGCTACCCCAATGAAGAAACCGCTCGCGCGGCACTGACCCGCGCGATTCACAAGCTGCCGATCAAGGCACGCATCGTTACCCGAGAGGAGCAGTTCTGATGGCAGTGGGTATTTCCGCTGGCGAACTGCGCGAGCTCAACGACGACGAGTTGACCGATCGCCTGCGCGAGTCGAAGGAAGAGCTGTTCAACCTGCGCTTCCAGATGGCTACCGGGCAGCTCGACAACAATCGTCGGTTGCGCACGGTGCGCCAGGAAATCGCGCGCGTCTACACGGTGCTGCGCGAACGTGAACTGGGTCTGGCCTCCGGACCCGTTGGTGAGGAAGCGTAAATGGCTGCAACACAAGACAAGGCGCAGGGTCCCAAGCACACCCCGCGCACCGAGAAGCCGCGCGGCCGTCGCAAGACCGCCATCGGCTATGTCGTCAGCGACAAGATGCAGAAGACCATCGTGGTCGAGTTGGAGGATCGCAAGAGCCACCCGCTCTACGGCAAGATCATCCGGACCACCAAGAAGGTCAAGGCCCATGACGAGAACGGCGACGCCGGCATCGGCGATCGCGTGTCTCTGATGGAGACCAGGCCGACCTCGGCCACCAAGCGGTGGCGCCTGGTCGAGATCCTGGAACGAGCGAAGTAGTACGCGCGAAGTAGTACGCGCGAAGAAGTAGCTGCGCCCGCGAGGGTGGAGCGGAAACAAAGGGCCCCGGTGCGCGGAGCGTGCCGGGGCCTTTTTGCTCGTGAGTTTCTTGGAGATTCGGTTAGCTGATCTCCATGTATTGTTGAGAAAGGCAACCAAACAATGGTTCGCCGAAATGGCCCCGGAGGGTTTGTGACGTTTCGGTGGCTTAATGGGTAATCGCAGCGAATCTCCGTTTACTCTTTACGCGATGTTGTCGCGGAAATGGACCACGGCGCGGTTTGCCGCCGTCCTGGCACTGCTCACGGTGATCGTCACGGTGATGACGGGGGTGACGCTCGCGCCCGCCTCCGCGGCGCCCGGGGATGACTCCGCGGACGCCTCGGTGCTCGCCGACTCTCCGACCCTGTCCCTGGTGGACCTGGGCTCGGACGCTGACCTGGCCCTGTACGGGCAGATCGGCACCGCCACGCTGACCCTGCCGGTGCCGCGCGGTATGACCCCCTCGACGCTCAACGTCACCGCCCAGTTGCCGGTCTACGTGCGCAGCGCAACGGTCACCGTCACCCAGGACGACAGGGTGCTGGCCCGCGTCGACATTCCGCCGGGGCCCCCGGGGCCACTGATCATCCCGCTGACGGGGGTGCGGGTCACCGACAACTCGGTGACCCTGCTGCTGCGCGGATATCTGATGCCCGAGGACGGATACTGCGTGGACCCGACCAACCCGCTGCGGCTGACCGACGTCACGGTCAGCTTCACCGGGGTGGAGACCAGGCCGAGCACCGTCGCGGACTTCCTGCCGCCCGTGCTGCGGGCGCTGACGATCTTCGTGGGCCCCGAGCCCTCGCAGGCCGAGTCCGATGCGGTGGTCAAGCTCGCCACGTCGATCGCCGCCTACTACGGAAAACAGAATCCGACGATCACGGTGGAGCAGCTGGCGGACCCCACCAGCCCGCCGGTCGGGGATACCGGCCCGTTCGAACGGCATATCGCGGTGGTGCAAAGCGCCGACAACGGGGTTTCCCTGTTCGGCGCGGAATCCGAAATGCCGGCTTTGCTGGTATCGGGCGGGCCCAACGAATTGGCCAACCAGACCCGCCTGATCACCAGCACGGTGGCGCAGTTCGCCGTCAGCTCCAAGGCGGTCATCGGGCCGCTGCGCTCGGTGCCCCAGCTGCCCGGGAACCTGACGACCATCCGGGAACTCGGCCAGCCCGGCGTCAATGCTGTCGCGCTGAACCCCCAGGTCGGTATCGCCCTGGACCAGACGCGGCTGGGTCATCCCGTCAAGAATCTGCGGGTCCACCTGGTCGGGACCTACACCCCGCTGCCGGCGGCGATCGGCGGGCAGGTGCTCGCCTCGATCGCGGGCGAGACGGTCGCCCAGTGGCCGGCCGACCCCAGCGGTGTCATCGACCGCTGGGTCGACATTCCGGATCGGCTGCTCAAGCGCTACACCACGCTCAACGTCCAGGTGAACATCTCCGGCAACACCGGCCGCTGCGGCGAGTTCCAGCCGATCGCCCTCGTCATCGACGGATCCACGGCCGTGCAGAGCACCCCGGCCCGCCCCCCGGTGCCGGAGGGCTTCCAGTCGCTGCCCCAGGCGCTGATGCCCCGTGTCGCGGTGGGGATCAACGCCGACGCCTATGCCGACACGGTCCGCGCCGTGCAGATCATGACAGGGCTGCAGCGGCTCAGCGCGCTGCCGGTCGACCCGGTGGTGATGCCGCTCCGGGAGGCCATCGACTCGCCCGGCCCGGCGGTGCTGATCACGCCGGACGGCTGGCAGGACACCGACATACGGCTGCCGATCTCGGCTCCCGAGACCGTGCCGATGACCGTCGAGGTGGTCGACGCCGACGGCAACCCCACCACCCTGACCCTGGAACCCGGGGTTCGGTTCGGCTCGTTGCTCACCCTCACCGAGAACGAGCGCACGCTGCTGGTGGCCACGTCCAACCGCGATGCAGCCCAACTGGACGAGCTGCTGCGCTGGCTGGACGCCGACCCGCGCCGGTGGTCGGTGATCGACGGCACGGCGGTGGTGTCCGTGCCCGGACGCGACCCGCTGATCGTGCCGAGCGCGGTGCAGACCGCCGCGCCGATCACCGGTGAGGGCGATGACCAGCGCATCGTCTACTGGGCGTTCGGCGCCCTGGTGATGCTCGTGGTGCTGCTCGGCGGGCTGTGGATCGTGCTGCGGTCCCGGCGCACGAAACCGGGTGAGTGAGATGACCGGGAGCACTCCGGTGATCGAGGCGCCGCAACCGCCCAAGGCCACGACGCCGTTCCTGCACTCCCTGCACCCGGTGTACCGGCTGATCCTGCGGTGGTCGTTCATCGCGATCGTGACCGTGCTGGCCTTCCACGAGACCATCGACAGGACCATCGCGGCCACGGCGGCCGGAGCCATGGGCAGCTACGTGTGGATCGTGCCCGTCGTCGCCGTCATGGCCGCGCAGGGGGTGGCCCGGCGCCGCCGCACCGAACTTCCGATCCACGACCGCCAGACCGATCTGATCGTCGGGACCATGGGCCTGGTGCTGGCGCTGATGCTGCACGCGGTCCTGCTGAATCGCTATTCGCAGTACTACTACCTGCTGCGCCTGGACCTGGTGGCCCTGGTGCTGTTCGTGCTGAGCTCGGCAATCGTGCTCTTCGGTCTGCGGCCGGTGATCCGGTTCGCCTGGGTGTGGGTCATGTGCTTCATGGTGTTCCCGCTGCCGTATCTGCTCACGGTGATCCTGTTGGGCGGAAACCGGATCGCGGCCGGCATGACGACCCTGATCGTCGCCGCAGTGGCCACCGGGATCGGCACGGGCCGCACCGTCGACCGCGGGTTCTTCGCGTCGGTGGCGGCGTGGGGGGTGGGCCTGGCCACCCTGGGGCTGATGGCGTGGCTGTTCCCCGACGCCCCCCTGGCGGCCTTCCAGTTCATCCCCACCCTGACCGCGGTCGTCCTGGTGATGGTGGCGGTGTTCTTCGGCTCCCGGCGCGGGCGCGCCAAGCGACTGCTCGAGCGCAGGGTGGAGCCGCTTGCCGCCAGCCAGGTCTGGTCGGCGCTGCCGGTGGTGCTGGCCGTCGCGATCGCGTTGTCGTTGGTGCGGGTACCCGATACCGGCTTCGCCCGGGTCTACACCAATCCGTCGCTGCGGTTCGACGCGCCCCCGGCGGCGCCGCCGGGCTGGCATGTCGCCGAGACGGTCCGGTACGAGTGGGTCACCCGCCTCTACGGCCGCGGATCCGCCCTGACCCGGCAGCTGATGGTGCAGGACGTCGGCGAGGGCCGGTACGACAAATTCGCCCGCCCCCGCACTCTCGTCGTGGACACGACGGTAACCCGGCGCCCGTTCTCTCTGAACACCTACCCGCCCCGGCTGATCTACCGGCTCGAGGGAGCCCGGCTGAGCCCGCCGGAGCCGGTCGACCTGGGAAGCGGCGTGACCGCCGACCTGTTCTCGGCCGTGGACGACCGGATCCTGGTGACCTGGGAGGCGCTGCTGTGGACGTGGAGCGACGGCGAACTGACCCAGCGGGTGCTGGTGGTCGCCGTGGACAACCATGAGGACTGGGCGCCGTTCCCGCGCCCGACCGGTGCCGTGGGGCCGACCCTGGCCTCGATGCTGACGATTCTGTTCCGCGGCAACGCGGCCGAGACCGACACGGAGCACCGCTACAAGGACGATGAACTGCTGACCGGTTTCGGCCGTGCCCTGGTCCGCGCCCAGCTGCAGGCCGGCGGGGCCGGGCCGTGAGCGCCCCGGCGCTGCCGCTGTCACCCGACACGGCCACCGAGGAGGAGCGGCAGTTCGCGCTGTACCAGGCGATCAACGGACTGCGCGAGCAGCACCCGCTGCAGTCGGCGGCGGTGGCGGCGCTGGGCTGGCAGAAGGCGCTGGCGGGGTCACTGGTGATCATCACGATCGGGTTCGCCTGGTGGAGTTGGGAGCCCACCGCGGTGGTGCTGATCGGGCTGTGCACCCTGGCCTACGTGCTGACCATGATCGACCGGGTGCTGATCTTCAAGGACGGCCTGGCCTCGCGGCCGATCGTGATCAGCGACGAACAGGCCCGGGCGATCCCCGACGACGAGCTGCCGCGCTACACCATCCTGGTGCCGGCCTACAACGAACCCGAAGTGGTGGGTGACCTGATCGGGGCGATGGCTGCGCTGGAGTACCCGGCGGACAAACTGCAGGTGCTGCTGCTGCTGGAGGCCGACGACGAGGTCACCATCGACGCCGCCCGCGGTTGCGCGAACTCGGAGATGATCACCATCCTGCTGGTGCCCCCCGCCGAACCGCGCACCAAGCCCAAGGCCTGCAACTACGGGCTGTTCTTCGCCACCGGGGAGATCGTCACCATCTATGACGCGGAGGACCTGCCCGAGCCGCTGCAGCTGCGCCGGGTGGCCGCCGCGTTCCGCCGGTTGCCCGACGACATCGCCTGTGTGCAGGCCAAACTCGTCTATCACAACGGCCACCAGAACATCCTGACCGCATGGTTCACCGCCGAGTACGGTCTGTGGTTCGGGTATCTGCTGCCCGGCATGATGACCACCACCTCGCCGATCCCGTTGGGCGGCACCTCCAATCACCTGCGCCGCTCGGTGCTCGACGAGATCGGCTCGTGGGACCCGTTCAACGTCACCGAGGATGCCGACCTGGGGTTGCGCATCGACGCCTCCGGCTATCACACCGCGGTGCTGGATTCGACCACGCTGGAGGAGGCCAACAGCGACCCGATCAACTGGATCCGGCAGCGCTCCCGCTGGTACAAGGGCTATCTGCAGACGTGGCTGGTGCACATCCGCCAGCCCGTCAAGCTCTTCCGCACGCTCGGGCCGCGCAGTTTCGTGCGGTTCAACCTGGTGCTGGCCGGCACGCCCATCGTCGCCGTGCTCAACCTGGCGTTCTGGCTGATCACCCTGCTGTGGTTCCTGGGCCAGCCCGAAGAGGTCGGCAGGGTGTTTCCCTGGTTCGTCTACTTCCCCGCGTTGATCGCGCTGGTGCTGGGCAACTTCGCCACGCTGTACATGAACGTGATCGCCCTGCGCGAGGACGACCGGTCGGACCTGCTGCTGGCCGCGGTGACCGTGCCGGTCTTCTGGCTCATGATGAGCGTCGCCGCCGCCAAGGGCGTCTACCAGCTGCTGCGCAACCCGTCCTACTGGGAGAAGACCTTCCACGGCCTGGCCGCCAAACCCGGCGAGCAGGCCGGCCGGGAACCCGGCCGGGAACCCGATGCCGCATCCGAGCAGCAACCGGCGTGAGCGGGTCAGCGTGACCGACCGTCGCTGCAAGCAGCTGCTGTTCCTGGCCGCGTTCGCGCTGTACGCGGGCGCCGGCTACTGGCTGCAGGTGCGCCACGGGTTCATCCTGGGCGACGCGCTCGCCCGGGTCCAGGCGTCGGGCAGCGTGGTGTTCAGCCGCGATCCGCACCTGGCGGCCATCGGTTTCATCTTCACCCCGTTGACCGCCATGCTGGAGATCCCCGCCATCCTGCTCAGCCAGTGGTGGCCGGACCTGACGGCGCGGGCGTACGCGGGCTCGCTGATGTCGGCGGTGTTCATGGCCGGCGCGGTGTGGCAGATCATGTCGATGGGCACCGACCGGGGGCTGCCGCGGCCCTACGTGCTGGCCATCACCGGCCTGTTCGCGCTGAACCCGATGATCATCTTCTACGGCAGCAACGGGATGAGCGAGGCGCCGTTCGTCTTCTTCCTCACCTGGTCGGTTCGCCGGCTGATCATGTGGATGGTCGACGACGACGTGCACCACCTGGTGGTGGCCGGCGGCATCGCGATGGGCCTGGCCTACCTGACCCGCTACGACGCCGTCGGGACGATCGCCGCCGCCGGGCTCGTGGTGGGCATCACCACCTACCGGCGGGCGCGCACCGCACCGCGGTTCCGCCGGGCCCTGATGGACCTGCTCATCGTCAGCGGGCCCGGGTTCGCCGCCTTCGTCGGGTGGGCGGCGACGAGCTGGTTGATCACCGGCGACGCCTTCGCGCAGTTCACCTCCCAGTACGGCAACGCCGCGATCCTGGCGCAGGAGGGCGGGTCGCCGAACACCGGTCTGGCGCAGGGGTTCGCCTTCGCCGGGTTGTGCATCATGTTGCTGGCGCCGACCCTGATCCCGATCGGGTTGTGGGCCGGGGCGCTGCGGTGGCGCCGGCCGAAGGCCTCCATGCTGGTGGTGCCGGTGACGCTCTACGGTGCGGTGCTGGCCTTCCAGGCCTACAGCTATGCCTCCGGGTCGACGTTTCCGTTCCTGCGGTTCTACATTGCCGCCATCCCGTTCGCGGCGTGCCTGGCGATGCTGGCGGTGCCCGACGGTGTCTTCGCCACCCCCACCCGGCGGGGCCGCTACGCCCCGGCCCCGGCGGGTGGGGGTGGCGAAGACACCGTCGGGCAC
>NZ_NVQF01000027.1 GCF_002592005.1 Mycolicibacterium palauense | reverse complement strand
CTATCCGGGTGCCGTCAGGACCGGGGCGGGCGGGGCCGCATCAGCACCGCCTGCTGGATGGCCCCGACCGGGCCGTGCTCGTCGAACAGCGTGCCGACGGTGGCCCCGATCCCGTCGGGGCCGTAGCTGGTCTCGGCCCGGATTCCGGTCCAGTCGCCTTCGGGCATTCGGTAGATGTGCACGGCCAGATCGGTGTTCAGGAACGTCCACCTGCGGATGTCGAGCCTGTTGCCCAGCCCGTTGGCGCAATCGGCGACGGCGAACAGCCGCTGCAGCGGTGACATGGTCTCACCGCCGACCAGGTCCACCGTCGGCGACAACCAGGACTCCCCGGGCCCGTCGTTCAGCGGTGGTGTCAGCCACCGCCAGTCCAGGCTGTGCACGTAGTTGCGTTCCCAGTCCTTGTGCATGTCGCGGCTGCGGGCCTCGGCCAGCGGGCGCAGCGGCGGTTCAGGGGTGTGGAGCAGGGTGGGGGTGTCGACGGTCTGCATCCGCCATCCGCTGGCCCGGGCGACCGGCCGGGTGCCGCCGTCCGGGCCCGGGCCGAGCATCTCGGCGCCGACCAGTTCGATCTGCTTGCCGGGCCGCTGGATTCGTGACCGCACCACGAACTCCCCCTCGGCCGGGACGCCGCCGAGCAGGTCGACGACCACCCGGCTCAGGCGGGTGTCCTCGCGCCGCGCGCAGCGCTCCAGCGCCCGCACCAGCAGCGCGGAGACCGGTGCGGCGTGCTGGATGGCCGCCGACCAGGTGCTGCGTACCAGGTCGGTGGCGGCGAACCGCTCGGCTTCCGGCTGTTCGGGATCTTCCCCGAGACGTTCCCCGAGACGTTCCCCGAGACGTTCCCCGAGACGTTCGTAGTAGGCGTCGGACACCGCGTTGCTCTCCGTTCCTGCCGGATACATCTAGGGCCGGCCGGCGCCGGGGACGTCGACGGTGAGCGCATCCACCCGGGACAGTTTCGTGCCCACCAGCCGCTGCGGGTAGGCGTCGGTGGTCGACACCAGGAACAGGGTGCGGCGCTCCGGCCCGCCGAGGGTCGCGGCGATCGCGGTGCGCGGACCGATGTCGATACGGGCGGTCACCGCGCCGCCGTCGGCGATGCGATCGAACCGGCAGCCCAGTGTCATCGCCGCCCACACCTGACCGTCGGCGTCGAGCGTGATGCCGTCGGGCGGGGCGTCGAGCGCGTCGGCGAAAACCCGGCGCTCGCCCAGCGCGCCGCCATGCTCCACCGACAGCGCCGTCAGCCGTCGGCCGGTGGACTCGGCGACGATCAGCGTGGCCCCGTCGGGGGTGATCACCATGCCGTTGGGAAAGTCCAGTCCGGTGGCCACCACCCGGTGGGAGGCATCCGGGTCGACCCGGATGATCACCCCGTGCTCGCGGGCCTGCGCGCCGACATAGGCGCGGCCGTGGGCGTCGATGACCAGGTCGCCGAGGCTGGCCGGGGCCACCCCGGACAGGTCGGCGAGCACGGTGACCCGCTCGCCGTCGTAGCGCAGCAACTGGCGTTTCTCGGTCGAGACGATCAGCAGGCAGCCGTCGGGACAGAACCCCAGGCCCGAGGGGGCGTGCCCCGGCAGCGGCAGGGTCGTCATGGACCCGTCCGGCGTCACGGTGTGCACGGCCTCGCCGAGCATGTCGGAGAACCACAACAGACCCTCGAACCAGCGGGGCCCCTCCCCGAAGCAGAAGCCCTCGGCCACCGGGGTCAGGGCCGCCGCCGCCTGCCCCGACTCGCCGCCGAACCCAATCGAACCTTTACAAAACACCGTCTAAGTGTCACGCTCGCTGAGTGCCACTGTCAACCATGGGCCCGCCGTCATGAAGAAGTACTACGGACACACCCTGCTGTACCTGCACGAGACCATAGCGCTGGGATCGGGCAGCAGCGGACAGTTCGGCGAGGTGTTCGGTGAGATCTACCAGCCCATGATGAGTGAGCTGGGGGCCCGGCTGTTCGCGATCTGGGAGGCCACCCCCTACAACGGGCACTGGCCGCAGGTGACCGTGATCTGGGAGATCGACGCGTTCGCCGACTACGCCCGTATCGGGCGCGCCCAGGCGCCGGGCGGCAGCCACCGCGAGGCCGCGGCGCGCTGGGCGGCGTTCCTGTCCGGGATCGGCGCCCACGGCGAGGGCCGGATCATGTACGCCGGCAAGTACAACAGGACCCTGGCCCAGCTGCGCGAGGCCGACTTCGGCGCCGGGCTGGTGATCCAGGAGATCATGCAGACCAAGCCGGGGCGCCAGGACGACTACATCCGGGAACTGGAGCGGCTCTACGTGCCGTGGTCGGAGTCCACCGGCAAGCGCTGGCTGGGCTCGTTCATCACCACCTTCCGGTTCAACGAGGTGATCCACTACTGGGCACTGGACGGCGACTGGGACTGCTTCGAGAACCACTACCCCTCGTGGAAGGACCAGCCGCCCGCCGAGATCGTCACGTGGATGAGCGTGGCGCCCGCGCTGCGCGACGGCTGGGAGGACTCCATCCTGGCCGCCCTGCCGCCCTCCCCGCTGCAGTGAGGACACCATGACCAGCCCCGACAACGCTGTGACACAGGATCTCTCGAAGGGCCCGGGCAGGGACTTGGGCAGGGACTTCGGATACGACCCGTTCGACGCCGACGTGATGGCCAATCCGCTGCCCTACTACCGGGTGCTGCGCGACGAACACCCCGTCTACTACATCCCCGCCTGGGACACCTATGCGCTGTCGCGGTTCGACGACATCTGGCAGGTTCTCGGCCTCACCGACGGCACCTTCGTGGCCTCCGAGGGCACCCTGCCCTCGGCCGAGGTGCTCGGCCATCGCAACGACGGCCCGGTCGCGGACCCGCCGCTGCACCCGATGCCCTTCCACGCCAACTTCGACTCCCCGCTGTACGAGGAGGTGCGCCGCTGCACCTCCGGCCCGCTGCGGCACCGGCCGGTGGCCAAGCTGGCCGACCGGATCCGCCGGCTGGCCAACGAGCGGCTCGACGAACTGTTGCCGCGGGGCCGCTTCGACCTGACCCAGGACTACGGCGGAATCGTGGCGGCCACCCTGGTGTGCGAACTGGTCGGCCTGCCCACCGACCGGGCGCCCGACGTGCTGGCCACCGTCAATGCCGGCAGCCTGGCCGAACCGGGGGAGGGGGTGGAGGTCGGCAACGCCCGGCCCGGATATCTGGGCTATCTGACCCCGGTGATCGAGGAGCGGCGGGCGGCCGGCGCGGACGGGGCGGTGCCGATCCCCGATGCGCTGATCGGCTTCCGCCTCCCCGACGGCACCCGGTTCACCGACACCGAGGCCGCCACCCAGATGCTGGGGGTGTTCATCGGCGGCACCGAGACGGTGCCCAAGATCACCGCCCAGGGGCTGTGGGAACTGGCACGTCGCCCGGACCAGATGGCCGCGGTGCGTGCCGATCTCGACGCCAACGTGCCGGTCGCCCGCGAGGAGATCATCCGCTACTGCGCCCCCGCGCAGTGGTTCGCCCGCACCGCGCGCCGGCCCTACGAGATCCGCGGCACCACCATCCAACCCGGCCAACGCGTCATCACGCTGCTGGCCTCGGCCGCCCGCGACGAACGGGAGTACCCCGAACCCGACGAATTCCACTGGGACCGGCGCATCGAACGGTTGTTGTCCTTCGGGCACGGCCAGCATTTCTGCCTCGGAATGCACCTGGCCCGCCTGGAGATCACGATCATGATCACCGAGTGGCTCAAACGGGTTCCCGAGTACCACATCGACGCGGAGTCGGCGTCGCGGCCGCCGTCGAGTTTCCAGTGGGGCTGGAACCGCATCCCGGTGCAGGTGTGAGATGTGGTGCTACCGGCTGGTCGCGCCCTACACCTTCGAGCGCACCGAGATCCCCGCACCGTCGGCGGAATCACTGACCGACGGCCAGGTGCTGCTGGATTTCCGGGCCGCCGGGATCTGCGGCAGTGACCTGCCCGGCTTCCGCGGCACCAAGGGCAGACTGCCCGGCGACACCGGCTCGTGCGCGGCCGAGATGAACGGGTTCCCGATCCACGAGATCGTCGGCGACGTGCTGGCCAGCGCCCACCCCGAGCACCGGGAGGGCGACCGGGTGGTCGGCTGGGCCTCGGGATTCGACGGCCTGATGGACCGCGTGGTCGCCGACGGCGCCGGCCTGGTCGCCGTCGACCCCGGACTCGGCAGCGCCCGGGCGGTGGCCCTGCAGCCGCTGGCCTGCGTGCTCTACGCGGTGGAGCAGCTGCCCGACCTGCGCGGGCGCACGGTCGCGGTGCTGGGGCAGGGATCGATCGGTCTGCTGTTCTCCTACGTGGCCAAGGCATTCGGCGCCGCACACGTCACCGGCGTCGACCCGGTGGACCGCGGCGAGCTCGGCCCGGCGTTCGGGGTGGACACCGTGGTGCGGGCCACCAGCGACCGGTGGGTGAGCCGGCTGGCCCCGGCCGAGCGCGCCGATGTCGTCATCGAGGCCGTCGGCCACCAGGTCGCCACGCTGGGCCACGCCGTGGAGGCGGCCGCCTTCGGTGGCACCGTCTTCTACTTCGGTGTCCCCGACGACGACTGCTACCCGATCAGCATGCGCACCATGCTGCGCAACAATCTGACCCTGAAATCGGGTGTGACACTGGACCGGCGCCGGGTGCTGGCCCGGGCCGCGGACTTCGCGCGCGAGCATCCCGATCTGCTGCCGGCCTATCTGACCCACACCTTCGCCGTGGAGGAGGCGCAACAGGCCTTCGAACTGGCGTGCCGCCCCGACCCCACCCGGGTCAAGATCGCGATCACCCGATGAGTGCGCGATGACCGCGAGCAGACTGCAGGAGGGGTTCGCCGCGCGCCGGCGGCTCTGGGGCGGGTGGGTCGTCGGTCCGACCGTCCTGGGGCCCGAGGCCTTCGCGGCCGCGGGCTACGACTACGTCGGATTCGACGTCCAGCACGGGTATCTCGACGACGCCGACGTCGCGCTGATGCTGCGGCGGCTCGAACACGTCCCGATCGGCACCCTCGTGCGGCTGCCCTCGGCGGACCCCGCTCCGATCGGCCGGGTGCTCGACGCCGGCGCCGACGCCGTGATCGTCGCCATGGTCGAATCCGCCGGGCAGGCCGCCGCCGCGGTGGCCGCCACCCGCTACGCTCCGGCGGGAGTGCGCAGCTTCGGGCCGCTGCGCGCCAGCCTCGGTCTCGACCCGGCCGCCCTCGAGGCGCGCGCCGGTGTCTACCCGATGATCGAGTCCGCCGCGGGGCTGGCCGCGCTGGAGGACATCTGCGCGGTCCCGGGAGTCGCCGGGATCTACGTCGGGCCCGCCGATCTCGCGATCTCGCTGGGCCATCCGGTCACCGAGGCGTGGACGCATCCCGCGGTGCGTGAGGCGATCACCCGGATTCGCGCCGGCGCCGACGCGGCCGGTCTGATCGCCGGCGTTCATGCCGGCTCCGGTGTGCTGGGCCGGCTCGCGGCGGACTGGGGCTTCCGGATGATCACGCTGGCATCGGAATCGCAGGCGTTGCAGCGCGGGGCCACCGATCACCTGGCCGATGCCGCCGGGCAGGCGCCGAGGCCCGGACCGACCGACAAGGGATACCACTGACTCATGACCACCTCGACGACCACCTCCAGGACCGGCTCCACCCGACACGGGCGGGTCGCCCTGGTCACCGGGGCCGCCCGCGGACAGGGCGCGGCGATCGCGCAGCGGCTGCTCGCCGACGGTTTCGCGGTGGCCGCCTGCGACCTGCGCACCGACGAATTGCGCGAGACCGTGCAGGGTTTCGGCTCCGACGACGTGCTCGCGGTGGCACTGGACGTGACCTCGCCGCGGTCCTGGGCCGCCGCGGTCGCCGCCGTCACCGACCGCTTCGGCGGATTGAGCACCCTGGTGAACAACGCCGGTGTGCTGCACCGGGCCTCGCTGGGCGACGAGACCCCCGAGGGTTTCGAGCGCAGCTGGCGGGTGAACTGTCAGGGGCCGTTCCTGGGCATCCGGGCGGCGTTGGAGCATCTGCGCGAGGCCGAGGGAGCAGCGGTGGTCAACACGTGCAGCACCGGGGCCATCCGTCCGTTTCCGCACCACGCGGCCTACGGCTCGTCGAAGTGGGCGTTGCGGGGGCTCACCCAGATCGCCGCGGCCGAACTGGCCCCCGCCGGGATCCGGGTCAACGCGGTGTTCCCCGGTCCGGTCGAGACCCCCATGCTCGACGCGACGACCCAGGCCCGGCTGATCGAGCGGACCATGGCCGGCCGGCTGGGCCGGCCCATGGAGATCGCCGACGCGGTGGCCTTCCTGGTGTCCTCCCACGCGTCGTTCATCACCGGGTCCGAGCTCGTCGTCGACGGCGGGCAGTCACTGCAGATTGGTTGAGAGACAATGGCTGAAGGTCTGTCGGTAGGAATCATCGGTGCCGGGCCGGGCGGATTGGCCCTGGGCATCTTCCTGAAGAAGGCCGGGTTCACCGACTTCACCATCTTCGACCGCGAGGACGGGGTCGGCGGAACCTGGCGGATCAACACCTACCCGGGGCTGGCATGCGACGTGAAGTCGCACCTGTACTCCTACTCGTTCGATCTGAACCCGCACTGGTCGCGGCTGTGGTCCGACCAGCCGGAGATCCTGGAGTACTTCGAGGACTGCGCCCGTCGCCACCGGCTGGCGCCGCATCTTCGGCTCAACACCGAAGTCCGTGAGGCCCGCTGGGACGCGGCCGAGCGACAGTGGGAACTGACCACCGCCACCGGCGAGCGGTTCCGCTTCGACGTCGTGGTCTCCGCGGTCGGCATGTTCACCCAACCGGTGATGCCGGATCTCGTGGAGGAGCAGCCGTTCTCGGGCACCGTCATGCACACCGCGGCCTGGGACCATTCGGTGGATCTGCGCGGGGCCCGGGTGGCGGTGCTGGGCACCGGGTCGACCGCCTCCCAGGTGCTTCCGGAGGTGGCCAGGGTCGCCGACCGGGTGTACTCCGTGCAGCGCTCACCCACCTGGGTGCTGCCCAAACCCGACCGCCCCTACACCGACCGCGAGAAATGGGTCTTCGCCCACGTTCCCGGGGCCAAGCGGTTCTACCGCACCCGGCTGTGGCTGCGCAGCGAGTCCAACATCTCGGTCATCGAGAACGGCAGCGACAAGACCCAGGAGTTCAGGGCGATCGCGCTGAGACTGCTCGACGCCACCATCGACGACGAACAGCTGCGCGCCCGGCTGACCCCCGATCACCCGCTCGGGTGCAAGCGGCTGGTGTTCGCCACCGACTACCTGCAGACACTGGCCGAGCCGCACGTCGAGGTGGTCTCCAGCCCGGCCCGGGCGCTGCGGGAGCGCACGCTGGTCACCGCCGACGGCACCGAACTCGACGTGGACGTGGTGGTGTGCGCCACCGGCTATGCGGCCGCGGACTACCTGGGCCAGATCGAGGTGCTGGGCGAGGACGGCGTCTCGCTGCACGACACCTGGCGCGACGGGGCGTTCGCGTATCTGGGGATGACGGTGCCCGGATTCCCCAACTTGTTCATGCTCTACGGCCCGAACACCAACGTGGGTTCCAACAGCGTGATCTTCGTGCTGGAGGCCCAGGCCCACTACATCGTGCGGGCGCTGAAGTACCTGCGCCGCAGGCGCCGGACCTACCTGGCGGTCCGGCGCACGGCCACCGAACGGTATCTGGCCCGGATCGACCGGTGGATGGTGGGAACGGTGTGGACCACCCGCTGCAGCAACTACTTCCGTGCACCCAACGGCCGGGTGGTCACGCAGTGGCCGCGCAGCGCGCGGGCGTTCTGGAGCATCACCCGGCGCTTCAGGGCGGGCGACTACTCCTTCGAGCCCTCCGGTGACCATCGGCCGATCTCGGTCGGGACGCACTCGGTGGCGGGCAGGTGAGCCGGCCGGAACAACGACTCGATCCGGCCCTGCGGCACCTCGCCGAGTTCCGCACCGACCTGTCCACCCAGAACCTCACCGCCGCACGCGATTCGCTGAACGCCCGGCGCGCCGCGCAGGTCGCCGAGGTGGCGCTCGACGGTCTCGACGTCCGCGACGACTGGGTGCCCGCCGGTGCCGGCCGCAGGGTCGCGGTCCGGATCTACCGCTGCGGGTCCGAACCCGGTCCCGCGGTGCTGTACTGCCACGCCGGCGCGTTCGTGCTGGGCAATCTCGACACCGACCACCGCCGGTGCGTGGAGTTGGCGCGCCGCGCCTCGGCCACCGTGGTGGCGGTGGACTACCGGCTGGCGCCCGAACATCCGTACCCGGCGGGTTTCGACGATGCCCTGACGGTGCTGCGCTGGCTGGCCGACTCGCCGATCGCCGACCCCGACCGGTTGGCGGTCGCCGGAAGCAGCGCCGGCGGGGCGCTGGCCGCCGGACTGGCGCTGTGCGCGGCGGACGGGACCGGGCCGCCGCTGGTCTACCAGCTGCTGCACCAGCCGGTGCTCGACGACGCGCCCACGCCGTCGAAGCTGGAGTTCACCACCACCCCCGGATTCGACGGTCCCGCGACGGCGCAGATGTGGCGGCACTACGGCGCAGGTGGCGCCGGTGCCACGGTGCCGGCAGCGGCCGTGCCGGCCCGCGCCGGAGACCTGGCCGGGGTGCCGGCCGCCGGCATCACCTGTTCGGAACTCGACCCGCTGCGTGACGAGGCGATCGACTACGCGCTGCGGCTGATGTGGGCCGGTGTGCCGGTGGAACTGCACGTGATCCCGGGAACCTGCCACGGGTTCGACTCCATGGCCCCGCAGTGGGAGGGCAGCGCGCGGGTGTTCGCCCTGCAGGGGTCGGCTCTGCGGCGGGCCCTGCACCCCTGAACCGGCGGGATCAGGACCGGGCGGGTGCGGTCGCCTGATCGAGTTCCCGCGCCACCGCGGCGTGATAGCGGTCGATGAAGGCGGGGTTGACGATCCGGAAGAAGCCGTCGGGCATCGGAGCGTGCTTGGGGGCCTCGATCGTCATGGTCCTGCGGAACAGCGTGATTCCCGGCCCGGGCTCGGTGAAGTGGTACTGCACGCTGATCCGGCCCTCGAACCCGCCGTTGCCCTCGCGGTCGTGGCCGAGCCGGCCCACCGAGTTGAACATCCACAGCGTCGGGCGCATCGCGATCGCCAGGTGCCAGGTGTAGATGCGCTCGCCGTCGGGGCCGCCCTCCTCCCAGGTGTCGCCCACCGTCAGCGGCAGATCCTCCAGCTTGCCGACGTAGTTGCTGCCCGGATAGGTCTTGGTCCAGTTCGCCGGATTGGTGACGAAGTCGTAGACCACCTCCGGTGACTGGGTGAACGCGGTCTCCGACGTCGTCGTCACGATGCCCATGTCTGCCTCACTGTCGAGCTCACTGTCGAGCCTGCTGTCGCGTTACAAAACTAGCCCACAGTGTCACGACGGCGAAAGTCCCGGCGTGAGCCCGTGACTGGAGGTGGTTGACCCGCACCTCCCTCACTCGTCCTCCCGTTGCGGTCGCGACTGCGCCGTTACAAAGCCAGCCCAGTCTGTTATGTGACCCGTTATGTGACGAACCTTTACAAATGCTCGTCACACTGTCACGCTCTGATAGGACCCGTGTCTTGGACCGCAGTGCCGCGCAACGAAAGGACCCGCTTCGTGCCCACTGACCTCGTGACAGCATCGAGTCGGACGGCCGGACAGCGGCAACGCAGGCCCCGCGCCCGGGCCACCCGCTATCGCCTCGACGTGCTCGCCGAGCGGGTCGACGACGTCATCGGGGCCGTGGGAGGGTGGCTGGCCGACCGGGCGTTGGCGGGCTGGGAGGTCAACGTCGCGGTGCGCGAGCCCGATCAGGCCGGGCGGGACGCCCTGCGCATCCTCGGCGCCACGCTCGGAGCGCTGGACGACGCGGGCGACGGGAATCCGCCGCAGGCCGCCACCGCGGCCCTGGCCGTCGCCGCCGAACTGCTGGCGGCCGACACGGCGCTGCGGAGCCGGGTCGTCGAGGCCTACGAACGGGAACTGGCCGAGGTCACCGTGTGGGGTACGGGAATTCCCGTCGACGTGCGCGCCCGGCTGGGCGCCGTGCAGCACACCCTGAGCTTCGCCGCCCGGGCGTTCAAATCCCGCGCGGCCGGACTGGCGACCGCGGCCGGGGCGTGCCCGGTCACCGCCATCGAGGTCTTCCACAGCGGCGCGCGGCGCCCGGTGGCCGCGGATCTGCGTCCGCTGGACACCGCGCAGCACACCGGTGGGGCGGTGCTCTAGATGCGGTACACGATCACCCATCCGATGCACAGCCATCCCTACAACCCCGAACTGGTCACCGGTGACGGGGTGGGGACCATGGCCGCCGCGGCCGAGGCCGCCGGATTCGACGGCTTCGGATTCACCGACCACCCCGCCCCGACCGGGCGCTGGCTGCAGGCCGGGGGGCACGACGCGCTGGATCCCTTCGTCGCGATGGGCTTCGCCGCCGCACGCACCACGAGGCTTCGGCTGATCCCGAACATCGTGGTACTGCCGTACCGGAATCCGTTCGTGGTGGCCAAGGCCGGCGCGACGCTGGACGTGCTGTCGGGTGGCCGCTTCACCCTGGCGGTCGGCGTCGGTTACCTGAAGCGCGAATTCGCCGCGTTGGGTGTCGATTTCGACTCCCGGGCGCGCCTGTTCGAGGAGGCCCTCGAGGTCATCCGCACCATCTGGACCGACGACGACGTCAGCTACGAGGGCGGCGGTTTCACCGCCAGCGGGATCACCGCGCACCCCCGGCCGCCGACCAGCCCGCACCCCCCGATCTGGGTGGGTGGGAACACCGCCGCGGCCCGGCAGCGGGTCGCGGTCTACGGAAACGGCTGGTGCCCGTTCCCGGCGCCGGCCGGGTTGGCCCAGACCGCCCGGACCGCCGCACTGGATTCGGTCGAACGGCTGGCGGCCGCGATCGAGGATCTGCGCCGTCGCCTGGAGAAGGAGGACCGCGACCCCGCCACGGTGGACGTCGCGTTCTCACCGATGACGGGCGGCAGCCCCGGGCACGACGGCTTCGATCCCGACACGTTCCGCGCCGGGGTGGCCGAACTGGAGGCGATCGGCGTCACCTGGCTGCACGTGGCCCTGCCCGGGGACAGCCTGGCGCACGCTCTGGAGGCCATCGACCAGTTCCGGTCCACGGTCATCGAGGCGGACTAGAACCCTCTCCGGTGCCGGCGGGTCAGGATGTGCGCGGTTTGAGCCCGGCGGCGTGCCGCAGCTGCGCCAGGAAGTCGTCGGCGTCCTCACCCCGAACGATGTAGTGGCACACCGCCACCCGCGTGACGGTCGCGGCGGCGACGGCCCGGTCGGGCCCCGAGATCATCCGCTCCAGGCGCTCCCGCATCACCGGCAGCACCAGCGCGATCCGGCTGAGCACCTGCCCGGGCTCGATGTCGACCATCCGCACACCCGAGTAGGAACTCTGAAATTCCACGATGAACCGCAGTGCGGCGTCGAGACGCTCGTTACCCCGCAGGCCCGCGGTGGCCCGGGCGATCCCGCTGTCGAACAGCTCCTGCTCGTAGCGTGAGAACTCTTCGATGAGTTCGTCCTTCGAGGAGAACCATCGGTACAGGGTGGGCCGTGACACCCCCGCCTGCAGTGCGACCTCGGAGAGACTCAGCTTGCTCATCCCGCTTCGGCCCAGCACCTCGGCGGTCGCGTCCAGGATGCGCCGGCTGGTGGACGGGTCGGGACCGCCCGGGGTGCGAGCCGCCGACGCCGATTCATTCACCCGTGCATCATTACAAAGTGGCGCCAAATTGTCACACATCGCCACCGCCCGAAGACGTGCGTCGCCGTACCGGGACAATGGACCGATGAGCGTTCCGCGCATGCCGGAGTCCTCCGCCGGGGTTCCCACGTGTTACCGGCACCCCGACCGCGTCACCTATGTGCGCTGTACGCGCTGCGGCCGCCCGATCTGCGCGGAGTGCATGCGGTCGGCCGCGGTGGGCCATCAATGTGTCGACTGCGTGGCCGAGGGGGCGAAGTCGGTGCGGGCGCCGCGTCCCCATTTCGGCGGCCGACCCGTCGGCCGGCCCGTGGTGACCTATGTGCTGATCGCGGTCAACGTGCTGATGTTCATCGCCCAGACCGCCTCTGTCGATGTGGAGCGCCAACTGGTGCTGTGGCCGCCCGCGGTGGCCGACGGCGAGTTCTACCGCCTGCTGACCTCGGCGTTCCTGCACTACGGGCTGGTACACATCCTGTTCAACATGTACGCCCTCTACGTCGTCGGTCCGCCCCTGGAGGCGCTGCTGGGGCGGCTGCGGTTCAGCGCGCTGTATCTGCTCAGTGCGCTGGGCGGTTCGGTGCTCGTCTACCTGCTCTCGTCGCTGAACTCCGCCACCGCGGGGGCCTCCGGCGCGGTGTTCGGTCTGTTCGGCGCCACCTACGTGGTGGCCAAGCGGCTCAACCTCGACGTCCGGGGCGTCACCGCCCTGATCGTGATCAACCTGGTGATCACGTTCGTGTTGCCGGCGGTGAGTTCGCAGGCGATCAGCTGGCAGGGGCACGTCGGCGGTCTGCTCACCGGCTCCCTGCTGGCCTATGCCTACGCCTACGTCCCGGCGCAGGTGCCGGCCCAGCGCCGCAACCTCGTGCAGGCCGGGGTGACGACCGTGGTTGCGGTGGTCTTCGTCGCGCTGGTCGTCTGGCGCACCGCCGACCTGCTGGCGATGTTCGGCTTGCGGTGACCCGGTAGCCCGCGCCGCCGGCGATAGCGGTTTTCCCGGTCCGGGGGCGGCCCGGTCGTTACGATCGCGATGGATCGGGGTGATACGTGTCATGGTTCTGTTGCGTCAGGTGCTCGGCTACCGGATCAGCGTCGAATCGCTGATCGAGATCGCGATGTGGCTGTCGATCCCCTACCTGGCGGTCGGGCTGGTCTTCACCTTCGTGCACGCCGACTACGTCGACCAACTGCAGGTCCGGCTGCAGACCCAGCTGCCGGCCGGGGCGGACCTGGTGGCGTTCGGTGTCACCACCGTGCTCTGGCCGGTGCTGATGGTGGCCCCGGCGGTGTGCGGGCTGGGCTGACGCGGGGCCGTCCGGGCCACGTTCACGGTGTGCCGGACGCCGCCGGTCCGGCGGGATCAGTCCGGCAGCTCGGCCACGACGTCCGCCTTGGCGGCGTCGAAGCTGAGGAATCCGGCCACCGCCGCGCTCTCGGCGAGCGGCTCGGCGTAGCTCCAGGCCACGTCGTCGATGACGGTGTCCCCGGCCGGGCCGGGTATCACGGCCGCCCAGTAGGTGGCGTAGCCCTTGTAGTTGCAGTAACTGCTGGTCCCGGTCGGGCGCAGCAGCTCGGTGCGGACCCGGTCCGGCGAGACGTAGAGCCGGGGCTGCAGCGATGTCTCGAACAGGATCATCGTGTCGTCGGTGTCGACCAGCGTGGTGCCGGCCGCGGTGACCCGCAGCCGCCGGGTCGTGGGCCGGCAATCCACCCGGTGGTAGGGGTTGGGCGGATAGTGCACGAGTCGGCGACCCTCCTCCAGCCAGGTATCGACCGCCTCCCAGGGCACGCTGACGTAGCCCGGAGCGTGCGGCTCGGGGGTGTGCGGCAACTCGCCGACCTCGGATTCGGGAAACGCGTAGCGCAGCGCCCGGCCCGCCTCGTGCACCATCAGGGCCCGTTCGGTGTCCAGCACGGTTCGCCCGCCGACGATGGCCTGGATCCGGCGCGGATGCGGTTCGGTGTAGGCGATCGGGCTCGGGACGGGCGCCGAGAACCAGCCCGCGCGGTCGGGCCCCAGCGGTCCGCGCCCGGCGACCAGGCTCACCCGGTCACCATGCGTCGTCGGTGTCGAACCGGTTCTTGTCGGTCAGTGCGTTGGGTGTGGCGCACACGATGTGGTAGGCCTGGTTGCCCCCGGCCCGGCGGGCCTCGGCCATCGCGCCGTGGGCCAGCTCGATGAGCTCGTCGAGCAGTCCCTCGGGGGGACAGTCGGCCAGCCCGCGCATCGGGGTGGCCACCACGCCGATGCTGGCCGTCAGCCGCGGCGGGGTGCTGGCGATGGCCCCGCGGACCCGTTCCTCCAACGGTGTCGAATCGGTGTTGGGGAACGTGTCGGCGATGAGGAACTCCGCGGCGTCACCCTTGTCGTCATGGGCGACCACGGCGGTGCTGCGGGTGGTCTCGCGCAGCACCTGGCCGATGGAGACCCGGGCGCGGTCGCAGGCGCTGGGCCCGTCGGTGTCGGTGAGCAGGTTCAGGTTGTCCAGCGCGACCACCAGGATCACCAGGTAGCAGTCGTCGATGCGGCCGCGGGCCGCGATGACCTCGCCGGTGCGGCGGTAGAACGCGGCCCGGCCGAGCAGTCCGGTGAGAGGATCGATGCCGATGCTGAGGGTCTCCACACCCAGCAGCAGCACCACCGCGTGGCAGGCGAACGGGACGGCGGCGCACGCGAAGATCACGAACACCGCGGCGCACACCGCCCACACGATGTCCCCGGAGGCGGCCAGCCGGTAGGCCAGGATTCCCGTCGCCGCGACGGCCAGCGGCATGGTGACCAGCGCCATCCGCGCGCTGTGGAAGAACGCCGCGTAGGCGGTGAGCACCGCGAAGGACACACAACCCAGGAGCCCGGCGACGGGGTGGGTCTGCAGCACACAGATCGCCAGGACGGCGAAGGCGGCCAGCACGACCGACACGGTCGAGGCCCGGCGGGACGGCCAGCCGGCGCGCACCCAGAGCAGTCCCACGGCCATGCAGAACACCGCCGCCACCACGACCACCAGCCGGGCGGTGTCACCGTGGGCGCCCGCCGGGCTGGCCAGCATGGCCAGCGCCAGGACGCCGAGGCCGATCAGGGTCCCCGCCAGGAGCCGCTGGGTGGGCCGCTGCACCCCGCGCGCGGCCAGGTTGGCGGTCACCCAGTAATAGTGGTCCGGGTGATTCCACCAGCGATATAACGCCTTCAGCATCGAGCGCCTCCCTGCGCACCCTCGAGCTCACCGGCGATGAACGGGGGGCATCGAATGCGTATCCGACTCGTGATGGACACGGTACCAAGCTGCGGCAGGCGGGGACAGACCCGCAGAGCCTGCCGTTGACGCCCCCGTCAGGACAGCCGGGTGCGCAGTTCCCGTTTGAGGACTTTGCCGTAACTGTTCTTGGGCAGCTGGTCGACGAACTCGTACCGCTTGGGCCGCTTGAACCGCGCGATCCGGTCCAGCAAATGCCGGTCCAGGCCGGCCGGGTCGGCCCCGCCCACGATGAACGCCACCACGACCTCGCCCCACTCGGGGTCGGGCGCACCCACGACGCAGGCCTCGGCCACGCCGGGATGCTCCATGAGCGCCTCCTCCACCTCCCGCGGATAGATGTTGCTGCCGCCGCTGATCACGACGTCCTTGGACCGGTCCCGCAGGGTCAGGAATCCCCGGCCGTCGAAGGACCCCATGTCACCGGTGTGCAGCCACCCGTCGATCAGGGTCTCGGCGGTGGCCCCCGGGTTGTTCCAGTACCCGGACATCACGACGTCGCCGCGGCAGACGATCTCGCCGATCTCGCCGGGAGCGGCGGGTGCGCCGTCGGGACCGCGCACCACCACCTCGACACCGGAACGGGCGTAGCCGACCGACCCCAGCACGGCCTCGTTCTCGCCGGTGTTCTCGCCGGTGTTCTCGCCGGTGAAGGCCGCCTCGTGGTCGGCGCGGCGCAATCCGGTGATCGTCATCGGCGACTCGCCCTGGCCGTAGATCTGCGCGAACACCGGGCCGAAGGCGGCCATCGCCTGTTTGAGGCTCTCGACGTACATCGGGCCGCCGCCGTAGACGACGGTGCGCAGGTTGGCGGGCCTGCCGCGGCCGGTGGCCACCAGCCGCTGCACCATCGTCGGCGCCAGGAACGCCGCGCAGCCCGGATGATCTGCGCACAGGTCGAGGAACTCGTCGGTGTCGAAGGCCCCGGACGCGGGGACCACCTGCCGGGCGCCGCGCAGGACGTAGGCGGGGATGTACAGGCCCGACCCGTGCGACATCGGGGCCGCGTGCACCAGACTGCAGCGGTGGTCCGGGTCGTCGATGTCGGCCAGGTGTGCCACCGTCATCGCCGTCAGGTTGCGGTGCGAGAGCATGGCGCCCTTGGACCGGCCGGTGGTGCCGCTGGTGTAGAACAGCCAGGCCAGCGCCGTGGGATCGACCTCAGCCGGTCCCACGACGGCCGGTCCCACGACGGCCGGTCCCACGACGGCCGGTGCCGCGCCGGCCGGGTGGAAGAGCTCCTCGTAGGCGGGGGTGCCCAGCACGGTCACCGGTGCCCCGATCTCCGGGACCTCCCCGATCGCGGCGGACAGGCCCGCGGCGATCGCCGGTGAGGCGAACACCTGCGTGGCGCCCGAGTCGGCCAGGATCTGGGCCATCTCGCGGGCGTGCAGCTTGTAGTTCAGCGGCACGAACACGCACCCGGCGGCCCAGATGCCGAACATCAGCTCGACGATCTCCGGCCGGTTCTCGCTGGCCACGGCGATCCGCGCGCCCGCCCCGGTGCGCGCACGCAGCGCGGTGCCCAGGCGCAGCGCCCGTTCGCGCAGCTGTGTCCACGTGTAGACCTGTCGTCGGCCGGTGTAGAGCGCGCCGTGGTCGGGGAAACGGGTCGCGGCCTGATCGAGGACGCTGAAGATGCTCACCGGGCGACCCACTCCGACGACATCGCGAAGTCGGAGAGGTACTTCGTCGAGCTCCAGCCGCCGTCGACGACGATCGTCTGCCCGTTGATGAAGCTGCCGCCGGGCGAGCACAGGAACGCCACCGTGCTGGCGATGTCGTCCACCCGGCCCAGCCGTTGATGCGGCGTCATCTCGGTGTTGATCTTGCGGAACCGCTCGTCTTCGAGGCGGTGCTCGACCATCGGCGTGACGGTGACCCCGGGCGCCACCGCATTGCACCGGATGCCCTGCGGGCCGTACTGGCAGGCGATGTGGGTGCTCAGCGCGGTCAATCCGCCCTTGGCCGCCGAGTACGCGCCGCCGCGCAACCCGCCGACCACCGCGAAGGTGGACGTGATGTTGATGATCGCCGAGCCCGGGCCCATGTGCGGCAGCACGTCGCGGGCCATCCGGAACGGCGCCCGCAGCATCAGGCCCAGGAAGTAGTCCAGGGTCTCGTCGTCGGTCTCGTGCAGTGGCTTCGGGCTGCCCACCCCGGCGTTGTTGATCAGGAAGTCGACATGGCCCCACCGTTGCACCGCCGCGTCGACGATGCGGCCCGGGCCGTCATCGGCGGTCAGATCCACCGCGACGGTCGCGACGCGCTCCGGGTCGCCGGTGGCCTCGGTGACCGCCCGCGTCAGCTCGGCGAGCCGGTCGGGGTCGCGGCCGGTGCCGAGCACCGCCATGCCCGCCTCGGCGAGCTTGACCGCGCACCCGAAACCGATGCCGCTGCTGGCGCCCGTGACGATCGCCACCTGTGTCTGCTGTGCACCCTGCATGCCGTTCTCACCCTTCGACAAGTGCCGCCCTGATTTGGTGCTTGAGCACCTTGCCCGCATCGTTCTTGGGCAACGAGTCCCAGAGCTCGATGCGCTCGGGGAACTTGAATGCGGCCACCCCGCGTGCTGCGAGTGCCTCGCGCATCGTCTCGAGTCCGGGGGCGGCGCCCGGCTCCGGCACGACGACCGCGCACGCCCGCTCGCCGGTGCGCGGATCCGGCACGCCCACCACGGCGATCTCGGCGATCCCGGGCGCGGTGGCGAGGATGTCCTCGATCTCCTTGGGCGAGATGTTCTCGCCGTTGCGGATGATGATGTCCTTGGCGCGGCCGGTGACCACGAGGTAGTCGCCGTCCACCCAGGTGCCCAGGTCGCCGGTGCGAAAATAACCGTCGGCGTCGAAGGCGGCCGCGCTGTCGAGGGGATCGAGGTAGCCCTGCAGCATCTGGGCCCCCCGGGCGCGGATCTCACCGTCGACGATCCTGATCTCGGCGATCCCGGGCCGGCCGTCGGTGTCGGCGGCGTGGTCCACGTCGCCGGGTGCGGTGGAGCCGACCGTGGTGACCGGGACTTCGGTGGACCCGTACACCCTGCTGACCACGGCATGGTCGAAATAGGTGGTGGCGGTGCGGATCAGCGACGGCGGTACCGAGGCGCCGCCGCAGATGAAGACCTTGAGGTGGGGCAGGCGGGTGCCGGTGCGTTCGGCGGCGGCCAGCAGCCCGGACAGAAACGGGGTGGCCCCGGCCATGTGGGTGCACCGCTCGCCGATCATCGCCGCCACCGCCGCGTCGGGGTCCCACCGCTCCATCAGCACCGCGGTGCTGCCCAGCAGCAGCGGGCATTCGAAGGCGTAGATGGAACCACCGATGTGGGCGATGGGCGAGGGCACCAGGAACCTGTCACCGGGATCGACCCGCCAGTGCTCGCCGATCTGGCGGATCAGCGCGTGCAGCGAATTATGGGTGTGCAGAACCCCTTTGGGCTTGCCGGTGGTTCCAGACGTGTACATGACCATGCGTACCGCGTCGGGGTCGAGATGCGGTGGCGCCGGCGGGGTCGCGTCGGCCCCGGGCGGGTTCTCGAACAGGCTGGGGTACGGGGTGTGTCCGGTGCCGCGCACCACGACGATCTCCGGCGGATCGTCGCACCCCGTGGCCACCCGGGCCAGCATCGCGGCGTAGTCGTGGCCGCGGAACACCCCGGGCACGAAGATCATCCGGCTGTCGACGTCGGTCAGGATGAAGGTCAGCTCGTGATCGCGCAGGGAGGGCAGGATCGGGTTGACCACCATGCCGGCCAGCGTGGCACCGAGATAGACCACCGCCGCCTCATGCCAGTTCGGCAGCATGAACGACACCACGCTGCCGGCGGCCATCCGGGCGCGCAGCGCGTGCGCCAGCGTGCCGGCCTGCCGGTACAGCGTCGCGGCGTCGAGCCGGACGTCACCGCCGACGACCAGCTCGCGGCCGGGGGTGGTCACGGCGGCCCGGTGCAGCGCGTCGGCCAGGGTGTCGGCGGTCCACAGCCCCCGCCGGTAGGCCTGCGCCCTGGCTTCGGCGGCCAGCGGTGACGTCGGTGAGATCGGCGGCACCGCGGTCATCCCTTCACCCGCCGCATCGTCATCGAATGGCGGTAGCGCGACGCCGGGTGGGTGTTGATGGTGATCTGGGCGGTCTCGCCGTCGGAGGTGCGGTAGATGCGACGCAGTTCCAGTGCCGCGCTGCCGGCCTCCACGGCCAGCCGGGGGGCCAGTTCCCCGGGCATGAGCACCGCGGAGATCTCCTGGTGCACTTCGACGATCCCCCGGCCGAACATGTCCTCGATCAGCGGGAAGATCGGCCCGTTGTGCCGCTGCAGTAGCCGGCCGACCGCGGCGAACGACCGGTTGATGAAGTATTCGGTGAAGCACACCGGGACGCCGGCGCCGTCGACCTGGCGCACCCCGCGCACGGCCAGCCACTGCTCACCCGCGGTCAGCCCGGTGTGTTCGGCGAGTTCGCGGTCCACGGTGATCATCTTGTTGGTGTCGATGACGAAGCGGGCGCCGGTGGCGAAGGCCATCAGGTCGTCGATCGACATCACGTCCTGGGCGTAGGAGTTCGCCGAGGCGCGCGGGATCACCAGGGTGCCGGCCCGCGGGCGGGACAGGATCAGGTTGTCCTCGCGGAGCCTGCGCAGGGCCTCCCGGACGGTGTATCTGCTGACCGAGAACCGTTCGCACAGTTCGTGTTCGGTGGGCAGCTGAGAGCCGACGGGGTATACCCCGTCGACGATCTCCTGCCGGAGGGTGTGCGCGACCTGCAGGTAGCGCGGATCGGAGGTGCGGACGTCGGTCATCGCATGGGGCCGCCCGTCATCGCGCCGGCGGTCGCAGCGCCAGCACGCTGCCGTCGCCGTCGGCGGACACGTACAGCGTCCCGTCCGGGCCGGCGGTGATGCCGGCGAACGGGCCCTGCGGCCCGGAGAACGGGGGCATGCCGAGCAGAGGCTTGGGGACGACTCCGGGCGGGGCGCCGATCGGTAGGCCGGAGGCGATGGCCGTCCGCGAGCCGGTCGCGGGGTCGAACTCGACGACGGTCTTGGCGCCGGCGTCCACGACGTAGAGCGCTCCGCCGAGCTCGGTCAGCCCGTGCGGCGTGTCCAGGCCGTCGAGCACGGTCTGGACCCGGCCGCCGGCCAGCTTGACCACACGGCCCGCCGCGGCCTCGGTGACCAGCACCGACCCCGACGTGTCCACGAGGACCCCGACGGGGTCGGCCAGCCCGGAACCGAGCACCTCGGTGTTGCCCGCGGTCACCGACAACACTCGGCCGGTACCGAGTTCGGCGACGACGGCCGACCCGTCGGGAGCCAGGTCAACCCCGTAGAGCTGATCGAAACCATCTGCCAGATAGTCGGTTTCACTGTCCGTGGGCCGGTAGCGGGCCACCTGCCCGCCCGAGGTGGTGACGACGAAATGCCCGCCCCCGGCCGGCGTCACACCGCGCAGGAACCCCGGATAGCCGGGGCTGAACAGCATCCCGATGGTCTGCAGCGCGCCGTCACGCAGCGCGTAGAAGAACGTGCCGTCGGCGATGTAGAGGACCCCGTCGTCGCCCACCGCGAGATCCAGCGGCCAGTTCAGCCCGCCGGGCAGCAGGGTGCGGGTGCTGCCCGGGCCCAGGATCTCGGTGATCTCCCCGGTGAAGTTCGAGACGAAGAGCCGGCCCCGGTGGGCGCCACTGCCGAAGGTGAGATTGTCCAGACCCGGGCTCAAGGTGGCCAGCACCGTCGATTCGCCGGTGCGTGGATCCACGCGCAGCACCTCGCCGGTCGCCACCTGAGTCGACACGATGCTGCCGTCGGAGTCGAATTTCACCGAGTCGGGCACGCCGAGATCGCCGGCGACCCGCTGCGGCCGGCAGGGTCCCTCGGCGTCGGGATCGATGCGCCAGATCTCGTTAGCACCCATCACCGGGAAGTACAGCAGCCCGTCGGGCCCCACTTCCATGGCGTTGGGGGAGGGAACGTTCTCCAGCAGGATGCGCTCCCGACCGGTGGCCCGGTCCAGCTCGAGGATCCGTCCGCCCTCGCGGCACTCGCCGATGAACAGCCGGTCCCGATACACGGTGATGCCGTTGGCCACCGGCAGGTCGTCGCGCAGCACCCGGGTGCGGTCGCCGTCGAGCACGCTGACGCGGCCGTCCATCACCTCGGTGACAAACATCGATCCCTGCGAGTCGAAGGCCGCGTCGTCGGGTGCCACGACGGCACCGCCCTTGGGGCTCACGACGTCGACCTCGCCGGTGTCGAGGTCCACCGCGCTGATCTGGCTCCCGGTGACCTGGGCGACGTAGACCCTTCCGTCGGGACCGGTGCGCAGGCCGTTGGATCCGAACAGCCGGCTGGCGGGGGTCAGTGGCTGCACCTGCCAACCGGCAGAGCTGCCGGGCTGGGAGGGAAATCGGCCAGAGCGCGTCATCGATCCGCCTATCACGGCACGTGACCCTATCAACCCCCAATGGTCCAGACAATAGCGCGGATCTGCCGCCATATCGGGCCTTGACTCGTTAGCACGCAGTGGAGAAGGATGTTCTCCGATGAGCGCAAGGTCATTTTTTGTCCGGACAATACCGCGACCGCGGCGGGGGCGGTAGCAGGCATGGACCGGGATCTGCTGGGGCTGGAAGGCCGGGTCGTCGTGGTGTCCGGGGCGGCCGGCGGCGGTATCGGCACCGCGGTGACGCGGCTGGTGGCCCGGGCCGGGGCGACCGTCGTCGCGGTGGGCAGGTCGCCGGAGAACCTGCGGCGACACATCGACCCACTCGCCGAGGAGGGGCTGTCCGTGCTGCCGGTGGTGGCCGACGCGGCCACCGACGAGGGCGTCGCGACCACCCTGGAGGCCGCCCGCCGGGCCGACGGCGAGCTCTACGGGCTGGTCAACGTCGCCGGGGGCGCGGCACCGGCGACGTGGATGCCGGCCACCCGGGTCAGCAGGGCCGACTGGCGCGAGCTGTTCACCGGGAACCTCGAGACCATGTTCTTCATGAGCCAGGCGGTGGCGGCCGAGTTGCGGGCACTCCGCCGGCCCGGCTCCATCGTGTCGGTCTCCTCGATCAGCGGCATGAACACCGCGCCACTGCACATCGCCTACGGCACCGCCAAGGCCGCGGTCGTGGCGGCCACCCGGACCATGGCCGTCGAGCTGGCCGCCGAGGGCATCCGCGTCAACGCCGTCGCCCCCGGGGTGACGCAGACCCCCGCGTCGGGAACCTACGTCGACGACGACCCGGAGCGCGACCGGCGGGCCATCGCCATGGGCCGGCGCGGGCGCCCCGAGGAGCAGGCCGCGGCGATCCTGTTCCTGCTCTCCGAGCAGTCCAGCTACATCACCGGACAGACCCTGCTCGTCGACGGCGGGCTCGACCTGCGGTGGACACACCTGGGTGCGGACAACACCTCGCTGTTCCTCAAGGACGAGTCCTTCCGGGCAGCCATCACCAGTTGGGAGGCAACGTGACCGACAACATCACCAACAGCTTCACCGAGAACGCAGCCGAGGCCGCCGAGCAGCTCTCGGAGCCGATGACCATCGGCGCCGACGCCTACATCTCGCCGGAGTACGCCCGCGCAGAGCGAGATCGGTTGTGGCGCAAGGTGTGGCAGCAGGTGGGCCGGATTGAGGAGCTGCCCGAGGTGGGCAGCTACCTCACCTATGACATCCTCGACGACTCCATCATCGTGGTGCGGACCGGACCGAGTGAATTTGCGGCACACCACAACGTGTGCATGCACCGCGGCCGGCGGCTGATCGACGTGCCGCCGGGCGCCAAGAACGCGCTGGGCCGGGCCCGCAAGTCGTTCGTCTGCGGATTCCACGGCTGGACGTACGGACTGGACGGGGCGTGTACCCACATCCGCGAACAGGAGGACTGGAAGGGCGCGCTCACGCGTGAGAACACCCATCTGGCTCCGGTGCGGGTCGACACCTGGGGCGGCTGGCTGTGGATCAACATGGATCCGGACTGCGAGTCGCTGGCCGACTACCTGCACCCGGCCGCCAAGATTCTCGACCCGTTCGGACTGGAGAACATGCGGTTCAAGTGGCGCAAGTGGCTGAACTTCGACTGCAACTGGAAGGTCGCGCTGGAGGCCTTCAACGAGACTTACCACGTCTTCACCACACACCCGGAGTTCAACAAGTTCGGGGAGTTCAAGGGCTGGGCCAAGGCGCAGGGCAAGCACAGCAACATCGGCTACGACGCGCCGAAGGACATGGAGGCCACCAAGTCCAAGATCCGGCTCGGTAGCGGTGCGGATCCGCGGATATCGACCGCCGAGATGCAGATCTACACCATGGAGGAGACCAACACCTCCACCACCGAGACGCTGGTGAACGCCGCCAAACGGCTCGTCGACGAGCTCCCCGAGGGCACTCCCGCCGACAAGGTGCTCGAGCACTGGCTGGCCTCGGCGCGCCGTGACGACGAGGCACGCGGGGTCATCTGGCCGACCATTCCCGCCGACATCCTGGGGCAGAGCGGCACGGCATGGCAGATCTTCCCCAACTTCCAGATCGGACAGGGCCTGACCGTTGCGCTGTGCTACAGCGCCCGGCCCGACCCGAGTTACGATCCCGACAAGTGCATCTTCGAAGTCTCGGTCTTCGAGCTGTACCCGAAAGGCGAAGAGCCGCAGACCGAGTGGGAGTACACGCCGCCCGGGGACCCGAACTGGCGTTCCGTTCTGCCACAGGACTTCTCGAACATGGCCGCGGTGCAACGGGGCATGAAATCCATGGGCTTCCCGGGCACCCTGCCCAATCCGTACCGCGAGCGCAGCACCGTCAACCTGCACGAGCAGCTGTCGAAGTACATGGGCACCGGCGAGCCGCGTGAGCTCACGAAGGAGAGCGAATGACCACCACGGAAACCGGCTGTGGCCCCACCGATGTGCCGCAGGACGTCGACATCGACGCGATGCGGGCCAAGTACGCCCGGGAGCGCGACAGGCGGCTGCGCAAAGAGGGTGCGGCACAGTATCTCGAACTCGACGGTGACCTGGCCGACCTCTACGAGGTAGACCCGTACACGCCGGTCGTCGACCGTGACCCGATCGACGAGGACATCGAGGTCGTGGTGCTCGGCGGTGGCTTCGGGGGTCTACTCTCCGGCGCCTACCTGAAGAAGGCGGGTGTCGGCGACGTCCGGGTGATCGACATGGCCGGTGATTTCGGCGGGGTCTGGTACTGGAACCGCTTCCCCGGCATCCAGTGCGACAACGACGCCTACTGCTACGTCCCGATGCTCGAGGAACTCGACTTCATGCCGAGCAAGAAGTTCGCCGACGGCGCCGAGATCTTCCGGCACTGCCAGGCGATCGGCAAGCACTTCGGCCTCTACGACGGCGCGATCTTCTCGACCCAGGTGGAGACGATGCGCTGGGACGAGAAGATCAAGCGCTGGCGGCTGACGACCAACCGCGGGGACGACATCCGCGCGCGCTTCGTCGTGATGGCCCAGGGCTCCTACAACAAGCCGAAGCTCCCCGGTATCCCCGGCATCAAGGAGTACCTGGACGCCGGCGGGCATGCCTTCCACTCCGCGCGGTGGGACTACGACTACACCGGCGGCGACGCGAGCGGCGGCCTGCACAAACTCGCCGACAAGCGGGTCGCCCTGGTCGGCACCGGCGCCACGGGAGTCCAGCTGGTACCGCATCTGGGCCGGGATGCCAAGCAGCTGTTCGTGTTCCAGCGGACCCCGTCCTCGGTGGACATGCGGGAGAACACGCCCACCGATCCGGAATGGGCGGCCGCGCTGCCGCCGGGCTGGCAGGAGGAGCGCAAACGCAACTTCCACAACTGGTCGCCGTTCGTCGGCGTGGTGTTCGGCGAGCCGGATCTGGTGTGCGACTTCTGGACCGAACTCGGCCGCAACATGACCGCCCGGATCGCGGCCAGCCCGGACCCCGCATCGCTGGGTGTCGAGGAGATCATGGCGATCCGGGAGGAAGAGGACTACAAGATCATGGAGCGGCTACGGCGCCGCGTCGAAAGCCTGGTCGAGGATCCGCAGACCGCCGAGGCCCTCAAACCGTATTACCGGTTCATGTGCAAGCGGCCGTGCTCGAGCGAGACCTACCTGCCGGCCTTCAACCTGCCCAACGTGACGCTGGTCGACGTCGCCGATTCCAAGGGAGTGGAACGGCTCACGGAGAAGGGCATCGTGGCCAACGGTGTCGAGTACGAGGTCGACTGCGTGATCTTCGCCAGCGGGTTCGAGATCTCCACCGAGATCAGCCGCCGGTACGCGATCGACGTCATCGAGGGTCGTGACGGGCTGTCGCTGTTCGACTACTGGCACGACAGCTACAAGACGCTGCACGGGATGACGAGCCGGGGCTTCCCCAATCAGTTCTTTCTCGGGTTCATCCAGGGCGGGGTGTCGGCCAACACCACGGCGATGTTCGAGCAGCAGGCCGAACACATCGCCTATCTCATCGCCGAGGCGCAGAAGCGTGGGGCAAGGACGGTGGAGCCGTCTCAGGAGGGCCAGGACAACTGGGTCAACACCGTCCGCGAACTGGCGATCGACAACTCGGCGTTCGAACTTGCCTGCACCCCCGGCTACTACAACAACGAGGGCCGTGGGGCGGCGGAGAACAACGGTGGCTTCCTGGGCGATTTCTACTCGCCCGGCTTCTACGCGTTCGACGAGCTGATCGCGCAGTGGAGGGCCAAGGGAGACCTCGACGGCCTGGTGCTGGGAAGTTGACGGGACAGCCGATGTGGATGGATGCACGGCCCAGCACGGGCGGGGCCGCCGTGCGATGGGCAGGGGCACACAGAGATGTCTGGGCTGATGTCTGAGCTGATGTCTGAGCTGAGATTCGACGGCCGCGTCGCCGTGGTGACCGGCGCCGGCCGGGGGCTGGGCCGCGCCTACGCGCTCCTGCTGGCATCGCGAGGTGCCCGGGTCGTCGTCAACGACATCGGCGGCAGCCTCACGGGCGAGGGCCTCGACGCCGGCCCGGCCGCGGAGGTGGTCCGCGAAATCATCGCGGCCGGGGGTGAGGCGATCGTCTCGACCGACACCGTGGCGACCGTGACGGGCGGGCGGGCGATCATCGAGTCCGCGCTGGACAACTTCGGCCGCCTCGACATCCTGGTGCACAACGCCGGCAACGTGCGCCGGGCGCCGCTGGCCGAGATGTCCTACCACGATTTCGACGCGGTTCTCGACGTGCACCTGCGCGGCGCCTTTCACGTTGTCCGGGAGGCATTTCCGCAGATGTGCAGCTCCGGCTACGGCCGAATCGTGCTGACGTCGTCGATCGGCGGGATCTACGGCAACCGCGATGTCGCCAGCTACGGGGTGGCCAAGGCGGGCATCATCGGGTTGTCGAATGTGGCCGCCATCGAGGGTGCGGCCTCGAACGTGACCAGCAACGTGATCATTCCGGGCGCGGTCACCAGGATGGCCGAGGGACTGGACACCGCCGCCTATCCGCCGATGGGGGCGGATCTGGTGGCCCCGGCGGTCGGGTGGCTCAGCCATGAAAGCTGTTCGGTCACCGGCGAGATGTTCATCGCCATCGCCGGTCGGGTCGCCCGCGCCTACATCGCCGAGACGCCGGGGGTGTACCGACCGTCGTGGTCGGTCGAGCAGGTGGCCGAGCAGATCGAACGGATCCGCGACACCTCCGATTCGGTGGCCTTCCCGGTCGTTCCCGACGGTCATGCCGCGCATGTCGGGTACAGCTTCGACATGGCCGCGCGGGAGGCTGCTTCGCATGGCTGACGGCGGCCCGCTCCAGGGGATACGCGTGGTGGACCTGACCGCCATGGTGATGGGCCCCTACTGCACCCAGATCATGGCGGACATGGGTGCCGACGTCATCAAGATCGAGCCACCCGACGGCGACAACACCCGATTCATCTCGGTGGGTCCCGCGCCGGGGATGAGCGGTGTGTTCGTCAACGTCAACCGCGGGAAGCGCAGCGTGGTCCTGGATCTGCGCACCGACTTCGGCAAGAGCACACTGCGTTCGCTGATCGAGACCGCGGACGTGTTCATCCATTCCATGCGCGCCAAGGCGGTGGCCAAGCTCGGCTTCGGCTACGCCGAGGTGTCCACGATCAACCCGGGAATCGTCTACACCAACTGCTACGGGTACGGGCGGCGCGGACCCGAAGCCGACCGGCCCGCCTACGACGACACCATCCAGGCCGAGTGCGGGCTGCCCGCCGTCCAGCAACAGCTCACCGGTGAGGCGAACTACGTCGGAACGATCATGGCCGACAAGGTCGCCGGGCTGACCGCCCTCTACGCCACCATGATGGCGCTGTTCCACCGGGAGCGCACCGGGGAGGGCCAGGAGGTGGAGGTCAGCATGTTCGAGACGATGGCCTCGTTCATGCTCGTCGAGCACGCCAACGGCGCCATGTTCGACCCTCCGCTGGGCCCCGCGGTGTACCCGCGCACGGTCGCGCCCAACCGGCGGCCGTACGCGACCAAGGACGGCCAGATCGCCGCGCTGATCTACAACGACAAGCACTGGAACGCCTTCGTCGACGCGGTCAAACCGCCGTGGGCCAGCGAGATGTACGCCACGCTGGAGCGGCGGGCCCGCCAGATCGACACCGTCTACGGGCTGGTGGCCCAGACGCTCGCCGAGCGGACCACCGACGAGTGGCTGGCGCTGTTTCGCGAGCTGGAGATTCCCGCGGCACCGATCCGGACCCCCGGCGCCCTGTTCGACGATCCACATCTGGCCGCCGTCGGATTGTTCGAGACGGTGCAGACGCCGCACGGCCCGGTCCGCTTCCCCGGTGTGCCGACCTGGTTCTCCGCCACGCCCGGCCACGTCCAGGGTCCGGCCCCGGAACTGGGCGCCGACACCGCGGCGGTGCTCGCCGAGCTCGGGCTGAGCGACACCGGGACCGAACCGGTGCTGGGCTCGGGGTAGGGGAGGCGCGATGGACTTCGATCTCGGCCCGGCGGCCACCGCGCTGCGCGGGCAGCTCCGCGAACTGGTGTCCGCACACATGCCACCCGACTTCCTGGGGGCCTTCACCGACGACCCGGCCGATCTGGAAGCGGCACAGCAGTTCTGCCGCCTGCTGGCCGAGCGGGGCCTGCTGTGCATGTCCTGGCCCGAGGAGTTCGGCGGGCGGGCGTCGTCGGTCTGGGAACAGACCGTGGTGCGCGAGGAGATGTGGGCCCATCACGAGCCTCGCGGTGCCCAGTACATGGGAGTCAACTGGGTCGGGCCGATCCTCATGCGGCACGGCACCCCCGAGCAGCAACGCAAGCATCTGCCCCCGATCGCGGCGGGGGAGGTGATCTGGTGCCAGGGATTCTCCGAGCCCGAAGCGGGTTCGGACCTGGCCTCGCTGCGGACCCTGGCCCGCAGGGACCCCGAGGACCCCGGCGGCTGGCTGGTCAACGGCCAGAAGATCTGGACGTCCTACGCGACGATGGCGCAGTGGTGCTTCCTGCTCGCCCGCACCTCGCGGATCGGTGAGGGTGAGACCCGGAAGAAGCAGCAGGGACTCACGATCTTCCTGGTCCCGATGGACGATCCGGCCATCCAGGTCCGCCCGATCCGCACCATGCTGGGGCCCCACCACCTCAACGAGGTCTTCTTCGACGATCTGCGGGTGACCGACGCCGACGTCCTCGGCGAGGTCGGCCAGGGCTGGTCGATCGTCGCGGACGTGATGTCCTTCGAGCGCACGGGGATCGCCCGCTACGCCCGGTGTGAGCGGCTGTTGATGGCCGCGCCGTCGGTGCTCGGTGAGCACTGGGACCGGCTGCCCGCCGAGCTGCGCGGGCGCTGGACGCGGATGCTCACCCACTGCCGGCGGGCCCGGTTGATGGCCTACCGGGTCGTCGAGTTGCAGAACGCGGGGCAGGTCAAACCCGGCGACGCAGCGGCCTACCGGATCGCGGTGACCCGGCTGGACCAGGACAGCGCCGAAGTGTTGACGGAGATCGTCGCGGGGCTCCCCGAGGACGGCGAGACCCCGCCGGATGCCGTGATGGACCGGGCGCACTTCCGCGCCGAGGTGGAGGACCACTGGCGGTACTCCCAGGCCTCGACCGTCTCCTCGGGCAGCATCGAGATGCAGCGCATCCTGCTCTCGCGTGCCCTGCTGGCAGAAGGGCGGTGACAGCGGTGCATCTCGAACTCAGCGCGGAGGCCGACGAGTTCGGCCGCCAGGCCCGGCGCGCACTGCAGGCCGCCGGTGGCGACCAGTTGGTGCAGGACGCCGAGGCCAAGCCCGAGACCCGGGACACCCGGGTGGCCGCGATTCTCGACGAGCTGGGGGCCTGGGACCTGTCGCCGCGCGACGACGCCGACTCGCGCGAGGCGGCCGCGGCGCTGTGCCGCGCCGCCGGCTACTGGGCGCTGCCCTACCCGGTGGCCGAGCGGCTGTCCCGACCGGAGGACCTTGATGTCGAGGGCCTCGTGGTCGTCTCCGCCGACCGGCCCGAGGCGGCCCTCGGTGGTCTGTCGGGGCGGTGGGCCGCCGTCACGATCGACGGCGCCCGCAGCCTGGCCGGGCGCGGGCCGCACATCGGCCCGGCGTTCGTGACGGGCCTGGAGCTGTCCGGGCTCGACGGCCGGGGGGTCGGCGATCTGGCGCTGGCACTGGTGCTGCCGTGCTGGACACTGCTCGGAATGATCGACCGTGCCCTCGAACTCACCCTCGATCACGTGCGCCTGCGCAAGCAGTTCGGTCAGCCGCTGTCGAGTTTCCAGGGGGTGCAGTTCCAGCTGACCGACGCCGAGGTGGAGCGCAGCGGCCTGGACATCCTGGCCCGCCACGCCCTGTGCAGCCTCGACGGTGACGGCACCGACCCGGCCACCCACACGGACACCGACCCGGCCACCGATACCGCCATCGATGACGCGCTGGCGCTGCGGATGGCCGCGATCGAAGCCGCCGAGGTGGTCTTCCGGGTCTGCCACCAGCTGCACGGCGCGGTGGGATTCTGCGACGAGACCACCCTGTCGTGGCTGTCCCGGCACAGCCAGCCCCTGCGCCGGCTGCCCTTCGGGCTCTCGGCGACCCGCGATCAGCTCACCCGGCGCATCGACCGGCGCGGGCTGACCGGGCTGTTCCCCTCCTCGGGAGGGCGGCGGTGAGCACCGAACTCGAAGACTTCCGCGCCGAGGTCCGATCCTGGTGCGGCGAGCACGTACCGGCGGACTGGCGGGCCGCCCAGACCGGTGTCGGCGCAGCGGAGTTCGTGGCCTTCCAACGAGCCTGGTTCGCCGAGTTGCACCGCGCGGGCTTCGCCGTGCCACACTGGCCCGCCGAGTGGGGCGGCGGCATGGGCGTGCCCGAACAGGTCGTGCTGTATCAGGAACTGGCCGCCCACGACGCCCCGCGGCTGGTGCTGGCCTTCGTCGGAATCCACCATGCCGCGGCCACCCTGCTGCACGCCGGAACCGACGAGCAGCGCCGCCGCCACCTGCCGGCGATCCTCGACGGCGAGATCTGGGTGCAGGGATTCTCCGAGCCCGAGGCCGGTTCCGACCTGGCCGCGCTGCGCACCACGGCCCGTCGCGACGGTGCTCATGGCGACCACTTCGTGGTCAACGGGCAGAAGCTGTGGGCCAGCGGCGGCGCATACGCCGACTGGTGTCTGCTGCTGGCCCGCACCGATCCGGACGCCCCCAAGCGCAAGGGCATTTCGTACTTCCTGCTGGACATGACGAGCCCGGGCGTCGAGGTGCGCCCGATCCGCAACGCGCTCGGCGACTCGCACTTCTGTGAGATCTTCCTCAACGACGTCGTGGTCCCGGCGGAAAACCTGGTGGGTGCCGAGAACGCCGGCTGGCAGGTGGCCCAGGCGACGCTGGGCGCCGAACGGGGGATGACGATGCTGGAACTGGCCGAGCGGCTCAGTCAGGGTGGGTTCGGTTGGCTGGTGCGCAGCTGCCCGGCCGACGATCCGGTGGTGGCCGACCGGCTGGCGGGTTTCGAGACCGAACTGACCGGGCTGCGGGGGCTCTGCCGGGACCTGGTGCAGCGCAGCGAGGCCGGGACCGCGGGACCGGCCGACGCGTCGATCGTCAAGCTCTACTACAGCGAGCTGCTGCAGCGCATGACCGATTTCGCCGCCGAGGTCGCCGGGCTGGGCGCGCACACCGAGCTGGCCAAGCCGATGTCGAGCGGCTGGGAATCCGGGGCCTGGGTGCTGGACTTCATCGGGTCGTGGGAATGGACCATCCCCGGCGGGGCCAGTGAAATCCAGCGCACGATCATCGGCGAGCGCGGCCTGGGGCTGCCCCGGGAACCGAGCGGTGCCCGATGAGCGTCGAGGTTTCGGATTTCGCGGAGTTCCACGACGAACTGCGTTCGGTGGCAGCCGAACTGCTGGCCAAGGACGGCGCCGTGGGATGGCAGGTGCTCGTCGACGCCGGCTGGACCGGTCTGGAGATCGCCGACGAATTCGGCGGTGCGGGTGCCACTTTCACCGAGGTGGCCGTCATCGCCGAGGAGTTGGGCCGCAGCGCGGCGGCCAGCAGCCATCTCGGTGGCGTGGTGTTGCCGGCGGGGGCGCTGCGCGCGGTGGTCGCCGGCGGCCGCCGCGACGGGCTGCTGAGCGGCGTCGCCACCGGGGAGCTGCGGAGCGCCGTCGTGCTCGACGGCTTCCGGTTGCGGGACGGCCTGCTGGCCGGGCGGGCCGAATTCGTCTGCGATGCAGAGGGGGCCGACCGGCTGCTGATCGTCGCCGACGACTGCGATACCACCGCCGGCCCGGTGCTCGTCGACGTCCCGGCCACCGGGGACACCGGCCCGACCGTGACACCCCAGCCGGTGCTCGACGAGACCCGCCGGCTGGCCGTGGTGGCCGCCGACGGGGTGCGCGTCGACGACGCCGCGGTGCTGCGCTTCGGTGGTGACCCGGCGGCGGCGGTGGCCGGGGTCCGCGATCGCGCGGCGGTCGCGGTGGCCTGCGACAGCATCGGATTGGCCGAGGCCATGCTGGCCGCCACCGTGTCGTATGCCAAGGTGCGTCACCAGTTCGGCCGGCCGATCGGGTCGTTCCAGGCCGTCAAGCACGCGTGTGCGGACATGCTGGTGCAGCTGTCGGTGTCGCGCCGGCTGGTCTCGGCGGCGGTGCGGGCGGTGGCACAGAACTCACCCGACGCGCAGGTCGCCACGGCGATGGCCAAGTCGCACGCCGGGACCGCCGCGGTCGGCATCGTCGGCAAGGCCATGCAGCTGCACGGCGGCATCGGCTACACGTGGGAGAGCGGCGTCCACGTCTATCTCAAACGAGCCACCCTCAACCGTGCGCTGTTCGGCTCCCCGGCGGCGCACCGACAACGACTCGCACACCGATATCGATAACGGACACAAGGAGTTTCCATGGGCGTTCCCGTCTACAAGCGCATTCTCGACCTGTTCGAGGCCGAGGGCGTGAACACGCTGTTCGGCATCCCCGACCCCAACTTCGTGCACATGTTCAGCGAGGCCGAGGCCCGCGGCTGGTCGGTGGTGGCCCCGCACCACGAGCTCTCCGCGGGGTTCATGGCCGAGGCGGCGTCCCGGATGACCGGGAACCCCGGACTGTGCATCGGGACGCTGGGACCGGGTGTGGCCAACATCGCCGGCGCCATGATGTGCGCGCTGGTGGAGAACTCCCCGGTGATCTTCCTCGGCGGCCAGCGCGCCCGCGTCACCGAGCGGCGCGTCCGCCGTGGCCGCATCCAGTTCGTGCAGCAGGAGGGGCTGTTCGCGCCGTCGGTCAAGTACAGCAGCTCCATCGAGTACGCCGATCAGACCGACGAGATCATCCACGAGGCGATCCGCAGGTCGATGTCGGGCACCCCGGGCCCGTCCTACGTCGAATTCCCCTCGCACGTCATCCTCGAGGAGCTGGACGTCGCGGCGGCGCCCGAGCCGTCGGTCTACCGGCTGGTGAACCAGGGGGCGGGCACGGCCGAGGTGGCCGCGGCGGTCAAGCTGATCCGCGAGGCCAAGAGCCCGATCCTGTTGGTCGGGCACGGCGTGCACACCTCCCGGACCCAGCAGCAGGTCAAGGAGCTGGCCGAGCTGATGGCCTGCCCGGTGATCCAGACCTCCGGCGGCACCTCGTTCATCCCGGGACTGGCCGACCGGACGTTCCCCTACCTGTTCTCCCCGGCCGCCAACCAGGCCGTGGAGGAATCCGACCTGTGCGTCGCGCTGGGTACCGAACTCGGCGAACCGATGCACTACGGGCGGACCCAGCACTGGGCCGACAACGACGCCCACCGCAAATGGGTGCTCGTCGAACAGGACCCGACCGCCATCGGCGTCAACCGGCCGATCGACGTGCCGCTGGTCGGCGATCTGCGTGGGGTGGTCCCGCAGCTCGTCGAGGCGCTGCGGGAGGCCCCGCGCACCGCCTCGTCCAGCCTGGAGACTCTGGTCAAGGCCGACGCGGCCGAGCTGGCGCGGGTGGCCGACGAGGCCCCGAGCGGACGCACCCCGGTGCACCCGGCGCGCTTCGTGGTGGAGGCGACCAAGGCGTTCGACGCGTTCACCGAGGACGGCATCATGGTGCGCGACGGCGGCGCCACGGTCATATTCCAGTGGACCTACTCGCAGACCAAGCCGCGGGACGTCATCTGGAACCAGAACTTCGGCCACCTGGGCACCGGGCTGCCGTATGCGGTCGGCGCGTCGGTCGCCGAGGGCGGCAAGCGGCCGGTCATGCTGCTGACCAGCGATTCGGCGTTCCTGTTCCACATCGCCGAACTGGAGACCGCGGCCCGGCAGAACCTGCCGCTGGTGTGTGTGGTCGGCGTCGACCACCAGTGGGGCCTGGAGGTCGGCGTCTACAAGCGCACCTTCGCCCAGCCGTCGCCGCAGCCCGGGGTGCACTGGAGCAAGGATGTGCGGTTCGACAGGATCGCCGAGGGCTTCGGCTGCCACGGCGAATATGTCGAGAAGGAGGAGGAGATCGGTCCGGCCATCGAGCGGGCCTACGCCAGCGGCAAGACCGCCGTCGTGCATGTCTGCATCGACCCGAAGGCCAATTCCGAGGAGATGCCCAAGTACGACCGGTTCCGCACCTGGTATGCAGAAGGCACCCAGTAGGCACGTCATCTAGGGGAGAGTGAACCCATGCGTGAGTATCTGAAGTTCTACATCGACGGGAAGTGGGTCGACCCGGTCGAGCCCCGGACGCTCGACGTCGACAACCCCACCACCGAACAGGTCTCCGGCCGGATCGCCATCGGCTCCGCCGCCGACGTCGACAAGGCGGTGCACGCGGCGCGCAGGGCGTTCGCCACCTGGTCGCAGAGCAGCCGGGAGGAACGTCTGGACGTCCTGCAGGCGATCCAGGCCGAGTACCAGAACCGGTCGGCCGACCTGGCCGACGCGGTGACCGAGGAGATGGGCGCCCCGCCGTCGCTGGCGGCCGGTCCGCAGGTGGCGATGGGCGCCGGTCACCTGGCCACCGCCATCGACGTGCTGAAGAACTTCGCGTTCGAGGAGCAGCTGGGCCCCACGCTGGTGGTCAAGGAGCCCATCGGGGTGTGCGGGCTGATCACGCCGTGGAACTGGCCGATCAACCAGATCGCCTGCAAGGTCTTCCCGGCGCTGTCCACCGGCTGCACCATGGTGCTCAAGCCCTCGGAGGTGGCCCCCTACTCGGCGCAGGTCTTCACCGAGATCCTCGACGCCGCAGGCGTTCCCGCCGGCGTCTACAACATGGTGTTCGGCGACGGACCCGGTGTGGGTGTCGCGCTGTCGAGCCATCCCGACATCGACATGGTGTCGTTCACCGGATCCACCCGGGCCGGGGTGGAGGTGGCGCGCAACGCCGCGCCGACGGTCAAGCGGGTGACCCAGGAGCTGGGCGGCAAGAGCCCCAACATCGTCCTTGACGACGAGGACTTCGCCAAGAGCGTGGCCGCCGGGGTCACGGTGATGATGCTCAACAGCGGACAGAGCTGCAACGCACCGTCGCGGATGCTGGTGCCCAACTCGCGGATGGACGAGGCGACCGAGATCGCCCGTGGGGTCATCGAGGGAGTCAAGGTCGGCGATCCCGGAGACAAGTCGGCGATCGGGCCGGTGGCCTCCAAGGCGCAGTTCGACAAGATTCAGGGGCTGCTGCAGAAGGGCATCGACGAGGGTGCCACGGTCGTCGCCGGCGGAACCGGCCGGCCCGCGGGCCTCGACACCGGGTACTACGTGCGCCCGACGGTGTTCTCCGACGTGCGCAACGACATGACGATCGCGCGCGAGGAGATCTTCGGTCCGGTGCTGTGCATCCTGGGCTACGACGACATCGACCAGGCGCTGGAGATCGCCAACGACACCGAATACGGTCTGGCCGGCTATGTTTCGGGGGCCGATCTGGACGCCGCGCGCGCGGTGGCCCGACGGATCCGGGCCGGCTCGCTGGCCATCAACCACGGCTTCGACCTCAACGCGCCGTTCGGCGGCTACAAGCGCAGCGGGAACGGGCGCGAGTGGAGCAGCTTCGGCTTCGACGAGTACCTGGAGACCAAGGCGGTACTGGGCTACGCGCAGTCCTGACGGTCCGGCACGAAACGGGGCCCGGCGCCGAGAGGGCCGGGCCCCGAGGGAACGTCAGAAAATATCGGCCTAGAAAATGTCGGCCTAGAAAATGTCGGACTAGAAAATGTCGGCCTAGAAAATGTCCTTGTGCGGGACGTCGGCCACCACGCCGCCGTCGGCGACGAACTCGGCCCCGGTGGCGAACGACGACTCGTCGCTGGCCAGGAAGACGATGAACGTCGAGACCTCCTCGGGCTGACCCGGCCGGCCCAGCGGTGCGGTGACCATGTCGTCGGGGAAGTGCTTGGTCATCGGGGTGCGGATGAAGCCCGGGTGCACCGAGTTGACCCGGATGTTGTCCTTGCCGAGTTCCAGGGCGGCCGACTTGGCCAGGCCGCGCACCGCCCACTTGGAGGCCACGTAGGGATGCACCATCACCGAGCCGCGCAGGCCCTCGATGGAGGACACGTTGATGATCGATCCGCCGCCGGCGGCCTTCATCTGCTCGACGACGGCCTGCATGCCCAGGAAGGTGCCGGTCAGGTTGACGTCGATGACCTTCTGCCACTTGGTCATATCGAACTTGCCGATCTTGCCCAGGGCCACCACGCCGGCGTTGTTCACCAGCACGTTGAGCTTGCCGAACGCCTGCACGGCGGTGTCGACGGCGGCCGACCACTGATCGGCCTGGGTGACGTCGAGGGGAACGTAGCGTACGGCGTCGCCGAGCTCGGCGGCCAGCGCCTCACCCTTGTCGTCGAGGATGTCGCCGATCACCACCTTGGCGCCCTCGGCGACGAGCATCTTGGCGTGCGCGGCGCCCATGCCCTGCGCGCCGCCGCTGATAAGTACGACTTTTCCGTCCACGCGTCCCATGGGGCGAAAGGGTACCGCACCCCCTGAAACCCCCGGCGAAGAAACTAGAACCTGTTCCAATTTTCGGAACGGGCACGCATACTGCCAGGCATGGCTATCCGCGTCGCGCTCTACGGCACCGGCAACTGCGGTCGGCTGGCGTTGCTCCAGCTGATCGAGGACCCGCGGTTCGACTTGACGGCCGTCGGCGTGTGCACCGACGAGAAGGTGGGGCGCGACGCCGGCGATCTGGCCGGGCTCGACGTCACGACGGGGATCGGTGCCGTGCGGGGGCTGGACGCCGTGCTGGCCACCGGACCGGACTGCCTGGTGTACTGCGCGATGGGCGACACCCGGCCCGTCGAGGCGGCCCGCGACGTGATGGCCGCGCTCTCGGCCGGTGTGAACGTGGTCGGCTCGGCCCCGGGCGGGCTGCAGTACCCGTGGGGCGGCGCGCTGCCGGACAAGGCCATCGCGAAGATGGAAGACGCTGCACGTCAAGGCAATTCGAGCGTGTTCGTCACCGGTGTGGACCCGGGATTCGTCACCGACCTGGTGCCGTTCGCGTTGACGGGAACCTGCCGGCGTGTCGAGCAGGTGCGCACCATGGAGATCGCCGACTACGCGACCTACGACGGCGACGAGGTGATGTCGGTCGTCATGGGCTTCGGGAATCCGATGGACAGGCCGGGCATGCTGTTCCTTCCGGGGGTGCTCGGCGCCGCCTGGGGCACGGCGATCCGGATGCTGGCCGCGGGCCTGGGCGTGGAGATCGACGCGATCACCGAGCACTACGAACTGGAACCGGCGCCGGAGGACATCGAGGTCGCCACCGGCGTCATCGAGAAGGGGACCGTCGCGGCGGTGCGGTTCGAGATCAACGGCATGGTGGACGCCCGCCCGGTGGTGGTCGTGGAGCACGTGACCCGGGTGCGCGGTGACCTGCGCCCGGACTGGGCCCAGCCGGCTCAGCCCGGTGGCTCCTACCGCGTCGAGATCACCGGCGAGCCGTCCTACGTCGTGGACATCTGCCCGACCAGCGGCCGCGGCGACCACAACTACGCGGCGATCCTCGCGGCGGCCGGGCGCATCGTCAACGCCATTCCCGACGTGGTGGCCGCCGCGCCCGGCATCCGCACGACGCTGGATCTGCCCCTGGTCACCGGGGCGGGTGTGTACCGCGCCGCCGGCGGCTGAGCCGGGGATCGCCCCCGATGGGGTGAACCCTGTTCCGGTTAAGTCAGCTGACTGTAAAGTGACCTCTCGTAGCCGGAGAGGGAGGTTTTCATGTCGGATCGCACCGACGCCGGTGCCTCGACACTGCGACGGGTGATTCTGGGCGCCTCCATCGGCAACGCGGTCGAATGGTTCGACTTCGCCATCTACGGGTTTCTGGCCACCTTCATCGCCGCGCATTTCTTTCCCGCGGGCAACGACACCGCGGCGCTGCTGAACACCTTCGCGATCTTCGCCGCGGCGTTCTTCGTCCGTCCGCTGGGCGGGTTCGTGTTCGGCCCGCTGGGCGACCGGATCGGCCGGCAGAAGGTGCTGGCCCTGGTGATCCTGCTGATGTCGGGGGCCACGCTGGCCATCGGGCTGCTGCCCACCTACAGCTCGATCGGTCTGGCCGCACCCCTGCTGCTGCTACTGCTGCGCTGCGTGCAGGGTTTCTCCGCGGGTGGTGAATACGGCGGGGGCGCAGTCTATCTGGCCGAATACGCCACCGACCGGCACCGCGGCCGCACGATCACCTACATGGTGTGGTCCGGCGTGCTCGGCTTCCTGATCGGATCGATCACCATCACCGCGCTGCAGGCGGTGCTCACGGTCGAGGCGATGAACAGCTTCGGCTGGCGCATCCCGTTCCTGCTGGCCGCCCCGTTGGGGCTCGTCGGGCTCTACATCCGCTTGCGGCTGGAGGACACGCCCGACTTCCGGGAGCTCAGCGAATCCGACAACGTCGCCACATCGCCGCTGCGGGAGGCGGTCACGACGTCCTGGCGGCAGATCCTCCAGGTGATCGGCGTGATGATCATCTTCAACGTCGGCTACTACGTGGTCTTCGCCTATCTGCCGACCTACTTCATCAGGACCCTGCAGTTCTCCACCGCCAGCGCGTTCACCTCCAGCACGATCGCCAGCCTGGTGGCGTTGGTGCTGATCCTGCCGCTGGCCTCGCTGTCGGACCGCATCGGGCGCCGGCCGCTGCTGATCGCCGGGGCGCTGGGTTTCGCCGTGCTCGGCTACCCGCTGTTCGTGCTGCTGAACTCCGGCTCACTGGGTGCCGCGATCGCGGCCCACTGTGGCCTGGCGGTCATCGAGTCGGCCTTCGTCGCGGCGGCGGTCTCGGCGGGTGTGGAGATGTTCGCCACCCGGGTGCGCTACAGCGGCTTCGCCGTCGGCTACAACCTGTGCGTGGCGGTCTTCGGCGGGACCACGCCCTACATCGTCACCTGGCTGACCGGTAGCACCGGTAACCCGCTGGCTCCGGCGTTCTATGTCGTTGCCGCCGCGGTGGTCTCGCTGGCCGTGGTGCTGACACTGCGGGAAACCGCGGGCCGGCCGCTGGCTGCCTCGGCGCCCGCCGGGGCCCGGACCTAGCCCGCGTCCGAGCTGCCTCGGTGCCCCGCGCCGGGGTCGCACGTCCGTGCTGGCCGCATCGAGTGTGCGTGTGGGACGGCCCCCGGCGCCACGGAGCGTCCTGCGTGCACGTTCGGTGCGGGCGGGTATCGGGACGGGCGGTTGCGGGCGGTCCGGGGTGCTGCCGCGGCGGCCGGGGTCAGGCCAGGCTCCGGGCCGCGACGTCCTTGGCCCAGCGGTAGTCGGCCTTGCCCGCCGGTGAACGCATCACCTTCTCGGTGCGGATGAACGCCTTGGGCAGCTTGTAGCGGGCGATGTGGGTCCGGCAGGTCTCCAGCAACTCGTCGTCGGAGACCGACTTGCCGTCGGCCAGCTGCACCACGGCCACGACCTCGCTGCCCCAGCGCTCCGACGGCCGGCCCACCACGACGACGTCGTAGATGTGCGGGTGGGCGGCCACCGCCCGCTCGACCTCCTCGGCGAAGATCTTCTCGCCGCCGGAGTTGATGGTCACCGAGTCGCGGCCCAACAGCTCGATCCGCCCGTCGTCGAGGAAGCGCGCCTTGTCCCCGGGAACCGACCAGCGCACACCGTCGATGGTGGGAAAGGTCTTGGCGGTCTTGGCCTCGTCACCCAGATACCCGAGCGGGATCAGGTTGCGTCGCGCCAGCCAGCCCTCGCCCTCGCCCTCGCCGGGGGCGAGCACCCGGGTGTAGTCGCCGGAGACCACGGCGGTGTCGGCCTGCGGGGTGAACACCGCGGTCTGCGCGCCCTCGCCGGCGACGGTGTTCATCTGTTGGCCGGCCTCCGAGGAGCCCACCGCGTCCATCAGCAGCAGGTTCGGCAGTGCGGTGCGGATGCGTTCGCGGATCGCCGGGGACATCGGCGCGCCGCCGTTGGTGATGGAGACCAGGCCCGACAGGTCGTAGTCGCCGCGTTCGATCTCGTCGACGAGTGGCCGGGCCATCGCGTCGCCGACCACCGGGATCGACAGCACCCTTTCGCGTTCCACCAGCCGCAGCACCTCGTCGGCGCGCAGGTGCTCGACGTTGTCGGGGATCACGATGCGCCCACCCATCGTGATGATGTTGTAGGCGGCCCACTGCGCGGCGCCGTGCATCAGCGGGGGCAGCATGAGCAGCGACATCGCGCCCGCGGCGGCCTTGGCGCGCTCGGCGAGCTCGGCGTAGGAGCCCAGCTCGGTGTCGCTGCCGAACGGGCGCCCGCCCATCGCCGAGATGAAGATGTCGTGCTGACGCCACAGCACGCCCTTGGGCATTCCGGTGGTGCCGCCGGTGTAGAGGATGTAGAGGTCGTCGCCGCCGGGGTGCGGCATCCCCTGCGCGGGTGCGGGGGTGGTGACGATGGACTCGTAGTCGACCGCTCCGGGCAGCAGGTCGTGGCCGGATTCGTCGGCGACCTGGATCAGCACCCTCAGGTGGGGCAGCCGGTCGCGGATGGCGGCCACCCGCGGTGCGAATTCGGCGTTGTAGACCAGGGCGGTGGCCTTGCTGTCGGCGAGCAGGTAGAGCAGCTCCTCCTCGACGTAGCGGTAGCTGACGTTGAACGGGGCCACCCTGGCCCGGTAGCCGGCGATCATCGCCTCGAGGTATTCGTTGCCGTTGCGCAGGTACAACCCGAGGTGGTCCTGCCCGGACTCGTGGCCGGCCAGCGCGCCGCGGTCGGTGTGGCAGCCCAGCCCGGCCGAGACCAGATAGTGGGCGACCCCGTCGACGCGGGCCTCGAAGTCGGCGTAGCTCAACCGTTTGTCCCGCCAGACCAGGAACGTCTGGTCGGGTATCGCCTGCGCCACGGTGCGGAACACCGTGGACAGATCGAAAACCGGATCGAAAACCGGATCGAAAGACGCATCGAAAGACGCATCGGAGTTCACCCGTTCGGCGGCGCCGGCCTGGTCCATGACCCTCCTCCATGCTTCTGCCCTGAAGTCGGGATCCAATCTAGAACACGTTCCACGCGGGGTGTGGGCGGTGTCACCCCTGGCGGCTGCCCGGGGACCCGTCCGCACGCGACCACTGCACTTCGAGCTCGTCGCGCGCACCGAACCCGACCAGGTGACGTCCCACGACGTCTTCGAAGGCGTCGAGGTCGGATTCGTCGGCGTGCAGCTCGATCAGCAGGGCCTGCGGTGTGGCTGTGAAGCCGACGTGCACGGTGTGCTCGTTCATGTCCAGGGTGCCGGTGCCGGTATCGGGGTCCCAGGCGCCGACCGCCCGGCGGCCGAGGTGGGAGACGAGCTGCTTGCCGTAGCGCGGGGCGCGTTCCGTGGCCACCCGTGCCGAGCTGATGATGCGGTTCATATACCCTCCGCAAATAGTTGTGAAATAACAATTACAAGAATACAACCTTTTACGCGGGGCGCCCACCCGATGCCCGGCCGTTGACGGACCCGCGGTCGTCTGGAAATCTCATGTCCCGAATCAGAGAGTGGCGTTCTCTGGGCGCACGGTCCAGGGGCGCAGGCGGGAGAGGGAACACATGGCAGCCAAGGGCTACGTCGTCATCACCGAGGACGTCAAGGACCCCGAGGGGATGAAGGCCTACGGGGCCCTGGCGATGCCGACCATGGCCGCCGGCGCGAAGATCCTGGCGGTCGACACCAAACCCGAAGTGCTGGAGGGCTCCTGGCACGGCAGCCAGACCATCGTGCTGGAGTTCGAAACGGTCGAGGCCGCCCGCGCGTGGTACTACTCCGACGCCTATCAGGAGGCGGTCAAGCTGCGCCAGGCCGCCGCGGACTGCAACGGGGTGATCCTCAGCGGTTTCGAGATGCCGACGGGGTAGCTTCCCGCCGGGTGGGGGAGGGCGCCTTCTGCCGCGGGATCCGCAGACCGAGGGCGCGCCGGCCCGCCTCGACCAGGTGGGTCTGCAGCGCGTCGCGGTCGAGGTCGCCGAACGGCGGACCGGAGGCCCCGGCGATCCCGGCCAGCACCATCGAGGCCTTGACCCGCCCACCCGGGCCGGGGTCGACATCGGCGAGCAGGGCCATCTGGCGTTCGATGAGCGTGTTCCAGTCGCGGCGGCCGCGCAGGAGCCCGACGACGGCGGGATCGGCGGCCAGCACCGAGACCACCCGGTGCTCGACGGCCAGGCGGGCGAAGCCCGTCAGCACCAGGTCGGCCCGGGCGTGGGTGCCGCGCAGCTGCTCGGCGGCCCCGACGACGCCCTCCAGGCGCTGCAGCATGGGCGCCATCACGGCGTCGAGAAGCTGCTCGCGGGTCCGGAAGTGGTGGTAGATGGCGGCTTTGGTGAATCCGACCTCGTCGGCGATCATCTGCAGCGAGGTCCCGGCGAAGCTGTAGCGGGTGAACAGATCCACGGCCACCTCGATGAGGCGCGCCCGGGTGTCCTGGCGGGTGCCGGTGCCCGCGCCCGTGCCCGTAGTCGGCGCGGCGGCGGCCGTGCTGCCCATCCGGATACCTCCGTCCCCCGCTCGGTCCGGTGTTGAGACATTGCGTGCAACAGCTTGACGTTCGTATAGTAACTTACTAGTCGATCGTAAAGCGGAAAGCTTGCCGATCGACTGGCGCAGCCCCCGCGAACTGGAAGCGAACACCATGACTGAACTGGACCAGCTGGACTTCTTCAGCGACCGATCCCTGGTCGCCGATCCCTACCCGTACATGGAGGCCATGCGGCAGGGCTGTCCGGTCCGTCGCGAGCCCCACCACAACGTGATGGTGGTGACCGGCTACGACGAGGCGGTCACCGTTTTCGGTGACTCGGCCACCTTCTCCTCCTGCACGGCCGTCACCGGGCCCTTCCCCGGTTTCCCCGTCCCGATCGAGGGACAGGGCGACGATGTCTCGGAGCTCATCGAGGAGTACCGCGACCAGCTGCCGTTCAGCGATCAGGTGACGGTGATGGACCCGCCCAAGCACACCGCGCACCGCGCACTGCTGATGGGTCTGATCACGCCCAAACGCCTCAAGGAGAACGAGGAGTTCATGTGGCGGCACGCCGACACCGTGCTGGAGCCCTATCTGGCCGCCGGCGGCGGCGATTTCATCAAGGGATTCGCCGGGCCGTTCACGCTGGCGATCATCGCCGACCTGTTGGGTGTCCCCGAGGAGGACCGCGCCGAGTTCGCCCGCAAGATGGACCACAGCCAGGGTGAGGGCGGCGTGGGCAGCACCAGCAACGAGGCGATGTCGCACAGCCCGCTGGAGTACCTGTACGAGAAGTTCTCGGCCTACATCGAGGATCGTCGCCGCGAGCCGCGCGGTGACGCGCTCACCGAGATGGCCTCGGCGTCCTTCCCCGACGGCTCGACACCCGAGGTGATGGATGTCGTGCGGATCGCGGCCAACCTGTACACAGCCGGGCAGGAGACCACGGTCCGGCTGCTGAGCACGTCGCTGAAGATGCTCGCCGAGGACCCCGACCTGCAGAACCTGCTGCGCAAGGAGCGCGACCGCATCCCGAATTTCATCGAGGAGGCGTTGCGTATCGAGAGCCCGGTCAAGGGTGATTTCCGGTTGGCCCGCCGCAACACCACCGTCGGCGGTGTCGACGTGCCCGCCGGCACCACGGTGATGGTGATGAACGGTGCGGCCAACCGCGATCCCCGCCAGTTCGAGGACCCGCAGCGTTTCGACATCGCCCGTCCGAATGCCCGCCGGCACATCGCTTTCGGGCGCGGCGCGCACAGCTGCCCCGGCGCACCGCTGGCCCGGGCCGAGACCCGCGTCAGCCTGGAGCGCATCCTCGACCGCACCACCGACATCCGCCTCTCCGAGGAGCACCACGGTCCCGCGGGGGCGCGCCGGTTCAACTACGTGCCGACGTTCATCCTGCGCGGGCTCACCGATCTGCACCTGGAAGTGACGGTGACCCCATGAAGGTCACCGTCAACGACGGGCTGTGCCGCGGCCACGGCGTGTGCGTCGGGATCTGCCCGGAGGTCTTCACCCTGACCGACGACGGCTACGCCGAGGCGATCGACGAGGAGATCGACCCCGCACTGGAGGGCGCCGTGCAGGAGGCCATCGAGTGCTGCCCCGAACACGCCATCGGGCCGGCCTGAATCCCGGCGGCTCAGGCCTTCACGATCACCGGATCACCGACGCCGACCTGGTTGAAATACCAGGCGGCGTTGTCCGGGCTCAGGTTGATGCAGCCGTGGCTGACGTTGGAATAGCCCTGCGAGCCCACCGACCAGGGAGCGGAGTGCACGTAGACACCGCCCCAGGTGATCCGGACCGCATAGTTGACGTCGAGTTTGTAGCCCTCGGGGTCGGACAGCGGGATGCCGATGGTGCGCGAGTCCATCACCACCTCGCGCTCCTTGCCCAGCACCGTGAACGACCCCACCGGGGTGGGGAACTTGGCCTTGCCCATCGAGGCGGGCATCTGCCGGACCACCTCGCCGTCGATGCTGACGGTGAACGTGTGATTGGAGATGCTGGCGACCCCGAGCACCGACGAGCCGGTGTTGAAGTTCAGCGGCGTGCCCGCGACCTCGACGCCGACCCGCGAGTGCGCGGGCCAGTACCGGTCGGGCACGAACTGCACGGTGGCCGGTCCGAGCCACTCGAAGTGGCCGGGGGTTCCGGCCGGCTCGGTGACCGTGATCGAGCGCTCGGCGGCGACGTGGTCGGACACGGCCTCGCCGAAGGTGACGATGATGGGGTGGGCGACACCGACTGTGGACCCGGCCGCGGGCGCCACGTCGGTGACGGCCGGCCCCGGAGCCGGGGTGGGCAGCGCGGCGTCGGCGGGCGCGGCGGCCAACGCCAGAAGCGATACGCCGAGCAGGACGCCCCACGCCGAACGGTTGCGAAGCACGCGTAGCACCACGGTCACCATCCTTTGCTGCATGTCAATGCATGTCTACGCACACGATCCTATGCGATATCGGTGAAGTCGCTGTTCGGAAGCGTTTTGTTACATTCGCGACCGGCGGGCTCAGAGTCCGTGGCTGCTCAGCCAGGTGTCGATGTGCGTGGCGACGGTTTGCCACCCCGGCTCCAGCATCATGTTGTGCCCCATTCCGGCCACGATCGTCGCCGTCGTGCCGTAGGCCCGCGCCGTCGCGCGGATCGCGCGCCGGCTGAAGAACCCGTCGCGCTCGGCGCCGAGCACCAGCATCGGAGCCCGCACGGCCGCCGGCCGGACCAGTTCGCCGTAGAGCAGGTCGCGGTAGAGCACCCGGGTGCTTTCGTCGCCGAGCAGCCCGGCGTAGCGCGCGACCAGCGGGGCGGGGGTGTCGGCGTTGTAGAAGGTGTTCCGGCACACCGCCGGGTTGCCGAAGAACAGCAGCGGCCGGCGCAGCGCCGCGGGGCGCCCGCTGTGCCGGGCGTTGCGCGCGGCCACCCGCACCATGGCGGGCAGCAGGCCCCGCGGCGGCGCGGAGGCGACCAGGACCCCGGCCGGCGCCGAGTAGCGGGCCAGATAGCTCTGGACGACGAATCCCCCCATCGAGTGCCCGATCAGCACCGGCGGTGCGCCCAGCGTCTCGGCGACGCCGCGAACGTCCTCCACGTAGTCGGTGACCGAGCAGTCGTTCAGCGCTCCGTTCACGGGGCTGCCGCCGTGCCCGCGCAGGTTCAGCGCCACCGCGCGGTAGCCGCGCCCGGCGAAGAAGTCGAGGAAGTGTTCGTCCCAGCACCAGGCCCCGTGGAAGGCGCCGTGGACGAACAGCAGCGGCGCCCGCCCGGGACCCTCACCCCGGGTGATCACCTCGAGCGGCATGAATCCCCTCGCACCGCCTCCAGCCGCGGGCGTTTGGGTTCGCGTCCGTCACCGGCAGAGCGGCCGCGCAGGCGCTGCCAGACCCACGGTGCCAGCAGGTTCCGGGTCCACTGGGCCTGCGCGGACATCCGCTCGGCAAAGCCGGGCTGAACCCCCGATCCCGAGGCCCGCGCCCAATCGTGGTTGCTGCCCGGCAGTGCGAGCGCCTCGGCGGCGGCCTCGGCGAACAGCCGGTGGCCGCGCGGTGAGGCGTGTATCCGGTCGGAGCTCCAGGTCTCGGGTTCCAGCATCGAGGGCGCGCCGAACAGGTCCACCAGGCCGAACCCGTGCCGCCGGGCGGCCGAGCGGATCACCGCGTTGATCTGGCGCACCCGCCCGCTGAGCAGCCGGCCCACCGGCAGGGTGCGCGCCACGTCGGGAAAGGTCGTGGTCACCACGGTGGCCCCGGAGGAGGCCAGCCGCGCGTGCACGACGTCCAGATCGTGCAGGGCCCGGTCGAAGGTCCGGCCCGGCCGGGTGGCGTCGTTCATGCCGACACACAGCGTCACCAGATCGGGGCCCATCGCCAGCGCCCGCGGCAGCTGGTCGTCGAGGACGTCGGCCACCATCCGGCCGCGGACGGCGAGGTTGGCGTACAACAGGCCGGGGTAGAGCTCGTCGAGCATCACCGCGAGGCGGTCGGCGAATCCCGCGACACCGACGTGGTCGTCACCGTCCCACAGGCCCTCGGTCTGGCTGTCTCCCAACGCGACGTAGCGCGTGTACGTCATGAACGTGACCCTATCCCCAGGCTCACAGCCAGTCGCGGCGTCGGAACATCACGTAGAGGACCACCACCCCGATGATGATCAGGGCGGTGCTGACCACGAAACCGGAGAACACCCCGGAGCCGGGGTAGGGCACGTTCTGACCGTAGTAGCCGGTGATGGCGGTGGGCACGGCGATGATGGCCGCCCACCCGGTGAGCTTCTTCATCACCACGTTGAGCCGCGCGTCCTGCAACGAGAGGTTGGTCTCGAACACCGTGGAGAGCATGTCGCGCAGCGACTCGGTCCACTCCGAAGCCCGCAGCACGTGGTCGTAGAGGTCGACGTAGAGGGGGTCGAGCTCGACGGCATGACCGGCAGCCTGATTGGCAGTGTGATTGGCACCGTTGTTCGCGCCGGCATGGTTGGTGTCCGGAGCGGCGTTGGCACGCCGGTGCTGGATGGCCGCGACCACCTCCCGCATCGGTAGCACCACCCGGCGCAGGTTCACCAGGTCCTTGCGGATGGCGAACGTGCGGCGCTGCAGTTCACCGGATTTGGACGGCGGGCCGAACAGCTCGTCCTCCAGGTCCTCGATGCAGTCGTCGAGCACCTGGACCGCGTCGAAGTGCCCGTCGACGACGACGTCGAGCAGGCCGTGCACCAGCGACCCGACGCCGAACTCCTGCCCGCCGAGTTCGTCCCAGCGCCGGGAGACCTCCTCGATGTCGAAGCGGGGCGGCAGCCGCACCGTCACCAGCGCGCGCGGTAGCACGAAGGCCGAGATGCGGTGCTTGGTCAGCAGGGACTGCGGCGGGCCGTCCGGGTTCGGTTCGGCGACGTCCACGGCGTAGACGGTGAAGAACGTGTGGGTGCGGTAGATCGTGGCCTTCACCCGCTCCGACGGCGCGAGCGCGTCCTCGACGGCCCAGTCGTTGAGCCCGAGTTCCTCGGCGAGCTCGGCCAGCGCGGGGTGGTCGGGGTCGTAGATGTCGGCCCAGACCAGCGTGCCGGGCTCGGCGAGATAGTCGGAGATGCGGTCGAACTCGAAGTCGGGCTGTGGCTGGCCCTCGCGCCAGACACGGCCACGGATAACGCACTCGGGTGCGGTCACCTGCACATCACAGCACGGCGGCGCCGGGTCGACATCTCGGGGTCGGGCCGGTTCGGGATCGCGGCGTCAGGAGCCCAGCCACCATGTCCACCTGTGCACCGCGACGACGATCACCGGAGTCGCGAGCTCGACCTCGTCGTACTGCGGGTACTTCGCCCTCAGCAGCGCGTGCGCGGTGTCGACGGCCGCGCCGTCCCGGTGCAGCTCCGCGGTGCCGTCGGCGCGCACCCACCACAGCCGGGACCAGTCGTCGGTGTAGTGGTCCACCAGTACGCTGACCGCCGGATTGGCCTCGATGTCGGCCAGCCGGCGCAGCCGTCGGGTGGACTTCGGCTTGCCGTCCACCGCGGTGTAGACGGTGTCCTCGCGCACGGCGAACACGATCGGCACCACATGGGGACGTGCGTTCGCGTCGGCGGTGGCCAGCCGCGCGACGGGTGCGCCGGCGAAGCGGGCGGCCGCCTCGGCGCGCGCCGACATCGCCTACCCCAGGGCCGATCGCGCGGCCGCCACCAGATCGACGGCGGCGGTGCGCATCTGGGCGGCGTCGTCCAGCCGAGCCGGGTAGCCGATGCGGGTGTAGGCGATGCCCCGTTCGGCGGTCACCTTCAGGTCCAACCCGTAGCGGTCGGCGCCGGTGCAGACCGCGGCGCGGGCGTCGGGGTATCCGCCCAGGGCCTGGGCCATCAGGCGCAGCGAGTCGGCGTGGTCGGCATTGAGATGGGCGATCGCCGCGGCGGCGTTCGGGGCGACGGGGTCGGCCTCGGCGGCGGCATAGTCCGCGGCGCCCGCGGAGTCCATCCGGCCGTAGCCGCCCACCCAGCGCACCCGCTGTACGCGCAGCACCCACACCGCGAAGTCGCTGTAGTCGATGTAGTACTTCGCGGCGGGCACCGCCGCCAGGTGCGCCTCGCGCGCGGCCGCGGCCTCGTCGCCGGTGGGGCGTTGGACCGCGCCGGCCAGGGTGATCCGGGGATTGGCCAGGGGGTCCGGGTCGGTGGCGGGCCCGACGATGGCCAGGCTGGCCCGCGGGTCGCCGGCCAGGTTGCGCCCGTGTTCGGCCAGCGTCGACACGCACAGCACGGGCTGCCCGTCGAGCAGCCCGTAGGTGACCAGCGAGGCCCACGGGTCCCCGGCCGCGGTGAGGCTGGCCAGGGTCGCGGCGTTGGTGGAGGCGGCGATGGTCCGCGCCTCCTCGGCGGCCGACGGGCGCACCGGGTTGGCCACCTCGGTCAGCGGCGGGGGCATCGAGGGGGCATCGCCGGGATCGCCATGGTCCTTGAGCCGGTCCATGCGCCGAAACTGTAGTAGTTGTACGCAACCGCCGAGAAGGGGCGGCAGAAGTTGCAGTTTCGGTGTCAGGAATGGTCGGCGAGCGCCAGATGCCCGGCGTTGTAGCCCGGGATGAAGGTGATGCCGGGGCCGCCGTGGCAGCCCGAGCCGCCCAGGTACAGCCCGTCGAGGGGGATCGGCTGGTCGGCGAACCCCCTGGGGCCGGGCCGGTTGGGCCCGATCTGATCGGAGTGCAGCAGTCCGTGGCAGTAGTCCCCGCCGGGCGCGCCGAACATCGTGCCCATGTGTTTGGGCGTGAACGTGGTGTGCCGGATGATCCGGCTCTCGAAGTCGGGGGCCAGCCGGGTGATCTTCTCGATGACACGCCGGCCCATCTCGTTCTTGAGGTCGCCGTATCCGGTTTCGTGCTCGCCGATCGGGAACCACAACGCGAACGCCGAGGCGGCATGCTTGCCCTCGGGTGCCAGGGCCGGGTCGTGCACGGACGGGATCTGCAGCGCGATCGCCGGGTCGGCGGGGACGACGCCGTGACGACTGGCCTCCCACTGCTCCTGCAGTTCCTCGGGCGTGGTGAACAGGCCGATGGCCGACTGCATGGCCGGATCGTTGAGCAGCTCGTAGGGGGCGGCGAACTCGGGGATGCCGTCCAGGGCGAAATGCATCTGCAGGTAGCTGCCGCGGTGGTCGATCCGGGTGTAACGCTCGTGGACGTCGGCGGGCACCGCCGCCGGGTCCAGCAGGGTGTTCACCGTCAGGTCGGGCGCCAGGCTGGAGACCACGATCGGTGCCCGCAGCGTGGACCCGTCCTCCAGCCGAACCCCGGTGACCCGGCCCGCTTCGGTGAGGATCCGCTCGACGCGGCTGCGCAGCCGGACCTGCCCACCGGCGGACTCCACCAGCTCGCGCAGGTGGGTGGTCAGCGCGCCGATCCCGCCGCGCAGCTTCTTCATCAACATCGCGTTCTCGTCGGGCACGGCCAGGCCGTAGGCCAGCGCGGCCGCCGTGCCGGGCACCTCGGGCCCGCGGTAGGTGGTGTTGACCGCCAGGAAGGCCAGCATGCCGCGCAGCGCGCCGTGCTTCTCCCTGTCGGGCAGGTAGCGGTCCAGCACGTCGGAGACCGAGGCGAAGAGCAGGTCGTTGATGCAGGAACGTTCGAACGCGTTGGCGGCACACGCGTACATCTCGTCGAAGGTCTTCGGTGCCGTGCCGGCGTCGAAGCGCCCCAGGGCCCGCGTCGGCGCCGCGCACCAGGCCATCAGCCCGGCCATGCCGTTGACCGCCTCGGCGCCGTGCACCTCGCCCAGGTGGGTGAGCAGCTTCATCGGGTCGGTGTAGTAGACCAGCGGCTCGTCGCCGACGCCGCGCAGTGACACCGACATCACCTCGAGATCGACACCGGGCAGGGTGTCCAGGCCCAGCTCCTTGCTGACGGTCAGCGAGGTGGGGAACTGCAGCGACCCCGCGATCTCGAACTGGTAGCCGTCGAACAGCTCCACGGTCGAGGCCATCCCGCCGGCGTAGAGCTTGGGGTCCAGGCACACGGTGCGCAGGCCGGCCTGGGCGAGCACCGCCGCGGCGGTCAGGCCGTTGTGACCGGCGCCGATGACGATGGCATCGAAGGTGGCGTCCGAGGTGGCGTCCGAGGTGGAGTGCGAGGTGGCGTGCGAGGTGGGGCCCGCGATGAAGCTGGACCCGTCACCCGATGTCGAGGAAGCTGCCATGGTCCGGTCCCCTTGCGATCGCCCGAAGTTTTGTCAATTATGACGAAACTTCGGGCCCGGCGGGGCCGGATTGAATGCCGGACTGCAGGGACGTCAGCGCATCCCGGCACAGCCGGGCCAGTTCCGGCAGCGTGCGGTCCTCGCCCAGCATCCACACCTCCATGGCGCCGAACACCGCCGCCGCGATGCACCGCGCGGTGACCGCGACCCGCAGGCGCCGGTCGGCCTGTGCGGCCGGGGCCGGGCCCGCCCCGTTGTCGCGCCGGTTGAGGTGGGCCTCGACGGCCGCGGCGAAATCGGCCTCGACCTGTCGGGTGTGCCGGACGATGCGGTCCGGGTCCAGTTCGTTGGATCGCAGCGCGGCGATCTTGGTCACCGCGGTCACGTCGTAGGGGAAGGCGAAGATCGCCGCCTGAACCGACGCGATCACGGGTTCGTCGGCCGGGCGGGCCTCCAGCGCGGCCCGGAACCAGTGCAGACCCGCGTCGTAGTCGGCGAAGAGCAGGTCGTGCTTGGACGCGAAATGCCGGTAGAAGGTGCGCAGCGACACCCCGGCGTCCGCGGCGATCTGCTCGGCCGAGGTGGCCTCGACGCCCTGGGCCAGAAAACGCACCGTCGCGGCCTGCCGCAGTGCCTCCCGCGTCCGCTCGCTGCGAGCGGTCTGCGCTGGTCGCGGCATGGCGTAACGCTACAACAGCCGATGTCGATGACCTTGGTAGGACAACTGGTAGACAACTGGGTAGGACAACTCCGAGCAACCGGTGCCCGCCGGTCGCGAGCGAATAGCACCTTACGGATGCCACGTCGAGTATCGACTTTCGCGTGTCGCCTGTTAGGGTCAGCCCCCAAGGGGAGCGTCATGTGTCTATGTGTGGACGTCTCGAACGTCATGAACAGGAGTTCCGCTGCGCTACGGTGCGGCGGACGGTAGGTCACGACGACATCTGCGTCGTCAGCACAGATTGGCTGGAATGCAACTGATGAATCTCGTTGACAAGCTGCGTGGGAAATGGGCCCGACGGCTCGGGGTGGCCGCGATCGCCACGGCGGTCCTTCCCGGACTGATGGGGCTGGCCGGCCAGACGGCCACGGCCGGAGCGTTCTCGCGCCCCGGTCTGCCCGTCGAGTACCTGATGGTGCCCTCGCCGTCCATGGGCCACGACATCAAGGTCCAGTTCCAGAGCGGCGGCCCCGGGTCCCCGGCGCTGTACCTGCTCGACGGCCTGCGCGCCCAGGACGACTTCAACGGCTGGGACATCAACACCCAGGCGTTCGAGTGGTACCTGGATTCCGGCATTTCCGTGGTGATGCCCGTCGGCGGCCAGTCCAGCTTCTACTCCGACTGGTATGCGCCGGCCTGCGGCAACAACGGCTGCCAGACCTACAAGTGGGAGACGTTCCTGACCCAGGAACTGCCGCAGTGGCTGGCCGCCAACCGCGACGTCAAGCCCACCGGCAGCGCGGCCGTCGGTCTGTCGATGGCCGGCAGCTCGGCGATTATCCTGTCGGTCTACCACCCGCAGCAGTTCATCTACGCCGGCTCCATGTCGGGCTTCCTGAACCCGTCCGAGGGCTGGTGGCCGTTCCTGATCAACATCTCCATGGGTGACGCCGGCGGCTACAGCGCCGACGACATGTGGGGCAAGACCGAGGACCCCAACAGCGCCTGGAAGCGCAACGACCCGATGGTGCAGATCCCCAAGATCGTCGCCAACGGCACCCGCCTCTGGGTCTACTGCGGCAACGGCCAGCCTGATGAGCTCGGCGGCGGTGACCTGCCGGCCACGTTCCTGGAGGGCCTGACCATCCGCACCAACATCACCTTCCGCGACAACTACATCGCCGCGGGCGGCAACAACGGTGTGTTCAACTTCCCCGACAACGGCACGCACAACTGGGCGTACTGGGGCCGGGAGCTGCAGGCGATGAAGCCGGACCTGCAGGCGCACCTGCTCTGATCGAGCGCGATCCAACGCGACATCCCCCGACGCAGGTCGGGGGATGTCGTGTTTTTCCGGGCCTTTTCCGGGCTTTTTCCGGGCTCTGCCGGGCCTTCCACAGGCCGGCGCCGGCGCCGGTTGTTCGAGCCCCCGCCACCGCGGCGCAACCGTGGCGTCACCCGGTGGTCTCCTGCCCATCGGAGGGTCGGGCCATGACGACACCCCGGCGTGGTCCAGCTCCGTCCGTGACCGCCCGCGCGCTCGCGCTGGCGGCCTCCGCACTGCTTTCGGTCGGGCTCTCCGCGGGGCTGGTGGCCTGCGCCCCGCCGGAGAAGAGCAGCTCCGACAGCGACGCGGCGACGGCGACGTCGGCGCAGGACTTCGGCGGCATGGACGGGCTCGTGGCCGCCGCCAAGGACGAGGGCCAGCTCAACGTCATCGCGCTGCCCCCGGACTGGGCCAACTACGGCGCGATCATCAAGGCGTTCGAGGACAAGTACGGGATCACGGTGAACTCCGCCCAGCCCGACGCGGCCAGCCAGGAGGAGATCAACGCCGCCGACCAGCAGAAGGGCAAGAGCAGCGCACCCGACGTGTTCGACCTGGGACAGTCGGTCGCGCTGGCCAACACCGACATGTTCGCGCCCTACAAGGTCGCGACGTTCGACACCATCCCGGCCGAGCTGAAGGACGCCGACGGCGCCTGGGTCAACGACTACGGCGGCTACATGTCCATCGGGTTCGACTCGGCGAAGGTCCCGCCGGTGACCGGGGTCGACGACCTGCTCAAGCCGGAGTACCGCGGCAAGGTGGCGCTCAACGGCGATCCGACCCAGGCCGGGGCCGCCTTCTCCGGGGTGGTGATGGTCGCGCTGTCGCAGGGCGGCTCCGCCGACGACATCGCCCCGGGCGTCGACTTCTTCGCCAGGCTCAAGCAGGCCGGCAACTTCCTGCCGGTCGACCCGACGCCGGCCACCATCGAGTCCGGTCAGACGCCGGTGGTGATCGACTGGAACTACCTCAACGCCGGCGAGACCAAGAAACTGCCGAGCTGGCAGGTCGTCGTTCCCCCGGATGCCGCCGTGGCCGGGTACTACTACCAGGCCATCAACGCCGACGCCCCGCATCCGGCGGCGGCGCGGCTGTGGCAGGAGTTCCTCTACAGCGACGAGGGCCAGAATCTGTTCGCCGAGGGCGGCGTGCGTCCGGTGCGGGCCGACGCGATGATCTCCGCGGGCACCATCGACCCGGCCGCCGCCCGGGAGCTGCCGGCCATCGACGGGCCCGTGACCATCCTGACCCCCGAGCAGACCGAGAAGGCCTCCGAGTACCTCGCGGACAACTGGGCCAAGGCGATCGGCTGACGTGCGTAGCGCGGGCCGCACGGGCCGGGGGCGCGCCGACTGGGCGCGCGTGCGCAGCGGTCTCCCGTTGGTGCCGTTCGTCGCCTTCGTCGCGGTGTTCCTGATCGTCCCCACGGTCACGGTGATCGTCAGCGCGTTCGTCTCCGACGGCGGGTTCACGCTGCGGCGGGTCGGGGCCCTGTTCACCGACACCGCGTTGCTGGCGCTGTGGCGCAGCCTGGTGCTGTCGGGCAGCACCGCGATCCTGGGGGCCGGGCTGGGTGCGGTGTTGGCCTGGCTGATCGCCGGCACCGCGGCCACCTCCGTGTTCCGCCGTGCGGTGCTGGCGATGTGCAGTGTGCTGGCCCAGTTCGGCGGCGTCGCGTTGGCCTTCGCGTTCCTGGCCACGGTCGGGCTCAACGGTGTGCTGACGCTGTGGGTGCAGCAGCATCTGGGGTGGGATCTGGCCGCCGGCGGGTGGCTGTACAGCCTGTCCGGCCTGGTGCTGGTCTACACCTATTTCCAGATCCCGCTGATGGTGATCGTGTTCCTCCCGTCGGTGGCCGGCCTGCGCGAGCAGTGGCGGGAGGCCGCGGTCAGCCTGGGCGCCTCCACCTGGCAGTACTGGCGTGAGGTGGCCGTGCCGTTGCTGACGCCGGCGTTCCTGGGTGGTGTGCTGTTGCTGTTCGCCAACGCCTTCGCCGCCTACGCCACCGCGGCGGCCCTGGTCAGCCAGGGCAGCCCGATCGTGCCGCTGCTCATCCGCTCGGCGCTGACCAGCGAGGTGGTGCTCGGGCAGTCCGGGTTCGCCTACGCGCTCGCACTGGAGATGGTGCTCGTGGTGGCCGTGGTGATGATCGCCTACAACGCGCTGCTGCGCCGCACCGCGAGGTGGGTGCGGTGAGGCGCGCCGGGGTGGGCTCGGGCCTGGTGCGGGCCGTGCTGTTCGCCGGGTTCGGGCTGTTCTTCCTGTTCCCCCTGTACGCGATGGCCGATTTCAGCACCCGCAACCTGCTGGCCGGCGGGCGCACGCTGCAGGCCTGGCGCAACCTCGTCGAGGACGACGCGCTGTACGCCTCGATCGTCGTGTCGCTGTCGCTGGCGGTGCTGACCGTGGTGGTGATGCTGGTCCTGCTGCTGCCGACGATGATCTGGGTGCGGCTGCGGGCACCGTGGGCCAAGGGCGCGGTGGAGTTCCTGTGCCTGCTGCCCCTGACCATCCCGGCGCTGGTCATCGTCGTGGGGCTGCGCAACGTCTACCTGTGGGTGACGTACTTCCTCGGGGAGTCGGCCCTGACGCTGACGTTCGTCTACGTGATCGTGGTGCTGCCGTTCGCCTACCGCGCCCTCGACGGCGCCCTGTCCTCGATCGACCTGCGCACCCTGTCGGAGGCGGGCCGCTCGCTGGGCGCCGGCTGGGGCACCACCATCACCCGGGTGGTGGTGCCCAACATCTGGGCGGGCATCCTCTCGGCGGCGTTCATCTCGATCGCGGTGGTGCTCGGCGAATACACCATCGCCTCGCTGTCGGGCTATCAGACGTTGCAGGTGCAGATCGTGGCCATCGGCAAGACCGACGGCCCGACGTCGGTGGCGGCCTCGCTGGCGGTGCTGCTCTTCGGCTTCGTGCTGCTGCTGGGTCTGTCCCTGGTGGGCGGCCGCGGCAGGCGGCGCGCCGGGGCCGGCGCCGTGCCCGTCGCGGCGGGAGGCAAGCCGTGAGCACCGAACGGGCCGGGGTGGCCGTCGATCTGACCGGGCTGACCCGGGTCTACGGACCGGTCAAGGCCCTCGACGGGTTCAGCCTGCACCTGCGGCCCGGCGAGCTGGTGGCCCTGCTGGGCCCCTCGGGCTGCGGCAAGACCACCGCACTGCGCATCCTCGCCGGGCTCGACGAACCGACGTCGGGCACGGTGGCCGTCGACGGCCACGACATCACCGCGGTGCCGGCCAACAAGCGGGACATGGGCATGGTCTTCCAGGCCTACAGCCTGTTCCCGCATCTGACGGTGCTCGACAACGTCGCGTTCGGGCTGAAGCTGCGGGGTCAGGGCGGGCAACGCCGTGCCACGCGGGCCGCCGAGATGCTGGAGCTGGTCGGGCTGGCCGAGCACCGGAGCAAGTATCCCGACCAGCTCTCCGGTGGCCAGCAGCAGCGCGTCGCGCTGGCCCGGGCGCTGGCGATTCAGCCGCGGGTGCTGTTGCTCGACGAACCGTTGTCGGCGCTGGACGCCAAGGTGCGGGTGCAGCTGCGCGACGAGATCCGCCGCGTGCAGCTGGAAGTGGGGACGACGACGCTGTTCGTCACCCACGACCAGGAGGAGGCGCTGGCCGTCGCCGATCGGGTGGGGGTGATGAGCCTGGGCACGCTGGAGCAGATCGCCGCCCCGGCCGAGCTCTACGAGCGCCCGGCCACCGCGTTCGTCGCCGACTTCGTCGGGCTGAACAACAAGATCGCCGCCACCGTCGCCGGCGGGCAGGCCCGGGTGCTCGGAGCGGACGTCCCGGTGCTGCCCGGATCGATCGCGTCGGGCCCCGGAGTGGCGATGGTGCGCCCGGAGTCGATCGCGGTGAGCGTCCCGGCCGGCCCCGATCTGCCGGGCGGCGCGACGGTTTCGGGGGTCTCCTTCCTCGGGCCGGTGTCGCGGGTCAGCGCGGTGCTGCCGGACGGCACCTCGCTGGTCGCCCAGATGCCGTCGTCGGCCTCGGCGGCGCTGCGGCCCGGCGCCGTGGTCGCGGTGGCCGTGGCGCCGGCGCCGGTGCTGGTCGTCGAGAACCCGGCCTGACCGATCCCAGTCCCAGATCCCAGTCCTAGATCCCGGGGCCGGATGCGAGATCCACCGGAATGGGCCAGGCTCGAAAGCGGACGGTTGGGCCGACGGCGAGTGGGGTAGTGATGGAGAGATGGACGTGACCGAACAAGACCCCAGCCCGCCCGACCCGACGGAGGGCAGCCACGTCGAGGACGGACTGGTCGAGCACCCGTCGTCGGACGATTTCGCGACCGCGCGCTCGCTTCCCGCGGACCGGACCTGGTTCAAGAAAGCGGTGTTCTACGAGGTCCTGGTGCGGGCCTTCTACGATTCCAACGCCGACGGAATCGGCGAGCTGCGCGGGCTGATCGAGAAGCTCGACTATCTGCAGTGGCTCGGCGTGGACTGCCTGTGGCTGCCCCCGTTCTACGACTCGCCGCTGCGCGACGGCGGCTACGACATCCGCGACTTCTACCGGGTGCTGCCGGAATTCGGCACGGTGGAGGATTTCGTCGCGCTGCTCGACGAGGCGCACAGCCGCGGCATCCGGGTGATCACCGACCTGGTGATGAACCACACCTCCGACACCCATCCCTGGTTCCAGGAGTCGCGCCGCGACCCGGACGGCCCCTACGGCGACTTCTTCGTGTGGAGCGACACCAGCGAGCCCTACGCCGACGCGCGGATCATCTTCGTCGACACCGAGGAGTCCAACTGGACCTTCGACCCGGTCCGCCGCCAGTTCTACTGGCACCGGTTCTTCTCCCACCAGCCGGATCTCAACTACGAGAACCCCGCGGTGCAGGAGGCGATGATCGACGTGCTGCGGTTCTGGCTGAGCCTGGGCATCGACGGTTTCCGCCTGGACGCCGTGCCGTACCTGTTCGAACGGGAGGGCACCAACTGCGAGAACCTCCCGGAGACCCACGCCTTCCTCAAACACTGCCGCAAGGTGATCGACGACGAGTTCCCCGGCCGGGTGCTGCTCGCGGAGGCCAACCAGTGGCCCGCGGACGTCGTCGAGTACTTCGGTGACCCCGACACCGGTGGCGACGAGTGCCACATGGCGTTCCACTTCCCGCTGATGCCGCGCATCTTCATGGCCGTGCGGCGCGAGTCGCGGTTCCCGATCTCGGAGATCCTCGCCCAGACGCCGCCGATCCCGGACATGGCCCAGTGGGGCATCTTCCTGCGCAACCACGACGAGTTGACGCTGGAGATGGTCACCGACGAAGAACGCGACTACATGTACGCGGAGTACGCCAAGGACCCCCGGATGAAGGCCAACGTCGGGATCCGCCGGCGGCTGGCCCCGCTGCTGGAGAACGACCGCAACCAGATCGAGCTCTTCACGGCGATGCTGTTGTCGCTGCCGGGGTCCCCGGTGCTCTACTACGGCGACGAGATCGGGATGGGCGACATCATCTGGCTCGGTGACCGCGACAGTGTGCGTACCCCGATGCAGTGGACCCCGGACCGCAACGCCGGCTTCTCGAAGGCGACACCGGGCCGGCTCTACCTGCCCCCGAACCAGGACGCCATCTACGGCTACCAGTCGGTGAACGTCGAAGCGCAGCTGGACAGTTCGACGTCGCTGATGAACTGGACGCGCACCATGCTCGCGGTCCGGCGCAAGCACCAGGCGTTCGCCACCGGCACCTTCCGGGAACTCGGCGGCTCCAACCCCTCGGTGCTGGCCTACGTGCGCGAGGATGTCGAGGAGGGCGCCGGCGGGGTCGACGGGTTTACCGACATCGTCCTGTGCGTCAACAACCTGTCCCGCTTCCCCCAGCCGATCGAACTCGATCTGCAGCCGTGGAGCGGATATACCCCGGTCGAGCTGACCGGGCGGGTACCGTTTCCGCGTATCGGACAACTGCCTTATCTGCTCACCCTGCCCGGGCACGGCTTCTACTGGTTCCAGCTGTGCCAGCTCGACGGTGCCGGCGACGCGTCGAGGGGGGTGGCCCCGTGAGTCTGCCCTTCCTCGAATGGCTGCCCGAACAACGCTGGTACGCGGGACGGGGACGCGAGCTGTCCTCGGCCGAGCCGGTCTCGGTGACGCCGCTGCGCGCCGATCTGGACCTGATGCTGGTGGAGGCGGTCTACGCCGACGGGGCCTCCGAGCGCTACCAGGTCCTGGTGAAGTGGGATTCCGAACCGCTGGCCGAGTACAGCGCCGTGGCCACCATCGGCGCCGACCACGACCGCATCGGCTATGACGCGCTCTACGACCACCACGCCGCCTCGTACCTGCTCTCACTGATCGACGCGTCCCGGCCGGTCGGCGAGGTGACGTTCCAGCGCGAACCCGACGTGACGCTGCCCGTCGACGCCCCGGCGCGGGTGTCGGGGGCCGAGCAGAGCAACACCAGCGTGATCTTCGACCAGCGGGCCATCCTGAAGGTCTTCCGCCGGATCAGTCCGGGCATCAACCCCGACATCGAGATCAACCGCGTGCTCGGCCGTGCGGGCAACCCGTACGTCGCGCGGCTGCTGGGAACGTTCGACACGACGTGGGACGGCCAACCCTGCCCGCTGGGCATGGTCACCGAGTTCGCCGCCAACTCGGCCGAGGGATGGGACATGGCCACCGCCAGCGCCCGCGACCTCTACGCCGAGGGCGATCTCTACGCCGACGAGGTGGGCGGCGATTTCGCCGGGGAGTCCTTCCGGCTCGGGGAGGCGGTCGCCTCGGTTCACCTGGCGCTGGCCGACGAGCTGGGCACCGGCACCGCGCAGTTCGCGCCGGAGACGCCGTTGCAGCGGCTGGCCGCCGCCGTGGCGGTGCTGCCCGAACTGGAGGAGTACCGCCCGGCGATCGAAGAGAGGTTCGCCAAGCTGGCCGGCGAGCCGATGACCGTTCAGCGGGTCCACGGCGACCTGCACCTGGGCCAGGTGCTGCGAACCCCCGAGACCTGGCTGGTGATCGACTTCGAGGGTGAACCCGGTGCGCCGCTGGAGGAGCGGCGCAGGCCCGATTCACCGCTGCGCGACGTGGCCGGGATGTTGCGGTCCTACGAGTACGCGGCCTACCAGCCGCTGGTCGGCCAGGGCGACAGCGGCGACAAGCAGCTCGCCGCGCGTGCCCGGCAGTGGATCGAACGCAACAGCGAGGCGTTCTGTGAGGGATACGCCGCCGCCGGCGGTGTCGATCCACGCCGGGCCGCGGACCTGCTGGCGGCCTACGAGCTGGACAAGGCCGTCTACGAGGCCGCCTACGAGGCGCGCTACCGCCCCGCCTGGCTGCCGATCCCGCTGCGCTCGATCAAGCGGCTGGTGGGCTGACCCGGCCGGTGCGGTCAGGCCATCTCGGGCACCCGCAGGTGCGCCAGCGCCAGGTCGAACTCGCATTCGTCGAGGATCTCGGCGCCGGTGTCGCGCACCGTCGCGACCTTGATCGCGTCGGTGGCGATCCGGCCGCGTCGCATCGCCAGGACGCTGTCGAAGGTCACCGAGGCCACCCCGAAACCGGACTCGCGGTCGACGAGCAGACTGGCGCTGCAGAAACCGTCGAGCTCCTCCAGGGCCGGGATGGTGGCCATCCGGTAGCCGTCGACGGCGCGGTCGGCCTGCTCGGGTTCGACCCGGGCCCAGGTCACCCGCACGCAGGCACCCTCCCGGGAGCGGTGGTGGCGGTGCAGCGCGGCGATCTCCCACTCGTCGACGGTGGGGCTGCCGCCCAGGATCTCGGCGGCCCGGTCCCGCAGCGCCCTGGTGGGATGCCGGCTGGCGTTGAGCGCCTCCTCGGACTGCCAGGCGGTGGTGGCGATGCACCGGCCGGTGAGCCGGTCGACCAGAAGCGACAGCCCGACGTAGCCGTCGAGCCCGGACAGCGCCGGCATCACGGTGTCGCGGATGTAGCCGAGTCCGGCGTCGATGGCCGAGGACCGTGCGTGGATCGTGGAACTACGGGCATGCATTCTCTGCCTCCATCGTCAGGGGCAGCGTCGCGACGGCGCCGCCGGGACGTTTTTCATCGTCCTCCGCCAAAGGCTGCGGGGCAATGCCCCGAAAAAGGTGGGGTTGCGGCGCCTATCATCGGCGCATGCAGGGATCGGTGACAGTGCGGATGAACGCCCCGGCCGAACAGATCTGGAACCTGGTGGCCGATGTGCGCAACACCGGCCGGTTCTCGCCGGAGGTCTTCGAATCCGAATGGCTCGACGGCGCGGACGGCCCGACGCTGGGCGCGAAGTTCCGCGGCCACGTCAAACGCAACGAGATCGGGCCGGTGTACTGGACGACGTGCCGGGTCACCGCGTGCGAACCGGGCCGCGAGTTCGGCTTCGAGGTGCTGGTGGGGGACCGGCCGGTCAACAATTGGCACTACCGCTTCGACCCGGTCGGCGACGAGACCTCCGACGAGACCGACGTGACCGAGTCGTTCCGGATGGCCTCCTCCCCGTTGACCACCCTGTTCGGCGTGTTCGGCGGTCAGCTGCGCAAGCGCCGCAACCTCCGGGACATGGAGACCACCCTGAGGCGCATCAAGGCCGTCGTCGAGGCCGAGGGCTGATCTCGCGCATCGAGTCAGACGTCATGCCGCCCGAAGCGGCGGGAACACCGGCATCACGTCTGTATCGATATCGATGCTCGGGGTTCAGGACACCGTCAGCGTGCAGTAGGTGCGCGCCGGAGACGGATACGGCCAGACGTAGTGGCCGACCTCCGTCGGGCACGCCCGCTGATCGCGCACCTCCAACCGGTTGGTGACCTGGACCAGCACGCCGGTGGCGGCGTCGGCGCCGGAGGTGCCGGGGGCCACGCACTCGGCCCTGCTGACCAGACCCATCGGCATCTGCAGCAGATAGCAGTGCTCGGCGAGCAGGTTGGGCACCAGGCACAGGGCGGCGGTCCGCGCGTCGGCGGCCGGGGCCGGGAAGTGCTGGTACTCGCTGCTGGGGCATGCGCCCGCCGCGCCGGTCAGCGCGCCGATGGTGTAGCTGGGGTCGGCGTTGCACGGTGCCCGGTGCGCCGTGACCGCGGCCGGCCCGGCGGTCTGCCCGGCCGGGGGCGAGGCCGGGGTCGAGGTCATGATCACGCAGTCACCGACGGCGAGGGTGCGGGACTGTTCGTCGAAGCCGACGCGGGCGTGGTGCAGGGCCGTCGCGGCGGCGACGACACCCACGATCAGGACGAGAACCGAGGCGAGAGCGAACGGAGCGCGCAGACTCCTCGGGCGGTGCGTCACCGCTCGAGGGTCCCAGACAACGCCCGCGGTGTCGCGGGCTTCCAGGTCTCTGCTTTATCACGAAATCCCGACGGCCCCCCGTGCGCCACGCCGGGTGTCGCCGGATTTTTGCGCGGACGGCGGGCCGGTCACGGAGAAACGTCGCGAATCCGGGTACCGGTCGACCCTAGGCAAGCCCTGTGAGGGCTGTCACACTCGGGCGCAGGAGGTAGGACCATGACCGTGGCAACGAACCGCGCCGGCATCGCACCGCGAGAGAACGGCGCCCCACCACCGCAGGTGCCGCTCTCCGACATCGACCTGGGCGCGGTGGAGTTCTGGGGCCGCGACGAGGACTACCGCGACGGGGCGTTCGCGACGCTGCGCCGCGAGGCGCCGATCGCCTTCTTCGAGGCACCGCCCATCTCCGGCTTCACCACCGGCGCCGGGCACTGGGCGTTGACGCGGTTCGACGACGTGCATTTCGCCAGTCGGCACCCCGAGATCTTCAGCTCCATCCCCACCAGTGTGTCGTTGTCCGACGTGGCGCCCGAGATCGCCGAGTTCAGCGGATCGATGATCAACCTCGACGATCCCCGCCACCAGCGGCTGCGTTCGATCGTCAACCGGGCGTTCACGCCGAAGATGGTGGCCCGGATCGAGCAGAGTGTGCGCGACCGGTCGCGGCGGCTGGTCGCCGACATGCTCGCCGACCATCCCGACGGCCGCGCCGACTTCGTCGCCTCGGTGTCGGGCCCGCTGCCGCTGCAGATCATCTGCGACATGATGGGCATCCCCGAGGAGGACGAACCGATGGTCTTCCATCTGACCAACGTCATCCTGGGGGCCGGCGACGACGAGGTGGCCGGCGACTTCGACACCGTCGTCTCCGCGGTCCTGCAGCTCGCCGAATACGGCACCGGGCTGGCCGAATCCCGCCGGTCGCACCCCGGCGACGACCTGACCACCAACCTGGTCGAGGCCGAGGTCGACGGGGAGCGGCTGAGCTCGACGGAGGTCGGCTCGTTCTTCATCCTGCTGTCGGCCGCGGGCAACGAGACCACCCGCAACGCCATCAGCCACGGGATGGTCGCGCTCACCCGCTACCCCGACGAGCGCGCCAGGTGGTGGGCCGACTTCGACGGGCTGGCCGTCTCGGCGGTCGAGGAGATCGTCCGGTGGGCCTCCCCGGTGATCTTCATGCGGCGCAACCTCACCGAGGACGTCGAGCTGGGCGGGGTGGCGATGAAGGCCGGCGACAAGGTGTCGATGTGGTACGCGTCGGCCAACCGCGACGAGACGCACTTCGACAACCCGTGGCGGTTCGACATCGCACGCGACCCCAATCACCACGTCGGATACGGGGCGGGCGGAGCGCATTTCTGTCTCGGGGCCAACCTGGCCCGCCGCGAGATCCGGGTGGCCTTCGAGGAACTGCGCCACCGGGTGCCCGACATCGTGGCGGCCGAGGAGCCGGCGATCCTGCGCTCGCCGTTCATCCACGGCATCAAACGCCTGCCGGTGGCCTGGTCGCCGGGCTGAGCCCGACCGGCTCACCGCTGACGTCGGTCGGCTTGGATACCGTGGGTGTCCCGATGGTCGGTCAGCGGAAGGGGGAGGCCGGTGGGTTTCCACATCCATCGAGCCGAGCGCACCGACCTGCTGGCCGACGGCCTGGCCGCACTGCTGAGCCGGCCGGCCGGCGACCCGTTCGCCCCGGAGCTGGTGCTGGTCCCCGCCCGGGGGGTGGAGCGCTGGCTGAGCCAGCGGCTCTCGCACGCGCTGGGGGCCGGGACCGACGCCGACGGCGTGTGCGCGGGTGTGTCGTTCCGGTCACCGCGGTCCCTGATCACCGAGATCACCGCCGCCACCCGCGACGACCCCGATGGCGACCCGTGGGCCCCCGAGGCCCTGACCTGGCCCGTGATGGCCGCCATCGACGAGAGCCTCGACCAGCACGCCGATGACGCCGAGGGCCGGCCGTGGTGGGCGGGCCTGGCCGCGCACCTGGGCCGTCTGCACGACGGCGCGGAGGCCGAGCTGCGGCGGGGACGGCGGTACGCGGTGGCCCGCCGCCTGGCGGGGCTGTTCGCCTCCTACACGGCGCAGCGCCCGCAGATGCCGGCCGACTGGCTGGCCGAGGATCCGACCGACGGCCTGGGCAACCGGCTCGACGCCGACCTGGACTGGCAGCCCGCGCTGTGGCGTGCCGTGGTCGACCGGGTCTGCGCCACCCGGGTGGGCGTCGAACCGCCGCACCTGCGCCACGCCGCGACGCTGGCCCGGCTGCGGCAGGGCCCCGTCGCGCTGCCCGCCCGGTTGTCGTTGTTCGGGCACACCCGGCTGGCGCGTACCGACATCGAACTGTTGGAGGCCCTGGCGACCCACCACGAGCTGCACCTGTGGCTGCCGCACCCCAGCGAAGACCTCTGGTCGGCGCTGGCCGACCGGCGCGGCCCACTGCCTCGCGCCCGCGACACCGGCCACCACGCGGCCCGCCACCCGCTGCTGGCCACCCTGGGGCGGGACCTGCGCGAGCTGCAGTCCACGCTGCCGGGCACCGGATCGCCGGGGGTCACCGACGAGGATCTCGGCCCGCCGCCCCGCCGCGACACCCTGTTGAGCTGGCTGCAGGCCGACATCGCCGCCAACGCGGTGCGTCCCGACGGCCGGGTGCTGGCCGCCGGTGACCGTTCGGTGCAGGTCCACAGCTGTCACGGGCCCGCGCGTCAGGTCGAGGTCCTGCGCGACGTGCTGCTGGGCGCCCTGGCCGACGATCCCACCCTGTCGCCGCGCGACATCCTGGTGATGTGCCCCGACATCGAGACCTACGCGCCGTTGATCGTCGCGGGTTTCGGCCTCGGGGAGGCCGCCGGGGGACATCCCGCCCACCGGCTGCGGGTGCGGCTGGCCGACCGCTCGCCGGCCCAGACCAACCCGCTGCTGGCGCTGGTGGCTCAGGTGCTCGGCCTGGTCGGGGGCCGCGCCTCGGCCAGCGAGGTCCTCAACATCGCCGAGACGCCGCCGGTGCGCGCCCGGTTCGGATTCACCGACGACGACATCGACGTCGTGACCCGCTGGGTGGGCGAGTCCGGCATCCGGTGGGGATTCGACCGCGAGCATCGAAACCCGTTCGGCCTGGGCGACTTCGTGCACAACACCTGGCGTTTCGGGCTGGACCGGGTGCTGTGCGGGGTGGCGATGTCCGACGACTCGCAGGGCTGGCTGGACACCACCCTGCCGCTCGACGACGTCGGCAGCAATCACGTCGACCTGGCGGGCCGGCTGGCCGAATTCGTCGACCGGCTCACCGCGGTGGCCGACTCGCTGACCGGCGTGCGGCCGCTGTCCGAATGGCTCGACCTGCTCGGTGCGGGAGTGGTGCGCCTGGCCGCCCTCGGCGCGGACGACGGCTGGCAGCTGGGCCAGCTGCAGCGGGAGTTCGCCGACATCCTCGAGCAGGCCGGTTCGTGGGACCCCACACCCATGCGGCTCAACGACATCCGCTCGCTGCTGGAGCGGCACCTGGCCGGCCGCCCGACCCGCGCCAACTTCCGCAGCGGGACACTGACCGTGTGCACCATGGTGCCGATGCGCTCGGTGCCGCACCGGGTGGTGTGCCTGGTTGGGCTGGACGACGGACTGTTTCCCCGGCAGGGCACCGCCGACGGTGACGACGTGCTGGCCCGCGAACCGGTGACCGGTGAACGCGACATCCGCTCCGAGGACCGCCAGCTGCTGCTCGACGCGATCACTGCCACCACCGAACGCCTGGTCATCACCTACACCGGGGCCGACGAACACACCGGTCGGCCGATGCCGCCCTGCGTGCCCCTGGCCGAGGTCCTCGACACCCTCGACCGCACCACCATGCGCCCGGTGCGCGGGGGCGCGGGGGACGGTGCGGCCGGGCACGGGATCGTGGTGCACCATCCGCTGCAGCCCTTCGACGTCCGCAACGTCACCCCCGGCGCGCTGGGCACCGCGGGCCCCTTCACCTTCGATCCGACCGCGCTGGTGGCCGCCGAGGCCGCCGCCGGCCGCTCCGTCGCAGCGGACGCCTCGAAAACGTTTCTGAGCGAACCGCTGCGGGCCCCGCCGACGGGGGCCGATGTGGGACTGGCGGAGCTGCTGGACTTCTTCGCCGACCCGGTGCGCGGCTTCTTCCGGGGCTTCGACGTGGCGCTTCCGGCGGACACCGAGACCGTCGAGGACGTGATCCCGGTCGAGATCGACGCCCTGCAGGCCTGGGCCGTGGGTGACCGCATGCTCGACGACATGCTGCGCGGACGCGACCCGCAGTGGGCGCTGCAGGCCGAATGGCGGCGCGGACTGCTGCCGCCGGGGCAGCTGGGCTGGCGGCAGGCCAAGACCATCTGCGAGACCGCCGAACGCCTGGCCGCCACGGCCCGCGGCTATCGCCGGGGCGAACCGCACGCCGTGGACGCCGACATCGCCCTGCGCCACGGCCGGCGCCTGACCGGCACGGTCAGCCCGATCCACGCCGACCGGATCGTCTCGGTCACCTATTCCACGCTGGCCGCCAAACACGTTCTGGCGGCGTGGATCCGACTGCTCGTGCTGGCCGCCGCCGAGCCGGGACGGGACTGGACGGCGGTGTGCGTCGGGCGCAGCCGCCGGCGCGTCACCGAACGCCGGTTCGCCGCCCCGCGGGACCCGGTGCCGCTGCTGGAGGACCTGGCGGCCATCCGCGACGCCGGCCTGCGCGAGCCGTTGCCGCTGCCGCTGAAGACCTCGCTGGCCTGGGCCGAGGCCCGCCACGACCGCGCCGACCCGTTCGAACCGGCGCGGCGGGCGTGGGCCTCCGGCAGGTTCGACGGTGAGGACGCCGCCGCGGCCCAGCAGCGCGCGTGGGGCGGCCGGGTCCCGCTGGCCGAGCTGCTCGGGCACCCGGGCCCGGGTGAGGAGGTACCCGGCGAGGCGACCCGGCTGGGGGCACTGGCGGCGCGGCTGTGGGCGCCGATGCTCGAGGCCGAACTGGAGGCCGACTGATGCGCACCTTCGATCTGTTCGGTGACCTGCCGGCGCCGGCGTCCACCACCGTGCTGGAGGCCAGCGCCGGGACGGGGAAGACGTTCGTGCTGGCCGCCCTGGTGACCCGCTACCTCGCCGAGGGGGTGGCCTCCCTCGACGAGATGCTGCTCATCACGTTCAGCCGGGCCGCGACCCAGGAGCTGCGCGAACGGGTGCGCGGGCAGCTGCTGGAGGCGCTGGAGGCGCTCGAGGAGCGGGCGCGGTGCCGGGTGTCCGGGGCGGCGGCACCCGAACCGGCCAACGATCTGATCGCCCACCTCGGCGGCGGAGACACCGAGCAGATCCTGTGGCGGGCGGCCAATCTGCGGCGCGCGCTGGCCGACTTCGACGCCGCCACCATCGCCACCACCCACCAGTTCTGTCAGGTGGTGCTGAAATCGCTGGGCGTCGCCGGAGACAACGATCCCGGCGTGACGCTGGTCGACAGCCTCGACGCGCTGACCGCCGAGATCGTCGACGACGTCTACCTCGCGCGGTTCGGCCGCCAGCAGCCCCGGCCGCCGCTGAGCCGCGACGACGCGCTGGCGCTGGCCCGGGAGGCGGTCGCCAACCCCGGCGCGGCGATCCGGCCGCTGGACCCCCCGGCGGGATCCGATGCGGCGGTGCGGGTGGACTTCGTGCGCCGGGTCCTCGCGGAGCTGGAGCCGCGCAAACGCCGGCTGCGCATCCAGGGCTACGACGACCTGCTCGGCCGGCTTGCGCAGGCGCTGGAACCGCCCGAGGCCCCGGCCCGGGCCCGGATGCGGCGCCGCTGGCGCATCGTGATGGTCGACGAGTTCCAGGACACCGACCCGATCCAGTGGCAGGTCATCGAGCGGGCGTTCTCCGGAACCTGCACGCTGGTGCTGATCGGCGATCCCAAACAGGCCATCTACGCCTTCCGCGGCGGGGACATCGCCACCTACCTGACGGCCGCGCACACCGCCGGGACGCGACAGACGCTGGCCACCAACTGGCGCAGCGACCGGGCACTGGTCGACGCCCTGCACGCGGTGCTGCGCGACACCGAGCTCGGCGACCCCGACATCGTGGTCCGCGACGTGACCGCCCGCCGCGACGACCACCGGCTCGCCGGGGCACCCCACAACGCCCCGTTCCGGCTTCGCGTGGTGCGGCGCGACCACTTCGGCCGGGACGGGACCGACCTCGTCCCCATCGGGGAGCTGCGCGACTACATTCCGCGCGATCTGGCCGCCGATCTCGCCGAGTTGCTCGGCTCGGGGGCCACCTTCGCCGGTCGCGCGCTGACCGCCGGCGACGTCGCGGTGATCGTGGAGAACCACCGTGACGCCCGCGCGTGCCGGGACGCGTTGGGCCGGGCCGGGATTCCGTGCGTCTATTACGGCGACTCGGATGTGTTCGCCTCCCCGGCGGCGGCCGACTGGCTGTGCCTGTTGGAGGCCATGGAGCAGACCCACCGGTCCGCGATGGTGCGGGCGGCCGCGCTGACGATGTTCTTCGGCGAGACCGCGCAGTCGCTGGCCGCCGGCGGTGAGGCGCACACCGATCGGATCGCGACCACGCTGCGGGAGTGGGCCGACCACGCCCGTCAGCACGGTGCGGCCGCGGTGTTCGAGTCGGCGAACCTGGCCGGCATGGGCAGCCGGGTGCTGGCGGCCCCCGGCGGGGAACGCAACATGACCGACCTGGCGCACCTGTCGCAGCTGCTGCAGGAGGCCGCGCACCGCGACCGGCTCTCGCTGCCGGCGCTGGCCGAACTGTTGCGCAGCAGGGGCACTCCGAAGGACGGCGACGCCGAGCGCAGCCGACGCCTGGACAGCGAGTCGGCCGCCGTGCAGATCATGACCGTGTGGGCCAGCAAGGGCCAGCAGTTCCCGCTGGTGTATCTGCCGTTCGCGTTCAACCGCTACGTCGCCGACCGTGACTGCGTGCTCTACCACGACCCCGACGGCACCCGATGCGTGCACGTCGGGGGCAAACGCAGCCCGGACTTCGGTGCGGTGTCCACCCGCGGCGCCGCCGAGTCGGCGGGGGAGGCGCTGCGTTTCGCCTATGTCGCGCTGACCCGGGCGCAGTCGCAGGTCATCGCGTGGTGGGCGCCGACCCGCGACGAGGTCCACGGCGGGCTGTCCCGGCTGCTGCGGGGCAGGTCGATCGGCGCCGCGCGGGTTCCCGACCAGTGCACCGACACCGTCACCGACGAGGCCGCGCTGCAGTGCTTCTCGTCCTGGGAGGCCGCGGGCGGACCCAGCGTGGAGGACGCCGTGCCCGCCGCGGACCTCCTCGCGTGCGGGTGCCCCCCTCGCGCTCTTCTTTCTCTTATACACATATCCGACCCTAC
>NZ_NVQF01000026.1 GCF_002592005.1 Mycolicibacterium palauense | reverse complement strand
CAACACCAACGGGGTGGTCTTCCTAGCCACGACGGCCGGCAACATCGTCCGAATCGACCTCGACCGCAACACCGCGTGCACTATCGCTTCCGGAATGGTGGGTAGCACCTCGGTGCGCTTCGGCGTGCCGCCGGGGGCCGGATCTGATGTGGTCATGCGGTACCGGTACCTACCCTCCGCGCGGTGCTTCCCGCGCAACTGCCGCGCGACGCGGCGCCTGTGAACTCCATCTGGCCGGCCGGGTCGGGGACCCGGAACAGTTCCTAGGGTATTCAAGCAGGCCGGGCGCGCGGACGGGGTCACCTTCGCGTTGCAGAACACGCGCGGGTTGCGTCTACTGGGCACCGACAACCACAGGAGGACACGCATGGCCGGCGCGCCAGGCCGGGGTGGCGGGGCCCGGTGAGCCGATTCGACATCGCGGTGCTCCTGGCGCTGGCCGCCGCCGTGTGTATCGCGATCGGCGACGCCAACCAGCAGCGTGCGGCCCAGCACCTCGCCGATCCCGACAGCGACCGCGTCGCGGTGCTGCTGGGGCTGCTCAGGGACCGCGGGTGGTGGTTGGGCTCGGTGGTGGCGATCGCCGGCTTCGCGCTGCAGGCGGCGGCGCTCAGTTTCGGGTCGGTGGTGCTGGTGCAGGCGCTGCTGGTCACCTCGCTGCTGTTCGCGCTGCCGTTCGGGGCGTGGCTGGCCCACCGGCGGGTGCCGGCCCGGGAGTGGGTGTGGGCGGCCGTTCTCGCCGCGGCCGTGGCCGTGGTGGTGGTCGTCGGTAACCCGACGGAGGGCGCGGCCCGTGCCTCGTTCGAAGCCTGGCTGCCCGCGGTCGTCGTGTTGGGGCCGCTGTTCGCCGTGGGGCTGTTGGCCGTCGCCGCGACGCGCGGTTCGGCCCGCGCCGCGCTGCTGGGCGTCCTGGCCGGCGGTCTGTGGGGGGTGTTCGCGCTGCTGACCAAGGGCGTCGTCGCCGCCGGGATGGACGGACCCGGCGCCCTGCTGCGCTGCGGTGAGCTCTATGCCCTGATCGCGGTGTCCCTGGCCGGGCTCACGCTGCAGCAGTTGTCCTTCCACGCCGGCCCGTTGACGGCCGCGCTGCCCGGGGCCGCGGTGGCCGAGCCGGTGGTGGGGGCCGCGCTGGGCATCGTCGTGCTGGGCGAATCGGTGCACCCCGGGCGCTCCGGCGGGGTGCTGCTGGGTGCGGCGGTGGCGATGATGGTGGTGGCCACGCTGGCGCTGGCCCGCCACGAGGGCACCCCCGCCGCCGACTAGCGTGGTCGAGGTGCTGACCGCCATCGCGATCGTCCCGTCGGCGCCGGTGCTGGTTCCACAGCTCGCCGGCGCGGCGAGTTGTGAGCTCGCCGAGGTGCACGCCGGGCTGGCGGCCGCGGTCGCGGGCCTGCCCGAACGCTGGGTCGCCGTCGGTGTGGCCGAGACGGCGATGCGCATCGGTCCCGACGCCGCCGGGTCGTTCGCCGGTTACGGCGTCGACCTCGAGGTGGCCCTGTCGCCGGGCGGACACCCGTTGCGGCCGATGCCGCTGTGCGCGTTGATCACCGCATGGCTGCGGAGCACGTTCCGCAGCCGGGCGCACGCGGAGGTCCGCTGTTTCGCCGCCGGCGAGGACGCCGAGGTCGCGCTGCGCCAGGGCCGGGCCCTGCGCGCCGAGATCGACGAGGCCGCCGACCCCGTCGGCGCGCTCGTCGTCGCCGACGGCTGGCACACCCTGACACCGTCGGCCCCCGGCGGCTTCGACCCGGATTCACCGGCACGGCAGCAGGAACTCGACGACGCGCTGGCCAGCGGTGACGCCGCCGCGCTGACCCGGCTGCCCGACGCCGTGGTGGGCCGGGTGGCGTTCGCCGTCCTGGCCGGGATGGCCGAGCCCGCGCCGGCGGCCGCCGAGGAGTTCTACCGCGGAGCGCCCTTCGGCGTCGGCTACTTCGTGGGCCGGTGGTCGCCGCGGGTGCCGCGGACCGACCCGTGAGACCGATCGCCGTCATCGGGCCGACCGGGACGGGAAAGTCCGCGCTGGCGCTGGCGGTGGCCGAACGGCTCGGCGGCGAGATCGTCAACGCCGACGCCATGCAGCTCTACCGGGGCATGGACATCGGAACGGCCAAGCTCGCCCCGGAGCAGCGCCGCGGCATCCCGCACCACCAGCTCGACGTTCTCGACGTCACCCAGAACGCGACCGTCGCGCGCTACCAGCAGGATGCCGCCGCCGACGTGGAGGCGATCGCGGCCCGCGGCTGCGTGCCGGTGATCGTGGGCGGGTCCATGCTCTACCTCCAGTCCCTGCTCGACGACTGGGCGTTTCCCGCCACCGATCCCGCGGTGCGTGCCCGGTGGGAGCAGCGGCTGGCCGAGGCCGGGACCGCGGCCCTGCACACCGAACTGGCCCGGCAGGACCCGGCCGCGGCCGCCACCATCCTGGCCAGCGACGGCCGCCGCATCGTGCGGGCGCTGGAGGTCATCGAGCTGACCGGCCGGCCGTTCGCGGCGTCGGCCCCTGTGATCGGGGCGGCGCCACGATGGGACACCGCCATCGTTGGCCTGGACTGGGACACCGACCTCCTGGACGCACGTCTTCGGCAGCGGACCGAGACGATGTTCGCCGACGGGCTGGTCGGCGAGGTCACGACGCTGATCGGGGCGGGTCTGCGCACCGGCACCACCGCGCAACGCGCGCTGGGCTACGCCCAGGTCCTGGCGGCCCTCGACAGCGGCGACGACGGGTCGGCGGCCCTGGAACCCACCTTCGTGGGCACTCGCCGCTATGTGCGCCGGCAGCGTTCGTGGTTCCGCCGCGACCACCGGATCATCTGGCTCGACGGGGCGGCGCCGGACACCGTGGCGGCCACGGTGCGGGCCTGGCGCGACGTATCCTGAGCAGGTGAAGTTCGCCAAGGGGCACGGCACCGAGAACGATTTCGTGCTGCTGCCCGATCCCGAGGCGCGGCTGCGCCTGGCGCCGGCGGCGGTGGCCGCGCTGTGCGACCGGCGCCGCGGGCTGGGCGCCGACGGGGTCCTGAGGGTGACCACCGCCGGGGCCGCGCACCGCGCCGGCGTCCTCGACCGCCTGCCCGACGGGGTCTCCGCCGGGGACTGGTACATGGACTACCGCAACGCCGACGGGTCGATCGCGCAGATGTGCGGCAACGGGGTGCGGGTGTTCGCCCACTATCTGCGGGCCGCCGGGCTCGTCGGGTCCGACGAGTTCGTGGTCGGCTCGCTGGCCGGTCCGCGGCCGGTGGTGCTGCACCACCACGACGCCGTGGGCGCCGAGGTCACCGTGGAGATGGGCAAGGCGAACGTGCACGGTGCCGGCGCGGCCGTGGTGGGCGGCCAGCGCTTCACCGGCCTCGCCGTCGACGTCGGCAACCCCCACCTGGCCTGCGTCGATGCCGGGCTCACGCCCGAACGGCTGGCCCACCTCGACGTGGCCGCCCCCGTGGATTTCGATGCGGTGCAGTTCCCCGAGGGCGTCAACGTGGAGGTGTTGACGGCGCCGGCCGAGGGGATGGTGAGGATGCGGGTTCACGAACGCGGGGTGGGGGAGACCCGCTCGTGCGGCACCGGCACCGTCGCGGCGACGGTGGCCGCGCTGCGCCATCTCGGTGCCGACACCGGCACGTTGGCGGTGCGGATCCCCGGCGGCGAGGTCAGTGTGACCGTCACCGACGCCACCAGCTACCTGCGCGGGCCCTCGGTGCTGGTGGCTCACGGTGAGCTCGCCGAGGAATGGTGGGCGGCCCAGCTGGGTTAATAGGGATGCGTGTTCCGTCCAGGACGGGCACCATCGATGACTACTTATGACGACATCCAAGACGAACAGCACATCTGGCCCCGGCGCCGGGCCGGCGTCGATGCACGGGCTCTCCGGGTCGGCGGCCGGGACCCCCAGCGCCGGGGAACTGGCCCTGGAGGACCGCACCGCGCTGCGCCGGGTGGCAGGGCTGTCCACCGAACTCGCCGACATCTCCGAGGTCGAGTACCGGCAGCTGCGGCTGGAACGGGTCGTGCTCGTCGGGGTGTGGACGGAAGGCAGCGCCGCCGATGCCGAGGCCAGCCTCGCCGAATTGGCTGCGCTCGCCGAGACCGCCGGCTCCGAGGTCCTCGAAGGGCTCATCCAGCGCCGTGACAAGCCGGACCCCTCGACCTACATCGGCTCGGGCAAGGCCGCCGAACTGCGCGAGGTGGTGCTGGCCACCGGCGCCGACACGGTGATCTGCGACGGCGAACTGTCGCCCGCACAGCTGACGGCCCTGGAGAAGGCCGTCAAGGTCAAGGTGATCGACCGCACGGCGCTGATCCTGGACATCTTCGCCCAGCACGCCACCAGCCGGGAGGGCAAGGCACAGGTCGCCCTGGCCCAGATGGAGTACATGCTGCCGCGGCTGCGCGGCTGGGGCGAGTCGATGTCACGTCAGGCCGGCGGTCGCGCCGGCGGGGCCGGCGGCGGCGTGGGCACCCGCGGGCCCGGCGAGACCAAGATCGAAACCGACCGCCGGCGCATCCGGGAACGGATGGCCAAGCTGCGCCGTGACATCCGCGACATGAAGAAGATCCGCGACACCCAGCGTGGCGGGCGGCGGCGCAGCGATGTGCCGGCCGTGGCGATCGTCGGCTACACCAACGCCGGCAAATCCAGTCTGCTCAACGCGCTGACCGGTGCCGGGGTGCTGGTGGAGAACGCGTTGTTCGCCACGCTGGAACCCACGACCCGGCGTGGACACCTGGGTCCGCCGGGGGAGAAGGGCCGCCCATTCGTGCTGACCGACACCGTCGGGTTCGTGCGGCACCTGCCCACCCAGCTGGTCGAGGCGTTCCAGTCCACCCTCGAAGAGGTGATCGACGCCGACCTGCTGGTGCACGTGGTGGACGGTTCGGATCCCAACCCGCTGGCCCAGATCGCCGCCGTCCGCCAGGTCATCGACGAGGTCGTCGTCGATCGCGGGCTGCGGCCGGTGCCAGAGTTGTTGGTGGTGAACAAGATCGATGCGGCAGGCGACCTGACGTTGGCCAAACTGCGCCGCGCGCTTCCCGGGGCGGTGTTCGTTTCGGCGCGCACCGGCGACGGGCTGGACCAGCTGCGCCGACGCATGGACGAACTCATCGAGCCCACCGATATCGCGGTGGACGTCACGATCCCCTACGGCCGCGGCGACCTGGTGGCCCGCATGCACGAGATCGGCCGGGTGGATGCGACCGAGCACACCGACGGCGGCACCCGGATCAAGGCGCAGGTCCCGGCCGCGCTGGCCGCGACTCTGCGTGAATTCGCCACCGCGTAGGAGTCCGCGCCGGCGGGGCCCGCACGTGGCGAATCCCCGGATATTGACACGCGAGCAAACATTCATCGCCAAAACGGTCAATCCGCTGTGGCAACGGGGCTAGAGTCCTGCCGAGGTCAAGGTCGACCCGCAGGAGGATCTCATGGGCGCCGCACGCTACATCGGTCGAGTCGGAGGGCTTGCGGTAGCCCTGGGAGTGGGCACGGCGATCATCACCGGTCAGGGTGTCGCCGCCGCGGACACCGGGAGTTCCTCCTCGGGCGGCTCCGGCGGGTCCTCCAGTAGTGCCTCATCGGCGGGGTCCTCGTCTTCGTCGTCAACGTCGACGTCTCGGGAGCGCAAGACCCGGTCCACCCGCACCTCGACGTCCTCGAGTGCCGGCGATGAGAGCGGCGCGACCCGGACGAAACGCCATGGCAAGCGCGGGGACAGCGACACCGACACCAGCGGCGCCGGCGACTCGACCGGGGCCTCCTCATCTGACTCGGCGTCCGACACGGCGGCCGATTCCTCCTCAGGTTCCACGTCTGACTCCACGACCGACGCCACGTCTGACTCCACGTCTGACTCCACGTCCGACGCCACGTCTGACTCCATGGCAGCGTCCGTGGCGTCCGGGGAGCGCTCCGGCGGGCGCGCGACCAACCGGTCCAAGCGCGCCGTGTCGGCCACCGTCGCCGACCAGAGCGCCACGGACGCCGCGGCCTCGGGGGACACCGACGCCGCGGCCTCGGGGGACACCGACGCGGCGGCGCAGTCCTCCGGCGACAGCACGCCCGCGCTCGGTGAAACCGAGCGCGCGGTCGCCGCCGAATGGCTGGCCAACCCCCGCATGGCCGCCGGACGGGCCACCGAGGCCGCGGCGACGGCCACCGTGGTGACCGATGCGGTCTCGGAGGTGCCGGTCCAGGCGGAGCCGGCCGCGGTCTCCGGAGAGTCGGCCGGGTCCCCGACGACCGCGCCCGAGGAAGCGCCCCCGGTCACCCCGAGCGTCGTGGCCGGCGCCCTCATCGACGACGTGCTCAACCCCTTCTCGGGCGGCGCGCCGGCGACACCCGGCGACTCCCCGGCGGAATGGCTGCTGCTGGCGGCCGCCCGCCGTGAGCTCGGCGTCGACGCCGCCGACGCCGCGACCCCGCCGGTCAGTTACGCGCCGGTCATCACCCTGGAGAACTCGGTGATCAGGGGGGTCAATTCCGACGGTGAGACCCCGCCGGTCTCCGAGAACGGCAATCCGCTGACCTACACCGTGGTCTCCGACCCCAGCGCGGGCGGCAAGGTGCGTCTGGACTCGACCACCGGCAACTTCTCCTTTCTGCCCGATCTCTCGGTGGTGAACAGCCAGACCAGCGAGCAGTTCTCGGTGCGGGTCAGCGAGACCACCCAGTTGGTGGCCTTCCTGGAGAAGGTGCCGCTGGTGGGTGGGCTGGTCCAGCCGATCGTGTTCGGGCTGCAGCAGGTTCCGATCGTCAACACGCTGCTGGGCCCGCTGATCGGCTACGGGATCACCTCGACCGTCGACATCGACCTGGCGACGCTGGCGCCCACCGGCACCCCGGTGGCGTTCACGACGATGATGCCGTCCTTCGACGGAACCCTGATCAGCGTGAACTACTTCCCGGCGTCGGACGCCACGCCCGGCTACACCGCGCCCACGATCCTCAACGGCCCGGGCCTGGGCGCGGCGGGCAACACCGACCCGGACTCGGTGCTGACCACCCTGGACTCGGTGCCCGGACTGGTGCCCCTGCGCGATGCCGGGTACAACGTGGTGACCTGGGATCCGCGTGGTGAGTTCGCCTCCGGCGGTGTGCTGCAACTGGATTCGCCGGCCTTCGAGGGTCAGGACGTCAAGTCGATCATCGACTGGGTCTCCACCCTGAGCAGCACGAAGTTCGAATCCGGCACCGACCCGATGCTGGGCATGGTGGGCGGTTCCTACGGCGGCGGCATCCAGCTGGTGACCGCCGGGATCGACTCGCGGGTCGACGCGATCGTGCCGTCCAGCGCCTGGAACACCCTGAACGCCAGCCTGTACACCAACAACGCGTTCAAGACGTCCTACTCGGCGCTGCTGCTGCTGGACCTGGTGACCACCGGTGCCCGGATCAACTCCCAGATCTACTCGGGCATCATCACCGGATCGCTGCTGGGCGTGCTGACCGAGAGCCAGCAGGCGTTGCTGGCCTCCAGCGGACCCGACTTCCTGCTCTCCAACATCAGCGCACCCACCCTGTTCCTGCAGGGCACCGCCGATGTGCTGTTCCCGCTGGAGCAGGCGCTGACCAACGCCGACAGCCTGGACGCGACCGTGCCCACCAAGATGGTGTGGTTCTGCGGCGGCCACGGGGTGTGCCTCAACCCGATCAACCCGCTGCAGAGCGATCTGCTGATCTCCGAGACGCTGGACTGGCTGGACCGCTACGTCAACGAGGACACCATGGTCGACACCGGACCCGAGTTCTCCTGGTTCGATCAGGACGGGCAGTACTACACCTCGGACGTCTCGCCGCTGGATCCGAATTTCTACGGCCCCGACTTCGGCGGCGCCAGCGCCGGCGGGTTCCTGCCGATCTTCCCGCTGCTCGGTGGTTCGGGCCCGCAGAACCAGGCGCCGCTGCCGGTTTCCCTGGGGCTGGGCTCCGAGGCCGGCAACGCGGTCAACCTGTCCGTGGCCGCCCCGCCGGACGCCAGCGAGGCCGACCCCGTGGAGGTCGTCGGCGCGCCGACGCTGACGTTCACCTACTCGGGGCTGGGCACCAGCCGCCACCTGTACGCGCAGGTCGTCGACGACCAGACCGGCCTAGTGCTGGGCAACATCGTGACCCCGGTCCCGGTGACGCTGGACGGCCGCTCGCACACCGTCACTATCGACCTGGAGGACATCGCCTACACGATGGGACCGACCGACTCGCTGACGGTGCAGCTGGCCGCGGCCGCGACGCCGTTCCTGAACTTCACCGGCTTCGGCTTCGTCAACGTCAGCGACATGTCGGTGGAGATTCCCACGGTCGGTGCCGGTGCCAACGCGATGAGTGAGATGCCGGCCGTCCCCGAGGCCCAGGCCGTGCTGGTCACCGCCTAGCAACCGGGGCGTCCCGGCAAAAATAGAAATTAGGTTCTCATTCCAGTACGCTGCCCGTCGGGCGGGGTGCGAGGAAGGGAACGGTCACCGATGGGTTTGCGGGGCGAAGCGGCGATCGTCGGATTCCACGAGCTGCCCGCGGTGCGTAAACCGAGCGGTCCGCCGGAGTTCACCATCGAGCAGTGGGCGAGGTTGGCGGCCGCGGCCGTGGCCGACGCGGGGTTGCGCGCCGAGCAGGTCGACGGCCTGGTGACCACCGGCGTCTTCGAGTCGGAGATCTTCGTGCCCTCGACCGTGGTGGAGTACCTCGGGCTCACGGTCGACTTCGCCGAGTACGTCGACCTGGGCGGGGCCAGCGCCGCGGCCATGGTGTGGCGGGCCGCGGCCGCCATCGAACTGGGCATCTGCCAGGCCGTGCTGTGCGCCATTCCCGCCAACTTCGTCACCCCGACGCACGAGGACCGCCCCCTGAACATGGGCGACGCGCTCTACTTCGGGGCCTCCAGTTTCCGGTACGGCTCTCCGCAGGCCGAGTTCGAGATCCCCTACGGTTACCTCGGCCAGAACGGCCCGTACGCCCAGGTCGCTCAGATGTACGCGGCCGCTTACGGTTACGACGAGCGGGCGATGGCCAAGATCGTGGTCGATCAGCGTGTCAACGCCAACCACACGCCCGGCGCGGTGTTCCGCGACACGCCGATCGGTGTCGAGGACGTGCTTGCCAGCCCGGTGATCGCCTCGCCGCTGCACATGCTCGAGATCGTCATGCCGTGCATGGGCGGCTCGGCGGTGCTGGTCACCAACGAGCGCCTCGCGCGCCAGAGCCGCAACCGCCCGGTGTGGATCCGGGGATTCGGTGAGCGAGTGCCCTACAAGTCCCCGGTGTACGCCGAGGACCCGCTGACCACACCGATGGTGAAGGTCGCCGCACGGGCCTTCGGCATGGCCGGGCTGGGCCCCGCCGACATGGACATGGTCTCGATCTACGACTGCTACACGATCACCGCGCTGCTGACCCTCGAGGACGCGGGCTTCTGTGACAAGGGCAAGGGAATGCAGTTCGTCACCGACCACGACCTGACGTTTCGGGGCGACTTCCCGATGAACACCGCCGGCGGCCAACTCGGCTACGGCCAACCCGGCAACGCCGGCGGTATGCACCACGTCTGCGACGCCACCCGCCAGCTGATGGGGCGCTCCGGAGCGACCCAGGTGCCCGACTGCAACCGGGCGTTCGTATCGGGCAACGGCGGGGTGCTCAGTGAGCAGGAAGCCCTGGTGCTGGTGGGCGATTAGGCGCCCTGGTGCTGGTGGGAGAAAGGCTGGACGGATGACCTGGACGGATGACACGGACGGATGACACGGACGACGCAGGTGCCCCGATGAGGCGCCCGGTTCCGCTGCCGACCCCGGTGTCGCGGCCGTACTGGGATGGGCTGCGCCGCCACGAGGTGTGGATCCAGTACTCGCCCTCGCTGCAGCGCTTCGTGTTCTATCCCCGGGTGCTGGCACCGGGAACCCTGGCCGACGACCTGCAGTGGCGCCGGATCTCCGGGGCCGGGACGCTGGTCAGTTTCGCCGTGGCGCAGCGGCCGGTGGCTCCCCAGTTCGCCGACACCGTGCCGCAGCTGCCGGCGGTGGTGCAGTGGGAGGAGGGGCCCCGCTTCGCGACCGAACTCGTCGGCGTCGACCCCGACGAGCTGACCGTGGGCATGGCGGTGACACCGGTGTTCGCCGACTGCCCCGACGACGGTGTCACGCTGCTGCGCTACACCGCCAGGCGATAGGGGAGTCGCGGCATGGGTGTGGCGCTCACCGACGAGCAGGTCGCCCTCGGCGAGGCGATGACGGGATTCGTGGCCCGCAACGCCACGATCTCGCAGACCCGGGAGCACGCCGGCGAGATGGCCGCCGGCGCTCTGCCCGCATTCTGGGACGCCCTCGTCGGCCAGGGCTTCCATGCGGTGCACCTGCCCGAGGAAGCGGGTGGTCAGGGCGGGCGGCTAGCGGACGTGGCCTGCGTGATCGAGGCGGCCGGTCACGGCCTGCTGCCCGGCCCCCTGCTGCCCACTGTGATCGCGGGCGCCGTGGCGACCGGTTGCGGAGACGGACCGGCCGCCGCGACGCTGCTGGCCGATATCGCGTCGGGTCGCACCGCGGCGGTCCTCGCCCCGGGTGCGGGCGAGTTGGCGGCCCGCCCCGTGGACGGAGGCTGGGCGCTGACCGGGGCGGTCGGACCCGGGATCGGGGTGTGCGCGGCCCAACGGGTACTGGTGCCGGCGCGTACCCCCAGCGGCGCCGAGATGTGGTTCGTGCTCGACCCCGGCGCCGCGGGCCTGCACGTCAGCGTCGAGGCGTCGACGGATCTGACCCGGGACGTCGGCACGCTGCATGCCCGAGACCACGCGGCCGGCAGTGCCGCGGTCGTCGAGGGCCTCGACTCGGCGGCGGTGCGCAGCACCGCCGCCGCGCTGATGGCCGCCGAGGCCGCGGGCATCGCCCGGTGGTGTGCCGAGAACGCCGTCGCCCACCTGAAGGTCAGAGAGCAGTTCGGGAAGCCAATCGGGGCGTTTCAGGCCCTGCAGCACAAGGCGGCGACGCTGTACCTGGACAGCGAACTGGCCGCGGCGGCAGCCTGGGACGCCGTGCGCGCCCAGGGTCAGCCGCGTGCGCAGCGCCAGGCCGCCGCCGCCGGGGCGGCGTTGGTCGCGGTGGCCGCGCTGCCCGACCTCGCGCTGAACGCGCTGACCATGTTCGGGGCGATCGGATACACGTGGGAACACGACCTGCACCTGTATTGGCGTCGCGCGATCAGCCTCGCCGCGGCCGTCGCCCCGGCGGCGGTCTGGGCCCGCGAGCTCGGGGACCCCTCGGCGGAGCCCCGGGATTTCACGGTGGAGCTGCCCGATGTCGAGGCGGAGTTTCGCGCCCGGGTCGCCGAGGTTCTCGACCGTGCCGCGGCCCTGCGCAACGACACTCCCGGTCGCCAGAGCCCCGACCACCTCAACCTCTACAGCGGCCCGCAGCGTGACGCGCTCGCGGCGGGAGGACTGCTGGCACCGCACCTGCCGGCACCGTGGGGCCTGGACGCCACGCCGGTCCAGCAGCTGATCATCAACGAGGAATTCGACAAGCGTCCCGAGATCGTCCGGCCCTCACTGGGTATCGCCGAGTGGATCCTGCCCACCATCCTGTCGTTCGGTTCGCCGGCGCAGAAGGACCGCTTCGCCGACGCGATTCTGCGGGGCACCCTCGCCTGGTGCCAGCTGTTCAGCGAGCCGGGCGCGGGTTCGGATCTGGCCTCGCTGCGGACCAGCGCCACGCGAGTCGAGAGCGGCTGGCGGATCAACGGGCAGAAGGTGTGGACCTTCCTCGGCGCACACCGCCGACTTCGGTGCGCTGCTGGCCCGCACCGACGCGGAGCCGGCCACATCCGCCGCGGGGTCCAACAAACATCGAGGCATCGGCTACTTCCTGGTCGACATGGGTGCACCGGGCATCACCGTGCGGCCGCTGCGCACCGCCACGGGCGACGCCCACTTCAACGAGGTGTTCCTCGACGACGTCTTCGTTCCCGACGACATGCTGGTGGGGGCGCCGGGCGAGGGTTGGTCGCTGGCGCTGGCGACGATGGCCAGCGAACGGGCCGCCATCAGCGGCTACCTCAACAACGATCGGGAGGCGGTGCTGCGCGACCTGGCCGGCCGGCCCGGGGTGGACCTGCACGACCTGCGCCGCGTCCTGGGGGAGGTCCGGGCGGCCACCAACGCGGTCTCGGCGCTGGGTCTGCGGGATATCCTGAGCCGGCTCGCCGGGCACGCGCCCGGGCCGGCCACCAGCCTGGCCAAGGTGGCGACCGGCCGGGTGCTGCGCCAGATCTCCACGCACGCGCTGGACCTGTCCGGACGCGCGGGCCTCGTCGACGCCGGTGCGCAGACCCCGCTCGCGCACACGCTGCAGCTGCCCGCCGAACTGATCGGGGGCGGCACCATGGAGATTCAGCTCAACGTCATCGCGACGATGATTCTCGGACTGCCCAGAAAATGACCCGGGGACAAGCGTGGGTGAACACCGCGTCGGAACCCCGAACCGCCCCGGTCACACTGGAGCGGTGATGTCTGAGCGCGCCGCTTCGGATCTGCCCGACTACAAGCGAGCCCGTCGCTCGCGCATCGTCGGCGCGGCCCTGGCGGCCCTGAAGGAACACGACTACGACCAGATCCAGATGCGCGACGTCGCCGAGCGGGCCGACGTCGCCCTGGGAACGCTCTACCGGTACTTCTCCTCCAAGGAGCATGTCTATGCGGCGGTCCTTCAGGAGTGGGCCCGACCGGTCTTCGGTGACCCCGGCCGTGACTCACCCCCGACGCAGGCCCAGTTGCGCGCCAAGATCCGCGCGATCATCGCCAGCTTCGAGAAGTGGCCGGGGTTCTTCAAGATCTGCCAGCTGCTGCAGAACACCACCGACCCCAATGCCCAACAGTTGATGGCCGAATTCGCTGACGCGGCGGTCGGTTCGCTGGCACGGGACTTCACCGCGCTGGGCGAGCCGGCGGCCTCCGACACCGCGATCATGTTGTGGGGCATCATCAACACGATGCTCACCGGTGCCATACTGCGTGGGCTGCCGATGGCCGACGTGTACCGGGTGGCCGACTCCTTCCTGGATCTGGTGGCGCCCCGGCTCGATCACCCCGGGGGGGCGGCCGGCTCGTAGACCTCCTCGGCGGGCGCCGCCATCACCGTGCGGGCCAGCCGGGCCTTCAGCTCGTCGAGCCGGGATTCCTGTGCCGCGGTGCGGTTTTCGGTCCTGGCCAGGTCGATGAACTCCTCGGTGACATACCCGTCGCGCAGCACCAGCGTCACGCTGCGGTCTCCGATGCCGATGTCGAAGACGAAATCCTCCAGCAACCGCCCGCGGTCGGGGCGCTGCAGGCCGCGGTCGACGCGGAACCGGCCGTCGGTCACCGCACGGGTGACCGCCTCGATGCCATCGCGTGCACCGGGGCCGCGGAATGCGGTGCGCACCAAGATCTCCCGCCGTGGCGGCGGCTGGTCGGGCGACAGCAGGGCGAAGGCGCGCTGGAGCACCTTGAATGCATGGGCCACGCCGCCGGGCGAACCGGGGCCGTGGTAGCGCATCAGGTCCTCGAAACCGAACCGCAGGATCTGCCCGCGGTCGCGCACCGCCAGGGTGTCGCTCACCGGGTCACCACCGTGGGCGGCTCGTGGGCGCGCACGGGCGGCAGGGGCCCGGTGTGCCTGTGCACCTCCACCAGGACGTGGGCCCCGGTACACCCCCGGGACAAGGCGGAACTGCCGACATCGTCGGTCAGCACGTTGGGGTTGCCGTGCGCACACAGTGAATCCGGATCGGCGGGATCGACGGGGTCGTACCAGGCCCCGGTGGCCAACTGGACGACGGAGCGGCGCACGCCCTCGTCGAGCACCACGCCCGCCAGGCAGGCGCCCCGATCGTTGAACACTCTCACCACGTCGCCGTCGGACAGGCCGCGTTCGGCGGCGTCGCAGGGGTGGATCCGGATGGGCTCACGGCCGGCCACCTTCGCGGCCTGACTGGTGGCTCCGCCGTCGAGCTGGCTGTGCAGGCGGGTGGCGGGCTGGTTGGCCAGCAGGTGCAGCGGATAGCGTCGGGCACGCGGGCCGCCGAGCCACTCGCTGGGTTCGTACCACCTCGGGTGCCCTGCGCAGTCGTCGTACCCGAACCCCGCGATGGTCGGCGAGTGGATCTCGATGCGTCCGCTCGGGGTGGCAAGCCGATGTTGGACCGGATCGGCCTGGAAGTCCGCGAGCAGGGTCAGGCCCTCCTGCACCGGTAGGCGCACCCGGCCGGCCGACCAGAACTCCTCGAAGTCGGGAACCTCGAAGTCCAGGCGGCTCGCCCAGGTGTCGTAGAGGTGGGCCAACCACTGCCGCTCGCTGCGGCCCTCGGTGAACTCGGCACCGAAGCCGAGTCGCTGGGCGAGTCCGGCGAAGACCTGATAGTCGTTGCGCGCCTGGGCGTAGGGGGGCGCCAGGGCGGGCATCGCCATCAGCACCGGGTCGTTGCGTGATCCCGAGAAATCGTCGCGTTCATAGGCGGTGGTGGACGGCACGACGATGTCGGCGTGTTTGGCCATCGCCGTCCAGTACGGGTCGTGGACGACGACGGTGTCCACGCGGCCCAGTGCGCGACGCAGCCGGGGCAGGTTCTGGTGGTGGTGGAACGGATTACCGCCGGCCCAGTACACACAGCGGATGTCGGGAAACGTCAGCCGCTGGCCGTTGTAGTCGAAGGGCTCGCCGGGGTGCAGCAGCATGTCGCTGACCGCGGCCACCGGGATGAACTCCCGCACCGGGTTGATCCCCTGCGGCAGTACCGGAAGGCCGCACCGCAGCGGAGGCAGCCCGGGTTCGTTCATCGAACCGTAGCCGTGGCCGAATCCCCCTCCGGCCAGGCCGATCTGGCCGAGCATCGCCGCCAGCGTCAGCCCCATCCAGGGTGCCTGCTCGCCGTGGCGTGTCCGCTGCAGCGACCAACTGACCGTGACCAGGGTGCGCCCGGCCGCCATCCGCCGGGCCAGCTCGCGCAGGGTCGCGGCGGGCAGCCCGCACCGCTGCTGCGCCCACTCCGGCGACTTGGGTGTGCCGTCGTCGGTCCCCAGCAGGTACCGCTCGAAGACGGCGTATCCGGTGCAGTGGGAGGCCAGGAACGCCCGGTCGGCCAGATCCTCGGTGGCCAGCACATGGGCGAGTGCCAACATGATCGCGACGTCGGTGCCCGGCACCGCCGGCAGCCATTGGCAGTCACCGTCGACATCGTCGCGCAGCGGCGAGACCGACACGATGCGCCCGCCGCGCTCGCGGAACCGGGCCAGCGCCCCGCGCGCGGGATGCGCCGTGGTGCCGCCGTGGTTGACCGCGGTGTTCTTGGTGCCCACGCCGCCGAAGCACACCAGCAGGTCGGTGTGTTCGGCGATGACGTCCCAGCTCGTCGATCTCTTGAACAGGTCGTCGTGGGTGCCCACGACGCGCGGCATGATCACGCCGCTGGCGCCCAGACTGTAGGAGTGCCGAGAGAAGGTGTAGCCGCCGAGCAGGTTCAGGAAGCGGTGCACCTGGCTCTGTGCGTGGTGGAAGCGCCCGGCGCTGCCCCAGCCGTAGGACCCGCCGTAGACCGCGGAGTTGCCGTGCCGGTCGACAACCCGCCGCAGCTCGCCGGCCAGCAGGTCGGTCAGCCGATCCCAGGACACCTCCACGAACTCGTCGGAGCCGCGGCGGGTGGAGGGGCCCGGGCCGTTCTCGAGCCAGCCCCGCCGCACCGCGGGTGCACGCACCCGTGACCGGTGGCGCAGGGCTCCGGGCAGGTTGCCCAGCAGAGGGGAGGGGTCGGCGTCGTCCCGGGGCGCGGCGACCGCGCGGATCTCGCCGTCTTCGACCCGGGCACGAAACGCGCCCCAGTGGGTCAGGCCGGCCGGCGCCGCGTCGTCCACCCCGGTCCCCGGCGTGGGCTCGGGTGTGGGCTGGGGTGTGGTCTTGGGCATGGACCCCGTCACCGTCTGCACCGCGGACATGGAGGGGACATGGAGGGCAAGTGTACGGGGGTGCCTGGGCCCCCCGTTCTTTCGACCAACCGCTCGGTTGGTATATCGTCGGGGCAGATTCCACAGTTTGATCAAACTTCGCCGGAGGTCCCCGTGAACAACGCCGTGAAGTACCAGCGCACCCTGTTCGAGCCGGAGCACGAACTGTTCCGCGAGTCCTATCGCGGCTTCCTGGACAAGCACGTCGCGCCGCACCACGAGCAGTGGGAGAAGGACAAGATCGTCGACCGCGGCGTCTGGCTGGAGGCCGGCAAGCAGGGCTTCCTGGGGATGGCCGTGCCCGAGGAGTACGGCGGCGGCGGCAACGACGACTTCCGCTACAACACGGTGCTGGTGGAGGAGACCGTGGCCGGGCGCTACAGCGGGCTGGGTTTCTCCCTGCACAACGACGTCGTGCTGCCGTACCTGCTGAGGCTGGCCACCGAGGAGCAGAAGCAGCGCTGGCTGCCGAAGTTCTGCACCGGGGAGCTGATCACCGCGATCGCGATGACCGAACCCGGCACCGGCAGCGACCTGCAGGGCATCAAAACCCGGGCGGTCAAGGAGGGTGACCACTACATCCTCAATGGTTCCAAGACGTTCATCACCAACGGAATCAACTCCGATCTGGTGCTCGTGGTGGCGCAGACCGACCCCGACAAGGGCGCGCTGGGCTTCTCGCTGCTGGCCGTAGAACGTGGGATGGAGGGTTTCGAGCGGGGTCGCCACCTCGACAAGATCGGCCTGGACGCGCAGGACACCGCCGAGCTGTCGTTCACCGACGTGAAAGTGCCCGCCGAGAACCTGCTCGGCGAGGAGGGGCAGGGCTTCGTCTACCTGATGCAGAACCTGCCGCAGGAGCGGATCTCGATCGCCATCATGGCGATCGCGGCCATGGAGGCGGTGCTGGACGAGACGATCCAGTACACCAAGGAGCGCAAGGCTTTCGGCAAACCCATCGGCAGCTTCCAGAACAGCCGGTTCCTGCTGGCCGAACTGGCCACCGAGACCACCGCGGTGCGGATCATGGTTGATGAATTCATTAAATTGCACCTCGACGAGAAACTCACCGCCGAACAGGCCGCAATGGCGAAGTGGTATTCCACCGAGGCCCAGGTGAAGTTGATCGACCGTTGCCTGCAATTGCACGGCGGATATGGCTACATGCGCGAATACGGTGTCGCGCGGGCCTACCTCGATGCGCGCGTGCAGACCATTTACGGTGGTACCACCGAGATCATGAAGGAGATCATCGGCCGCAGCCTGGGCGTATGAGGGCGTGGGGTGAACCCGTCAGCGTCGGTCTCGGCACCGGATCCCGCAGCGGCTCCGGTGCCGATTCCATTCCGGGTCGCATTGCAGATCGCCGCCGGATCAATTCGGCACGCCTCGTCGCGGCTTCGCCGCATTTGCTTACGCGATGGGTATTGTCTCCGCAATGACGGTTGAACGGCCAGCGAGCAGGTCAGCGCCGCATCGGTAACCGACGCGGTCGGATGCGGGCACACGTGAGGCAACCGCGGGGAGTGGGCATGACGAGGCAGCGATACCCAATGCGACGACGAAGGCCGTTCCGACCTCTCGCACGAGCGACCCTGGGAGTGGCCCTGGTGGCCCTCGCGATGGGCCTGTTCGCGCCGCCTGCCCTCGCCTCGCCGGAGAGCGACGCCGCCGATGCCATCAATGCCGCATGGACCGAGGCCGGGGCCGAGAACTCCCAGCTCGGCCCCAAGGACGGGGACGTCTACCCGGTCGGGAACGGGTTCGCGCAGAACTTCGCCGGGGGCGCCGTGTTCTACTCGCCCGACACCGGCGCGAGGATGATGTACGGGGCCATCCTGGACAAGTACCGCGAGCTGGGTGGCCCCGCCGACAGCGACCTGGGATTCCCGGAGATCGACGAGGGGGCCGGTCTCGTCGGTCCCGACAGCCGCAATGTCATCTTCAGTGCCGGCGACAACCCGGTCATCTTCTGGACCCCCGATACCGGCGCCTGGGTGGTACGCGGGCCGATCAACGCGGCGTGGGACCAGCTCGGCGGGTCCGCGGGTGTCCTGGGTGTCCCGGTGGCCGCCGAGACCTACGACGGCGACGCCATGAGCCAGAAGTTCAGCGGCGGTGAGGTCACCTACAACGACGCCACCGGGGAGTTCACCACGGATCCGCCGGGCCTGGCCGACCAGCTCACCGGCCTGCAGATCCCCTCGGACCCGGTCTCGGAGATCAATCGGGCCTACCGCGCCTCCGGTGGAGCCGGCGGGCCGCTGGGCGCGCGCGAGGGTGCTCCCTACCCGGTCGGCGACAACGGCACCGCGCAGAACTTCGCCGGCGGCAAGATCTTCTACACCCCGGACACCGGTGCCAGCGTCCTCAGTGGCGACATCCTGGCGAAGTACGAGGCCCTGGGCGGTCCCACCGGTGACTTCGGCTTCCCGGCCACGGGCGAGCAGGACGGCGGCGCCCCCAACAGCCGGATCGTGACGTTCACCGGCGCCGGCGAGCCGGTGATCTTCTGGACGCCCGACGAACGCGCGGTCGCCGTGCAGGGCTCGATGAAGGCGGCCTGGGAGAAACTCGGCGGTGCCACCGGCGAACTGGGTGTACCGGTGTCCGACCAGACGGTCGACGGCGATGTCGTCACACAGCGGTTCAGCGGCGGGCAGGTGTCGTGGAACAGCAAGACCAACACCTTCACCTCCGATCCGGCCAACCTCGCGGAGTCCCTCAACGATGTGCAGGTGCCCGCCGGCAGCACGCCGACGGCCCAGGCGCCCGCCGGCGGAGACGAAGGCGGCGGGGGGCTGCGCTGGCAGACCTGGTGGCTGTGGTGGATCGTCCCGCTCGCCTTCCTGGTGGTCGCCTCGCTGGTGGCCTGGCTGTTCATGCGTCGCCGCCGGGGTGGCCGGGCCGACCACGACCAGGCGGACTATGACCGGGCGGACTATGGCCGGGCGGACTATGACCGGGCGGATTTCGACAATCCCGATTTCGGCGCCGACGACGACTACCTGGACTACACCTCTTCCGGGGCCTCTTCCGGGGCCATACCCGGGGCCGCACGCGAGCCCGAGGGCGAGGGCAAGGACGGACGCTGGTCGGCGGCCGGCGCCGACCTCGGCGACGATCGGGGTCGGTTGGAGGACCGGGAGGACGACGAGGTGGGCTACCTGGCCTCGCGCGGCCGCTGGGCCGACCAGGCGGGACTCACAGAGGCCGGAGGGGTCGCCGAATCCGAGGAATCCGACGAGGACTGGGCGGCGTCGACCGCCTTCATTCCCGGCGCGGCGGCCGAGCCCGGGGAGTTGTTCACCCACCACGGTGCCCACGAAGCGCCGGAGCACGACGAGTACGAGGACGAGAACCCCGACGATGTCGACACCGCCCCGACGCTGATCCCCTCCGAGGGGTCCGAGCCGTCGGGCCGACACGCCGCGGCGTCCTCGGCGGCGCCGTCGGGGTGGACGGAGGAGCCGGGGTGGGATGACGAGGACGACTATCTGCCCGGCCCGCAGTCACTGTTCACGCCCGTCCAGGGGGCTGTGCCCCCGCCCGAGGGCCGCGAGGACGTCGCCGAGGAGCAGGTGGTCGAGGACTACCACGCCGAAGGGGTGGCCTTCTCTCGACTCGAACACGGCGGTCAGCCGGCCCATCTCGCGGAGGAGTACGAGCAGTACGAGGAGTCGGAGACCGGGTTCGGGCAGGAACAGGCACCGGCGATTCATCTGCCCCTCGACGACCCGGATGAGGCTCCTGCGGGCTATCCGGTCAAGGGCAGCATGCGCACGGGGACCTACCACACCCCCGGCAGCACCTCCTATGAGTCGGTGACCGCCGAGATCTGGTTCGCCAGCGCCGAACTCGCCGAAGCCAACGGATTCACGCGCGCGCACTGACCTCCACCCACTACCGGCACTACCGGCTTGGCAGTCGGTTTCGGTGTCGGGACGGGCGATCGATCCGGCCCGACGGCCCGCATGGCGGCGGCGCCGCGGGCCGCGTCCGGTCCGTCAGATCTTGCGGATCACCGTGACGACCTTGCCGAGAACGGCGGCGTCGTTGCCGGGGATGGGGTCGAACGCCGGGTTGTGCGGCATCAGCCACACCTGACCGCCGGTGCGCTTGAAGGTCTTGACGGTGGCCTCCCCGTCGATCATGGCCGCCACGATATCGCCGTTGTCGGCGACGTTCTGCTGGCGCACCACCACCCAGTCGCCGTCACAGATCGCGGCGTCGACCATCGATTCGCCGACCACCTTGAGCAGGAACAACGATCCCTCGCCCACGAGCTCCCGGGGCAGTGGGAAGACGTCCTCGACGGCTTCTTCGGCCAGGATCGGCCCGCCCGCGGCGATGCGGCCCAGCACCGGCACGAACGTGGGTTCCGGTAGCGCGTCGGAGCCCACGACATCGGTGACCGGCGTGGCCGGGGATTCGTCGGCGCTTCGCACGTCGACCGCGCGCGGACGGTTCGGGTCCCGCCGGAGGTAACCCTTGCGTTCGAGGGTCCGTAGTTGATGCGCCACGGACGATGTGGAGGTCAGACCGACCGCGTCGCCGATCTCCCGGATGCTCGGGGGATACCCGCGGGTGGTCACCGAGGTCCGGATGACGTCGAGGATGGTGCGCTGGCGTTCGGTCAACGACGAGTCGGGGGAGCCGTCCCGGCGGCTCGCGTCGGCACCGCCCGCCGTGCTGCCCGCAGTGCTGCCCGTGCTGGTGCCGCCGGTGGTGTCTGTGCTCTCGGCCATGCAGCCGAATCTAGTCGCGGTACCGACAATAATCAAACATGTGTTCGACGCGTGTCGGCGGGAGGGCTGGGACGGTCGGGGTGTGCCGGCCGAGTGATTCGTGTGGCGGATGTGTTGAAAGGGGCGGATGGGGCGGAAGGGATTTTTGTCGGACCCCCGATCTATCGTTCGGCAACGAATCGATCACACGTTCGGACAGCGCTTTTATTCGAACACGTGAGCGATTACTGTTCGAACATAGAAGCGAATAAACCCTGATGGCAATCCGCCTGATTTGGGAAGGAATCGACATGACGCGCACCCTGACTTCTGGCCTGACTTCTGGCCCGGCCTCCGGCCCGGCCTGCGGTCCGACAGCCGGCGCGGCCCGCGGAGGGTTTTCCGCGGACCCCCGCGCCGGGTCCACCGCCCTGCGGGCCGATCCCGCACGGATGCCGCGGGTTCTGCCGGCGGGTCGGGCGGCGTGCCGGTCCACGGCGTCGCACCGGCGTCGGCCCGGGCCCGCCCGGCCCCCGGTCGCGCCGATGCGGTACCGGACCACGGGGGTGGCGGTCTCACGGGGGCCGCACCGGCAGCGTCCGATCACCCCCGCCGCGACGGTGGGCCTGGCCGTGCTGGCCGCGATGATCACCATCTGGCTGGGCCTGGTGGCCCAGTTCGGCGACGCCGTCCACGGCGCCGAGGCGCCGGTCCCGGATCGGTTGGCGGTGGTGCAGGTCCGAGGCGGAGAAACTCTGCAGCATCTGGCGGCACGGGTCGCGCCCGACGCGCCGGCGGCACAGGTCGCCGAGCGCATCCGCGAACTCAACGAACTCGACTCGGTGGCGCTGACCGCTGGCCAGACGCTGATCGCCCCGATCGGCTGACTACGCCTCGTCCGGGAGCAGAGATCGTGGTGTCGGAAGAGGTGCCGGCGGTGCGGGACGTGACGGCAATCGCCGCGCCCGGGCGGGCCCGGGTAATCTCGGTGAGGTTCGGGTCTCACCCTCTATGCGGCGAAGGAGCGGTCATGCACTGTCCTTTCTGCCGCCATCCCGATTCCCGGGTCGTGGATTCCCGTGAGACCGACGAGGGTCAGGCCATTCGGCGGCGCCGGGCGTGCCCGGAGTGCGGTCGGCGTTTCACCACCGTCGAGACCGCGGTGCTGGCGGTCGTCAAGCGCAGCGGGGTGACCGAGCCGTTCAGTCGCGAGAAGGTGATCAGCGGTGTCAGGCGCGCCTGCCAGGGGCGGCAGGTCGATGAGGACGCACTGAACCTGCTGGCCCAACAGGTTGAGGACACGGTACGTGCGGCCGGGTCTCCGGAGATCCCGAGCCACGAGGTGGGGCTGGCGATCCTGGGCCCGCTGCGGGAACTCGACGAGGTCGCCTACCTTCGGTTCGCCTCGGTGTACCGATCGTTCACCTCGGCGGAGGACTTCGAACGCGAGATCCGCGACATGCGGCAGCACCGCAAGCTCTCGGCGCCCGGCTGAGGCCCCGGGCGGGAGCTCACATCTGCAGCTGGATCGTCCTGTCGAGGGCGACGAGCCCGGCGACCTTCACCCAGCCTTCGGGGCTCCAGTTCGTCTGGATTCGGGACCCCTTGCCCTGGGTGATGACCAGGTCGCGGCTGAGGAAGTCGGTCATCCGGACCGCGGCCGCGCCCGTCGCCTCGTCTTCGGTGATGCCCAGTCCGGAGGCGAAACTCCGTGAGCGCAGGTGTCCGGCCTCCTTGTCGACCCAGGTCCACAGATAGTGTTCGGCGTCGTCGTCGTAGTCGGCGGGATCCGCGGCCGCCAGCTCCTCCTCGGAGTCCACGTTGTGAATCGCGAACTCGGGTGCCCATTCCGACCGGGCGCTCACGGCCGTCAGGTCTCCCTCGTAGGTGACCTGCACGATTCCGGCGGGCACCTGCAGGGTGTGCACCGGGGTCCCCAGCGATTTGAGCCACCACGATGCGCCGACGGTCGGGTGGCCGGCGAAGGGCAGCTCGACGGCCGGGGTGAAGATGTGGGCGTGCGCGGTGGGCGAGCCCGGGCCCGGAAGTTCCACGAAGACGGTCTCGCTGAAACCCAGCCGCGTCGCCACGCTCTGCCGGTCGCCCGGCGCAACGGTGTCGGCGTTCACGACACCAAGCGGGTTACCGAAGTTGCCCGACGGATCGGTGAATACGCGCAGCACTGTCACGTCGATATCCATATACCGACTTTACTGGCCCGCCGGTGCCGCCGGTGGGCTCTCGGCGGTCAGGTAGCGCTGCGCTCGTCCGAACCCATGGCGTCGAGCACGGCGACCTTGGTGTCGACCGATCCGGAGATGGCGCCCTCGCTGATGCCGTCGCGCAACAGCTGCCGCAGGGCCGCCTGGTCGTGCTTGGCCGGCTCGGTGGTGTCGATGAATCGCTCGACGACCTCCACGAAGCGGTCCGGGTCGTCGTGGAACGGAAAGTGTCCCGAGCGCTTGAAGATCTCCAGCTGCGAGCCGGGCATCGCGGCGTGCGCCAGGTGCGCGTGACTGACCGGGATGACCACATCCTGCTCGCCCCAGATCAACTGCACGGGAACCGATTCGGTCAGGTAGCAGCGGTCCAGCATGGTGACCACCTGGCCGCGCCAGTCGACCACGGCGCGCAGGGTGCGGGTGAACGCCGACGACGCGGTCGGCTCGGGAAGGTCGCGCAGGATGCGTAACACGTCCGGGAGGTCCCTTCCCACCCCGGTCGAGCCGAGAACCAGACCGGCGGCCCGGCCCGCGACCTGCAACGCCGGAAGGACCATCGGCAACCGCAGCAGTGCCAGCGCCTCGCCACCCATGGGCAGCGAGGCCATCCGCAGCGCCACGTTGACGTCCTTGGTCACTCCGCCGGCGCCGACCAGGATCAGTCGCTCCACCAGCTGCGGGAACTGGTATGCGAACTGCATCGCCACCCCGCCGCCCAGCGAATGACCGACAACGGTGACCTGCTCGATGTCGAGCACACTCAGGAGGTCGCGCATCCCGTTGGCGTACGCCGCGATCGAGTAGTCGGCGCGCGGCTTGTCCGACAAACCGTGCCCCAGCAGGTCCGGGGCGATGACGGTGAAGCGCTGCGCCAGCTTGGCGTGCACCGGACCCCACGTCGTGGAGTTGTCTCCGATGCCGTGGATCAGCAACAGCACCGGCCCCGACCCCGCGATGCGAAACGCCCGCCGGTAGCCGTGGATGGTGCGGAACTCCAGAGTCGGCGTCACCGACCGCACCGAGCGGAGGCCGGACGTCCTGGCCGGCATCACCGCGGCAACTTCCGTGCCGGATCGGTCGGGCTGTGCGTATCCGGTGTCATACGTTGCCAACTTCGTTGTCGGGCCGGAGGCGGCTGGGTCAGGCGCCGGTCAGGCGTCGGTCAGGCGTCGTTGTCGTCGGAGAACGGGTCCTTGCTCTTCTCGCCGCCCTTCTCGCCGGCCTGCTGAGCCAGGAAGCGCTCGAACTCCGCCCCGATCTCGTCGCCGCTGGGCAGGTCCTCATCCCGGGCCAACAGTGAACGGTTCTCCTGGGCGGCAACGAATGCATCGTACTGTCGCTCCAGGGCCTCCACCACCTGAGCGACCTCTGGACTGGCGGTGACCTGCTCGTCGATCTTGACGTGGATCTCGGCGGCGGCCTCGTTCAGCGCCGACATCGGGATCTCCAGCGAACCCGTCCTGGCCACCTGTTCCAGCAGCGCCTGTGCCGCGGCGGGATAGTCCGTCTGAGCCAGGTAGTGGGGGACGTGCACGGTGTATCCGACGACCTCATGGCCGTGTTGCGCCATGCGGTACTCCAGCAGATTCGACGCGCTGGCCGGCACCTGGACCTCGCCGACCCACGGGGTGTGCTCGGCCAGGATCTCGCGGTTGTTGGAATGCGCGGTCAAGGTCACCGGCCGGGTGTGCGGAACCGCCATGGGGATGGTGCCCATGCCGATCGTCTGGCGCACGCCGAGCCGCTCGGACAGCAGCCGCACCGCGGTGATGAACCGCTCCCACTTGAGGTCGGGCTCCATGCCCGCGAGCAGCAGGAACGGTGTTCCCGCCGTGTCACGCAGCGCGTACAGCGACAGCTCGGGTTCCTCGTAGTGGGTGAAGTGGTCGGTCTTGAACGTCATCAGGGGGCGCCGTGACCGGTAGTCGAGCAGCTCGTCGATGGCGAAGGAAGCGACCAGTTCGGTGTCCAGGGCCTCCTTGAGGTGCTTGGCGGCGATCCGGATCGCGTGTCCGGCGTCGGAGAATCCCTCCAGGGCGTGGATCAGTACGGGTCCGCGGCCGTCGGCGGCCGCCAGCTGGGGCGCCGGGAACTCGAGCTCGTACATGCCGTTCTGCTCGGGCTCATAGCCCGGGTCCTGGTCGGGCACGGCGCCTTCCCGAGTTGCGCCTTCCTGAGTCGGGCCTTCCTGAGTCGGGCCTTCCTGAGTCGGGCCCTGGTGAGTCGAGTCACTGTGATCGGACATCGGCTTCGCCTCCTCGATACTGTCACGGGGTCTCGTGGTGGCCCCCTGCGGCATTGCCTGCGGGTTGCCCTCCAGTGTCCCCCAGATGGACGGTGACCGGGCAGTCGACCCGTCACACGTCGTTCACAGTTATTTCAACAACGGGATTCCCGGCCGGATTCCGGGGGCGGTCCGATTTCGCGACGAGGGAAAACACCCGTCGCAGGCCGGCCCGACCGGCCGAAACGGCCGCACCGGGCCCCGTCGGCACGCCGGCGCGGGTGAGGTCAGGACCGGAACTGGCTCAGGGCGCGCAGTTTGTTCATCACGTCGAGGGCGGCCACCTTGTAGGCCTCGGAGAACGTCGGATAGTTGAACACCGCGTCGACCAGGTACTCGACCGTGCCGCCACAGCCCATCACCGCCTGGCCGATGTGCACCATCTCGGTGGCGTTGGTGCCGAAGATGTGCACGCCCAGCAGCCGCAGGTCCTCGGTGGACACCAGCAGCTTGAGCATGCCGTAGGAGTCGCCGGCGATCTGGCCGCGGGCCAGTTCCCGGTAGCGCGACACCCCGACCTCGTAGGGAACGGCGTCCTTGGTCAACTCGACCTCGGTGGCCCCGACGTAGGACACCTCGGGGATCGAGTAGATCCCGATTGGCTGCATGTCCATCATGCCCTTGGTGGGTTCCCCGAAGGCGTGGTAGGCGGCCAGCCGGCCCTGCTCCATCGAGGTCGCGGCCAGGGCGGGGAAGCCGATGACGTCGCCGACGGCGTAGATGTGGTCGACCTTGGTCGCGAAGTTCTCGTCGACGAAGATGCGACCGCGGTGATCGGCCTCCAGCCCGGCCTTCTCCAGGTCGAGGTGATCGGTCTGACCCTGGCGCCCGGCCGAGTACATGACCGTCTCGGCGGGGATCTGCTTCCCGCTGGCCAGGGTGGTCACGGTGCCGGCCGAGCCGACGTCGACGGCGGTCACCTCCTCGCCGAACCGGAACGTGACCGCCAGATCGCGCAGGTGGAACCGCAGCGCCTCGACGATCTCGGGATCGCAGAACTCCAGCATCGTCGACCGCTTCTCCACCACGGTCACCTTCGTGCCCAGCGCGGCGAACATGGACGCGTACTCGATGCCGATCACCCCGGCGCCGACGACCACCATCGAGGTGGGGATCGCCTTGAGGTCCAGGATTCCGTCCGAGTCGAGCACCCGGTCCTCGTCGAACTCCACCCCGGCCGGCCGGGCCGGCTTGGTGCCGGTGGCGATGACGAAGTTGGTGCCGCTGACCGTCACCCGTTCGGTCCGGCCGGGGTCCTCGACCAGCACCGTGTGCTCATCGAGAAAGCGGCCGTGCCCGACGAACAGGTCGACCCGGTTGCGCAGCAGCTGCGAGCGCACGACGTCGATCTCCTTGCCGATCACATGCTGGGTGCGGGCCAGCAGGTCGGCCGGGGTGATCTTCTCCTTGACCCGGTAACTGGCGCCGTAGAGTTCCCGCTGATTCATCCCGGTGAGGTAGACGACGGCCTCGCGCAGGGTTTTCGACGGGATGGTCCCGGTGTTGACGCACACACCGCCGAGCATCATCCCGCGCTCGATCACCGCCACCGATTTTCCCAGCTTGGCCGCCGCGATCGCGGCGCGTTGGCCGCCGGGACCCGAACCGATGACGACGAGGTCGTATTCCTGCGAGGAACTCATGAGTAAGTTGTGTACGCCGGTCCGGCGAATCTCGCATGCCGAGCCTGTCACTAGCGCGTGAACAATCGGGCCGTGTGATGCGCAGGTCATCCACAGGCCATGCACAGTCCGACCCGCATCCACAGTCGGCGACGGTGGCGGGGCCGCGCGGCACCGTCGTGACGGTGCCGCTTGCCACCGTCTGGGCATGACATCTTCCTCCGCTTCTCCCGCCGATCCCGCCGATCCCGCCGATCCCGCCGACTTCACCGTCAACCGCCCCGGGGCGCTGATCGCCGGACTACCCGCGGTGCTGGGTTTCGTGCCGGAACACTCGCTGGTCCTCGCGCTGATCGAACGAGGGCGATTGGGTGCGGTGATGCGCGTCGACCTGTTCGAGGGACTCGTCGACGACGTCGCCCAACTGGCCGCGGCGGCGGCCGGATCGCGGCCGGAAGGGGTGGTCGCGGTCATCGTCGACGACGTCGACGACGTCGACGACGAAGGGAGCCCGTGCGGGCAGTGCGTCGAGGACCACCGCCGGCTCGCCGCCGCCCTGGCCGACGAGCTGGAGGCCTACGGCATTGCACTGTGGGATGTCCACGTCGTGGACCGCGTCGGTGTCGGCGGACGCTGGCGGTGCCTCTTCGGCTGCGGTGGTGGACAGGTCGATGACCCGACGTCGTCCCCGATGGCGATGGCGGCCGTGCTCGACGGGCGGCGGCTCTACGGCCGCCGGGACGAGTTGCAGGCCGTCATCGCCACCACCGACGAGCACCGCAGCGCCGGGCTGGCCCCCGCGGCGCGGGCACAGGAGCGGCGGCGGGCCCGGGCGCGTGGTACGGACCCGCAGCGTTCGGCGCGCACGGACGCACGGGCGGTGATCGCGGCCGCGGATCGGGTGGCCGGGGGTGCGGAGCTCTCCGAGGGTGAGCTGGCCGAGCTGGCCGCGGCGCTGGCCGACGAGATGGTGCGGGACGTGCTGTTTGCGCTGGCAGCGGGGGAGAGGGCCGATCAGGCGGAAGCGTTGTGGGTGGATTTGGCCCGGACTCTGCCGGGTCCGTGGCGTGCCCACGCGCTGACACTGTTGGCGTTCTTCGCCTATGTGCGCGGTGACGGGCCCCTGGCCGGCATCTCCCTGGAGGCCGCGCTGAGCTGCCAGCCGGCCCACCGAATGGCCGGCATGCTGGACCGGGCGCTGCAGACCGGAATGCACCCGCTACAGATCCATGAGCTCGCGCTCACCGGGTATCAGGTGGCCGCACGGATCGGAGTGTCCCTGCCGCCGCGGCGTGCGCGCCGGACCGGCGCGCCGTGATCGGTGGATCGGGGGTGGCCCGGGCTCAGATCTTCTCGACCTTGACGGCGTGCGCCATCTCGTGCGGAAGGTCGACATTCTCGTGGCCGGGCATCACGATCGTGACCCCGCCGAGCGGATTGATCTCGGCGGTGACGCGGGCATTGGGCACCACGCCGGCGTCCTTGAGCCGGGCGATCAGGCTCTGGTCGCCCTGGACGTGCTCGGTGAGCTGGCGCACCACGACGGCCACCGGCGAACCGGGCGGAACCTCGGTCAGGCGTACCAGGTTGGCGTCCTCGGACCCGTCTCTGTTGCCCATGCCCAGCTCCGACAGCCCGGGGATCGGGTTTCCGAACGGAGAGACGGTCGGGTTGTCCAGCACGGCGATGAGCCGCCGCTCGACGTCCTCGCTCATCACGTGCTCCCACTTGCAGGCCTCGGCGTGAACGTCCTCCCACGGCAGCCCGATGACGTCGACGAGCAGCCGCTCGGCCAGACGGTGTTTGCGCATCACCGAGACCGCCAGGGCGCGGCCCTTCTCGGTGAGCTCCAGGTGGCGGTCGCCGGCAACGTGCAGCAGGCCGTCGCGCTCCATCCGGGACACGGTCTGGCTGACGGTGGGCCCACTCTGCTCCAGGCGTTCGGCGATGCGGGCGCGCAGCGGGATCACGCCCTCCTCTTCGAGGTCGTAGATCGTCCGCAGGTACATCTCTGTGGTATCGACCAGGTCGTTCATGTGCCACCCTCCGTCGGTGGTCAGTCTACTGGGCTAGCTGGGGTAATGGTTGGCTAACCATGCGGCGCGGCGTCCAGACGGCCTGCCCGGGCCGTCTCCGCCCCGGACGGCGGCCCCCGGACAGCAGTGTGCCCGCCGGGGGGCGCGGCGGGCACACTGATTCAGGGAAGTCGGCTGCGGGGACGTCAGCTCGCGTAGGAGCGCAACCGGTCGGCGCGATCGCCGTGGCGCAGCTTGGCCATCACCTCGCGCTCGATCTGGCGTACCCGCTCACGGGACAGGCCGAAGAGCTTGCCGATCTGGTCGAGGGTGCGCGGCTGGCCGTCGTCGAGACCGAACCGCAGCCGGATCACCTGCTGCTCGCGCTCGTCGAGCGTGGCCAGCACGTGGCGGATGTCGGTGTGCAGCAGTTCGGCGATGACGGCGTTCTCCGCCGAGAGCGCCTCGGCGTCCTCGATGAAGTCCCCGAGCGGGGCCTCCTCATCGCTGCCGACCGGCATGTCCAGGCTCACCGGGTCGCGGCTGTGCTCCAGCAGATCGTTGATCTTCTCCACCGGAATGCCGGATTCCTCGGCCAGTTCCTCGTCGGTCGCCTCGCGGCCCAGGTTCTGGTGCATCTCCCGCTTGATCCGCGCCAGCTTGTTGACCTGCTCGACCAGGTGCACGGGCAGCCGGATGGTGCGGCTCTGATCGGCCATGCCGCGGGTGATGGCCTGGCGGATCCACCAGGTGGCGTAGGTCGAGAACTTGAACCCCTTGGCGTAGTCGAACTTCTCCATCGCGCGGATCAGCCCCAGATTGCCTTCCTGGATGAGATCCAGCAGCGGCATCCCTCGACCGGTGTAGCGCTTGGCCAGGCTCACCACCAGGCGCAGATTGGCCTCCAACAGGTGGCGGCGTGCCGCCTGCCCGTCGCGGACCACCGCGGCCAGGTCGCGTTTGCGGTTCTCGCCGAGACGCTTGCGGGTGTCGAGCAGGTGCTGGGCATACAGACCTGCCTCGATCCGCTTGGCGAGTTCCACCTCGTCGGCCGCACTGAGCAACGCGGTCTTGCCGATGCCGTTGAGATACACCCGGACGAGATCCGCGGCGGGACTCTGGCTGTCCAGATCGCTGTCAACCCGACTTGCGGTGGCATATGCCATATCGGCCTCCTCATGGCTCGCACTCTCAAGCAGTCCAACGCCTGACTGGAGCGAAGAGTTCCCACCGGCGAGCGGTTTCACACCCTCTGACGTGCGGAAATGATCGACCGACCTGAGAATGGGCTGAGAATTGAGCTAGAAGCCGCTCATCGGGAACCGCCGGGCCCGGGATCACCCGAGTCCCGTTGCGAGTCCCGTTGCGGCACGCGGCCTTCAAGCGCCGAGCGGTGCGCGGTCGGGAACAGCGGGGTGCGGCGCTGCGCATCGTCGAACCGGCGCGGTTCCTCGGCCCGCCGAGGGGGGCGGTCGTTGGCGATGAGCACCGCCATCCACGGCAGCGGGATGGAGACGGCCACGATCGCCAGCGAGATCAACCCGTTCTCCCACACGCTGTAGGCCACGGCGGCGAGCACGAGCGCGGGAATGCGGAACGCCATCAGCGTCAGGTACTTGCGTACCCGCGCCCGGTGCTGCTCCTCATAGGGCAACTCGGCGCGGGTGATGAGCACCGGCCGACCCTCGTCGTCGTAACCGAGCTCCTGGGCGTGCCGCATATCCTCCACTCTTGCACAACGCACCGACGACGGCTGCCGAAGATGACCGCCGAGGATCGCGCGGATTCCCAGCCGTTATTTTCTGCGGCAGAATGGGCCCATGCAGACCCAGACGATCGAGCGTCCGGACACCGACGAACGGGTCGACGACGGCTCCGATGACGACGCCCCGAAGGTCTTCCACTACGTCAAGAAGGACAAGATCGCCGAGAGCGCGGTGATGGGCACCCACGTGGTCGCCCTGTGCGGCGAAGTCTTCCCGGTCACCCGCTCGGCGAAACCCGGCTCTCCGGTGTGCCCGGACTGCAAGCGCATCTACGAGGGCCTCAAGAAGAGCTGACGCCGCCTTCGGGGGGCCCGGTGCCGGCCACACCCGGTGGAACGGTGCTGGCCGGCCCCTGGACGGGCGCCGGCGCGGTGTCGCGGCCGGGGCGGGCAGCGGGCGGTTTCTGCTCTCCGGCTGGTTCCCTGGCTGGCTCTCCAGTTGGTTCCCCGACCGGCCCCTTGCCGTTGGCCCGTTCCTCGGCCTTGCGGGTGAGCCAGAACAACAGGCGGTGGGCGTGGGTGACCGGCGCCGGCCATTCCTCTTGGATCGCGGCGTTCAGTTCGGCGCCGATCATGATGGCGAATCCGAGGAAGAACGCGAACAGCAGGAACGCGATCGGCGTCGCCAGGGCGCCGTAGGTGTATCCGGTCTTGGTGATGTAGCTCAGGTAGATGCGCAGGCCCCCGGTGGCCACCACGAACACGGTGGTGGCCAGCACCGCACCCAGGACCAGCCGGTGGGTGGGCAGTGGGCGCGGCAGCGACACCCGGTAGAGGATCGTGACCGCCACGGCGAAGGTGACGATCAGCGCCGGGTAGTAGCCGTAGCGCAGCACGTTGTCCCAGCTGTCGGGGATGTACTCGGCGATCTTGCGGGGCCCCAGCGCCACGAACGGCGCGGTGGCGATGACGATGAGCAGTCCGGCGACGTAGAGACCCAGTGCAAAGAACCGCTGTCGCACCGGATGTCGCAGGGGAGTCTGGTCGTGCGCCTCAACGATGGAGTCGACGAACGCCGAGATCGCCGACGAGCCCGCCCACAGCGAGATCACGAATCCCAGCGACACGACCTCGCCGCGGGCGCCCTGCACGATGTCACGGATCGTCGGCTCGATGATCTCCACGACGACGTTCTTGGAGAAGAAACTGTTGGCCAGGCTGATCAACCGGGCCTCGATGGTCGGCAGCGTGTCCGGGCCGAACAACGGGGCGATGTAGGCCAGGCTCCCGAGCATGCCGAGCAGCAGCGGCGGCAACGACAGCACCGACCAGAACCCGGCCTGAGCCGACTCGGCGAAGATCGAGTCGTCCCAGGCCTTCAACAGGGTTCGCTTGGTGATGCGCCACACGTGGTGGCGGGAGCGGGTGGCCGGCTGGTCAGTCATGACCAGCCCAGCATCCCCGACGTCGAGGGGTTCTGCCCAACCGCGCAGCGCCGTGTCGCGGGGACCGGCCTACAGCTCCGCTGAGCTGACCTCCAACACGGCCGAGGCCTCGATCAGCTTGGCCTCGTGTTCGTTGGCGTGATGCTGGCAGAACAACAGCTCGGCTCCCGACGGGAGCTTCGCGCGCACGCGGGCGGCGGCGCCGCAGCGGTCGCAGCGATCAGCCCTCGTCAGCTCCGGACTGGTCAGAGTTGCTTCCATGGCTCCTCCGTTCTCGCGTGGTTTCTACTGTCTCAGACGTATGGCGTTCCGGCCTTGTTCCCGAGGCGTTTACCGGTGTGTCGTGTCTCACCCGTTGGTCGATTTGCGCGTAGGGCACTCTGGTCGTATGCCGGCCATCCCCGAAGTGCTCGTCCACATCTGTTCGGAGCAGGACTGGCGCGCCTCGGCCGGCCACGGGGAGTACCGGCCACCGTCACTGGCGGAGTCCGGCTTCGTGCACCTTTCCACGGTGGCACAGGTGCATCTGCCGGCGAACCGCCTCTACGCCGGCCGCCGGGATCTGGTACTGCTGTACCTGGATCCGCATTCGCTGGCGGCGCCGCTGCGATGGGAACCGGGCGTGCCGACCGATCCCCGGTCGATGGTGTTCCCGCACCTGTACGGACCCCTGCCGACGGCAGCTGTGACAATCGTCACGCCCTACCTGCCCGGACCCGACGGCCGGTTCGGCGAGCCGACACCCCCGACCCGCGACGGCCGGGGGAGAGCGTGAGCTGACCGCGGCCCCGAACGGGGCGTCGGCGGGCGCGCCCACCGACGTCGATCAGGGTGCGGAGCGGGATCAGTCCAGGTAGTCCCGCAGCACCTGCGAGCGGCTCGGGTGGCGCAGCTTCGACATGGTCTTGGACTCGATCTGACGGATCCGCTCGCGGGTGACGCCGTAGACCTGGCCGATCTCGTCGAGGGTCCGCGGCTGGCCGTCGGTGAGCCCGAAACGCAGTCGCACGACACCGGCCTCGCGCTCGGAGAGCGTCTCCAACACCGACTGCAGCTGATCCTGCAGCAGCGTGAAGGACACCGCGTCGACGGCCACTACGGCCTCGGAATCCTCGATGAAGTCCCCGAGCTGGGAGTCGCCCTCGTCGCCGATGGTCTGGTCCAGCGAGATGGGTTCACGCGCGTACTGCTGGATCTCCAGCACCTTCTCCGGCGTGATGTCCATCTCCTTGGCGAGCTCCTCGGGAGTGGGCTCGCGGCCCAGGTCCTGCAGCAGCTCACGCTGGATGCGGCCGAGCTTGTTGATCACCTCGACCATGTGCACCGGGATGCGGATGGTGCGGGCCTGGTCGGCCATCGCCCGGGTGATGGCCTGACGGATCCACCACGTGGCGTAGGTGGAGAACTTGTAGCCCTTGGTGTAGTCGAACTTCTCCACCGCGCGGATCAGCCCCAGGTTGCCCTCCTGGATCAGGTCCAGGAACGCCATGCCGCGGCCGGTGTAGCGCTTGGCCAGTGAGACCACCAGGCGCAGGTTGGCCTCCAGCAGGTGATTCTTGGCGCGATCGCCGTCGCGGCAGATCCACATCATGTCGCGGCGCTGGGCGGCGGGCAGCTTCTCGCCCTTGTCGGACAGCTCGGACATCAGCTGGGTGGCGTAGAGCCCGGCCTCGATGCGCTTGGCGAGCTCGACCTCCTCCTCGGCGTTGAGCAGCGCGACCTTGCCGATCTGCTTGAGGTAGGCACGCACGGAGTCCGCCGAGGCGGTGAGCTCGGCGTCCTTGCGCGCCTGGCGCAGCGCCTCGGATTCCTCTTCGTCCCACACGAAGTCACCGGAGGCCTTGTCCTTCTCCGACGGCTCGGCGATCTCGTCATCGGCGTCCGCCTTGGCGGCCTTCTTGGCCGCCGGGGCCGCGGTGTCCCCGGAACCCCCGGCATCCTCGGAATCCCCCGCATCCTCGGAATCCTCGGCCTCGTCGTCGGAGCTCTCGTCGGCGTCGTCCTCGTCGAGATCGTCCAGCTCGTCGACGTCGAGGTCATCGGAATCCAGGTCGCCGGGCTCGGCGTCGATGTCGTCGGTGTCGATGTCGTCGGCCGAGTCGGTGGACACCTCGTCGGCTCCGGCCTCATCGGCCTTCCGGCGTCCCCGGCCCGGCGCTCCGTCGGCCTTGGGCTTGGTGGACTTGGCCGCGCGCTTGGCGGGGGCCTTGGCTGCGCCGGACTTGGCCGCGCGGGACGTGCGCTTGGCGGGGGCCTTGGCGCCGGCGGCTCGTTTCGTGGGTGGCTTGGCGGTCGTGCCGTCGACGTCGTCGTCGGTCGCGGTGCCTGCCTTGGTCGCTGCCACGTACACCCTTTCGGTCTTACGGGCGATCGGCGGGCAGGTGCGTGCACCACCGAAAGCTCTTTCGGCTATGTGGGGGCTATCGGGACTGTCGGCGTCAGTCTTTCCTGAAGTATCGCCGCTATCCGGATGGCGGCCGCCATGGACCATTGTAACGACAGTGCGGCCCCGTCCCGTCCCGAGCGCGCAGTTTTGCGTTCCGAAACAGGGCGGGCGCGGCCCGGAATCGCGGGAACCGGGCCGCCCGGATCGCGGGGATCAGTGAGTCACGTCGAACTCGGCGGCCATCGCCGCGCCGACGATTCCGGCGGTGTTCTGCAGCACGGCGGCGACCACCGGCGTGCGGTTCTCCAGCAGGGGGATCCACTTGTCGGCCTTGCGGCTGATACCTCCGCCCGCGATGAACAGATCCGGCCAGATCGCGTTCTCGATCGCCACCAGCACCCGGGTGACCTCCTTGGTCCAGCGCTCGTAGCTCCAGTCCTTTTTCTCCTTCACCGAGGAGGCCGCGCGATGCTCGGCCTCCTTGCCGCCGACCTCGAGGTGGCCGAACTCGGTGTTGGGCAAGAGGATGCCGTTGTGGATCACCGCCGAGCCGATCCCGGTGCCGAAGGTCAGCAGCACCACCACGCCGGTGTGGTCTTGACCAGCGCCGAAGCGTTCCTCTGCCAGGCCCGCGGCATCGGCGTCGTTGAGCACGGTCACCGGTTGTCCGTCGAGCGCGGCCCCGATCACTTCGCTGGCGTCGGTGCCGATCCAGGCCTTGTCGACGTTGGCGGCGGTGTGCGCCACGCCCTCGACGACCACGCCGGGATAGGTGACGCCCAGCTTGCCCGTCCAGCCGAATTCCCGTACGACGGCGGCGATCGTGCCGGCGACCGCCTCGGGCGTGGCCGGCTGCGGGGTGGCCAGCTTGAAGCGTTCCCCGATGAGCTGACCGGTGTCGAGGTCCACGATCCCGCCCTTGACGCCGCTGCCGCCGACGTCGATGCCGAACCCGCGGCGCTGGTCGGTGTCCGCGGTGGGTGGGGCAACGGGGGAATCGGTCATGACGGCTCCTCGCGAGGCTGACGGTCGGCGCGCCCAACACTAGTGCGTGCTCGGCGAGTTGGTGAGTGTGTCGGTGGGTGTCCAGGTGTGTTGCGATAGAGCCGTGAGCACCCCGGAATCCGCGCCCGACCACCGCGACGTCGCGGCACTCCGTTCGATCGCCGAGACGCTGGCGGGGGAGGCGGCCGCCTTCGTGCGCCGTCGGCGCGCCGAGGTGTTCGGGACCGCGGGTGGGAGCGCGGCGCCCGACGGGGCGGTGCGGGCCAAGAGCACCCCGACGGACCCGGTCACCGTCGTCGACACCGAGACCGAACGCCTGATCCGGGACCGGCTGGCCGCGGTGCGGCCCGGCGACCCGATTCTCGGGGAGGAGGGCGGCGGGCCCGCCGAGGCCGTCGACGCCTCCTCCGACACGGTCACCTGGGTGCTGGACCCCATCGACGGCACCGTGAACTTCGTCTACGGGATCCCGGCGTATGCCGTGTCGGTGGCGGCCCAGCTCGGCGGCGTGTCGGTCGCGGGGGCGGTGGCCGACGTCGCCGCCGGGGAGATCTATTCGGCCGGTGTCGGCCTGGGTGCCGAGCTCGTGGGTCCGCACGGCCGCAGCCGGCTGCGGTGCAGCGCCGTGTCGGAGCTGTCAATGGTGTTGCTGGGTACCGGATTCGGCTATTCGCCGCAACGGCGCGCCGCCCAGGCGGGCCTGCTGGCCCGCATGCTGCCGGCGGTGCGCGACGTGCGCCGGATCGGGTCGGCCGCGCTGGATCTGTGCATGGTCGCCGCCGGCCGCCTGGATGCACACTACGAGCACGGGCTCAACGTGTGGGACTGGGCCGCCGGCGCGCTGATCGCCGCCGAGGCCGGGGCCTGGGTACGGCTGCCCCGGACCGGTACCGGGCGGGCGGAGCCGCTGGTGGCGGCGGCCCCGGGGGTCGCCACCGAGTTCCGTGAGGTGTTCGCCGGCGCGGGCGGGCTGGAAGCCCTCCCGGTCTGACCCGCGCCGGTCCGGCCCTCAGCAGCTGGCCGAGTGGATCTTCTTCAGCAGCGCGGGGTCGGCGGGTTCGGTGGCCTCGGGGCGCAGGCCGGCAAGCACGGCGTCGATGTCGTCGCTGTGGGTCAGTGTCGTGAAGTCGGTGCCCAGCGCCAGGTCGACGGAGTCGTCGGACCGCTGGTCCTCGAACAGCTCGGTGCACGGGGCCACCAACCACACCGCCGCGGCGGTGGCGCGCCCGTCGGGGCCGAACCGGATCTGACCCTGGCAGTTCAGCCGGGAATCGGCATAGACCGGGTCGTTGGCGGCGGTGGGCTGGGCGAAGCCGAGGTCGCGCAGGGCCCCGGACACCTCGGCGGCCTGTCCGCCCTGTCCGCTGGCGTTGAGTACCTGGATCCGGGTGTCGGCCAGTTTGGCCGGCATCACGTCCACCATCTCGGAGTTCGCGACGGGTTCGCCGAGCCGCGGCGCGTCGGGGTCCTCGGACTGCGGTGGCGGATTGCAGGCGGCGACCTGGTCGATCTCGGCGGGTTGGGTCAGCACGATCGTCCACACAGTGGCGGTGATCACGGCCAGCACGGCCGCGACCGCCAAACCGGGCAGCATACTGCGACGTCGGAACGGGAGACCGCGCTTGTCGAACGCGGTTCCCTCGGTGATTTGCGCTACCACGCCTGCACTCTAGAGGCAGCTCAAAGCCAGCGCACGCACCACTTCTCGCGGTGACGGACCGGCGCGGGCAACGGGTGTGATGTAAATCACACTTGAGATGGCCTCGTTCGGGGCACGAATCGTTTGGCGCACGCGTTCGGCACTGGTACAAAGCTGAGCTGCAAGATTCACGAGGGGAATGGGACCGAAATGGCTACCGACTATGACGCCCCACGGCGCTCCGAGACCGACGACGTCTCCGAAGATTCGTTGGAGGAGTTGAAGGCGCGCCGCAATGAGGCGCAGTCGGCCGTGGTCGATGTCGACGAATCCGAATCAGCCGAATCCTTCGAGCTGCCGGGAGCGGATCTCTCCGGAGAGGAACTCTCGGTGCGGGTGATCCCGAAGCAGGCCGACGAGTTCACGTGCTCGAGCTGCTTTCTGGTACAGCACCGCAGCCGCCTGGCCAGCGAGAAGAACGGCGTGATGATCTGTAACGACTGCGCGGCGTGACACTGGTGACGGCGGCCGGACAACGGCCGGCCGCCGGTCGCCGGTCGCCCGTGTGGTGCGCGCTCAGCTGCGCAGGGCGGAGAGCACCCGCTCGGGGTGGCGGCAGCTGATCAGCCAGTACGGGGTGGGATCGTCGGGGTCGTCGAGGACGACCAGGACCATCGGGCCGACCCATGCGCGATGTATGACGAAGGCGGCGGGGTCCAGCTGGCGGCCCAGCGCCGCGGACTTCGCCGAGCGGGGGATCTCCGCCGAGCGGGAGACCACCGAGACCGGCAGATGGGCCCGACCCGCCCACAGCTCGACCCCCGTCTCGCCGGCGACGACCTTGACCTCGGTGCGGCCCAGCCAGAGCAGCGTCCCCGCGGCGACGACGAACAGCGCTGCGAACGGCACCCAGGTCGGCATGCCGCCGACACCCTGATTGACCTCCAACGCGATCAGCGCCGCCAGGGCGAAGCCGAGCGGCCACCACCACCACGGCGCCGACAGGCGCTCGCGGTAGCGAACCGTTTGGGAGGTCACGCGCGAAGCTGACACGCGGCCAAGAGTAGTCTCATGGCTCGTGTTAACCCGTCTGGCGGTCATGCGCCTGGACCCCGATCTGCCGATGCCCGAGCGTGCCCACGCCGGGGATGCGGGTGTGGATCTGTTCAGCGCCCAGGACCTCACCCTGGCTCCGGGCCGGCGGGCCCTGGTGCCCACCGGTATCGCCGTGGCCATCCCGGACGGGATGGTGGGTTTGGTCCATCCGCGTTCGGGATTGGCTGCCCGCGTTGGGCTTTCGATCGTCAACAGCCCGGGCACCATCGACGCCGGGTACCGCGGCGAGATCAAGGTCTCGCTGATCAACCTGGATCCGTCCGAGCCGATCGTGATCTGCCGCGGTGACCGGATCGCGCAGCTGCTCGTCCAGCGCGTCGAGCTGCCCGAGCTGGTCGAGGTCACCTCGTTCGACGAGGCCGGACTGGGGGACACCACCCGTGGCGACGGTGGCCACGGGTCTTCGGGAGGACATGCGAGTCTGTGATGGCATTCGGTAAACGCAAGCAAGTCGAGGAAACGCAGCCGGCCGGGGCGTCCGCGGGGGCGGAGCATCCGGCGGACGCCGACGACCTCGAAGGGCCCTTCGACATCGAGGATTTCGACGATCCCGAGGTGGCGGCGGTCGGTCGCCTCGACCTGGGATCGGTGTTGATCCCGATGCCGGAGAACGGTCAGGTGCAGGTCGAACTGAACCAGGCCGGGGCTCCCAACGCGGTGTGGGTCGTCACGCCCCGGGGGCGGTTCACGGTGTCGGCCTACGCGGCTCCCAAGAGCGCGGGGCTGTGGCGAGAGGTGGCCGGCGAGCTGGCCGAATCGCTGCGCAAGGACGCCGACAAGGTGTCGATCGAGTCCGGGCCGTGGGGGCGGGAGGTGGTCGGCACGGCGTCGGGGTCGGTGCGGTTCATCGGTGTCGACGGGTATCGCTGGATGATCCGCTGCGTGGTCAACGGCACCCACGAGAGCATCGAGGCGCTCACCGTCGAGGCCCGCACCGCGCTGGCCGACACCGTGGTGCGCCGCGGGGACACCCCCATGCCGGTGCGCACCCCACTGCCGGTGCAGCTACCCGAGCCGATGGCGGCCCAACTGCGTGCCGTGGCCGAGCAGGCCGCCGCGGCCCAGGCCCAGCAACAGGGCCAGCAGGGCCAGCCGCAACCCCCGGCTCCGCCGCAACCGCAGCCGCCGGCCCCGCCACAACCCCCGGCCCCGCCGCAACCGCAGCCGCACGGCCAGGCTCCGCCGACGGCGCAACGGCCCGCCGGTGCACCGCCGGTGGCGCCGCCGGCCGCACCGGGACCGCCTCCGCAGCCGCCCGCGGCGCCGGGCGCGGGTGCCGCCCCGCCGTCGGCCTCGGCCGCCGGCGTCCAGGCCCCGCTGGCCCGCCGCGGTGCGGCGGGCTCGGCGATGCAGCAACTGCGCGGCACGATCGGGCGCTGAGGTACCCCGCCCGCGCTACAGGTCCGCCAGCGCTGCCAGGCAGGCCCTGCCGAGCGTCGCCGGGTCGGCGCCGACCTCATCGAGCGTGACCGTCCGCAACGACGCGCGCGGTGCCGCCGACACCCACTCCACGCCGATCTCCAACGGGTGAACGGGGTCGTCGGTGGCCGAGACGATCCCCATCGGGGCCCGCAATGTCTCCAGTTCGGCGCTGGTCGGAGCCACATAGGCGGCCGCCTCCTCCATGGCGTCGGGCAGGTCTGGCCACTGGCCCAGCCACGAGCGGGCGAGCTCGTCGCCGAGCCAGCGGGGGCTGGAACCACGCATCCGGGATGCGGCCGCCACCAGCCCGTCGCGGCGCAGCTCGTGCGCTGACGCCCGCGCCGCGGCCGCGGCGGGGGCGCTCTGCGGCGAGCCGGTCCACGCCGGCATCGCAGCGAGGACGGCGACCACCTGCCGCGGGTGCGAGATCGCCCAGCCGGCGGCCACGGCAGCTCCCAGCGAAATTCCGCCGACGGCGATGGGGCCGCCGCGGGCGGCGTCGGCCAGCGCGTCGAGATACCCGCCGACCAGCCGCCGCGGATCGGGCGGACTGGCCACCGGCAGTGCGCCGACCTCGTGCAATGCCGGGCCGAACGCCCGATAGGCGTAGTCATCGTCGGAACCGGTTCCGGGCAGAAGGACGGTGGGCACCCCGCGCAGATCGACAGGCATGCCTCGATCGTGCCCAATCCCCGGCAGCGAAGTTGCGTTTACCGGCGCGTGCGGCGTGGCATTCGGGAAGTAACCGGTCTACGGTGGCGTTGCACTGTGGTTCCGAAGAGCGTGTTCCACGTTCCGCGACAGAGGAAGCAGGAGAGACCATGGCTACGGCCGAAGGTTATCTACGCCGGCTCACTCGACGGCTGACGGAGAATCCCGAACAGCGCGACGCCGAGGAACTCACCGACGAAGCAACGCACACCGGTGCCCAGCGCGCCATCGACTGCGAGCGCGGCCAGGAGGTGACGATGGTCGGCACACTGCGCAGCGTCGAGGCCAATTCCAAGGGGTGCGCCGGGGGTGTGCGCGCCGAACTCTTCGACGGCACCGACACGGTGACGCTGGTGTGGCTGGGTCAGCGGCGGATCCCGGGCATCGACTCCGGCCGCACCTTGCGTGTACACGGGCGCCTCGGCAAGCTGGAGAGCGGCGCCAAGGCGATCTACAACCCGCATTACGAGATCCAGCGCTGAGGCGCTCGCCGCCCCGCAGCCATCCCTGAGACCGGAAAGCACAGTCGTATCCCCACGTGGCCGATAAGAACCTGAGTTCGCACGCTCTGCTGGAGCAGATGGGCGGCGTCAGCGGACTGATCTACTCGTCGCTGCCCGTCGTGGTGTTCGTGCCCGTCTCCAGCCTGGCGGGCCTGCAGGCCGCCATCCTGTCCGCACTGGGAGTGGCCGCCGCGGTGCTGGTGTGGCGGCTGGCCCGGCGGGAATCCGCACAACCTGCGATATCGGGTTTCATCGGTGTCGGCTTCTGCGCATTGATCGCCTACTTGCTCGGCGAGGCCAAGGGCTACTTCCTGCTGGGCATCTGGATGTCGTTGTTCTGGGCGGTGGTGTTCGGGGTCTCGATCCTCGTCCGGCGCCCGGCCGTCGGCTACATCTGGAACTGGGTCAACAAACACGACGGATCCTGGCGGTCGGTCCGCCGGGCGGTCACCGCGTTCGACATCGCGACAGGCACCTGGGTGCTGGTGTTCGCCGCCCGGTTCATCGTCCAGCATCACCTCTACGACGCCGACCAGACCGGTTGGCTGGGGGTGGCCCGCATCGCCATGGGCTGGCCGCTGGCCGCGGTGGCCGCGGTGGCCACCTATGTCGCGATCAAAGCGGCCCAGCGTGCCGTGCACGCCGCCCACGACCGTGCCGTGCACGCCGCCCACGACCGTGCCGTGCACGCCGCCCACCACGAGCACCACGGTCCGCCGGGTGCCAGCGCCGGCGACAGCGCGGCCGAGACGGACGGCGTTTCGGCTCCGCCGAGCGGTATCGGCGTTTCGGCTCCGCCGAGCGGTGTTGACGTTTCGGCTCCGCCGAGTGGTGACGGCAGCTCGGCCCCGCCGACGCTGGAAGACCGTGTCTAGTCCGGACGTCTAGTCCGGACGTCTGGTCCGGCGTCTAGTCCGAACCCGCCTGCGGCAGCAGCATCCGGCGCAGGTCCTCCTCGACGTCCGGCGCGGCGACGAACAACAGCTCGTCACCGCCCTCCAGGGGTTCGTCGGACTCCGGGACGATCACCCGAGCCCCGCGCAGGATCGTCACCAGCGCGGCGTCGCGGGGCAGGTCGAGCTTGCGCACCGGGCGGCCGCCCCACGGGGTGTCGTCGGGCAGCGTCAGCTCGACGAGACTGGCTTCGCCCTTGCGGAACTCCATGATCCGCACCAGGTCACCGACGGCGACCGCCTCCTCCACCAGGGAGGCCAGCATCCGCGGCGTGGAGACCGCGACGTCGACGCCCCAGGCGTCGTCGAAGAGCCACTCGTTGCGTGGATCGTTGACCCGCGCCACCACCCGTGACACCGCGAACTCGGTCTTGGCCAGCAGCGAGAGCACCACGTTGGCCTTGTCGTCGCCGGTCGCCGCGATGACGACGTCGAAGTCCTCCAGGTGAACCGACTCCAGCAGGCTGAGCTCGCAGGCGTCGCCCAGCCGCCACCGCGCCGCCGGGATGTCGTCGACGTCGATGTGGGCGACGTTGCGCTCGATCAACGTCACGTCGTGGTCATTGTCGACCAGCTCGCGCGCGATCGACCGTCCCACCGCGCCGGCCCCGGCAATCGCCACCTTCATCGCCGCCACCTCCTGGTCGCAACCGTGCTCATCGGGCGGGCGCTCGTCGGGTGAGGCGTCATCGGTCCTCCCCGGGATCGACGTCCTCGCCCGGTGGCAGCGCGGCGATCGCCATGGCCTCGGCGACGCGCCCGGACACCGCGGCGATGTACACCTGGTCACTGGCCTGCAGCACCGTCTTCGCGTCGGGCAGCAGCCCGGAGCCGAACCGGATCAGAAACGCCACCCGCGCCCCGGTGGCGCTCTCCAGCGCGGTGATCCGGTACCCGACCCAGTCCTCGTGCAGCGCCAACTCGGCCACGGCGACCGTGCCGGTCGGGTCCCGCCACTTGGTGGTCTCGGTCTCGCGGGTCAGCGCGTTGAGCAGACGGTCGGTGGTCCACGGCACGGTGGCGACCGTCGGAATACCGAGGCGCTCATAGACCGCGGCGCGCTTGGCGTCGTAGATGCGCGCAACCACCCGCTGGACGCCGAACGTCTCGCGCGCCACCCGCGCCGAGATGATGTTCGAGTTGTCGCCGGAGGAGACCGCGGCGAAGGCGCCGGCCTCCTCGATGCCGGCCCGCACCAGCACGTCACGGTCGAACCCCATGCCCAGCACCCGCTCGCCGGAGAAGTCCGGTGACAGGCGCTGAAAGGCCATGCTGTCGCGGTCGATGACCGCCACCTCGTGACCGATGCGAGCCAGACCGTCGGCCAGCGAGGCGCCCACTCGGCCGCATCCCATCACCACTACCCGCACCTGGGGTCCTTTCGACGCACTGGGCGGCCCGATACCTGTGGCGGGCATTGGGGGCTGCCCGCAAGACAGACCGTACGCGCCGAACGCTACCGCCTGGCGCGCATGGGCATACTCTTGGACCTCGTGTCCAAGGTTTCGACGGCTGCACGCAGGCTGGTGCTGGGGCGACCGTTCCGGAGCGACAAGCTCAGCCACACGTTGCTGCCCAAGCGGATCGCGCTCCCGGTGTTCGCCTCGGACGCCATGTCCTCGGTGGCCTACGCCCCGGAGGAGATCTTCCTCGTGCTCTCGGTGGCGGGCCTGACCTCCTACGCGATGGCGCCCTGGATCGGGCTGGCCGTCGCGGTCGTGCTGATGGTCGTCATCGCCAGCTACCGGCAGAATGTGCACGCCTATCCCTCCGGGGGCGGTGACTACGAGGTCGCCACGACCAACCTCGGACCCACCGCGGGGCTGACGGTGGCCAGCGCGCTGCTGGTCGACTACGTGCTGACCGTGGCGGTGTCGATGGCCTCGGCGATGTCGAACATCGGCTCGGCGTTCCCGTTCATCGCCCACCACAAGGTGCTTTTCGCCGTTGCGGCCATCCTGCTGCTGACCGCGGCCAACCTGCGCGGTATCCGCGAATCGGGCACCGCGTTCGCCATCCCCACCTACGCCTTCATGATCGGCATGCTGATCATGCTGGGCTGGGGGCTGTTCCAGATCTACGTGCTCGGTGACAATCTGCGCGCCGAGTCGGCCGGTTTCGAACTGCACGCCGAACACGGTGACGTGCTCGGGCTGGCGATGGTCTTCCTGGTGGCGCGTGCCTTCTCGTCCGGCTGCGCCGCGCTGACCGGCGTCGAGGCCATCAGCAACGGGGTGCCGGCGTTCCGGAAACCGAAGTCCCGCAACGCCGCGACCACCCTGCTGATGCTCGGCGGGATCGCGGTGACGCTGTTCCTGGGTGTCATCGTGCTCGCCATGAAGACCGGGGCCCAGATCGCCGAGCGGCCGGCCGAACAATTCGTCGGCGCCCCGGCCGACTACCACCAGAAGACCCTGGTGGCCCAGCTGGCCGAGGCGGTCTTCGACGGGTTCCCGCCGGGCCTGTGGCTGATCACCGGTGTGACGGCGCTGATCCTGGTGCTGGCGGCCAACACCGCGTTCAACGGTTTCCCGGTGCTCGGCTCGATCCTGGCCCAGGACCGCTACCTGCCCCGGCAGTTGCACACCCGCGGGGACCGGCTGGCGTTCTCCAACGGCATCCTGTTCCTGGCCGCGGCCGCCTGCGCCTTCATCATCGCCTTCCAGGCCCAGGTCACCGCCCTGATCCAGCTCTACATCGTCGGGGTGTTCGTCTCCTTCACGCTCAGCCAGATCGGCATGGTCCGGCACTGGAACCGCCACCTGCGCACCGAGCAGGACCCGGCGGCGCGCCGCCAGATGATGCGGTCGCGGATGATCAACACGGTCGGCTTCGTGTGCACCGGATCGGTGCTCGTCGTCGTGGTCATCACCAAGTTCATGGCCGGGGCCTGGATCGCGATCCTGGCGATGACCGCCCTGTTCGTGATCATGAAGCTGATCCACAAGCACTACGACACGGTGGCCCGCGAGCTGGCCGAACAGGAGGCCGAGCAGGCCGAGATGGTGCTGCCCAGCCGTAACCACGCCGTCGTGCTGGTGTCCAAGCTGCACCTGCCGACGCTGCGTGCGCTGGCCTACGCCCGCGCCACCCGGCCCGACGTGCTGGAGGCGATCACCGTCAGCGTCGACGACGCCGAGACGCGCGAACTGGTGCACAAGTGGCAGGACAGCGACATCTCGGTTCCCCTGAAGGTCGTCGCCTCGCCGTACCGGGAGATCACCCGGCCGGTGCTCGACTACGTCAAGCGGGTCAGCAAGGAGTCCCCGCGCACCGTGGTCACGGTGTTCATCCCCGAATACGTGGTGGGGCACTGGTGGGAGCAGGTGCTGCACAATCAGAGCGCCCTGCGGCTCAAGGGCCGGCTGCTGTTCATGCCCAACGTGATGGTCACCTCGGTGCCCTGGCAGCTGACCTCGTCCGAGCGGGTGCGCAGCACACTGCGGCCGGGCAACGCGCCGGGCGACACCCGCCGGGGCCTGCTGGGGTGAGCGCGGGTCTGCTGACTTTGCAGGTGGGGCCGGCCGCCAACGGCGGCAGCTGCGTGGCCCGCCACTACGGGCGGGTGGTCTTCGTCCGCTACGCGTTGCCGGGGGAGACGGTGCGCGCCCGCGTCACCGACGAACGCGGATCCTACTGGCAGGCCGACGCGCTGGAGATCGTCGAAGCCGCACCGGAGCGTATCGACCCGCTGTGCCCCATCGCCGGGGTGGGCGGCGCCGGCTGCTGCGACCTGTCGTTCATCGACCCCGCCGCGCTGCGCCGGCTCAAGGGCGAGGTGGTGGCCAACCAGTTGCACCGGCTCGGCGGCTACCAGTGGCAGGGTGCGGCCCGCGCCGTGGGCGCCGGCGCGGCCACCGGCTGGCGCACCCGGGTGCGCCTGGCGGTGGGCGGCGACGGGCGCCCCGGGTTCCACCGCTACCACAGTGCCGAGCTGGTCACCGACCTGCGATGCGGTCAGCTCAGCGCCGGCATGCTCGACGGTCTGCCGGCCCCGTTGCCGGAGCGCACCGGCCAGCTGTACGTGGTCGTCGACGACGACGGCACCCGGCACGTGGTGTCGTCGGCGGAGGGCCGGCGGCCCCGGGTGGTGGAGGGCTCCTACGACACCGTCCAGCGGGTCGGTGGGCGTGCATGGCAGCTGCCGGCGACCGCGTTCTGGCAGGCCCACCGCGACGCGGCGAACACCTACAGCGCGCTGGTGGCCGACTGGGCGCGCCCCGCACCCGGGATGACGGCCTGGGACCTCTACGGCGGAGCCGGGTTGTTCGCCGCGGCGCTGGGCGCGGCCGTCGGCGGGACCGGTGCGGTGCTCAGCGTCGACACGTCGCGCGCGAGCGCCCGCGCCGGCCGGCGCGCCCTGGCCGACCTGCCGCAGGTGCGTTTCGTGACCGATTCCGTACGCCGGGCGCTCGCCGACCCGCGCACGCCCGCGGCCGATGTCGCCGTGCTCGACCCGCCCCGCTCCGGGGCCGGCCGGGAGGTGGTGAACCTGGTCGCCGCGGCCGGGGTGGGGCGGGTGGTGCACATCGGCTGCGAAGCCGCGGCGTTCGCCCGTGACGTCGGGCTCTACCTCGCCCGCGGGTACCGCGTCGAACGGCTGGAGGTCTTCGACGCGTTTCCACTGACGCATCATGTGGAATGCGTCGCCCTGCTGACCCGATGACGCCCCACTAAACTGGTTGTCCAACATGGTGCGCCGGGAAGTCTGGTCGGCAGCTGTGAAGCGTGTCGTCGACTAGATGAGGTGAGAGCGTGGCCGAATCCGAATCCAGGTCCAAATCCAGGCGGATCGGTCGGCGGCTGCTCTTCCAGCGCGGCTCGTGGCCGGAAGCCTCGCGTATCGCCGAGGTGCTGCGCGACGAGACCGTCGGCGGTCTGCTTCTGCTGAGTGCGGCGGCGGTGGCGCTGGTGTGGGCCAACTCGCCGTGGGCCCCGACCTATGACGCCATCTCCGAATACGTACTGGGGCCCCGGGAGCTGCATCTCAACCTGAACATGTCGACCTGGGCCGCCGACGGCCTGCTGGCGATCTTCTTCTTCGTCGTCGGTCTCGAGCTCAAACGGGAGTTCGTGGCCGGTGACCTGCGCAACCCGGCCCGTGCGGCCCTGCCGATCCTGGCGGCCGTCGGCGGCATGGTGGTGCCGGCCGCGATCTTCGTCGCGGTCAACGTCGGGTTGAACTCCCACGACACCCTGCAGGGCTGGGCGGTGCCCACGGCCACCGACATCGCGTTCGCGGTGGCCGTGCTGGCCGTGCTGGGCAGCCACCTGCCCACCGCGCTGCGCACCTTTCTGCTGACCCTGGCCGTGGTCGACGACCTGCTGGCGATCACGGTCATCGCGGTGTTCTACACCGACCATCTCGAGCCGGTGCCGCTGCTGTTGGCCCTCATCCCGGGCACCCTGTTCGCGGTCGCCGTACAGCGCGGCCTGCACCGCTGGTGGCTGCTGCTGCCGCTGGGGGTCGCCACCTGGGCGCTGGTCCATGCCAGCGGCATCCACGCCACGGTGGCCGGCGTCGTGCTCGGCTTCACCGTCCCGGTGCTGGGCAGGCACGCGGCCACCGAACACTTCGAACACCTGTTGCGACCGTTCTCGGCCGGATTCGCGGTGCCGGTGTTCGCCTTCTTCGCCGCCGGGGTGACCGTGGGCGGTGTGTCGGGTCTGGTCGACTCGCTGCAACAGCCGGTGACCCTCGGTGTCATCGCGGGCCTTGTGCTGGGCAAACCGATCGGGATTCTGGGCACCACGTTCCTGCTGGCCCGGTTCACCCACGCCAGCCTGGACGACGACCTGGCCTGGCGTGACGTGTTCGGGGTCTCGCTGCTGGCCGGAATCGGCTTCACGGTCTCGCTTCTGATCGGGGAGCTGGCGTACGGATTCGGCACGCCCGACGGCGACCACGTCAAACTCGGTGTGCTGGTCGCCAGCGCGCTGGCCGCGACGCTGGCCGCCACCGTCCTGCTGAGCCGCAACGCGACCTACCGCAAGATCCACCGGGAAGAGACCGCCGATGTCGACCACGACGGAATTCCCGACATCTACCAAGCTCGAAGCGACTGATCCGGGTATTGGTGCGTAGACTGGCGGGATGCTTGAACAGATCCGCGGTCCCGCTGATCTGCAGCACCTTTCGCAATCACAGCTAAGTGATCTGGCTCACGAAATCCGTGAGTTCCTGATCCACAAGGTCGCCGCGACCGGCGGTCACCTCGGCCCCAACCTCGGGGTCGTGGAGCTGACGTTGGCGCTGCACCGGGTGTTCGACTCGCCGCACGACCCGATCCTCTTCGACACCGGCCATCAGGCCTATGTGCACAAGATGCTGACCGGGCGGTGCGCGGACTTCGACACGCTGCGCAAGCAGGACGGACTGTCGGGCTATCCGTCGCGCAGCGAGAGCGAACACGACTGGGTGGAGTCCAGCCACGCCAGTGCGGCGTTGTCCTACGCCGACGGACTGGCCAAGGCCTTCGAGATCACCGGGCACCGCAACCGCCACGTCGTTGCTGTGGTGGGCGACGGCGCCCTGACCGGGGGCATGTGCTGGGAGGCGCTGAACAACATCGCCGGATCCAAGCGGCCGGTGGTGATCGTGGTCAACGACAACGGCCGCAGCTACGCGCCGACCATCGGCGGACTCGCCGACCACCTGGCCACCCTGCGCCTGCAGCCCGGCTACGAGACGGTGCTGGAGAAGGGGCGCAGCGCGGTGCGCGGCGTCCCGATGATCGGCGAGCTGTGCTACCAGTGCCTGCACAGCGTCAAGGCCGGCTTGAAGGACGCGCTGGCCCCGCAGGTGATGTTCACCGATCTGGGCCTGAAGTATGTCGGTCCGATCGACGGCCACGACGAGCACGCCGTGGAGGCCGCGCTGCGCAGCGCCCGCGGCTACAACGCCCCGGTGATCGTGCACGTCGTCACGCGCAAGGGCATGGGTTACGGGCCCGCCGAGGCCGACGAGGCCGAGCAGATGCACGCCTGCGGGGTGATCGACCCGATCACCGGCCTGGCGACCGCGGAGTCCGCGCCGGGCTGGACCGGGGTGTTCTCCGACGAGCTCATCTCGATCGCCAAGAAGCGCCGTGACGTGGTGGCCATCACCGCGGCCATGCCCGGGCCCACCGGGCTGGCCGCTTTCGGTCTGCGCTATCCCGACCGGCTCTTCGACGTCGGCATCGCCGAGCAGCACGCCCTGACCAGCGCGGCCGGTCTGGCGATGGGCGGGCTGCATCCCGTCGTCGCGGTGTATTCGACCTTCCTCAACCGCGCCTTCGATCAGCTGATGATGGACGTGGCCCTGCACCAGCTGCCGGTCACGCTGGTGCTCGACCGCGCCGGGATCACCGGCCCCGACGGCGCCAGCCACAACGGCATGTGGGATCTGTCGATCCTCAACATCGTGCCGGGGATGCGGGTTGCCGCTCCCCGCGACGCCGAGCGGTTGCGTGAGGAACTTCGCGAGGCGGTGGCCGTCAAGGACGGCCCCACCGCGGTGCGGTTCCCGAAAGGCAGTGTCGGCGACGACATCCCGGCGCTGGAGCGCCGCGACGGCGTGGACGTCATGGCGGTGCCGGCCGACGGGCTCAGCGAGGATGTGCTGCTGGTCTCCGTGGGTCCGTTCGCGCTGATGGCGTTGGCGATCGCCGAACGGTTGCGTGGCCAGGGCATCGGTGTGACGGTCATCGATCCGCGCTGGGTGCTGCCGGTGCCCGCGGTCATCGGGGAGCTGGCCCGGACCCACAAGCTGGTGGTCACCCTGGAGGACAACGGGGTGGCCGGCGGTGTGGGCTCGTCGGTGTCGGCGGCCCTGCGGGGCGCGGAGATCGACACGCCGTGTCGTGACCTGGCGGTACCGCAGGAGTTCCAGCAGCACGCCTCCCGCTCTCAGGTGCTGAGCCAGATCGGGCTCACCGATGCCAACGTCGCCCGTCAGATCACGGGTTGGGTTGCCGCACTGGGTACCTCGGTGCCGGAGTCGACGGTCAGCGAGCAGCTGGACTGACCGGCCGGGCCCGGTACCGGTGTGGCCGCCCACGCCGGGCAGGCCCTATCGTGGCAGGCGTGCAACGGATCATCGCATTCCGGGCTCTGCTCGCCGTGCTGCTCACCTCCGCCCTTACCGCGGGTGCGCTGGGCGTATCGGCGGGCACCGCGGCCGCGGCTGCCCCGGACTGGTCCGGGCTCGACGCCCGCCACTACGACGGCCCGATCCCCGCGGAGGGATCCCTGATCCGCGCGGTGCCGCTGGACCCGGCCCTGTCGGTCGCCGGAGCGGGGTCGGCCTATCGGATCCTGTACTCCACCCTCGACCAGCACGACCGCCCGGCGGTGAGCACCGCCGTGGTGTTCACCCCGAAGGGCCCGGCGCCCGACGGGGGTTGGCCGGTGATCGCCTGGGCGCACGGCACCGTCGGCCTCGGCGACGACTGCACCCCGTCGGCGTTGCGGCGCAGCCCCCGCGACAACGAGTATCTATCGCACTGGCTCGACGAGGGCTACGCGATCGTGGGCAGTGACTACGTAGGGCTGGGTACGCCGGGGCTGATGAGCTACCTCAACAGCGTCACCACCGCGCACGCGGTGATCGACTCGGTGGTGGCCGCCCACCAGATGGGCCTGCCGCTGTCCCCGGAATGGGCCATCGTCGGACAGTCGCAGGGTGGGGGAGCGGCAGTGAGCAGCGCACGCTGGGCCACCGAGTTCTCGGCGGGCTCCGGGCTGGACTACCGCGGCGTGGTCGCCACCGGCACACCGGCGAACATCGAGGCGATCGTCAAGCTCGCCGGGCCGGATCTCGGGCTGGCGCTGCCGGTCGGAGGCGCCGCCAACAGTTACCTGGCCTACATCCTGGCCGGGTTCTCCGAGGCGCGGCCGGACATCGACGTGGCCAGTGTGCTCACCCCCGCCGGCCGCCACGCGGTGGCCCAAGCGCAGACCCTGTGCAAGGCGCAGCTCGACCGGGCGCTCTCGGACATGACGCTCACCGGGTTCTTCAGCGCCCCCATGGCCACCCTGCCCGGGATCGCCGAGGCGCTCGATGCCTACATGGGCACACCGACCACCGGTTATGACCGCCCGATCTTCCTCGGGGCCGGACTGCTGGACACCGACGTCCCGGCCAAGTCGTCGCTGGTGCTCTACGACCAGCTCGTGGCCAACAACCAGGACGTGACGCTCAGGATCTACCCCGCCGAGGATCACAGCGGTACCGTGCTGGCCTCGGTTCCCGACTCGACACCGTTCCTGCGCGAGCGGTTCGCGGGCTGACCCTGCGGCGCGCTACTGCGGGGGCTCCGGGGCGCTGAGCGCGGCGGTCAGCACGGGAACGGTCAGTTCGCGTTGCCAGGGCCGCGCGCCGTTGTCACGCAGGAACGCCTCGATGACATCGGATACATCCGGGGAGGTCCCGGCGCGCGTCTCCCAGTCCCAGCACAACCGCCGCACCAGCTCGGGCGACAGCAGGTTCTCCGTGGGCACGCCGACCCGCTCGGACACCGTGGCGAGGCCCTTGCGGGCGGCGTCGAGGCGGGCGGCGGCCTCCGGCTTGCGCCTGGCCCAGCGCACCGCGGGCGGCGGACCGTTCTGCGGGTCGGCCACCTGTGGAGGTTCGGGTGCGCCGCGGGCGCTCTCCAGCGCGCCCAGCCAGATCCGCGCGTTGCGACGCTGCTTGGGCCCGCCGAACACGGGCAGGGCCGTCAGCTCCTCGACGGTCTTGGGGTCGGCCAACGCGGCCGCGACGATCGCCGCGTCGGGCAGGATCCGGCCCGGGGCGATGTCACGGCGGCGGGCGATCTCGTCGCGGGCGGTCCAGAGTTCGCGCACGCCGGCCAGGGCGCTGCGCTGACGGACCTTGTGGATACCGGAGGTGCGCCGCCAGCGGTCGCGGCGCGTCGGAGCGCCGGTGTAGGTGCGCAGATGTTCGAATTCCTGTGCCGCCCAATCTGTTTTCCCCTGCTCGGCGAGGATTTCGGCGATCGCGTCGCGCAGTTCGATCAGCACCTCCACATCCAGGGCGGCGTAGTTGAGCCAGGCCGCCGGGAGCGGCCTCTTCGACCAGTCCGCGGCCCCGTGCCCCTTGGCCAGCCCGAGACCGAGCAGTCGCTGCACCATCGCGGCCAGGTTCACCCGGTCGAACCCGGCCAGACGGCCGGCCAGTTCGGTGTCGTAGAGCGACGACGGTCGCATGCCCACCTCCGCCAGACACGGCAGATCCTGGTCGGCGGCGTGCAGAACCCACTCGTCGGAGCCGAGGACCTCGGCGATCGGCGCCAGCACCGTCAGCGGATCCCCGCCGTGGCTGACCGGGTCGATGAGCACCGTGCCGGCCCCGGCGCGTCGGATCTGGATCAGGTAGGCGCGGTTGGAGTAGCGGAACCCCGATGCCCGCTCGGCGTCGACGGCGAAGGCGCCGCGACCGCCGGACAGCAGCTCGGCGGCCGCGGCGATCTCGTGAGCCGTCACCGAGACCGCGGGCACACCGTCGGCCGGCGCCGACAACGGCACTGGTTCTGGCACTGGTTCTGGCACTGGTTCTGGCACTGGTTCCGGCACTGGTTCCGGCACCGGTTCCGGGGACGGCGCCAGCTCGGGTTCGGGCGCGTTCGGCGCGCCGGGTTCCGGTTCGGTCATCTCAGGCGCGCGACCGTGACCCGAGGTCGGTGACACCCACCGGCGGCAGGCCGGCGGCATGCTCGAGCACCTCGCAGAAGGCCTGCACATGGAAGCCCAGTTCGAGCGTGGTGGCCGTCCAGGACGCCCGCAGTTCGAGCTGGTGGGCCCGCGGAGGGCCGGAGATGTCGCCGTAGCGGACCGAGGTCGTCGCCGTCACGGTGCCCCCGAGCGCGGTGAAGTGGTCTGCCCGTGTCTCCAACGCGTCGACCAGCCAACTCCACGCCACCTCCGGCAGCAGCGGATCGATCGCCTCGCTGGAGTCCAGGTCGGCCTGGATGTAGGCGACCAGGCGCATCGTGCCGTCCCAGGCGTCGGACCCTTCGGGGTCGTGCAGCAGGATCAGCCGGCCGAACGCGTCACCGTCGGACTGTTCGGGGACGTCGGGCACCTCGGGATGCCTGACCTCGGCGCCGACCGCATAGCTGTAGGGCGCGAGTCGTTGCGGGGGGCGGATGGGTCCCAGCTCGATCTCGGGCCGCACGGTCACGGCGCTCATCGCCGCCACCGCGGACCGGAATTCAGCCGGTTCGGCAGAGGTCACACCAATTCACGCTAGACCCATCGGCGCAGCTACGGGAGCAGGCGCGCCGGGTTTGGGGCCGACGGTGCGCAATGGCAGCATGGACGCGGTGAGCATCCGCCGCGCGCTGCCCGAGTCGCCGTACCTGGCCGCCGCTTCCGGCCGCAAACCCTCCCGGACCCCGGTGTGGTTCATGCGTCAGGCGGGCCGGTCGCTGCCCGAATACCGGGCGCTGCGCGCTCAGCACCGGATGCTGGAGGCCTGTTTCGACGCCGAGCTGGTCTGCGAGATCACCCTGCAGCCCGTCCGGCGGCACAAGGTGGACGCCGCGATCCTGTTCTCCGACATCGTGGTGCCGCTGCGCGGTGCCGGCATCGACCTCGACATCGTGCCCGACGTCGGCCCCGTGATCGCCGAGCCGGTGCGGACCGCCGGGGACGTCGCGGCGCTGCCGCGGCTGCAGCCCGAGCAGGTCGCCCCGGTGGCCCGGGCCGTGCAGCTGCTGGTGGCGGAGCTCGGGGACGTCCCGCTGATCGGGTTCGCCGGGGCCCCGTTCACCCTGGCCTCCTACCTGGTCGAGGGCGGGCCCAGCAAGCACCACGAACGCACCAAGGCTCTGATGCTCGGCGACCCGCAGACCTGGCATGCGCTGATGTCGGCGCTGACCGACATCACCATCGCCTTCCTGAAAGTGCAGGTCGACGCCGGGGTCGACGCCATCCAGGTGTTCGACTCCTGGGCGGGCACGCTGTCGTTGGCCGACTACCGGGCCTCGGTGCTGCCCCACTCGGAGCGGGTGTTCGCCGAACTGGCCCAGGCCGGGATCCCCATGACCCACTTCGGGGTGGGGACCGCCGAGCTGCTCGGCGCCATGAGTGAGGCCCTTGGGCCCGCCCCCGCCCGGGTCGTCGGGGTCGACTGGCGCACCGCGCTCAGCGACGCGGCGACCCGCGTGCTGCCCGGCACGGCCCTGCAGGGCAACCTCGACCCCGTGGTGCTGTTCGCCGGCTGGGAGGTCATCGAACGCAGCGCCCGCGCGGTGGTCGAGGACGGGCGCCGCGCACTCGACGCCGGGGCCGCCGGGCACGTGTTCAACCTCGGTCACGGGGTGCTGCCCGGCACCGACCCGGATCTGGTGACCGAACTGGTGACGCTGGTGCATTCCCTGTGAGCGGCTCGTGAGTGGTTCCTACTGTGTTGTCGGTGGCGGCATCTCGGGCCTGACCGCCGCCTACCGGCTGCGCCGGGCGCTGGGGGGCGACGCCGCGATCACGGTGTTCGACCCGGCCGACCGGCTCGGCGGCATTCTGCGCACCGAGCGGGTCGGGGGCCAGCCGATGGACGTCGGCGCCGAGGCGTTCGTGGTGCGCCGCCCCGAGGCGGTCGACCTGCTCGACGAGCTGGGACTGGCCGAGCGGCGGGTCGGCACCACCGGTGCCCGCCCGCTGATCTACAGCCAGGCCCGGCTGCACCCGCTGCCCGCCGGCACCGTCAACGGCATCCCGAGTTCGGCCCCGTCGATGTCGGGGCTGGTCGACGCGGCCACGCTGGGGCGGATGGAGTCCGAACCGGCGCGCCCGTTGGACTGGCGCCCGGGCGCCGATCCGCCGGTAGCCGGGCTGGTCGGGGACCGGTTCGGCGCGCAGGTGGTGACCCGGTCGGTGGATCCGATGCTGGCCGGGGTGTATGCCGGGTCGGCGGCCACGATCGGGTTGCGCTCCGCGGTGCCCGGGGTGGCCGCCGCCCTGGACCGGGGTGCGACCAGCCTGACCGAGGCGGTGCGCACGGTGCTGCCGCCGAACCCCGGTGGGCCGGTGTTCGGCGCCGTCGACGGCGGCTACCGGGTGCTGGTGGACGAGCTGATCGGCCAGGGCCGGTTCCGCTGGCGGGCCACCGCGGTCGAACGCCTCGAACGCGACGGGCACGGCTGGGTTCTGCGCGACGACGAGGGCGCGGTGTGCCACGCCGACGGTGTCGTCCTCGCGCTGCCCGCACCCCGGATGGCCCGGCTGGTCGCCGCGGTGGCACCGCGCACCGCGGCGGCGGCCAGCCGCATCACCACCGCGTCGTCGGCGGTGGTGGCCCTCGCGGTGCCCGGCGGCACCCCGCTGCCGCAGCAGTCCGGGGTGCTGGTGGCCAGCGGTGAGCGGCTGCACGCCAAGGCGGTCACCCTCTCCAGCCGCAAGTGGGGGCGCGGCGGCAACGTCGAACTGCTGCGGCTGTCCTTCGGCCGGTTCGGCGACGACACCGCCCGCGACACCTCCGACGAGCAGCTGCTGGCCTGGGCGCTGTCGGACCTCGCGACCCTGTTCGACGTCGAGGTCGATCCGGTGGACGTCTGCGTGCACCGCTGGCTGGAGGCCATGCCGCAGTACGGCCCCGGCCATGCCACGCTGGTCGCCGAGCTGCGCGCCGGGCTGCCGCCCGGCCTGGTGCTGGCCGGCAGCTATCTCGACGGGATCGGGGTGCCCGCCTGCATCGGCGCGGCCGGGCGCGCGGTCGCCGAGCTGACGGCGCCCCGGCCCGCGTGATCACCCGCCGGGACCCGGCGGGACGCCCGGGGCCCGCGGTCGGCGCCCACGGCGCGCCGTGGCACCATTGATGCCATGGCCCGCTTGGATTTCGATGCGATCAACGCCACCGTCCGCTACCTGATGTTCTCGGTGTTCGCCGTTGATCCGGGTGTGCTGCCCAGCGACCAGGCCGACCGGGACCGGATCGCCGACGAGACCGCGACGTTCCTCAAGCAGCAGGAGGACAAGGGCGTCGTCGTCCGCGGCCTCTACGACGTGGCCGGGATGCGCGCCGACGCGGACTTCATGTTCTGGACCCACGCCGAACGCGTCGAAGACCTGCAGGCCACCTACGCCGACTTCCGGCGCACCACCACGCTGGGGCGCTCGAGCAAGCCGGTGTGGAGCAGCGTGGCGCTGCACCGCCCCGCCGAGTTCAACAAGAGCCACGTCCCCGCGTTCCTCGCCGGTGAGGAGCCCGGAAACTACGTCTGCGTCTATCCGTTCGTCCGGTCGCTGGACTGGTACCTGCTGCCCGACGAGGATCGCCGAAAGATGCTGGCCGACCACGGCATGGCCGCCCGCGGGTACAAGGACGTCCGGGCCAACACCGTCCCGGCGTTCGCGCTCGGCGACTACGAGTGGCTGCTGGCCTTCGAGGCTCCCGAGCTGTACCGGATCGTCGACCTGATGCGCGACCTGCGGGCCACCGAGGCGCGTCGGCACGTCCGCGAGGAGACCCCGTTCTTCACCGGTCCGCGCGTCGGGGTGGAACAGCTGGTCAACGCGCTGCCCTGACCGGGGCCGCGGGTCAGCTCGGCAGCAGCTTCAGTGAGATGGAGTTGATGCAGTAACGCTGGTCGGTGGGGGTCGGGTAGCCCTCGCCGCCGAACACGTGCCCCAGGTGACTGTGGCAGCTGGCGCACAGCACCTCGACCCGGTGCATGCCGTGGGAGGCGTCGGGCCGCAGGATCACCGCATCGGAGTGCGACGGGTCGAAGAACGACGGCCACCCGCAGTGCGAATCGAATTTCTCAGTGCTGCGGAACAACTCGGCGCCACAGGCGCGGCACTGATAGATCCCCTCGGTGTGGACGTCGGTGTACTCACCGGTACCCGGCCGTTCGGTCCCGGCCTCGCGCAGCACCGCGTACTCCGCGGGGGTGAGCTTGGCTCGCCATTCGTCCTCGGTGAGTTCGACCTTGGCCGGAGGAAGGTCTGTGTAGTGCTCACTCATGCGTCTACGCTATCGCGCCGCGCCGAGGTCAGCCACGCAGGATCGATGCCGTCGCCGAGTCGGCCCTCCGACTTGGCGTCCAGGTAGCGGAAATACAGCACGCAGAACACCACGACGAGCAGAAGCGACCAGCCGTAGGTGATCTTCATGTACTCCAGGTAGCGGCCGGTGGTGGGCCAGTGCCACATCAGCCAGCGGTCCATGGTCAAGAACCCGTAGATCGCCAGCCAGGCCGGCCAGTTGCGGATCACCGAATTGGGCAGCACCACCGTCATCAGGAACGGGAACAGCATCATCGAGTAGTAGGCCTGGCCCAGCGAGAACACCAGGAACGACGCGGTGAGCAGCACCCCGGAGGAGGTCAACATCCAAAACAGCGGATCGCGCGTGCGGTAGTAGCGGTACAACAGCCAGAGGCTGCCGATCGCCAAGAGCAGGAACAGGACTCGCATCAGCACGATCAGCCACATCGGCAGCCCGTAGTAGATGCCGTTGCCCAGGATGGAGGAGTTGAAGTAGTCGCGGGTCCCCAGGATGTAGGGCACGGTGCGGCGCACGAAGTCCATCGGGTCGACGATCAGCGGCCAGGCCGCCAGGTTGAACAGCAGCGGCACGCCGAAGGCCGGCACCAGCGCGCGCCACTGCCGGTTCAGCAGCGGGAGCAGCAGCAGCGGAGCCAGTGACGGCTTGACCACCAGTGTCAGCCCCACCGCCACCCCGGCCAGCCACTCCCGATTGGTGCGGCCGTCGAGCAGCCAGCGGAAGAACAGCACCTCCAGCACCAGGATGAACCCGTTGATGTTGGTGAACACCAATGTGCTGGTGACCGATTCGGTGACGAACATCGCGGCGATCAGCGCCGGCGCGGCCACCGAGGCCAGGGTGTAGTTGAACAGCCGCAGCAGCAGATAGGCCGCCACCAGGATGGCGACCGTGTTCAAGAAGATGTACCAGTTGCGGGAGGCCTCTTCGGGTACGTAGGCGAACGGATAGAGCAGCAGGGTGCCGCCCGGGGGGTACAGATAGTGCGGGTCGACGAAGGCGAAGTTCTCGTCGTAGACCGGCAGTCCCAGCTTCATCCGGACGACGGCGCGGTAGACCGGGGCGAAGTCGTTGGTGATGTAGCCGTTGGACGCCAGCACGTAGCTGCGGTGGATGATCGACATGATCGCGATCGGCCACAGGACCGACCGCAGCACGGTGGCGGTGTCGGGGGCGCTGGTGCGCGGACGAAACGCGGCCAGCAGCGCCCGGCGGGGGCTGCGCCGCCCGGTGGAGGTCGTCGACTCGGCTTCCATCACGTGCGCACCGTACACCGGCGCCGCGCCCGGGCGTGTCAGGCGGGGCAGAAGGTGTCGGTGGAGGGCACGTCGCCGGTGTCCAGATAGTTGACCAGCGGCGGGATCGCGCAGTCGGAGTAGGTGCTCACCCCGTGGCCGATGCCCTGCCACATCACCCGTCGGCTGGTCGCGCCGGCGTTGATGATGGTGGCGGCGGTGGCTGCCACGCCTTCCGAGCCGACGATCGGGTCGTTGCGGCCCCCCATCAGCAGCACGTTGACCTTGAGGTTCTGCGGCGGCTCGGGCGCCGACCCGCTCGGCCAGTGCAGGCACTTGACCAGGTTCAGCGCGGCCACGGTCCCGAACTGGGGGTACTGCTTACCCCAGGCGACCACCAGCTCCCGGACCCGGTCGGGTGTGGGCCGGTTCAGGGCGTCGCTGCAGCGGTTGATGAACTGGCCGTCGGTCTCCCGTTCGGTCTCGGCCCGATTCATCAGCGCGGTCAGCGGCCCGTCGTCACCGGCGCGGGCCGCTGCCAGGATGGAGGCCAGCCGGCTGGTGCTGGTGACCCGGTCGGAGTCGGGGAAACCCAGCGCGGTGATGATGGCGTTGGCCAGCGCCGCCACCGATTCGCCGCCGGGCCCGCGGCCCTGGCCGGCAGCGGTCAGCAGGGCGTCCACCGCGCCCTTCGGGTCGGGACCCAGGGCGCAGTTGGTGGCCAGGCACTGCTCGGCGAAGCTGTCCAGCGCGGCCTGTTGACCCTGGACCGCCTGCTCGGCCTCGGCCTCGGCGTTGACGCCGGGGGCGATCGGGGAGTCCAGCACCAGCCGCGCGACCTTGTCGGGGTGCGAACCGGCGTAGGCCAGCGCCACCTGGGCGCCGTTGCCGACCCCGACCAGCGCCAGCGCCGGGACGTCCCAGGTGCTGCGCAGCCGTTCCAGATCCTCGGCGGCGTGCCTGTTGTCATACGCCGAGTCACCGGGGGCGATGGTGTCGGTGCAACTGGTGGTGGCGGTCATCGTGATGTCGCCGAGGTTGGCCACCGGGTCGTTGCCGGGTTCGAACTGCGCCTGGTCGCGCATCTCCTGACGGTCGAACAGGTCTCGACAGTCGACGGGGCTCGACATTCCCATGCCGCGGCGGTCGACGGCGACGATCGGGTGGGCCTTGAGCACGTCGGGGCCGGAGCGCACCAGCCACGCCGGAAGCTGGCGCGACGTGGCGATGTCGGATCCGGTGGTGTACACCAGGGGACCCGCGTCGGCCGGGGTGCTCACGCTGCGGGCGCGCACCACCCCGATGCTGATGGTGCCGGTGGCCCCGGCGATCGGGTCCAGGTCGGCGTCGTAGCTGGCGCAGTCGAGGGTCACCCCCGGGGGCGCGGTCAGCGACGCCTCCCCGAACACCTGGGAGGTGCATTCGCGCCACGACAGATCGTTCTTGGGGGCGGCGATCGGCGGGGGACCCGGGGGCGCCGTCGGTGTCGTGGTGGTGTCACCGGACTGATCGCCGTGGCCGGTGTCGGTCGCATACCGGGGGTTGGCGGCCAGTCCCGGGGCGCAGCCGGCGACGACCGCGGTCACCGCGGCGACCGCGATGACGAACTGGACGCGTCGACTCATGCTGCCCACACTAGCGATCGGCGCCCGCGTGCCCGTGTGCCTGCCGCCGGGCGTGCCGGCCGGCGCCACCACCAGCGGGGGATGCCGTGGATCCCCAACTAGGCCCCGGCCTCACCGTCGCGCACGTAGCGGCTGTAGAGGTAGCCGGCCTCGTCGCTCAGCAGGTGGGCCCGCCGCATCGAGATGGTTTTCTCCAGGGGCGCGTGGGTGATGCGCCGGGCGTCGCCGGCGACGATCACCGGGGCGACGGTCAGGCAGAGCTCGTCGAGCAGTCCCTGCTCGACCAGGGCGCCCTGCAGTGTCGGTCCGCCCTCGGTCAGCACCCGCAGCAGCCCACGGGTGGCCAGCGCGTGCAATGCGGCCTCCGGGTCCACGGCCGAGGGATGCGCTCCGGAGCTGTCGATCACCTCGGCGTGGCCGCCGAGCCGGGCGGTGGCCTCGGGAACGGAGTCGGTGCAGGTCAGCACCAGGGGCGGCACCTCGGTGTTGGTGAAGACCCGCAGGTCGCGGTCCAGCCGGCCGGACTGGGTGACGATCGCGACGGGCGGGACCTCGGACTGGCCGCGGCCCCGGCGGGCCTCGCGCTGGCTGGCGCCCAGCTGCACACCGGAGTAGTTCTCCACGCGGATGGTGCCCGCCCCGACCAGCACGACATCGGCGAGCTCCCGCATCATCTGGAACAGGGCGCGGTCGCCGGGGCCGGCCAGGTCACCGGATCTGCCGTACAGGGTGGCGGCCCCGTCGAGGCTGGCGATGAAGTTCGACCGCACCCAGCACCGGCCGCCGTCGGACGGGTCGGCCGGGGGATAGGCGTAGAGCTCGGCCAGGCGGTCGTCGTCGACGGGCTCGGTGGAGCCGAGCAGTGTGAGCTGTGTCCCAGCGGCGGGTTCGGCCATGAACACGATTGCAGCACGTGGCTAAAGTGCCCCCATGCCCGCCCTCTCCTCCGATGCCCAGGCGGACCGCGACACCGAGGGGGTCGCCCGGCTTTCCAGCCGGCACCCGACGGTCTCCCCGGAGCGGTTGATCGCCCAGTTGGTCCCTCCGCCGACGTTCACCGAGGTCAGTTTCGACAGCTACCGGCCCGACCCGGCCGAGCCCACCCAGGCGGCCGCGGTCGGATTCTGCCGGCGTTTCTGCGAGGAGGCGGTGACCCGCCGGGAGGGCAAGAAGAAGCTCTTCGGCAAGCGTGAGGTGCTGCCCGGGGTGGGGCTGTACCTGGACGGGGGATTCGGCGTCGGCAAGACGCACCTGCTGGCCTCGACGTACTACTCCCTGAGCGACCGGCAGCTGGCGCCCACGGCGTTCGCCACCTTCGGTGAGCTCACCCAGCTGGCCGGGGTGTTCGGCTTCGTGGAGTGCATCGACCTGCTGGGCCAGTACCTGGTGGTGTGCATCGACGAGTTCGAACTCGACGATCCGGGCAACACCACCCTGGTCTCGCGGATGCTGTCACAGTTGGTGGAGCGGGGGGTGTCGGTGGCGGCGACGTCGAACACGCTGCCCGAGCAGCTCGGCGAGGGCCGGTTCGCCGCACAGGACTTCCTGCGTGAGATCAACACGCTGGCAGAGATTTTCACCACCGTGCGCATCGAGGGTCCCGACTACCGCCACCGCGGGTTGCCGCCGGCACCGGAACCGCTGACCGACGATCAGGTGGCCGAGCGCGCCGCGACGGTGCCCGGGGCCACCCTCGACGAATTCGACACCCTGTGCACGCATCTGGCCACCATGCACCCGTCGCGCTATCTGACCCTGATCGAGGGTGTGACCGAGGTGTTCCTGACCGGTGTGCACGAGCTCGACGACCAGAACGTCGCGCTGCGGTTGGTGGCGCTGACTGACCGGCTCTACGACGCGGGCATCCCGGTGGTGGCCTCGGGGGCCAAACTCGACACCGTGTTCAGTGAGGAGATGCTGGCCGGTGGCTACCGCAAGAAGTACCTGCGCGCCACGTCGCGGCTGCTCGCGCTGACCGCGGCGGGCATGGCGAGCTGAGTCATTGCGGGGCCGCCGCCGGGTCCGCTAGAGGGGGCGCGTCATCACGTAGTCGTGCTCGACCTCGGTGCCGAGCTGAAACGTCTTGGCGCCGGCCACGGTGAACCCCTGCTTGCCGTAGAAGCGTTGCGCCCGTTGGTTCTGCTGGTTGACCCCGAGCCAGACGCTGCGCGCGCCGCCGCGGCGCGCGTACTCGACGGCGGCGGCCATCAGCGCGGCGGCCACCCCGGCCCCGTGCACCTCGGGTGCGACGTAGATCTTCGACAGCTCCGCCGAGGGCCGCACCGTCACCGCCCGCTGCACATCGGGGTCGTCGGGCACGCCGTCCACGAGCATCGCGTAACCCAGGATCGCGGGATCGTCGCCGGCCCGCGCCACCAGGACCGCCCGGTCGGGGTCGGCGAGGTAGGCGGCGAAGCGGTCCGTCGAGAGGTTCGCGGCGATGAACGCCGCGACATTGTCCGATGTGGACGACGGCGGGCAGGCCAGCGGGAAGGTGCGTGCGGCGAGCGCGGAGAGTTCGGGAACGTCGGCGCGGGTGGCGGCGCCGACCCCGACCGCGGTGCTCAGAGGTTCCACTGGGCCAGGCGGATTCCGGTCTTCTTGTCGACGAGCACCACGTTGGAGACCAGGTCGCGGTAGCAGTCCCAGAACACGAACCCGCCCACCGTGGAGCCCTGCGGGGCGTTCTGCAGCGCCAGGCGCAGATCGTCGGGGGCGTCGGTGTTGCGTGGCTCGTAGGCGTCCCCGGTGGGCGTGACCCCGCGGAACCAGAACGACACCGTCATCGCATAGGGATTGGGCACCCGCACCGCCTGGACCACCACCTTGGCCTTCCACACCTGCTGGCGCGGCCAGCGGGGCGGGTAGCCCCAGCCCGGCGGGATCGCCGAGGGCTCCACCGAGAGCACGGTGACGTCGGCGATCAGGTCGCCGTCCTGCACCCGCAGCGTGTCGCCGAGTTTGCCGATCGGGGCGTCGACGGCGCCGGCGCTCGGGGTGGGAGCCCCGAAGCCCAGGGCCAGGGCGGAGGCGAGGACGAGCAGGGTCGCATACCAGCGGCGCATGGGTCGCATGATGGCACATCGGGTGTCGCGGCACCCGGGGTTGGTGTCATCCGCTGGGGTCAGGACGCCCAGGGGCCGATCCCGCCCACCGTGTCGACGGCGATCCGGGTCAGGTATCCCGGCGGGGCGTCGGGCGGCGGGAACGCGGCGCCGGGCGCCAGCGCGTCGGCCAGTTGGGTGAGCAGTTCCGGGGCACCGCCCTCGACGATGCGCGCCGTGCCGGTGATGCTCAGGTACGGCGTCATCAGCTCGCCCGATCCGGGAGCCAGGACGGTCACCGCGACGCGGGGTTCACGCCGCACGTTGCGGATCTTGCGGTATTCGGCCAGGTGCGCCGAGACCAGTTCGTCGCCGGTGTCGCCGGCCTGCAGCGCCACCCAGACCACACTGACGTGCGGGCTGCCGTCGGCGTTGAGGGTGACGAGGGTGGCGTTGGCGCCGGAACCGATCAATGCCCGGGCGGATTGGGGAAGCCTCATGAGCTGATCTACCGGCTGCGGCGCCCGATTATTCCCCCTCCAGCCCGAGCAGCATCGCCTTGGCCGGCGTGCCGCCGGCGTACTGCCCGAGGGTGCCGTCGGAGCGCACCACCCGGTGACAGGGGATCAGCACCGGCAGCGGGTTGTGGGCACACGCGGTGCCGGCGGCGCGCACGGCCTTGGGGCTGCCGACGGCGGCGGCCACGGCAGCGTAGCTCTCCCGGGTGCCGTAGCGGATGCCGCGCAGATGCTCGACGACGGAGCGCCGGAACCCGTGTGCCAGGCGAAGATCCAGCGGGAGGTCGAATTCGGTGCGACGGCCGGCGAAGTACTCGTCGAGCTGTCGGGCGGTCTCGTCGAGGCGACCGGGAGCGCGCAGAATCCGGGGGCTGATGCGCTCGGCCAGATCGGCCAGCGCCGCGTCGTGGCCCTGGCGGTCGAAGACCACCCGCACCACGCCGCGGTCGGTGGCCGCCAGCAGCAGCGTCCCCGCGGGCGTGTCGAGGGTGCGGTAGCCGATGTCCAGGACGCCGTGGTGGGCGGCGTCGCGTTCCAGCCGGCCGTGCAGCCGCGTCAGCAGCCGGCCGTCGGCGGCGTCGGTGTCGGCGATCGCGGTGTCGAAGATGTTGTCGATCATGCGGTTCGGTCCCTCAGGTAGGTGGCGCGCAGCTTCTTCAGCCCGTCGGCGGCGGCGCGTCGCGCCGCGTCGGGTGAGTTGCCGAGCAGGGCGGCGATGTCGGTGAAGGGCAGCCCGGCGATGTGGTGGTAGGCCAGCGCGCGGCGCTGTTTGTCGGGAAGCCGGGCCAGGGCCGACCACAGGTCGGGATCCCGCTCGGCGGGATCCGAGCGGGCGGCGGCCCGCTCGGGCAGCTCGGCCGTCGGGGCGGGTCGGCGGCTGCGGGCACGTCCGGCGTCGAGTGCCCGACGGTGGGCGATGGTGACCAGCCAGGCCTCGACGTTGGCGTCGGCCGGCAGATCCGGGTAGGCGCGCAGCGCCGAGAGGAAGGTCTCCGCCCAGGCGTCCTCGGCGTCGTCCGGGCCCACGACGGCCCGGCAGACCCGCAGCACGGTGGCGCCGTGGTCGGCCACCACTTCTTCGAAGGGACGCATCTTCACATCATGAAGACGCTGCGGCGGCCCCGGGTGTGAGATCGCGCGCAGTCGCCGGTGAGGGGGCCCGGCGTGGCTCCGGTGGGCGGGCCCGGCTCGCGGTTACGCTGCGGCGACATCATCCCTGATGGGAGGGGCTGCCATGGGTTCAGATCACCGACCTCGCGCGCTTCGCTGGGCCGCGGCGAGCGCCGCAGCGCTGGCCGCGGCGGCGCTGCTGAGCGGTTTGCCCGCGGCGACTCCGGTATGGGCCGGATCGGCGACCTGCCCGCCCGGTCAGGTCGTCGACGACGAGGCCACCGATTTCGGCTGCCGCAGCCAGTGCCCCGAGGGCATGATGGTCGACGCCACCACCGGGGTCTGTGTGGCCGCGCCCGGGGTGCCGCCCGCGCCGCCCGGCGGCGTCAGCGAATACGTCGAACCGGCCGAGCAGATCGGCTGAGCCGCACCGCCGCTCAGCCGCGCGGGTAGCCGCGGCGCACCGTGCGGTCCAGGATGCCCAGGGTGCCCCTCAGCGCCAGCTCGGAGATCACCGGGAAGATGCCGGCATCCCGCCACGTCTGATCGATGTCCGACCAGTCGTAGAACGAGGTGACTACGGTGGCCTCACCGTCGGCGCTGGGCGCCAGACGGTAGCCGTAGACGTGGCCGATCTGCGGTGTGATCTGGCCGAGGATGGTCCAGGCGATCGCCGCGTCCTGCTCGAACTCGGTGATCCGGACCGTCACGTCGTAGCGGCCCAGTTCGGGGAAGTCGTTGAGTGCCTCGCGGTCCATGTGCACGACGAACTCGTCGCCGACCCCACCCGCGGGCCGGCCGGAGGCGTCCTGCAGCATGCCCGAGGAGTCGATGGCGACATGGCCCTGGGGGTCGCACAGCACGGCGAAGATGTCGGCGGCGGGCGCGGCGATGGTGCGCTGAACCTCGATGCGATCGGTCATGGCCCGATCCTGTCACCGGCGCCGGCGCGATGACTGCCGGGGCTCACCGGCGCCCGGCGGCTTCCGCGTGCGGGGGGTCGGCGCCGGTGTCAATATTGTCGGGTGATCGAGGACGCCGATATCGCGCAGGCGCGGGTGCTGCGCGACGCCCTGTGCACGCAGTTGCAGGACATGACCGCGACGCTGGCCACGATCGAGCGTGACCGCGGGTCGGTCGACAGTCACCGCGGACTGGCCCTGCGGCGCCGCGCGGCCGAGCTGCGCCAGGAGATCAGCACGGCCCAGTACCTGGTGGCCCGGCTGTGCCGCCGGTTCCCGGAGATCGTCGAACGGTCCCGCGAAGTGGGCGCCCGGGTCTGAGGCCGCCGGTCGGTCCTCAGGCGTAGGAGACCGACAATTCGCCCAGCGCGGAACGCGCGCGGCGTTCGACGAACAGCGGCACATACTCCCGCAGGGGGGCGCCGTTGAAGGCCGCATGCACCTCGTGTACGACGTCGGCGACCTCCGCCGCACTCAGGGCCGGGTAGCGTGCAGCCAGTCGCTCGATCACCTCGGCGACCAGTGTCTGCTCATCCATCGACGCGGACATCATCAGATGGTCACATTCCGTTCACCGACGGTCAACCGGTGCACGAGATCCGCGCGCCCGGACCACCTTTCGCGTGGCCGCGGGGCCGAATCGGGTGATTTTTCCGCTGTTCGCGTCCCCGATACCGCGTGTTCTGTTGATCCCGCCGCCCCCGGCGGTCATGCTGTGGTGGTGTTTCATCGCAGTGCGGGTGGGCGCATGCGCGCCGAGGGGGTGCCGCCACTGGACGGTCGGCGGGCCCTGGATCTGGCCGAGGGCATTCTGATCGGGCTGCGCCGGTGCTCGGTGCAGCAGGCGTTCGACGAGCTGGTGACCGTGGCGCGCCGCCACAAGGTGACCGTGTTGGCGGTGGCCTCGGCGCTGGTCGAGCTGGCCACCGACGCGCCTGCGGTGCCCGGCCACGGTCTGGAGGTCCGGGCCGCGGTGCAGGTCGAATGGGGTCAACTGCTGCGCAGCGGCGGCGTGCCGCGCCTCGCCGCCGGCTAACCACACCCCGCTCAGCCGCGACCGTGACCGGCGGGCCGCCGTGTCCGGCTCAGGTCCCGGGTGCCTGCTGGATGAGGGTCGGTGCGGTGATGTGGTCGTTGCGCAGGTCACCCGGGAAGCAGGGGGAGGACCCGATCAGCGAGGGTGGGTAGCTGGGGTCCGGTCGGGCCTCGATCTGCAGGACATACCCGTCGGGGGCGTAGCCGAAGCGGTTGGGTTTGGTGAAGCCGTCGCGCTCCAGGACGTCCCAGCCCCACCGCTTCCAGATCTCGCCGGTCTGGTCGATCAGCTCGGTGAAATCGGTGCCGGGCGGGACCTTCATGTCGCGCCAGTCTTCGACGTGTACGGGGGAGTCCCGGCCGCTGGGGTTGTCTTCGCAGTAGGTGGTGCCGTCGCCGATCACGTAGCGCGAGCCGTCCAGGCTGATGCCGGCGGGGAGCTCGTCGACGGTCTTCTGCAGATAACCGATGAGGGTCTCCTGCGCCTCACGCTGGCTGGTGGGGATCTTCGGGTCGGCGGGGGTGGGCAGGGGCTCCATCGGTCCTCCCGGAATCGCAGTGACGCTCGATCGGCCTGGTGAGTCTTCGGGTGTCGGGTCCGGCGTCGAGGAGGAGCAGGCGACCATGAGCGCCGCGACCGGTAGCGCGACCAGCGCCGTGACCGGTAGCTGGGTGAGGCGACGGGTCATGGTGTGAAGGTAGGTGCTGTGACGTCGGTTTGTCCGGCAATGATGCGGCCCATGTTGGTCAGCGCGGGGTTGCCCGCACTCCAGTAGGAGCTGTGGGCCTCCACGGTGGGGCTGCCGAAGGGGCCGGCGGGGCCGGGGGCGGCCTCGAACGGGATGGCCCCGAACCCGGCGCCCATCGGGTCGGGACCCAGGCTGGCGTAGGTGGCGATGCCAATGATGTCGTTCTCGGCCCGCGCGGCGAAGACGCGCGCGCCGGGGGCCAGGCTCAGGTCGCTGGCGTGCCCGGCCAGCACACCGGGGCTGCCGACCGTGACGACGTTGTCGGCGTCGAGGTGATGGCCGTCGAGCCCGGCGGCGCCGACCACCGTGGAGCCGTAGCTGTGGCCGATGACGGTGTTGATCGACGCACCGCGCACGGCGGCATCGTCGTGGGTGACGCGCAGACCGTCCTGGAAATCATCGAGGGCCTGGGCTCCGTTGTGCGCGTAGCTCGTCGACGGGGCGTCGGTGATCACGCTCATCGGTCGGTCATAGCCCATCCACGTCACCACCGACACGTCACCGGGATCGAGGGTCGGGTCGGCGCGCAGCGTCGCCTGCAGCATCTCCTGGGATTTGGCGGTGCTGTATTCCAGGCGGCTCAGATCCTGGCCGGTGCCCGGCACGAAGGTCGCCGTCCGCCGGGCGGTGTCGGGGCTGTTGACGGCCACGGCGGCATGGCCCTGGTCATCGAGCAGCCCGAGCAGCCGTGGCATGCCGTCGGGCGCGTCGAGTGCCCGACGCACCTGGGCGTACTCGTCGTGGCGTCGGGTGGCGTCGTCCCATCGGCGTCGCCACTGCAGGTACTGCTCGGAGGGGGCCGTCGGGTTCGCGCCCCACTGCGGGTGCTCGTCGTGCAGGCGTTGCAGCTCGGCCTCGTTGGCGGCCCGAAGCTCATCGAGGTGCAGACGGTTGTAGTGGTCCTTGCCGGGGTCGTCGGCCGAGCCCCACGGCATCCCCGGGTGGTTTCCGATGCTGTGGTCATGAGCGTAGAGCCAGTCCTTCTGCTCGGTGTCGAGCGTGTTCCACAGATCCTCGAACTGCTGCGGATCCTGCGGCACGTCCCCGTTGAGGGCGGCCTGCACCTCCGGATCGCTGGAGTGCGGCGACGCCGGGATCGGGTCGGTGCCGTCGGCCATCTCGATGGCGTGTGCCAGGGCGTGGTCGACGAGGTTGGCCTCGGCCACGATCCGGTCCACCCGGGGCTGCAGTTGCTGCTGCTTGAGCAGCACCTCCATGGGGGTGCCCGTGAACCCCGGGCCGGCGACCACCCGCCCGGTATCGGGGTCGATCTGCATCCCGAGCAGCTCGGCGTCGGCGCGCACGCTGGTCAGCTCGGACTTGATGCGCTCGATCTCATCGGCCGCCGAGCGCGCCGCGTTGGCCACGGCCAGGGCCTCGCGACCGTGGGCGTCGAGGTCCGCGCGGGTCCTGCCGATGGCCTGCCGGGCGGCCTCGGCAGCCTCGCCGCCCCAGCTCTCGAACATCGGCAGGGTCGCGAGCCCGTTGGCGGCGTCCTGGGCGGCCTGGGCGCGGCTGGCGGCCGCGTGGAACACCTCCCGGACGTCACCGGGATCCCACCGGTCGATGTCGGCCACGGTGAGTGTCACCGTCGGCTACGACTTGTGCGTCGCGGTGTGCGCGCCGGGGCACCCACCGCGGGGTTTGTCACGCCACCGGATCGGCGGCATGCCGGTAGTGGGCACCCGCTGGCGGGCGACGGCGGATGCCGGCGGCGCCGGCTGCTCCGGGTGTGGCGCCATGTCGACACCCCCTTCGGTCACCCGTCGTGTGTAGGCGGGTGTTTCTGCTCAAGGGGTAGCAGCAACGCCCGGTTCGTGCCAGTCACCTCTGGAGACGAGACGTCGGAGGCCCGGTGGCGGTCAACCTCGAGGGCGAGGGCGAGGGCGGCGCCGACAGAAGCCCGGGCCGGGATCCAGAAGCCTTCTGGTAGTGGTCCGCACCGCCGTTCCGCCACCACTATCCGTCAGTACCTTCAGTGGCAGCGGCGTTGTCCAAAGGCGTGCCGTCTTGAGCCGCCCGCTTCTCACGCTCCTCGATGACTATCAGAACAACCACACCGAGGGCGGCGACGGCGATACCACCGATGAGCGTCGCCACCGGAACCCATCCCGGCGCGAGCCCCTTCGCCGACAGACCAACGAATATGAAGCTGCTGAACGCGATCACGGTGCCGACGGAGAAATTGTCAATTCCTGTGGATCGGGGTGTTTCAGGCGACCTCCGTTCCGGTGTGCTCGTCGTCGTTTGAGGGCGGTGTCGGTGGGGTGATGTCGGTGGGCCGTTCGAGCAGTTTGCCTTTGTGG
>NZ_NVQF01000025.1 GCF_002592005.1 Mycolicibacterium palauense | reverse complement strand
GCGCGGGAGAGACAGGAGTGCAGACGAGGAGTATCGGCGGCAAGGTCAGATGTGTATAGGACAGAGCCCCAAACCCGGGCCACGTCCGGCCGCGGTGACACCCCCGACGCCCGCCGTTCCCTCCAGTGACCCGCACCGCTTCGGGCGGGTCGACGACGACGGCACGGTCTGGCTGATCAGCTCGGCCGGTGAACGGGTCATCGCCTCGTGGCAGGCCGGCGACGCCGAGGCCGCCTACGCGCACTTCGGCCGCCGCTATGACGACCTGTCCACCGAGGTGGCGCTCCTGGAGCACCGGCTCGAAGCCGGCACCGGGGACGCGCGCAAGGTCAGGGCGGCCGCGGCCACGCTGGCCGAAAGCCTGCCCGAGGCCGCCGTCCTCGGCGATGTCGACGCCCTGGCGGCCCGGCTGGCGGTCATCGCCGACCACGCCGAATCGGCGGCGGCCGCCGAACGGGCCCGCCGCGACGAACAGCGCGCCGGGCAGACCGCGCGCAAGGAGGCGCTGGCCGCCGAGGCCGAGGACCTGGCCGCCAACTCCACCCAGTGGAAGGCCGCCGGTGACCGGCTGCGGGCCATTCTCGACGAGTGGAAGACCATCACCGGGCTGGACCGCAAGACCGACGACGCGCTGTGGAAGCGTTACTCGGCAGCGCGCGAGAACTTCAACCGGCGCCGCGGATCGCATTTCGCCGAGTTGGACCGCGAGCGCGCAGCCGCCCGCCAGGCCAAGGAACAGCTGTGTGTGCGCGCCGAGGAGCTGTCCTCGTCCACCGAGTGGGGCCCGACCAGCGCCGCCTTCCGCGATCTGCTGACCGAATGGAAGGCGGCCGGCCGCGCCGCCAAGGAGGTCGACGACGCGCTGTGGCGGCGGTTCAAGGCGGCTCAGGACGTGTTCTTCGCCGCCCGCAACGCGGTCACCGCCGAACGCGACGCGGAGTTCAAGGCCAACGCCGACGCCAAGGCGGCGCTGCTGGCCGAGGCGGAGCGGATCGACACCTCCAACCACGACGCGGCACGTGCGGCGCTGCGCGCGATCACCGACAAGTGGGACGCGATCGGCAAGGTGCCGCGCGACCGCACCGACCTGGAACGCCGGCTGCGGGCCGTGGAGAAGAAGGTGCGCGACGCGGCCACCGCCGATTGGAGCGACCCGCAGGCCGAGGCCCGCGCCGAACAGTTCCGCGCCCGCGCCGAACAGTTCGAGAAGCAGGCCGCCAAGGCCGAGGCCGCCGGCAAGACCAAGGACGCCGAAACCGCGCGGGCCAGCGCCCGGCAGTGGCAGGAATGGGCCGACGCCGCCGCCAACGCGCTGACCAGGAAGCGCTGAGGGACGTCCGCCTTCGCTCGGGGCTTCTCGAGCGTTGCCGACCCGCTCTGGGCCCGCTCCAGGCCCCCTAGGCCTGGGGTGGCTCCGGTGGCTGCGACTCGTCGGGCAGGCTGTCCAGCAGACCCCTGGTCTGCTGCTCGGCGGCCTCGCGGCGGCGCTGCTCCTCGGCCGCCAGATGGACCGCGGTGCGGGTCCACACCACCCTGGCCCAGTGGAAGGTCAGGCCGATGATGGCGATCCAGCCGATGATCAGGCCCACCCCGGGGCCCGGGTAATCGCCGGGGACCGTCTGTCGCGACCACACCGCGAGCATCCCGGCCACGGTGGCCACCCCCGACCCGGCCAGGGCCACCCAGGCCACCGACCAGAGGCGGGTCAGTAGGGCCAGCATCGAGAATCCCACCCCGAACACCAGCGCCAGCCAGCAGAAGACCTGCGACGGCAGGGCGATCTTCACCGCCTGCGCGGCGTCACTGCCCGACAGTACGTCGACACCCCTGGCGCCCCCGGCATGCGGCAGGATGAACGACGCCAGCAGGATGAAGACCAGAATCGACACGACCAACGCCCGTGCGCCCGGCTGGATCTCCCGCGCCACCCGACGCTCGGCGTCCTGGATGTCGGCCTTGTAGGCGTCGAACCGCCCGCCATCATTGGAGCCGGAGTTGGAGCCGGACTGGGAACCAGAGTCGGAACTCACCGCGAACACCCTCCCCCGGAGGCGGCGGCCGCCGTAACGTCCGGGGCGGGCACCCCCAGACTCGGCAGGCCCAGACCGACGGTGCGCGGGCGCTGGCCGGCCTCGTGCGCGTCACCCGCACGCGTGCGGCGGTGGGCCAGCAGCGGGCCGTCGGCGATCAGGTGATGCGGGGCCGCGTCGGTGACGACGGTCGTCACGACGTCGCCGGCGCGGACGTCGGCGGATCCCGGCTGGAAGTGCACCAACCGCCCGTCGCGGGCACGTCCACTCAGCCGGGCCGTGCGGGTGTCCTTGCGCCCCTCACCCGCGGCCACCAGCAGTTCCACGGTGTTCCCGACCTGGGCGCGGTTCTGCTCCAGGGAGATCGGCTCCTGGACCTGCAGCAGCCGCTGGTAGCGGTCGGTGACCACGTCCTTGGGCAGTTGGCCGGGCATCTCGGCCGCGGGCGTCCCCGGCCGCTTGGAGTACTGGAACGTGAATGCGCTGGCGAAACGCGCCCGCCGCACCACCTCGAGGGTGGCCTCGAAATCCTCTTCGGTCTCACCGGGGAACCCGACGATCAGGTCGGTGGTGATCGCCGCGTGCGGGATCGCCGCGCGCACCCGGTCGATGATGCCGAGGTACTTCTCCGCCCGGTAGGAACGCCGCATGGCCTTCAGGATCCGGTCGGAGCCGCTCTGCAGCGGCATGTGCAGGGTCGGGCACACGTTGGGGGTTTCGGCCATCGCCTCGATGACGTCGTCGGTGAACTCGGCCGGGTGCGGGGAGGTGAAGCGGACGCGCTCCAGCCCGTCGATGTTCCCGCAGGCGCGCAGCAGTGCGGCGAACGCACCGCGGTCACGCGGCACTTCGGGATCGGCGAAGGAGACACCGTAGGCGTTGACGTTCTGCCCGAGCAGCGTGATCTCCAGGACCCCCTGGTCGGCCAGGGACTGCACCTCGGCGAGGATGTCGCCCGGGCGGCGGTCGAGTTCCTTGCCGCGCAGCGCCGGCACGATGCAGAAGGTACACGTGTTGTTGCACCCGACGGAGATGGAAACCCAAGCAGCGTAGGATGATTCGCGGGAGGCCGGGAGATCCGAGGGGAACGCCTCCAGCGCGTCGGCGATCTCCACCTGGGCGGCGCGGTTGTGCCGGGCGCGTTCCAGCAGCACCGGCAACGAGCCGATGTTGTGGGTACCGAACACCACGTCGACCCACGGCGCCTTGCGCAGCACGGCGTCCTTGTCCTTCTGGGCCAGGCAGCCTCCGACGGCGATCTGCATGCCCGGGTCGCGCTGCTTGCGCGGCGCCAGGTGACTGAGGTTCCCGTAGAGCTTGTTGTCGGCGTTCTCCCGCACCGCGCACGTGTTGAACACCACGATGTCGGCCTCCGCGCCCTCCGCGGCGCGCCGATAACCGGCCGACTCCAGCAGCCCGGACAGCCGCTCGGAGTCGTGCACGTTCATCTGGCAGCCGTAGGTGCGGACCTCGTAGGTACGCGGCCGCGGCCTCGCGGGCGTCGACGCGACCGCGACCCCCACCTCCGGGGCCGCCGCCTGTTCCCCGTACACCGTCGACGTCACGGCCCCCATGGTACGGACGCACCGGTCGGCACCAAATTCGCCGATGCCGCCGCCGACGCGTGGCCGGCTGTCCGACGTGTTCACCCGTGTTCACCCGCGACGCGCGAGTGAACACGAACTGACGCGCAGGCTGCGGGCTTCCTGGGTATGGTTTGCATCCATGGGAGCCACCGGGTCTGCGGCAGCTGCTGAAACCCCGGCCGGCGCCGGCACCCCCATGGTCGAGATGAAGGACGTCAACAAGCACTTCGGTGACTTGCACGTGCTCAAGGAGATCAACCTGACGGTGCCGCGCGGCCAGGTGGTCGTCGTGCTGGGCCCGTCGGGTTCGGGGAAGTCGACGCTGTGCCGGACCATCAACCGGCTGGAATCCATCGACTCGGGCACCATCACCATCGACGGGGTGCCCCTGCCCGCCGAGGGACGCAAGCTGGCCGAGCTGCGCTCGGATGTGGGCATGGTGTTCCAGTCGTTCAACCTGTTCGCCCACAAGACGATCCTCGACAACGTCACCCTGGCGCCGATGAAGGTCCGCAAGATGTCCAAGGACAAGGCCCGCGAGAACGCCATGGCGTTGCTGGAGCGGGTGGGGGTGGCCAACCAGGCCGAGAAGTATCCGGCGCAGCTCTCGGGCGGACAGCAGCAGCGCGTGGCGATCGCCCGGTCGCTGGCGATGAACCCCAAGGTGATGCTGTTCGACGAGCCCACCAGCGCGCTGGACCCCGAGATGATCAACGAGGTCCTGACCGTGATGAGCAACCTGGCCACCGAGGGCATGACCATGTTGGTGGTCACCCACGAGATGGGCTTCGCGCGCCGGGCCGCCAACCGGGTGGTGTTCATGGCCGACGGGGCGATCGTCGAGGACGCCGAGCCGATCGAGTTCTTCGACAACCCCAAATCCGACCGCGCCAAGGACTTTCTGGGCAAGATCCTCAACCACTGACAGCGGAAACCCACCGGAAAGGAACCACTGTGCCATCCCTTCGACGTCCCTTCGCGGCGTCTTCTCTGCGAGTCCGCATCGTCGCGGCCATCGCGCTGGCGGTTGCCCTGCCCCTGGGCCTGACCGCCTGCGGTGGCGGCGGTGGCGACGAGAACAAGGTCGTCATCGGCACCAAATTCGATCAGCCGGGTCTGGGCCTGAAGAACCCCGACGGCACCATGAGCGGTTTCGACGTCGACGTCGCCACCTACGTCGCCGGGGAACTGGGCTACACCCCCGATCAGATCGAATGGAAAGAGTCGCCGTCGGCCCAGCGTGAGACGCTGATCCAGAACGGCCAGGTCGACTACATCGTGGCCACCTACTCCATCACCGACTCCCGCAAGGAGAAGGTGGATTTCGCCGGGCCCTACCTGATCACCGGGCAGAGCCTGCTGGTGCGCGCCGACGACAACGAGATCACCGGCAAGGATTCGCTGCAGAACAACAAGAAGCTGTGCTCGGTGTCGGGTTCGACCCCGGCGCAGAAGATCAAGGACGAGTTCCCCGGCGTGCAGCTGCAGCAGTATGACACCTACTCGGCGTGCATCGAGGCGCTCAAGAACGGCGCGGTCGACGCCGTCACCACCGACGAGGTGATCCTGGCCGGGTATGCGGCGCAGAGCCCCGGGGTGTTCAAGATCGTCGGCAAGCCGTTCTCCGACGAGCGTTACGGCATCGGCCTGAAGAAGGGCGACACCGAGCTGCGTACGAAGATCAACGACGCGCTGGAGAAGATGGAATCCTCGGGGGCCTGGAAGGAAGCGTTCGACAAGAACCTGGGCCCGGCCGGTATCACCGCGCCCCAGCCGCCGCCGATCGACCGCTACTGAGTTCGCCGCACCCGGAAACGCCGTCGGAGATCTGCCGTGGACATTTTCAACAAATACGACGATCAGATCTTCGCGGCGTTCTGGGTGACCATCCAGCTCACGGTCTACTCCGGGCTGGGCGCCCTGGTGCTGGGTACCGCACTGGCGGCCATGCGGCTCTCGCCGGTTCCGGTGCTCACCTGGATCGGGACGACCTACGTCAACATCGTCCGCAACACCCCGCTGACACTGATCCTGCTGTTCTGTTCCTTCGGTCTGGCCCAGACCCTGGGGATCACCCTGGTGAATCCCGACTCGCCGACATCGATCGTCGACAGCAACTTCCGGCTGGCGGTGCTCGGCCTCACCGTCTACACCGCCTCGTTCGTGTGCGAGACGGTGCGCTCCGGGGTCAACACGGTCCCGCTGGGGCAGGCCGAAGCGGCCCGTTCGCTGGGCCTGACGTTCGGGCAGAACCTGCGGATGATCCTGCTGCCGCAGGCCTTTCGCGCGGTGATCATTCCGCTGGGATCGGTGCTGATCGCGTTGACCAAGAACACCACCATCGCCTCGGCGATCGGTGTCGGGGAGGCCGCGCTGCTGATGAAGGAGATGATCGAGAACGAGGCCGCGCTGATGCTGATCGGCTCCATCTTCGCGATCGGCTTCGTCATCCTGACGCTGCCGCTCGGGCTGGCGTTCGGCTGGCTGGGTAAACGGCTGGCGGTCGCCCGATGAGCAGCGCCTCGGTCCTCTTCGACATGCCCGGGCCCCGGGCCCGGCTGCGCAACCACGTCGTCACCGCCGTCACGGTGGTCGTGCTGGCGCTGATCGCCTGGGTGATCTACGCCAAGCTGGAGGCCAAGGGCCAGCTGACCGCCGAGAAGTGGGAGCCGTTCCTGACGGCCAACCTCTGGAAGACCTATGTGCTGCCCGGCGTGGAGGGCACGCTCAAGGCGGCCGCGATCTCCATCGTGCTGGCGCTGGTGCTCGGCGTGGTCCTCGGGGTGGGGCGGCTGACACCCAACGGGCCGATCCGGTGGTTCTGCTCGGTGTTCGTCGAGTTCTTCCGCGCCGTCCCGGTGCTGATCATGATGATCTTCGCGTACTTCCTCTACGCCCAGTACGCCGTCTTCCCGTCCAATCAGCTCGCGCTGGCCGGCGTCGTCACGGGCCTGACCCTCTACAACGGCGCGGTGATCGCCGAGATCGTGCGCTCCGGTGTCGCCTCGCTGCCGCGGGGCCAGGCCGAGGCCGCCTCGGCGCTGGGGCTGCGGTGGGGCCAGACGATGCGCTCGATCCTGCTGCCGCAGGCGATCACCTCGATGCTGCCGGTGCTGGTGTCCCAGTTGGTGGTGGTCCTCAAGGACACCGCGATCGGCTATCAGATCACGTTCGTCGAGATGGTGCGCCAGGGCACCGTGGTGGGATCGGCCTACGGCAACTTCATTCCCGCGCTGATCGTCATCGCGATCCTGATGATCGCGGTGAACTTCACCCTGTCGGTGGCGGCGGTCAAGCTCGAACGCCGGCTCCGCAGCTCCAAACGGGGCGGCAAACCCCTCGACGCCGAAGAGATGGAAGAAGAAGGTGCACCGGGCGCACAGGTCCAGCCCGGTGACTGACAGACCGATCACACCCGGGAGTGCCATGCCGAAAACGTCGCCGACGACGTTGCCCACCGACCTGCGCACGTTGGCCTACGAGGCGTTCGTCTACTTCTACCCGCTGGTCACCATGGACTACACGCGCCGGTTGGGCTTCTCCAGCCCCCCGGACCGGCCGGGTTTCGGGCCGCCCAACGAGTTTCACCACTTGCGCGCCTACCCGGACGCGGACTTCCGCTCGGTGGTGCGGCCCAATTTCGACACCCTGTACTCGATCGCCTGGCTGGATCTGACCGCGGGGCCGGTGCTGCTCGGGGTGCCCGACACCGGCGGGCGGTATTTCATGCTGCCGATGCTGGACATGTGGACCGACGTCTTCGCCAACCCCGGGTCGCGCACGACCGGGACCGGGACCCAGACCTACGTCGTGACGGGTCCGGGCGGGAACACCGGCGCCACGCCCCCCGGGGTGCCGGTGATCGTCGCACCCACTCCCTACGTGTGGGTGATCGGACGCACCCAGACCAACGGCCCCGACGACTACCCCGCCGTACACCGTGTGCAGGACGGCTACTCGATCACCGCACTCGGCCCCGCGGCACCGCCGACCGTCGTCGATCCCGTCGACCCGGACACCGAACCCCTGCGGGCGGTCAACGCGATGCCGGCCGTCGAGTTCCTCTCGCTGGCGGCGGATCTGATCGCGGTCAATCCGCCGCATCCGACCGATTTCTCCCAGCTGGCCCGCCTCTCGGCGCTGGGCATCGGGACCGGACTCTCGTGGGATCCGGACCGCTTCAGCGCCGAGGAGGTCGCCCGACTCGAGCAGGGCAGAAGCGATGCCCTGACGGCGATCACGTCCGCGGGAACGACGCTGGCGCTACCGGTCAACGGCTGGATGTCGATGACCGAGAACGTCGGCGTGTACGGCAACTCCTATCTGCGACGGGCGGCATTGACGATGTACGGACTGGGCGCCAATCCCCCCGAGGACGCGGTGTACCCGCTGCTGGTGGCCGACGCCGACGGGCAGGCCCTCTCCGGCGAGCACGACTACGTCCTGCACTTCGAGGCCGATCAGCTGCCGCCGGTGGACGCGTTCTGGTCGGTGACCATGTACGACGCCGAGGGATACCAGGTGGACAACGAACTGGGCCGGTTTGCGCTCGGCGACCGCGATCCCCTGACGTTCAACGACGACGGCTCGCTGGATCTGTACCTGCAGCACTCCAACCCGGGCCCGCAGCGGGAGTCCAACTGGCTCCCGGCACCGACGGGGCCCCTGGGTGTCACGATGCGCCTCTACGCGCCGCGCCGCGGGATCCTCGACGCGAGCTGGAATCCGCCTCCCATGAAGCGGGTCGGCTGACGCGGGTCGGCTCAAGCCGATCGGCCGACCCGCGTCGGCCGGGAGCTCACCGAACCGGCCGATCCCGGCCCGGGGCAACCGAAATTCGGGTGCGCGCGCGGCGGTCCTGTGCGACGGTCTGGCGGTGACCGCTCCCACCCCGGCGCCCGTGCTGCGCAGTGCCACCGATGCGGACTGGCCGGCGATGCGACTGCTGGCAGCGACGTGCTTCGGCAACTTCCGCCCCTCTCCCACCCTCGAGATGTGGCAGACCATGGTGGCCGAGGACGGCGTTGTCCTGGCCTGCGACGGCCCCGACGTCGTCGGGATGGCGCTGTACCTGGATCTGTGGCTGACGGTTCCCGGCGGTGAGATCCTTCCCGCCGCGGGCCTGTCCTGGGTCGCGGTGGCGCCGACCCACCGCCGCCGCGGCGTATTGCGTGGCATGTTCGTCGACGTCCACCGTCGCATCGGCGCCGCCGGCTATCCCCTCGCGGCCCTGTTGGCCAGCGAGGGCGGCATCTACGGCCGCTTCGGGTACGGCCCGGCCACCGTCGAGCAGCGCCGGAGCGTGCTGCGCCGCGAGGCGATCTTCCACCCGGACGTTCCCGATCCGGGCGGGGTCAGGATCGTCGCGGCCGCCCGGCATGCCGCCCAGCTCGCCGACATCTACGAGCGCTGGCGCCGGTGCACGCCCGGCGGGCTGTTCACGCCCGAGGCGATGTGGAACGAGGTGCTCGCCGACCGGGAGGAGGCCCGCGACGGCGGCAGCGCATTGTTCTGTCTGCTGCACGACGACGGGTTCGCGCTGTATCGCGTGCGCGGCGAGGAACGGGCGTCCGTCGAGGTCACCAAACTCACCGCGGTCACCGTCGAGGCCCACATCGCGCTGTGGCGTGCGCTGCTCGGCCTGGACCTGATGCAGACCGTCAGCGTCACAACGCACCCCGCCGATCCGCTGCCGTACCTTCTGACCAACCCCCGGGTGGTGCGCACGACCGGCAGCGAGGACGCACTCTGGTTGCGCATCACCGACATTCCGCGCGCACTGGAGGCGCGTCGCTACGGCGCCGATCTGGACGTGGTCCTGGACGTCTCCGACGCCTTCCTGGACCACGGTGGGCGATACCAGCTGACAATCCGCAACGGGCGGGCCCGATGTACCCCCACCGACGCCGCCCCGGATGTGCACACCGACCTCGGGGTGCTCGGGAGTCTGTACTTCGGGGGTCATCGGCCCGCGGTGTTCGCGCACGCCCGCCGGCTGCGATGCGCGGATCCCACCTTGGTACCCCGCCTCGAGACGGCCTTCGCCAGCGAGGTCCCCGCCGAGCTCGGCTACGGATTCTGAGCTGGATTCTGAGCTGGATTCTGAGCCGGGGTCTGGGCCGGGTTCTGAGCAGACCCGGCCTTCAGACCCGCCGTCGCTCGTGCTCGGCCGCCAACGCAGTGCTGACCACGTCGAAGGCCATCCCCTGGCTGTATCCGCGCCGCGCCAGCATTCCGACGAGGCGCCGGGTCACCTTGACGTCGTCGCCGTCGTTGAGCTTCTCGCGGCGCAGCCGGTTCTGGACGAGTTGTTCGGCTCGCCGCCGTTCGGTCCCGGCGTCGATTCCGTCCAGGGAGGCGGCGATGACCTCGTCGTCGACGCCCTTGTTGCGCAGCTCCGCGGCCAGTGCCCGCTTGCCCTTGCCGGCGTTGACCTGCCGTGAATGCACCCACTGCTCGGCGAACTCGGCATCGTCGACCAGCCCGACCTCGGCCAGCCGGTCGAGGACCCCGACGGCGACATCATCGGGGTATCCCCGTTTGGCCAGCTGACCTTCCAGCTCCGCACGGGTCCGCGCGCGCACGGTGAGCAGGCGAAGGCACACCGCTCTCGCCTGCTCCTCACGCTTGGATTCGACGGCGCTGGCCGCCGCCTCAGAAGTCAACGGGAGCGGGCAGGACGTCGTCGTCGGTCATCACGGCCCCGATACCGAGCTTCTCCTTGATCTTCTTCTCGATCTCGTTGGCGACCTCGGCGTTCTCCAGCAGGAAGTTGCGGGCGTTCTCCTTGCCCTGGCCGAGCTGTTCGCCCTCGTAGGTGAACCACGAGCCGGACTTACGGATGAAGCCCTGCTCGACGCCCATGTCGATCAGCGAGCCCTCACGGCTGATCCCACGGCCGTAGAGGATGTCGAACTCGGCCTGCTTGAACGGGGGTGACACCTTGTTCTTGACGACCTTCACCCGGGTGCGGTTACCCACCGCATCGGTTCCGTCCTTGAGTGTCTCGATACGCCGCACGTCCATGCGCACGGAGGCGTAGAACTTCAAAGCCTTTCCACCCGTTGTCGTCTCGGGCGAGCCGAACATCACCCCGATCTTCTCGCGAAGCTGGTTGATGAAGATCGCGGTGGTACCGGAGTTGCTCAGGGCGCCGGTCATCTTGCGCAGCGCCTGACTCATCAGCCGGGCCTGCAGGCCGACGTGACTGTCCCCCATCTCGCCCTCGATCTCGGCGCGGGGCACCAGGGCGGCCACCGAGTCGATCACGATGATGTCCAGCGCCCCGGACCGGATCAGCATGTCGGCGATCTCGAGCGCCTGCTCACCGGTGTCGGGCTGGCTGACCAGCAGCGCATCGGTGTCGACCCCGAGCTTCTTCGCGTACTCGGGATCCAGCGCGTGCTCGGCGTCGATGAACGCCGCGATCCCGCCCGCGGCCTGCGCGTTGGCGACCGCGTGCAGCGCGACGGTGGTCTTACCCGAGGACTCCGGACCGTAGATCTCGATCACCCGGCCGCGTGGCAGCCCCCCGATGCCCAGCGCGACGTCCAGCGCGATGGATCCGGTGGGGATGACCGAGATCGGCTGGCGCACCTCCTCGCCGAGGCGCATCACCGAGCCTTTGCCGAAGCTCTTGTCGATCTGGGCCATCGCCAGTTCGAGGGCTTTTTCGCGATCAGGGGCCTGCTGGGCCATGGTGCCGCCTCTTTCGGTAGTCGTTTGACCGGTGCCCGGTCGGTTGGCAGTGACGGTAAGTCACCCCACCGACAAATCACCGCAGCCGAACGTGCACCAGCGTAGCGAACAGATGTTCGAACGCAAGCAGGCGCGCCGCCGGGAGTGTCGGGCACCCGCCGGCGGACCTACCGGCCCGCCCCGCCGTCACCACTGATCGCGCGGCACGTCGAAGTCCGAACACAGCGCGCGCCAGACCTCACGGGGGTCCACCCCGTCCTCGATCGCCTGCGCCGCCGTGCGCCCGCCGACACCGGACAACACATGGTCGACGAGCAGAGACGCGCCCCGCACCGCGCCGAACTGGGCATCGACGAGCTCGTGGAATTCGGTCAGCCGCACACCCGCCAACCTACCGAGCCACCCCCAGCGCGTCATGGCACACCCGTACCGGATCGGACACCCCGGCGGCCGTCGCCCCCGCCGCCCGGGCCGCGCTGCGATACCCCGGCGAACCCAGCACCTCCCGGACCGCGGCCACCAGCGCCTCCCCCGTCACGGGTCGGATCAGTTGCGCACTCCCTTGCCGCACAACGCGATTGGCGAGCTCCCACTGATCGCCACCGCCGGGCACCACCACCATCGGCACACCGGCCAGCAGGGCCTTGGTCACGATGCCGTGCCCACCCCCGCAGATCAACAGGTCGGCGCGGCTCAGCAGCTCGTCCTGGCGGGCCAGCCCGGCGACCGCCCACGGCGGCAACGGCAGGTCGGCCCCGCCCAACCGCGACACCGCCACCCGCGACCCCGCCGGCAGCACGTCCCCCGGCACCAGCTGCCGCACCGCCAGTTCCGCCAGCCCCTGGGCACCCGTCGTCGCCGTCGAGGGCGCCACCACCACCAGCGGGCCGTCCCCCTCGGGCACCGCCAGCACCTGCGCGGTGGGTTCGAAGTGCAGCGGGCCGACCACGACGGCGTCGGCCGGCCAGTCCGGCCGGGGGACCTCCAGGGCCGGCAGGGTGGCGATCAGGCGACGCAGCGGACCGGGGTCACGGGCGGGCAGGCCGATCCCGGTCCGGGCCGCCGCGCGCTGACGCAGCCCAGCCCGCCACGACCGCGCCGTCAGCGACCGCAACACGGCGTCGCGGGCCCGTCCCCGCACCCCCGTCCCGGGCGCCAGTCCGCTACCGATCGGCGGCAGCCCCCTGGAGGGCAGATAGAGCGGATGCGGATCCAGTTCGGCCCAGGGGATGCCCAGCATCTCCGCGGCCATCCCGCCGCTGGCCGTGATCACATCCGAAACCACCAGGTCGGGAGACAGCTCCCGCAGCACCGGCAGGTTGAGCGCGGCCATCCGGGCCGCGCGCCGATGGATCTTGGCGCCCGCGTCGGCGTCGTCGTCGTGGCCGGTGGGATCCAGGCCCAGCAGTTCGGTGGCGGCCACCCCGGCCGCGCCGGCGGTGGGAAGCCACTGGACCCCGGTCAGCAGTGTCGGCTCGTCGCCGGCAGCCAGAAACCGCAGGCAGAGCGCGAGCGCGGGGAAGACGTGGCCGGGGTCGGGGCCGGCGACAACGGCTACGCGCACCGCCTCACCCTTCCACAACTAGGCTTAAGACCATGACCCAACCGAGCACCGACACCAACGTCGCGGTCGTGGAGAAGTTCCTCTACGCACTTCGCGACAAGGACCTGGCCACCGCCGACGAACTGCTCGACGACAACCTCGTCTACCAGAACGTGGGCTTCCCGACCATCCGCGGCCGCCAGCGGGCGATGTCGCTGTTCACGGGCATGCAGCGCCCGAGCATGGGCTTCGACGTGAAGTTCCATCGCAGCGCCGCCGAGGGCGATTCGGTGCTGACCGAGCGTAGCGACGCCCTGATGTTCGGCCGGCTGCGGTTGAACTTCTGGGTGTGCGGGGTGTTCGAGGTCCATGATGGCCGAATCACCCTGTGGCGCGACTACTTCGACATGTTCGACTTCACCAAGGCGCTGGTGCGGGGTCTGTTGGCCACCGTGGTGCCCGCACTGCAGCGGAAGTTCTGATCCGATGACGATTTCCTCGCAGCGCACCACCCCGAACCCCTGGCAGTACATCAAGTACAGCTACGGAGGCCGGCTCCCGGACTCGATGCGCGAGTGGGTCCGCAACGACCTCGCCGGCCCGGGCGCCACGGCCCGGATGATGGTGCGGGTGTTCATCCCGGCGTTCGTGGTGTTGCTGCCGTTCTGGTTCATCCCCACGACGCTGGCCGTGCATCTGTCGATGACGCTGCCGATCCTGATCCCGTTCGTCTACTTCTCCCACGCACTGAACAAGGTGTGGCGCCGCCACATGCTGCGGGTGCACGGTCTGAATCCCGCCCTGGTCGACGAACGCTCCCGGCAGAAGAACGCACACATCCACCGGGCCTATATCGAGCGCTACGGGCCCCGCCCGGACGACTCGGCCCAGAGCAGCCACGACATCTGAGCGGACATCTGAGCGGATACCTGAGCGCCGGTCAGGCCCGGCGCAGTGACCCCAGTTCCTCGAAGGCCTGCGCCCAGCCCATCAACCGGTCGGTGGCACCGGTGAGTTCGGTCCGGTAGCGCTGCTGCGTCATGGGCGAGGCCACCGGCCCCGAACCGCCGCTGGCCGACGACACCAACTGTGCCGCGGCGGTGACCATCTCGTTGTACTGCCGGACACCCGCGCCGAGCTGGGCAGTGTAGGCGTTGATGGTGGGCGCCAGGTAGGTCCGCGAGCTGGCCGTGGCGGCCGCGGTGCGCTCCATCGAGACGACCTCCGCGGCGGTGGCGGCCATGGCCGTCGCACTCTGGTTGGCCGCCGCCGTGAGTTCGGTGATCTCCTCGGCCGGCAACAGGTTGCCACGTTCGATGACGCCCAGCAGCGAGAACAGGCCCCGTTCGGAGGCCCCCAGCGCGTACATCGCCGGGCGTGCCGCCGACCCGTGCGGTGGCAACCTGCGCGTGCTGGCCGGCCGCTGGGCGGGCAGCGGAGCCGCACGCAGCCACCGCCAGCGCAGCAGGAACAGCGTGGCCGGGAAGGCCGCGCCCGCGGCGATCAGACCGGTGATCAGCAGCGCCCACACCGGGGTGCTCCACGCGGCCAACAGGCCGGTGACCAGGACCCAGAACGAGGTCGCGAACCCGAAGAACAGTCCCAGCCGCAGCGCCCAGCGGCGTTTGCGCAGCTGGCGGGCCCGTGGATCCGCGGCCTGGCGCAGCCGGTGCGCGACGACGTCGGCGGCCTCGCTGGCGGAATCGATCCCGCGCTGCAGCACCGAACGTGACCGCCGCGGCCGCGACGGCTGCGGTGGCTGCGATACGGGCTCGACCGCCACGAATCACCTGCCTTCTACGAATTATCGGCGGAACGACCGGCGAACTCCCGACTCGGTGGACTACCGGGCGGACAACCGGCCCGGTGGACTACTGGCTCAGCGGATTCTCCGGAGTCGACTGGGTGGCCGGCTCGGCGGGCTGCGCCGGCGCCGCGCCGCCCGCGGGCAGGGCCTCACCCCGCATCGAGGCGCGGATCTGCTCCAATCGCGAGTGCCCGGCCATCTGGACGCTGGCCTGCTGCACCTCCATCATTCGCCCGTGCACCGAGTTCTGCGCCAGCTCGGCCTCGCCCATCGCCGTGGCGTAGCGGCGCTCGATCTTGTCGCGCACCTCGTCGAGGCTGGGGGTGTTGCCCGGGGCCGCCAGATCGCTCATCGACCGCAGCGACGCGCTGACCTGCTCCTGCATCTTGGCCTGCTCCAGCTGGCTGAGCAGCTTGGTGCGTTCGGCGATCTTCTGCTGCAGCATCATCGCGTTCTGCTCGACGGCCTTCTTGGCCTGCGCGGCGGCCTGCAGCGCCTGATCATGCAGGCCCTTGAGGTCCTCGACGCTCTGCTCGGCGGTGACCAGCTGCGCGGCGAAGGCCTCGGCGGCGTTGTTGTACTCGGTGGCCTTGGCGGCGTCCCCGGCGGCGGTGGCCTGGTCGGACAGCGTCAGCGCCTGGCGCACGTTGGCCTGCAGCTTCTCGATGTCGGCGAGCTGACGGTTCAGCCGCATCTCGAGCTGACGCTGGTTGCCGATGACCTGGGCGGCCTGCTGGGTCAGCGCCTGGTGGGTGCGCTGAGCCTCCTCGATGGCCTGCTGGATCTGCACCTTGGGATCGGCGTGCTCGTCGATCTTGGAATTGAACAGCGCCATCAGGTAGCGCCAGGCCTTCACGAACGGATTCGCCATGTGTTCATTCCGCCTTACGTAGTCGGTGTGCGCCGGACTTGACGTCTCACTGCCCAATTTATCCGGTCTGACCAGCCCACCACAGCCTGGACCGAAATCGGCACGCCGAAACGCGGTCAGGCCACCGCCATGGTGACCACCGGCGGGATGACGACCTTCGTCGCGGCGTCGATGTGGGTGGCACCGACGGCGCCCAGCTCGGCGTTCTCCACGTGGGCCATCCGCTGACCGGCGTCGATGAGCACATCCGACAGCGGAACGTCCAGAGCGGTGCAGATGGCACTGAGCAGCTCGCTGGAGGCCTCCTTGCGGCCCCGTTCGACCTCGGAGAGGTAACCCAGGCTCACCCGGGCGGAATCGGAGACCTCACGCAGGGTGCGGCCCTGCGAGGTCCGGGCGCGACGCAGCACGTCACCAACGACCTCACGCAGCAGTGGTGTCATCGTGCCATCCCTCTCTCTCGCGGTCTGTGCAGCAGCAGCTGTCCTAACGACAACGTCACCCACCCGCGTGATGGTTCCCGCCCCCGGGCATCTCGCCCGTGAACCCGCGGACCCGGACCCGCAGCCGTGCGATCGCCTCGGCGACGGCGCCGGCACGGATGTCCCAGCGGGATCCGGTCAGATGAAGCTCGACCACCTCCACATGCTCACCGTCCTCACCGTCCTCACCGTCCTCGGCATCCACCGCATCCCCGTCGGGTCCCCCGCCACGCGGTCCGGCCAGGCCCACGAACACCGTCCCGACGGGGTGTCCGCCGTGCGGTTCGGGCCCGGCCACCCCGGTCAGTCCGACTCCCCACGTCGCCGCGCACCGCCGCCGCGCCCCGACGGCCAGCGCCCGCGCGGTCCGCGCCGCGACCGGACCGACCGCGTCGAGCACCTCCGGCGGAACCGCGGCCAGTGCGATCTTGGTCTCGACCGTGTAGGTCACCAGGCCGCCGCGCAGCACCGCGCTGGCCCCGGGCACGCCGGCCAGCGTTGCCGCCAGCAGACCGGCGGTCAGGGATTCGGCCGTGGCGACGCCGTGCCCGTGCGCGGCCAGGTCCGCCACGAGCCCGCGGGCGTCGTCAGTGACCAGCGGATCGTCCACGGGCCCCCTGCGCCGCCGAGACCACGTAGTCGAGGCCGGTGACGATCGTCAACACCAGCGCCGCCCACATCACCACCCACGCGGCGGTGTGCCACGGGCCGGCCAACGGCAGGATGAACAACCCGATGGCCACGGCCTGCACCAGCGTCTTGAGCTTGCCGCCCCGGCTGGCGGGGATCACTCCACGACGCAGCACGGCGAACCGCAGCACCGTCACGCCGACCTCGCGCAGCAGGATCACCAGCGTCACCCACCAGGGCAGATCACCGAGCATGGACAGACCGATGAGCGCGGCGCCGATCAGCATCTTGTCGGCGATCGGGTCGGCGAGCTTGCCGAATTCGGTCACCATGCCGTAGCTGCGGGCGAGCTGGCCGTCGAATCGGTCGGTGATCACCGCGACGGCGAAGACCGCGAACGCCGCGATGCGGCTGGCGGTGTCGTGACCGTCCCCCGCGAAGAGGAACAGCAGAAACACCGGAACGAGGACCAACCGCAGCCCCGTGAGCAGGTTGGCGACATTGGCCACCCGAACCGCCCGCGGGGCCGCAGGTGGATTATCGGCGTGGCCCGGCACGGACTCAGAATATCGGGTGGCGAGCCGCTACCCCGCAACCGATACTGTGCAGCCGTGGACGAAGCGGGTGTTCTGGGTGGTCGGCCGGTCGTGCGACGGGCCCGGACCTCGGATGTGCCCGCGATCAAAGGCCTGGTCGACACCTATGCCGGCAAGATCCTGCTGGAGAAGAACCTGGTCACCCTCTACGAGGCCGTCCAGGAGACCTGGGTCGCCGAGATCGACGGCGAGATCGTCGGCTGCGGGGCACTGCACGTGATGTGGTCGGACCTCGGCGAGGTCCGCACGGTGGCCGTCGACCCCAAGGTGCGCGGACGGGGTGTCGGGCACGCCATCGTCGCACGGCTGCTGGAGGTCGCCCGCGACCTGCAGCTGCAGCGGCTGTTCGTGTTGACCTTCGAAACCGACTTCTTCGGCCGGCACGGGTTCTCCGAGATCGCCGGCACCCCGGTCACCGCCGAGGTGTACGAGGAGATGTGCCGCTCCTACGACACCGGCGTGGCGGAGTTCCTCGACCTGAGCTACGTCAAGCCCAACATCCTGGGCAACACCAGGATGTTGCTCGTCCTGTGATCCGCCCGTACCGGCGCGGCGGCAGCAGCTCTACGGCGTCGCCGGTGCCGCACCATGCGTTGCTCATGGGTTGGTCATGCGTTGCTCATGCGTTGACTCGGTACTGGGAGCGAGAATCCGGGCCGGATCGTCGCTCCCAGTACCGAATCAATCGGGGCGGAGGCGAGGTCAGTCGGAGCGGCGGCTAGATCTCGTCGTCGCCGGAGCCGACGGCGTCGCTGCCGCCACGGATCAGTGCCAGCGTCCCGGCCAGCTCGTCGGGCTTGACCAACACCTCGCGGGCCTTGGATCCCTCGCTGGGGCCGACGATTTCGCGGGTCTCCATCAGGTCCATCAACCGGCCCGCCTTGGCGAACCCCACCCGCAGCTTGCGCTGCAGCATCGAGGTCGAGCCGAACTGCGAGGACACCACGAGCTCGACCGCCTGGAGGAACACGTCCATGTCGTCGCCGATGTCGGGGTCGACGTCCTTGCGCTCCCCCGCCTTGGCGGCCGTGACCCCCTCGGTGTACTCGGGTTCGGCCTGTTCCTTGGTGGCCCCGACGACGGCGTGGATCTCCTCGTCGGTGATGAACGCCCCCTGCAGACGGATCGGCTTGTTGGCCCCCATCGGCAGGAACAACCCGTCACCCATGCCGATCAACTTCTCCGCGCCGGCCTGATCCAGGATGACGCGGCTGTCGGTCAACGAGGAGGTGGCGAAGGCCAGGCGCGAGGGCACGTTGGTCTTGATCAGACCGGTGACCACGTCGACCGACGGCCGCTGGGTGGCCAGCACCAGATGGATTCCGGCGGCGCGCGCCTTCTGGGTGATCCGCACGATGGCGTCCTCGACGTCGCGCGGCGCGGTCATCATCAGGTCGGCCAGCTCGTCGACGATCGCCACGATGTAGGGGTACGGCTTGTACTCGCGTTGACTGCCCAGCGGCGCGGTGATCTCGCCGCTGCGGACCTTCTCGTTGAACACGTCGATATGGCGCACCCGCGACGCCTGCATGTCCTGGTAGCGCTGCTCCATCTCCTCGACGAGCCAGGCCAGCGCCGCGGCGGCCTTCTTCGGCTCGGTGATGATGGGCGTGATGAGGTGCGGGATCCCCTCGTAGGGAGTCAGTTCCACCATCTTCGGGTCGACGAGGATCATCCGGACCTCGTCCGGGGTGGCCCGGGCCAGCAGCGAGACCAGCATCGAGTTGACGAAACTCGACTTACCCGAACCGGTCGAACCAGCCACCAGCAGGTGCGGCATCTTGGCCAGGTTCGCACTGATGAAGTCGCCCTCGATGTCCTTGCCCAGGCCGATCACCAGCGGGTGATGATCACGGCGGGTGGACGGCGCGGTCAGCACGTCGGCCAGGCGCACCATCTCGCGGTCGGTGTTGGGCACCTCGATACCCACCGCCGATTTACCGGGGATGGGGGCCAGCATGCGCACACTCTCGGTGGCCACGGCGTAGGCGATGTTGCGGTGCAGCGCGGTGATCTTCTCCACCTTGACCCCGGGCCCGAGCTCCACCTCGTAGCGCGTCACGGTGGGCCCCCGGGTGCATCCGGTGACGGCGGCATCGACCTTGAACTGCTGCAGCACCGAGGTGATCGCGTCGACCATCTGCTCGTTGGCCGCGCTGCGCCGCTTCGGCGGGTCCCCGGCCACCAGCAGCTCCAGCGGCGGCAGCGTGTACGGACCGTCCACGACGCGGTCCAGGGCCATCATGTCCTGCCGCGTGTCCTGCCGGGTGTCCTGCCGGTTGTCCTGCCCCGGGGTCTTGGCCGGCTTCTTCCGGGCCGGTTTGGCCGCCGGCTCCGGGATCGTCGGGGCGTCCATGCCCGCGTCCATGGCCGCATCCATGGAGAGGTCTTCGTCGAGCGGGTAGTTCTCGTAGGGGGTGCCGCCCGCGGGGGCTCCCGGCCAGGCGGCGGGCTCGCCGGCGTGGCCACCCGGCTCGTCGTAGTACCCGTCGGAGAAGTCGTCGCCGGCCGGACCGCCGTCTCGCGGCGCCCCGTCGGGGTCCTCGTCGTAGTCGTCGTAGTCGTCGTAGTCGTCGGTGTCGTCGTACCCGCGCCGGAAGCCACCGGCGGCGAACATGGAGCGCACCGTCTCGGGGACGTCGCGAATCGTGGTTCCGGTCACCAGCAGCACACCGAAGAGCGCCGCGATGATCAGCAGTGGCACGGCGATCCAGACCGACAGCCCATCGGAGAGGGGGCCACCGATCGCGAACCCGACGAAACCGGCCGCCGCCCGGCGACCCTCGGGGTCCATCGGGGCGCCCGACCACAGGTGCCACAGGCCCAGCACGGGCAGCACCAACATCGCCCAGCCCAGGATCATCCGGGGGCGGGTGTCGGGATCGGGCTCGGAGCGCATCAGGGACACCGCCGCCACGGCGATCAGCACCGGCAGCAACACCACCGCCGAACCGACCATCGTTCGCAGCGCGGTGTCGAGCCAGGCGCCCACCGGGCGTGCGGCGTCGAACCAGGAGCTGGCCGCGATGACGACCGCGACGCCCAGAAAGGCCAGGGCCAACCCGTCCCGCTGGTGCCCGGGGTCGATGTCGCGGGCACGCCCCACCGACCGCGCGGTGCTGCCGGCGCCGCGCGCCAGCATCAGCCAGGTCGCCCGGCCGGCCCGTCCCACGGCCATGCCCGCCGTCGCCACCATCGACCCGTTCCGCCGGGGAGCGGGCTTGCGCGGCGACTTGCGCGGCGCGGCCGGACGCGCGGGCCGCTGACCCTTCGAACTACTCGAAGGTGCCTTTGACCTGCTCGTTCGGCTCCCGGATCGCGACGCGGTCTTACTCGGCATGTCGCCCAGCGTAGTCGCAAACACCCCATCTGCACCATCCGCCACACGGTTCACTCTCGTTGCCAGGGGTGAGCAGATGCTCACCCCTGTGGAGGTCCGGACGCACCGGGCGGGTCACGAATGTCACGCGGCGGTGGGATTCCGCCGGGATTTCCGCCACGGCGTGCGCTCGCCGCCGAGCGGCTAGCCCGAAAACGCCTCCCGCAGGGCGACGCGGCGGGCCCGGGCCTGATCGAAGCGGCGTCGCGCGATCTCGGTGGTCGGGCGCAACGGCGGGACGGCGACTGGGTGCCCCTGCTCGTCGACGGCCACCATCGTGAAGTAGGAGCTGTTCGTGTGACGGCGGGTTCCGCTGCGGATGTTCTCGGTGTCCACCCGGATGCCCACCTCCAGCGACGTCGTGCCGGTGTAGTTCACCGACGCCGAGAAGGACACCAGGTCGCCGACATGGATGGCCTCCCGGAACAGCACCCGGTCCACGCTGAGGGTGACGACGTAGGTGCCGGCGTAGCGCGCGGCGCAGGCGTAGGCGACCTGATCGAGCAGCTTCAGCAGTGTCCCGCCGTGGACGTTGCCCGAGAAGTTGGCCATGTCCGGGGTCATCAGCACGGTCATCGACAACGTGGTCTTGTCCCCGGCATCCCCGGCACCGCCGGCATCCCCGACACCGCCGGCACCGCCGGCATCCCCGACACCGCCGGCACCGCCGGCATCCCCGACACCGCCGGCACCGCCGGCATCGGTGACACCACCGTCAGCGCTGCCGTCGCTCATGGCTGTGACCCTGCCACGTCTCCCCGCGAGCTGCTCCCCATCCGCCCCTGCCGACCCCACCACACCCCCACAGCACCCCGCTACACCGTCGGTGACCTGCCTCACCGTCCGTGCGCCCGGACCTCTACGGTGGGATGCGACCGCCCCACCGGCTCACCGAGGAGATCCGCGCATGCCCGTCGTCGTCGTCGCCACCCTGACCGCCAAACCCGAGTCCGTCGACACCGTGCGCGAGGCGTGCAAGCAGGCCATCAGCGAGGTGCACGAGGAGCCCGGCTGCCAGCTGTACTCCCTGCACGAGGCCGACCGCACGTTCGTGTTCGTCGAGCAGTGGGCCGACGAGGACGCACTGAAGACCCACAGCACCGCGCCTGCCATCGGCAAGCTGTTCGGCACGATCGGCGACCACCTCGACGGCGCACCCGACATCAAGGCGCTCGCGCCGGTGGTCGCCGGCGACCCCGCCAAGGGGCAGTTGCGCAGCTGATGAACGAGCAGATCGGCTCGCCCGGGAGCCTGGCGGGAAAGGTCGCCCTGATCACCGGCGCGGCCCGCGGGCAGGGCCGCGCCCACGCGCTCAAACTCGCCTCGGCGGGTGCCGACATCATCGCCATCGACCTCTGCGAGCAGATCGCCTCGGTCCCCTACCCGTTGGCCACACCCGATGACCTCGCCACCACGGTCAAACTGGTCGAGGAGACCGGCGCGCGCATCGTGGCGCGGCAGGCCGACGTCCGCGACCGTGCCGCGTTCAAGGCCGCGGTGATCGACGGTACGGGCGAGTTGGGCCGGCTTGACATCGTGATCGCCAACGCCGGCATCGCGCCGATGGCCGGCGAGAACGCCTGGCAGGACGTCATCGACGTCAACCTGACCGGCGTGTACCACACCGTCGACGTCACGATGAAGCCGATGATCAAGTACGGCAACGGCGGCGCCATCGTGCTCACGAGTTCGGTGATGGGCCTGGTGGGTGTGGCCTCGCCGATGGCCGGATCGATCGGCTACGCGGCCGCCAAGCACGGCATCGTCGGCCTGATGCGTGTGTACGCCAATCTGCTTGCGCAATACAACATCCGGGTCAATTCGGTGCATCCCGCCGGGGTGAACACCCCAATGATCGACAACGAGTTCACCCGGTCCTGGCTCGAGGGCATGGCCCAGGAGACCCAGCAGGGGCCGGACATGGGCAACGCGCTGCCGGTGCAGACGCTGGAACCCGACGACATCGCCAATGCGGTGCTCTACCTGGTCTCCGACACGGGGCGCTATGTCACGGGTGTGGCCCTGCCGGTCGACGCCGGCTACGTCAACAAGCGCTGAGTTCACCGATGGCCCGCAACGCCACCGCACAGACGGCCGTAGGGCCGCAGTTCCTCGCCGCCGTCGAACACAATGAGGAACCACAGCGCCGCCTCGTCGACGATGACCTGGCGGCGTCGTTTCTGCCCGCGCACCTGCGCGCCCTCGTCCGCGCGACCCGGTCGCGCCGGCTACGCGAGGCCCTCATCTCCTCGATGGACCGCCACGCTCCCGGCACCTGGGCCAGCATCGCCTGCCGCAAGCGCTACATCGATGAGCGGATCTCCGACCCGCTCAACGAATTCGACGCGGTGGTGGTGCTCGGCGCGGGCCTGGACACCCGCGCCTACCGCATAGCCCGGCACAGCAACCTGCCCGTGTTCGAGGTCGACCAGCAGGTCAACATAGACCGCAAGGCCGCGGCGGTGCGCCGCGCCCTCGGCGACCAGCCGCCCTCGGTGCGCCTGGTCGCCGCCGACTTCGAGCGCGACGACGTGATGACCGCGCTCACCGCCCACGGCTACCGCCCCGATGCCCGCACCTTCTTCGTCTGCGAGGGCGTCACCCAGTACCTGACCCCGCCGGCCGTGCCGGCGTTGTTCACCGCGCTGCACCGCGCCGCCCCGGGCAGCACCCTGATCTTCACGTTCGTCCGGCAGGACTTCATCGACGGGGTGAATCTCTACGGGGCGGAGTCGCTCTACCGGCGGTTCCGGCAGAAAAGCCAGCTCTGGCAGACCGGGTTCGAACCCGAACGGCTGGTCGACACCCTGGCCGAGTCGGGCTGGCGGCTGATCGAGACCGCCGGCCCCAGCTACTACCGCGACACCTACATCCGCGGCACTGGCCGCGAGGTCGCCGCCTCACCGATCGAATGGATCGCCGTCGCGCAGCGATGAATCAGACACCGTCGCGCAGCGATAAATGAGACACCGTCGCGCAGCGATAAATCAGACACCGTCGCGAGGCGATCGCCCCAGGCGGGCTGTGACAGGCTGAACCGATGATTGTGGCGTTCAGCGTGAGCCCGATGGGCGGCGACGAGACCGGCGGTGTCGGGGCAGCGGTCGCCGAGGCGATCCGGGTGGTGCGCGCCTCGGGCCTGCCCAACGAGACCAACGCGATGTTCACCAACATCGAGGGCGAATGGGACGAGGTGATGGCGGTGGTCAAGCGGGCCGTCGACGCCGTGGCCGCCGCGTCGCCCCGGGTCAGCCTGGTACTCAAGGCCGACATCCGGCCGGGGTTCACCGGCCAGCTGCAGGCCAAGGTCGAACGGATCGAACGGGAGCTGGAGGGCTAGCGAGCCGCTCAGATCTCCAGCACGGTCGGCACGATCATCGGCTGCCGCCGGTAGGTCTCACCCACCCACTTGCCGACGGTGCGCCGCACCCCCTGGGCGATGCGCACCGGATCGGTGACGTTCTGGGAGGCGAGGTTCTCCAACTCCCTCTCGACCTTGTGCGCCACGGGTTCGAGCGCCTTGGGGTCCTCGGAGAATCCCCGCGAGTGCAGGTGAGCCGGCGCGACGGGCTTGCCGGTCCCACGGCGCACCACGACCGTGACCGCGACGAAGCCCGCGGACAGGATGAGCCGTTCCCCCAGGGTGGCGTCGCCGACGTCGCCCGTGATCAACCCGTCGACGAACATCTTGCCCACCGGCACGGCCCCGGAGATCGACGCGACCCCACCGACCAGGTCGACGCTGACGCCGTTCTCGGCCAGCACGATGTTCTCCTCGGGCACCCCGGCGCGGGCGGCGAGCTTGGCGTTGGCGCGCAGGTGCCGCCAGGTGCCGTGCACCGGCATGACGTTGCGCGGACGCACCCCGTTGTAGAGGAACAACAGCTCCCCGGCGTAGGCGTGTCCGGAAACATGAACGCGCACTTGCTGATTGGTGACGACACGCGCGCCGATCTTGGACAGCGCGTCGATGACGCCGTAGACGGCCTCCTCGTTCCCGGGAATCAGCGAGCTGGACAGGACGATGAGGTCACCGTCGGTCAGCGTGATGCTGCGATGCTCCCCGCGGGACATCCGCGACAGTGCCGCCATCGGCTCACCCTGGGTGCCGGTGGTGATCAGCACCACCCGCTCCGGCGGCATCATCTCCGCGGCGCCGATCTCCAGGACGTCGTCGGGGTCGACGGTCAGGAAGCCGAGCTCGCGGGCGATGTTCATGTTGCGCACCATCGAGCGTCCGACGAAGGACACCTTGCGGCCCAGCGCCACCGCGGCATCGACGATCTGCTGCACCCGGTCCACGTTGGACGCGAAGCAGGCGACGATGACACGGCCGTCGGCGCCGCGCATCAACCGGTGCAGGTTCGGGCCGACCTCGCTCTCCGAGGGGCCCACCCCCGGCATCTCGGAGTTGGTCGAGTCGCACAGCAGCAGATCGACCCCGGCATCTCCCAGCCGCGACAACCCGGGCAGGTCGGTGGGCCGGCCGTCCAGGGGCAGCTGGTCGAGCTTGATGTCGCCGGTGACCAGCGCCGTGCCCGCCCCGGTGTGCACGGCGATGGCCAACGCGTCGGGAATGGAATGGTTCACCGCGAAGAACTGGCACTCGAACACGCCGTGCGTGCTCCGCTGGCCCTCGGCGACCTCCCTCAGCACCGGTTTGATGCGGTGCTCGCGACACTTCGCGGACACCAGCGCCAGGGTGAACTTCGAGCCCACGATCGGGATGTCCGAACGCAGCTTCAGCAGGAACGGGATCGCACCGATGTGGTCCTCGTGCGCGTGGGTGATGACCACGGCCTCGATATCATCGAGGCGGTCCTCGATGTGTCGCAGATCGGGCAGGATCAGATCGACGCCGGGCTCGTCGTGGTTGGGGAACAGCACCCCGCAGTCGATGATCAGCAGCCGGCCGAGATGCTCGAAAACCGTCATGTTGCGGCCGATTTCGTTGATACCGCCCAGGGCGGTGACACGCAGCCCGTTCGGCGGCAGGGGGCCCGGCGGTTTCAGATCAGCATCCATCACGTGTTACCGGAGCGCGCCCGCCGCCTGCATGTCGGCCGCGAGTATCTGGATCTGTTCGGGGCTGGCGGGCACCTGCGGGAGCCGGGGCTCCCCGGCGTCGAAGCCCAGCAGGCGCAGGCCGGCCTTGGACATCGTCACACCGCCGAGCTGGCACTGCGCCCGGACCAGCGGGCCCAGCGTGACGTTGATCTTGCGTGCGGTGGCCATGTCGCCGGAATTGAATGCGGTCAGCAGGTCGCGCAGCTGACCGGCGACCAGGTGTCCCCACACGCTGACGAAGCCGACCGCGCCCATCGCCAGCCACGGCAGATTGAGCGCATCGTCGCCGGAGTAGTACACCAGGCCGGTCTCGGCCATGATCTGCCCGCCGCCGTGCAGGTCGCCCTTGGCGTCCTTGACCCCGACGATGTTGGGGTGGAACGCCAGCTGGCGCAGGGTGTCGAACTCGATGGCCACCGCCGAGCGCACCGGGATGTCGTAGAGGATGTTGGGCAGCCCGGTGGCGTCGGCCACCGCGGTGAAGTGTGCCAGCAGACCGGCTTGCGGGGGCCGGGAGTAGTACGGCGTCACGACCAGCAGCCCGTGCGCACCCTCGGCGGCGCACGCCTGGGCCAGATGCACGCTGTGGGCGGTGTCATAGGTGCCCGCCCCGGCGATGATCCTGGCCCGGTCGCCGACCTCCTCCAGCACCGCACGCAGCAGCAGCAGCTTCTCGTTGTCGGTGGTGGTGGGCGATTCGCCGGTGGTCCCCGACAGGACCAGACCGTCGCAGCCGGCGTCGACCAAGTGGGCCGCGAGCTTCTTGGCGGTGGCCAGATCGAGCGAGCCGTCCGGGCGAAACGGCGTCACCATGGCGGTCAGAACGGTGCCCAAACCGCTGCTGACATCGAATCCGCTGGTGCTCACGGCGTAAAGGTTACCGTGCGGGTACAAACCGAAATCGCGGTCGCGACGCGACCCGCCGATCGGAGCCGAAAAAGGGCCGCGATCACACCTCGGTGGCCAGCGGGCTGGTGGCCACCTCAGTGCCGTCGGCCAGCATCGTGATGTCGAAGTCGGCGAACACCGCGGGGGCCGCCGCGACCAGTTCCCGCAGGCAGGTGATGGCCAGCCGGCGGATCTCGACATCGGCGTGTTCGCTGGCCCGCATGGCGATGAAGTGCCGCCAGGCGCGGTAGTTGCCGGTGACCACGATGCGGGTCTCGGTGGCGTTGGGCAGCACCGCACGCGCGGCCTGGCGGGCCTGTTTGCGCCGCAGCGTGGCGTTGGGTTCCCCGGCCAGCTTGGCCTCCAGCCCGGCCAGCAGCGCCGTGTAGGCGGCGCGGCTGGAGTCGGCGGCGGCCAGGAACAGCTCGGTCAGCTCGGGGTCGTCCTCGATGCCCGGCGGCAACACCACCTGGGCGTCGTGTTCGGGGACGTAACGCTGCGACAGCTGCGAGTAGGAGAAGTGCCGGTGCCGGATCAGTTCGTGGGTGCAGGACCGGGAGATCCCGGTGATGTAGAAGGTGACGCTGGCGTGTTCGAGCACCGAGAAGTGCCCGACGTCGATGATGTGCTGCAGGTAGCCGGCGTTGGTGGCGGTCCGCGGATTCGGCTTCGACCAGCTCTGATAGCAGGCCCGGCCGGCGAACTCGACCAGTGCCTCGCCGCCGTCGGCATCGGTGCTCCACGGCACGTCGGCGGGGGCGGCGAACTCGGTCCTGGCGATCAGCTGCACGCGCAGTGGGGCGGTCTCGGCCACGCGGTGAGCCTAACGCGGGGCGCCGGCGCGTCGCCGTACCCGCCGCCAGGACCCGGCTGGCGTACCGACGGCCAACTGGCCGGCGAACTGACACGGCCACCGCGCACTTCTAGAATCCCCTACATGGCCACGCTGGAGGATCTGGAGGCCCGGGTCGCCGCCCTGGAGGCCTCGCAGGCCGACTACCGCGCGGTGCTCGCCGCGGTCAACGCGCTGGGCGCCAACCAGCGCGAACACGCGCTGGCGATCGCCGATCTCAAGGCCGACGTGGCCGACACCAACGCCCGGGTCCGCTCGTTGGAGGACACCACCGGCGAGATCAAGGAGCTGCTCGTCAGGGCGCTGAAGCGCTGACCGCACGCCCAGCGGACTCACCGCCGCGCCGTTAGGGTCGGTCATGGCCACCACCCTCGCCCCGCGGCTGCTCGACGTCATCGAGGCCGACATACTGCCGCTCACCGAGCGCGGCGTCGCGGGCGGCAACAAGGTGTTCGGGGCGGCGATCCTGCGCAAGTCCGACCTGTCGCTGGTGCTCGCGGGCACCAACGCCGAGACCGTCAACCCGCTGTGGCACGGCGAGGTGCACACCCTGGCCCAGTTCTACGCGCTGCCCGACCCGCCGGCCACCGGGGACCTGGTGTTCGTGTCCACCCACGAGCCGTGCACCATGTGCATGTCGGCGATCACCTGGGCCGGGTTCGACAACTACTACTACTTCTTCAGCCACGAGGACTCCCGCGACAGCTTCGCGATCCCGCACGATCTGAAGATCCTCAAGGAGCTCTACGGCCTCGAACCCGGCGGCTACCGGCGCAAAAACGCGTTCTGGACGGCGTACTCGATTCCCGAGCTGGCCGAGACCGAGGCCGAGCCGCTGCGCTCGCAGCTGCGCGACCAGCAGCAGCGCATCCGCGACCGCTATGCCGCGCTCTCGGCGCAGTATCAGGACTCCAAGAGCGACAACGCGATTCCGCTGAGCTAGCTAGCCGACCGCCCGGCGCAGCGGCGCGGCGAGGTCGCCGCGCTCGGCGACGCCGACCGCGGTCAGGCCCAGCCACCCGGCCATCGTCGCCAACTCGGCGGCCAGCGCCGTCGCGACCCGGCCCCGGTCCTGCCCGTCCTCGGCGTAGGCGCCCAGGACCTGCAAGGTCCCGGCGGGCCGGTCGGCCTTGAGGTCCACGCGGCCCACCAACTGCCCGTCGAGCAGAAACGGCCACACGTAGTAGCCGTAACGCCGTTGCGGGGCGGGCGTGTAGATCTCGATGCGGTAGTGGAAATCGAACAGCCGCTCCACCCGCGGGCGAAAGAAGATCAGCGGATCGAACGGGCACAGCAGCGCGGTGCCGCGATCCGAGCGGGGAATCCTCTGCCCGGCCCGCAGATAGGACACGCCGGGGCGGCCGTCGACCTCGACCGTCTCCAACTCACCGGCGGCCACCAGCCCGGCCAGCGCCGGCTTGACCTGGGCGGCGGCCAGCCGGAAATAGTCGCGGATGTCGGCCTCGGTGCCGACGCCCAGCGCGGTGGCCGCCCGCAGCGTCAGTTCGGCCACCGCCGCATCGTCGTCGACCTCGCGGGCCAGCACCTCGGCGGGCAGGACCCGCTCGGCCAGGTCGTAGTGGCGGGCGAAGCCCACCCGGGTGGCGGTGGTCAGCACCCCGGAGGCGAACAGCGCCTCGGCGACCCATTTGGTGTCGCTGCGGTCCCACCAGACGCCTTTGCTGCCGCGGGGTTCGGCCGCCAGGTGCGCCTCGATCTGCCCGGCGGTGGACGGCCCGAGCTCGGTGACCGCCGCGACGACCTCCTCGGCCAGGCGCCGGTTGTCGCGCACGATCGCCCTGCCCCACCGACCGTCGACGTATTCACGCATCCGCCACCGCAGCAGCGGCCAGTCCTGCACGGACATCAGCGCGGCCTCGTGCGCCCAGTACTCGACCAGCAGCCGCGGGGAGCGGGCGCTGTGGCTCCAGGCGGCGCGGTCCACCAGGTCCCGGTCGTAGGGCCCGAGCCTGCTGAACACCGGCGCATAGTGTGCCCGCACCGCCACCGACACCGAGTCCATCTGCAGCACCTGGATGCGGCCGATGAGACGCCGCAGGTGTGCGCGGTTCACCGGGCCCGTGGGTTTGGTTTCGTGGAAACCCTGGGCGGACACCGCGATCCGGCGGGCCTGCGAGATGCTGAGCCGGGCCATCAACGGCGGTAGTGCAGGAAGCGGTACCGCAGACCCGAGGTGCTGGTCAGCCACTCCCCCGCCGTGCCGTGCCAGGACTCGTCGAGCACCGGCGCCATCGCGTCCTCGTCGTCGCGGTCCAGATCGACGGCGATCTCGGTGACCTCACAGCGCGATGCCAGGGGCAGCGCCTCTCCGTAGATCTGCGCACCGCCGATCACCCAGGTGTCCTCCAGCGGGACCTCGTCGAGCGACCCCACCACCGTCGCTCCCTCCGCCGTGTAGTCGGCATTCCTGGTGACGACGACATTGCGGCGCCCCGGCAGCGGACGCACCTTGGGCGGCAGCGACTCCCAGGTTTTCCGGCCCATCACCACGGTGTGGCCCATGGTCAGCTGTTTGAACCGGGCCTGGTCCTCGGGAAGCCGCCAGGGAATGCCGTTGGCGCGGCCGATCACCCCGGATTCGGACTGCGCCCAGATCAGGCTCAGTGACATGGGGCCATCACACTGCCACCGGCGCCTTGATCGCCGGGTGCGGATCGTAGTTGTTCACCACGACGTCGTCGTAGACGTAGTCGAAGATCGAATCCCGCGGGGCCAGCGATAGTTCGGGGTAGGGCCGGGGATCGCGGGTGAGCTGCTCGGTGACCTGTTCGACATGATTGTCGTAGATGTGGCAGTCACCGCCGGTCCAGATGAACTCCCCCACCCCCAGGCCGGCCTGCGCGGCCATCATGTGGGTGAGCAGCGCGTAGCTGGCGATGTTGAACGGCACACCCAGGAACAGGTCGGCGCTGCGCTGATACAGCTGGCACGACAGCCGACCCTCGGCGACGTAGAACTGGAAGAACGCGTGGCACGGCGGCAGCGCCATCTGCGGGATCTCGCCGACGTTCCAGGCCGAGACGATGTTGCGTCGCGAATCCGGGTCGTGCTTGAGCATCTCCAGGGCGGCGCTGATCTGATCGACATGCTCACCCGAGGGGGTCGGCCACGAGCGCCACTGCACGCCGTAGACCGGGCCCAGGTCGCCGTTCTCGGCCGCCCACTCGTCCCAGATGGTCACGCCGTGGTCCTGCAGCCAGCGCACGTTGGAGTCGCCGCGCAGGAACCACAGCAGCTCGTAGACCACCGACTTCAGGTGCACCTTCTTCGTCGTGATCAGCGGAAACCCGGCCGTGAGGTCGAAGCGCATCTGGTGACCGAACAGGCTGCGGGTGCCCGTGCCGGTCCGGTCGGCCTTGGGTGTCCCACTGCGCAGGACCAGACGCAGCAGGTCCTCGTAGGGCGTGGCGATCGGCACACGCTCAGCTTACGAGAGTCACGGTGCGGGCAGCCGTGCCGGCGCGCGGGAGCCGGAGTAGAACGGAGAAATGCCGACACTGTCCGACACCGTGACCACACCCGACGGAACCTGCCCGATCACCTTCCACACCCCGGATGGTCCCGGCCCGTGGCCCGGGGTGGTGATGTACTGCGACGCCGCGGGTGCGCGCGACACCGCCCGGGAGATGGCCACCCACCTCGCCGGCTACGGGTACGCCGTGCTCACCCCGGACGTGTACTACCGCACCCCGGGCTGGGCGCCCTTCGACATGGCCACCGTGTTCGGCGACCAGGCCGAACGGGCCCGCCTGTTCGGCATGATCAAGGAGATCACCCCGGCCAGGATGGCGATGGACGCGGCGGCGTTCTTCGACTACCTGCAGGCGCGTCCGGAGGTCACCGGCACCGCGTTCGGCACCACCGGCTACTGCATGGGCGGGCGGACCTCGCTGACCGTCGCCGGGATGCTGCCGGACCGCGTGGCCGCGGCGATGTCCTTCCACGGCGGTGGGCTGGCGTCCGACGATCCCGACAGTCCGCACCGCCTCGCCGACCGGATCCGTGCGGCGGTCTATGTGGGCGGCGCCGAGAACGACGCGTCGTTCACCCCCGAGCAGGCGGAAACCCTCGACAAGGCGCTGACCGGGGCCGGGGTCGAGCACACCATCGAGTTCTACCCGGCGGGCCACGGCTTCGCCGTGCCCGACAACGCGCCCTACGACGAGGCGGCGGCGGCCCGCCACTGGGCGGTCACCCGGGAGTTCTTCGGGGCCACGCTGCGCTGAGCACCCCGGACCCGCATCGGCCGTGATTCGGCCCGCCCGGGCACAGGCCACGATTTGGCCCTCCCGGGCACAGGCCACGATTTGGCCCTCCCGGGCACAGGCCACGATTTGGCCCTCCCGGGCACAGGCCACGATTTGGCCCTCCCGGGCACAGGCCACGATTTGGCCCTCCCGGGCACGGTGGGCCACCATGAACGCGTGTACGACCAGGTCACCACCACCGACGACCACGACCCCGCCGATGTCGGCTTCCGCATCGACCCCGTGCTGGCCCGCAGCTGGCTGCTGGTCAACGGCGCCCATTTCGAGCGCTTCGCACCGGCAGTACGGTCGCGGGCCGACATCGTCGTCCTGGACATCGAGGACGCGGTGGCCCCCAAGGACAAGGTCGCCGCCCGCGACAACGTCGTGCGCTGGCTCGGTCAGGGCAACAGCGACTGGGTGCGGGTCAACGGCTTCGGCACGCCCTGGTGGGCCGATGACCTGGACAGCCTGGCGGGCACCTCGATCGGCGGGGTGATGCTGGCGATGGTCGAATCCGTCGACCACATCACCGAGACCGCGCGGCGCCTGCCCGATGTTCCCGTGGTCGCGCTGGTGGAGACCGCACGCGGGCTGGAACGCATCACCGAGATCGCCTCGGCGAAGGGAACCTTCCGGCTGGCGTTCGGCATCGGCGACTTCCGCCGCGACACCGGCTTCGGCGACAATCCGGCGACCCTGGCCTACGCCCGCTCCCGGTTCACCATCGCCGCCAAGGCCGCTCACCTCTCCGGCGCCATCGACGGGCCGACCGTGGGTTCCAGCGCACTCAAGCTCAGCGAGGCCACCGCCGTGTCCGCGGAGTTCGGGATGACCGGCAAGATCTGCCTGACCCCCGAGCAGTGCCCGACCGTCAACGAGGGCCTGTCGCCCTCACCCGAGGAAATCGCCTGGGCCAAGGAGTTCTTCGTCGAATTCGACCGCGACGGCGGTGAGATCCGCAACGGCTCGGACCTGCCGCGGATCGCCCGGGCCAACAAGATCCTCGATCTGGCCCGCGCCTACGGGATCGAGGTATCCGAGTTCGACGACGTGGAAGACCCCACCCACATTCCGGCCCCCTCGGACACCTACCACTACTGAACACCACTGAGACGCGGTTTCGGTGCGCGCGGTCCCGCTGGACGGGACTGCGCGCACCGAAACCGCGCCTCAGCCCGCCTTACCCGAAGTGCCCCGCCCCCTGAGCATCGACTCGAAGGCGTCGGCGCCACCGCGAACGGCGTTGACGAGGGTGATCAGCGACAACGCGAGCAGCACCACGAACATCACCTCCCAGTTCGACTTACTGTGATCGACCTGCCACCACACGATGGTGAACAGCACCGACCCGATGAACAGCACGATGTCGCGCCAGTTCCCGCGGTAGTTCGACGCGGCTTCGCGCAGCGCGAAGTTGCGGTCGACGCCCGCGACGAGGGCATCGACACGACGGCCGATAACGCGCTCCAGGTCCGCGCGGCGTTGGGTCTGCTGCTCGGGCAGGCGATCCAACAGGTCCATGTCGGCCTTGATGGTGGCGCGGATGTCCGGGCCCCCACGCAGATTGCCTGCGGCGATCCCCAGCAGCGCGCCACCGGCGATCGGGGCGGCCCCCAGGGCGATGTCGGCAATTCCGGGCATGGCACTCCTTCGGTGAACTGCGGGGTCGGTCAATCCATGAGGGTGGCTGCCAGCGTGCCACCGAGTTCGTAGGCCCGCTCCCGGACCCCGGCGTCGACGGTGCCGGTGAGCTCCAGAATCTCGGCGACCCGTTCCAGCGCCAATCCGGCGACGATCCGTTCGACCGCGGCGGACGCGCCGACGGTGTCGTTGTTGCCGTGCACCCACAGCCCGTAGGGACGGCCCGCGACGTGGTCGAGGCTCGGGTAGTAGACGGTGTCGAAGAAGTGCTTGAGCGCCCCGGACATGTAGCCGAAGTTCGCGGTGGTGCCGAACAGGTAGCCGTCGGCGTCGAGCATGTCGGGCAGGGTGGCCGCCAGCGCCGGACGCACCACGACGTCGACCCCGGTGATCTCGGGATCCCGCGCCCCCTCCAGCACCGCCTCCAGCACTTCCCGCGTGGCCGGCGAGGGCGTGTGGTGGACCACCAGCAGCGTCTTGGTCATCGTTTCCCCTGCGGCGCCGCCACCGCGGCGATCACGCCTGCTCCTGCAGCCGCACCGCGGTCCGCATGGCGTCGCGGGCGCGACTGCGGTCGCCGGCGTAGTCGTAGGCACGCGCCACCCGGTACCAGCGCACCCAGTTGTCGGGATCGGCGTCGAGTTCGGCACGCACGGTGTCGAACAGCGCATCGGCGGCATCGCGCTGGATGCGGCCGCTGGCCCGCCGCGGCAGCTCCGAGACATCGAGCTCCATGCCCTGCTGGGCCGCCAGCCCGGCCAGCCGCTGGTGGGCGAAACCGGCGCGCAGGGTGGCGATCATGGCCCATATTCCGACGACGGGCAGTATCAGAAGCGCCACGCCCAGCCCGATCGACGCCAGGCGGCCGTCGGCGATGAGCGCGACCGCGATCCGCCCGAGCAGCACGAAGTACACGACCAGGGCCACACACATGAACCCGATCAGCACCTGCGTGCGCACCGAGCGCATCAGAGGCCCAGCAGCGACTCGATGCCGACGGTCAGGCCCGGGTTCTCCGTGATCCTGCGGACGGCCAGCAGCACGCCGGGAACGAAGGAGCTCCGGTCCAGGCTGTCGTGGCGGATGGTCAGCGTCTCCCCCTCGGTGCCGAACAGCACCTCCTGGTGCGCGATCAAACCGGTCAACCGCACCGAATGCACGGGAACACCGTCGACGTCGGCCCCGCGGGCACCCTCGAGTCCGGTGCTGGTCGCATCGGGGTTGGGCGGCAGGTCTTTTCGGGCCTCGGCGATCACCTTGGCGGTCCGCGCGGCGGTACCCGAAGGCGCGTCGACCTTGTGGGGGTGGTGCAGCTCGATGATCTCGACCGATTCGAAATACGGCGCGGCCAGCCGGGCGAAGTGCATGGTCAGCACCGCCCCGATGGCGAAGTTCGGGGCGATCAGCACCGATACGCCCGGGTTCTCGGCCAGCCAGGCCCTGACCTGGTCGAGCCGTTCCAGGGTGAATCCGGTGGTGCCGACGACGGCGTTGATGCCGTGGGTGATCAGGAAGTGCAGGTTGTCCATCACGACGTCGGGGTGGGTGAAGTCGATGACGACCTCGGTCCCGCTTTCGGTCAACCGATCCAGCGGGTCACCCGCATCCACCTGCGCCGACAATGTCAGATCCTCGGCGGCCTCGACCGCCGCACACATCGTCGACCCCACCTTGCCCTTGGCCCCCAACACCGCCACTCGCATGGCAAGCAGCCTAACGCGGCGACCGTCGGTGCCGGGCGGGCGCCGGCGGCTACAGCGGCGACGCCCCCCGCAGGTGCTCGAAGATCAGCGAGGTCTGCGTGCCGGCCACATCCGCGTCGGCGTTGAGGTTCTCCACCACGAAGGCGCGCAGATCGTCGGTGTCCCGCGCGGCGACATGCAGCAGGAAGTCGTCGGCCCCGGCCAGGAAGTAGACGCCCATCACCTGCGGGCGGTGGCGGATGTGCTCGATGAACGAGCGGATCTTGCCGCGCGCGTTGGCCTGCAGGCTCACCGAGATCATCGCCTGCAGCGGCAGCCCGATCGCCGCCGGGTCGATATCGGTGTAGAAGCCCTGGATCACCCCCAGCTCCTGCAGGCGACGCACCCGCCCGTGACAGGTGGACGGTGCGATTCCGACGGCCTCGGCGAGGGCGCTGTTGGAGATGCGTGCGTCCCCGTGCAGCGTGGTCAGAATCCGGCGGTCGATGTCATCGAGGTCGGCGGCCTGAACATCCTTCGACGGAGGGGGTGGACGTACCGCCGAGTTCGTTGAATGTTCCGCCATACGATCAGCGTACCGAATCATCATCGACGCTATTGCGCCTGGTCCGAACCTTCTTCACAATTTATATCAACCCACGAGCCCCATTCGACCCGAGGAGAGGTCATGCGAGTCGGTGTCCCGACCGAGATCAAGAACAACGAGTTCCGGGTGGCCATCACCCCCGGCGGCGTCGCCGAGCTGACCCGCCGCGGCCACGACGTGATGATTCAGGCCGGCGCCGGCGAGGGATCAGCCATCTCCGACACCGACTTCAAGGCCGCCGGAGCCGAAATTGTCAACTCGGCCGACCAGATCTGGGCCGACGCCGAGCTGCTGCTCAAGGTCAAGGAACCGATCGAGCCCGAGTACGCCCGCATGCGCAGGGACCAGACGCTGTTCACCTACCTGCACCTGGCGGCGTCGCGGCCGTGCACCGACGCGCTGCTGGCCTCGGGAACCACCTCGATCGCCTACGAGACGGTGCAGACCGCCACCGGCGCCCTGCCGCTGCTGGCCCCGATGAGCGAGGTGGCCGGCCGGCTGTCGGCTCAGGTCGGCTCCTACCACCTGATGCGGACCCAGGGCGGGCGCGGGGTGCTGATGGGCGGCGTCCCCGGCGTCAGCCCGGCCGACGTGGTGGTCGTCGGCGGCGGGACCGCCGGCTACAACGCCGCCCGGATCGCCAGCGGGATGGGCGCCCACGTCACCATCTTCGACATCAACCTGAACAAGTTGCGGGAACTCGACGCGGAGTTCGGCGGCCGGATCCACACCCGCTACTCCTCGGCCTACGACCTGGAGGCCGCCGTCAAGGAGGCCGACCTGGTGATCGGCGCAGTTCTGGTCCCGGGCGCCAAGGCGCCCACGCTGGTCTCGAATTCCCTTGTCGCCGAGATGAAGTCCGGTGCCGTGCTGGTCGACATCGCGATCGACCAGGGGGGCTGCTTCGAGGACTCGCGGCCCACGACGCATGACGACCCGACCTTCGCGGTGCACGACACCGTGTTCTACTGCGTGGCCAACATGCCCGGAGCCGTGCCCAGGACCTCCACCTTCGCGCTGACCCATTCGACGATGCCCTACGTGCTGCGGTTGGCCGACCAGGGTTGGCGCGCCGCATGCCAGTCCGACCCGGCGCTGGCCAAGGGCCTGTCGACCCACGAGGGCGCGCTGCTGTCGCAGCAGGTGGCCACCGATCTGGATCTGCCGTTCACCGAACCGGCCTCCGTGCTGGCCTGACTCCCCGGGCCGCTCCCGGCCCGCCAACGACGTCACGACCCGACAGGCGGCGGGGTGGACGATTCCACCCCGCCGTCGGTCATCTCCGGGACCGGCCGGGCCGCCGACCGGGTCGACGTCGCCGGCCGGCCGGCGCCATTGACGTCGACCGGCGACGCCGCCCGGCCGGCGACACCCCCCACTGACGGGGAGTTCCCGTCAGCCGCCGACGGCGGCCGGAACCTTGAAGTCCTCCGGGTCCTGCGGCCGCGAACGGGTGGGCCCGGTGCGGGCGTGCGTCGCGTAGAGGGTGAGCCCGACGAAGGCCAGGCCACCGACCAGGTTGCCCAGCACGGTCGGGATCTCGTTCCACAGGAAGTAGTCGCCGATCGAGAAGTCGCCACCGAGCATCAGCCCCGAGGGGAACAGGAACATGTTGACCACGGAGTGCTCGAACCCCATGTAGAAGAACAGCATGATCGGCATCCACATCGTGACGACCTTGCCGGTCACCGAGGTCGACATCATGGCCGCGACCACACCGGTGGAGACCATCCAGTTGCACAGCATGCCGCGGATGAACAGGGTGAGCATGCCCCCGGCGCCGTGGTCGGCATAGCCGACGGTGCGCGCGGCGCCGATCTCACCGATCCGCTGACCGACCTCGTTGGGGTCCACGGTGAACCCGTAGGTGAAGATGATGGCCATCATCACCGCGACGGTCAGTGCGCCGGCGAAGTTGCCGAGGAACACCAGGCCCCAGTTGCGCAGCACCGAGCGCAGGTTGACGCCGCGGCGCTTGTCGATCAGCGCCAACGGAACCAGGGTGAACACCCCGGTCAGCAGGTCGAAGCCCATCAGGTACAGCAGGCAGAAACCCACCGGGAACAGCACCGCGCCGACGAGCGCGTTCCCGGTCTGCACGGTGATCGTGACCGCGAAGGCCGCCGCCAGCGCCAGGATGGCGCCGGCCATGTAGGCGCGGATCACGGTGTCACGGGTGGACATGAAGACTTTCGATTCGCCGGCGTCGATCATCTTGGAGACGAACTCCGGCGGATTCACATAGGACAAAGCGGGTTTTCCTTCCGTGGGCTGCCCCCGGACAGGTGGCCGGCGCTGGCGATCCGGGGGTCCGGACACTGGGGACAGCGTGGCCGGTGGATATGTCGCGACTGTGAAACGGCTGAGAGCATCAGGTCACGTCCATCTCACCGCCGTGCCGCCACCCCTGTGAGATCGCCGGAACCGACACGGCGCCCACAGCCCGGGAATTGACACCTGTCAACTAGGCTGGTGGTCATGTCGCTCGACCAGTTGCTGCCCGGCATCCCGACCTCGTGCGCCGAGGCCCTGGCCCTCTTCGATGCCGCACCGCCGGTGGAGCCGGAATTCATGATCGGTACGTGGCGCGGCGCCGAGCTGCCGACCGGGCACCCGCTCGACGGCATGCTCACGGCCAGCGGATGGTGGGGTAAGCGTTTCGAGGACGCCGAGACCGTGCACCCATTGCTGTTCCCCACCCGCGACGTCGGCGCACTGTGGGCGATGAACCCCCTGCCGGCGTTTCTGGGCCTCGGGCTGGTCACCCGGCTGCCGGCGCTGAAGCACCGCTCGTTCGCCGGCACCCTCGCGACGCTGCGGCCCCTGCTGCGGGTGCGTTCACCCAAGGCCAGGCTGCGGACCACCCGCTACCGCGGCACCGACACCGCCACGATGATCTACGACCAGCTGCCGGTCAACGACGTCTTCCGCAGGCTCTCCGGGGACGCCGTGATCGGCGCGATGGATCTGCGCGGCGTCCGTGCCCCGTACTTCTTCGTGCTCCAGCGCGACGAGTCACTGCCGCTGCGCTGACGGCCCGGTCAGGTCCCGCTGCTGTACCACGGCAGCATAGCGGCGGTGACCTGGGCGATCATCCGCTGCGACGACTCCGCGGCCGGGTCGTCGGTGCGCGACCGGCACATCACCGACAGCAGCAGGCGGCCCCCGCCCGGCCGGAACACCACCCCCACGTCATTGGTGCTGCCGTATCCGCCGGCGCCGGTCTTGTCCGCGGTGGTCCAGTCCGCCGGCAGGCCGGCACGCATGCTGTGCACCGAGGTCACGTTGCCGCGCATCCAGGTGACCAGCGTGCCGCGGGACGCTTCGTCGAGCGCGTCTCCGACCAGCAACGCGCGGTAGCCCTCCCCGAGGGCCCGTGGGGTGCTGGTGTCACGCGGATCGCCGGGCGCGGCGGTGTTGAGGTCGGTCTCCCACCGATCCAGCCGCGTCTGCTGATCGCCGATGGAGCGGGCGAAGGCGGTGACCGCCGGCGGGCCCCCGATCCTGGCCAGCAGCAGGTTGCCGGCGGTGTTGTCACTGTGCTGCAGCGCCGCCCGGCACGCGGTCTCGAGGGTGATCTGAACGCCGGCCAGCGGCGCCGTCACCGGCGAGTAGTCGACCACGGCGGTCGGATCGACGAAAACCTCGTCCTGCAGGTGCAATTCGCCTCCGGCCGCCATCTGCAGGACACGCGCCGCGGCGTAGGTCTTGAACGTCGAGCACAGGGCGAAGCGCTCGTCGGCCAGCGACGCGTAGTTGCGCCCGGAGTCCAGATCGACGGCGTACACCCCGATCGACGCGTTGTGCAGACGCTCCACGGTGCGCAGCCGTTCATCGACCGGGGGCAGTGGCTCGGCGGGATCGGTGAGCACCGGGGGGCGCCGTGAACAGCCCGCCGCGGCCGACATCAGCAGGGCGGCTGCAAGCACGCGCCGTCGCGGCAGCATCATCATCGGTGGCGTCACGGGTGGCGTCACCGGTTCACCCCGGCCAGGTCGGCGACGATCGCCGCCGCGGACGACGCGCGCGTCCGCCTGAATCCCGTTCCCGCCCACAGGTTGGTACCGTGCGGATCGCCGGCCGCCACGGCGGCCTTCCGGATCGGCGAGGTCACGTAGTGCACCTCGGGGTAACCCGGCGGCGCCAGGGCGTCGAAGGCGTCGGTGAACTCGTTGCGCAGGCCGCGGGCATAGCGTCCGGAGAATGCGCGGGTGACCACAGTTTCGGGCCTGGTTCCGGGCCCGGCTTCGGCCCCGCTGCCGGCGAAGACTCCGGACTGCAACGCCCTGCGGTGCACCGGGTTGGTTCCGGCCTCCTCGGCCAGCAGCAACGCGGTGCCGACCTGGACCGCCACGGCCCCCAGGGACAGCAGCCGCGCGACGTCGGCCCCCCCGGCCACGCCGCCGGCGGCAATCACCGGCACCGGGCACACCTCGAGCGCCTTGAGCACCTCGCCAAGCAGCGACTCCAGCGAACCGGTGGGCGGACGCCGGCCCGGATCGAAGGTGCCGCGGTGGCCGCCGGCCCCGGGCCCCTGCACGATGAGCGCGTCCACACCCGCCGCCAGGGCCGTTTGCGCCTCCTCCACCGAGGTGACGGTGGCCACCGTCGCCACGCCGAGCCCGCGCAGCGAGGCCACCGTCGCGGGCTCGGCGCAACCGAACGTGAACGAAACCACCTCGGGCCGCATGTCGGCCACCACCTGAAGTTTCTCGGCCCAGGCGTCGTCGTCGAAACGGGGTGCCCCCACCTCGGCCCCCCACCGGGCCGCCACCGGCCGCAGCCGCTCACGATAGGCCTCGATCCGCTGCGGATCGGCCAGGCTCGGTTGCGGGACAAACAGATTCACGCCCAGCGGTCCGGATCCCAGGGCCCTGGCCGCGGCGATGTCCTCGGCGAGTCGCTGCGCGCTCAGATAGCCCGCTGCCACGAACCCCAGGCCCCCGGCCGCCGAGACCGCCGCGGCCAACGCCGGGGTTCCGGGACCGCCCGCCATCGGTGCGCCCACGATGGGCACCCGTAGGTCAACCGGCCACAGTCGGGACACGCAGTTAACCCGTGACCGCCCGGAGCGCACGCGGCAGACCGCGCCTGCCCGAGACCGGGCCCAGCACGGCCGCGCCGTAATGGCGTGTCAGCAGGGAACGGGCCACCGCGTTGACCTCCTCCGGCGTGACATCGTCGATCTGGGCCAGCGTCTGCGACAGGTCGCGGTGCTCGCCGTAGTTCAGCTCGCTGCGCCCGATCCGGTGCATCCGCGAGGCCGAATCCTCCAACCCCAACACCAGCCCACCGCGCAGGGAGCCCTTCGCGATGCGGCACTCCTCCTCGGTGATGCCGTCGCGGGCCACCGCGTCGAGCACCTCGGCGGTCACCGACGCCACCTCGTCGAAGCGCTCCGGCAGGCACGCCGCGTACACCGACAGCGCACCACTGTCGGCGAACATGTCCACCGTGGAATACACCGAGTAGGCCAGCCCGCGGGTCTCGCGAATCTCTTGGAACAGACGGGAACTCAGCCCCCCGCCGAGGGCGGTGTTCAGCACCGACATTGCCCACCGGTGCGACCAGTGCCGCCCGGGGGTGCGCACGCCCAGCAGCATGTGAGTCTGCTCGGAGTCGCGGTTGACCAGCTGCAGTGCCGGCCGGCCCGGGATGCGCCCGGTGCCCCGCCGGGGACGCTGCGGCGACTTGCCGGCAACGAGGTGCCGTCCGAAGTGGTCGCGCACCAGCGCGACCACCTCGTCGTGGTCGACGTTGCCGGCCACGGCGACCACCATGCGTTCGGGTGTGTAACGGCGCACGTGGAAGGAATGCAGCTGGGTGCGCGTCATCGCCTCGATCGAGTCCATGCTGCCGATCACCGGCCGGCCCACGGGGTGCGTACCGAACATCGCCGAGAGGAACATGTCGCCCAGCGCGTCCTCGGGATCGTCGTCGTGCATGGCGATCTCCTCGAGCACGACGTCGCGCTCCACCTCCACATCCTCGACGGCGCACCGGCCGTTGAGCACCACGTCGGCGACCATGTCCACGGCCAGCGCGAGGTCGGTGTCCAGGACGTGCGCGTAGTAGCAGGTGTGCTCCTTGGCGGTGAACGCGTTCAGTTCACCACCGACGGCGTCCATCGCCTGTGCGATCTGCACCGCCGACCGCGTCGGGGTGGATTTGAACAGCAGATGCTCCAGGAAGTGTGCCGCGCCGGCGACGCTGGCCCCTTCGTCGCGGGACCCGACCCCGACCCAGACACCGACCGACGCCGACCGCACCGACGGGACGAACTCGGTCACCACCCGCAGACCGCCCGGCAGCGTGGTGCGCCGGACGGTCTGTTCGGGTGCCGAAACCTCGCCTCTAGGCGTTGGAGGTCGCAACATCGGCGGGCGCCGACTCGGGTGCGCCAGAACCGTTCTCCTCCTCGGCGACCAGGATCAGCGAGATCTTGCCGCGGTTGTCGATGTCGGCGATCTCCACGCGCAGCTTGTCGCCGACCTTGACCACGTCCTCGACCTTGGCGACCCGCTTGCCCCTGCCGAGCTTGCTGATGTGCACCAGGCCGTCGCGGCCCGGCAGCAGGGAGACGAAGGCGCCGAAGTCGGTGGTCTTGACGACCGTGCCCAGGAAGCGCTCGCCGACCTTGGGCAGCTGCGGGTTGGCGATGGCGTTGATCTTGTCGATCGCGGCCTGCGCCGACGGGCCGTCGGCGGCGCCGACGAACACCGTGCCGTCGTCCTCGATCGAGATCTGGGCGCCGGTCTCCTCGGTGATCGAGTTGATCATCTTGCCCTTGGGGCCGATGACCTCGCCGATCTTGTCCACGGGCACCTTGATGGTGGTGATTCGCGGCGCGTACGGGCTCATCTCGTCGGGTGCGTCGATGGCCTCGGCCATGACCTCCAGGATCGTCAGGCGGGCGTCCTTGGCCTGTGACAGCGCACCGGCCAGCACCTTCGACGGGATGCCGTCGAGCTTGGTGTCGAGCTGCAGCGCGGTGACGAAGTCCTTGGTGCCGGCGACCTTGAAGTCCATGTCGCCGAACGCGTCCTCGGCACCCAGGATGTCGGTCAGCGCCACGAAGCGGCGCTCGCTCTTGCCGTCCACCTCGACGTCGTCGGAGACCAGGCCCATCGCGATGCCGGCGACCGGGGCCTTCAGCGGCACACCGGCGTTCAGCAGCGACAGCGTCGACGCGCACACCGAACCCATCGAGGTCGAGCCGTTGGATCCCAGCGCCTCGGACACCTGACGGATCGAATACGGGAACTCCTCGACGCTCGGCAGCACCGGCATCAACGCCCGCTCCGCCAGCGCGCCGTGGCCGATCTCGCGCCGCTTGGGCGAACCGACCCGGCCGGTCTCCCCCGTCGAATACGGCGGGAAGTTGTAGTGGTGCATGTAGCGCTTGGAGGTTTCCGGTCCCAGCGAGTCGATCTGCTGGGCCATCTTCATCATGTCCAGCGTGGTCACGCCCAGGATCTGGGTCTCGCCACGCTCGAACAGGGCGCTGCCGTGCGCCCGCGGGACCACCGCGACCTCCGCCGAGAGCGCGCGGATGTCGGTGATGCCGCGGCCGTCGATGCGGAAGTGGTCGGTCAGAATGCGCTGCCGCACCAGCTTCTTGGTCAGCGAGCGGTAGGCCGCACCGATCTCCTTCTCGCGGCCGGCGTAGGTCTCGGCCAGCCGCTCCAGCACCTCGGCCTTGATCTCGTCGGTGCGCTCGTTGCGCTCGTTCTTGCCGGGGATCGTCAGCGCCTGGGCCAGCGAATCGGTGGCCACCGAGGCCACCGAGTAGTAGACGTCGTCGCCGTATTCGGGGAACAGCGGGTACTCGGCGGTCTCCTTGCCGGCGGCGCCGGCCAGTTCGGCCTGCGCCCGGCACAGCTCGGCGATGAACGGCTTGGCGGCCTCCAGCCCCTCGGCCACGACGGCCTCGGTCGGCGCGCCCGCGCCACCGGCGACCAGGTCGATGACGTTGTCGGTGGCCTCGGCCTCGACCATCATGATCGCGACGTCACCGTCCTCGAGCGCCCGGCCGGCGACCACCATGTCGAAGACGGCGCCCTCGAGCTGCTCGACGGTCGGGAAGGCGACCCACTGGCCGTCAATCAGCGCGACGCGCACCCCGCCGACCGGGCCGGAGAACGGCAGGCCGGAGATCTGAGTGGACGCCGAGGCGGCGTTGATGGCCAGCACGTCGTAGAGATCCTTGGGATCCAGGCTGAGCACGGTGACCACGACCTGGATCTCGTTGCGCAGCCCGCTGACGAAGGTCGGGCGCAGCGGCCGGTCGATGAGCCGGCAGGTCAGGATGGCGTCGGTGGAGGGACGCCCCTCCCGGCGGAAGAAGGACCCGGGGATGCGGCCGGCGGCATACATCCGCTCTTCGACGTCGATCGTCAGCGGGAAGAAGTCGAAGTGGTCCTTGGGGGTCTTGCTGGCGGTGGTGGCGCTCAGCAACATGGTCTCGTCGTCGAGGTAGGCGACGACGGCACCGGCGGCCTGCTGGGCAAGCCGGCCGGTCTCGAAACGGATGGTGCGGGAACCGTAGCTCCCGTTGTCGATCACGGCGGTCGACTCGAACACGCCTTCGTCGATTTCAGCTACAGACATGGACGTCCGTGGGCCTCTCTGGTTGTTCAGCTGTTTCGCGCCGTCACGCTCGGGCGAGGCACCAGATGCGGCTACGGCCGTCGATCGAAGCTGCCGGGGATACAGACCCGGCAGCCACTACCGAAGACCGCCCACAAATGAGTGCTCCGTCCTCCTCCTGCGAGGTGGTGACGCGCCGGAACGGTCACGCGGAAATGCGCACCGCACCGAAGACGTTTAGTGTTTTGGACACTGGCACGGCGTTCGGGCCCGTGATCGGGCCAGAACAGCCTTACTCTACACCGCCGCAAACACGTTCCCGGCAGGGCCGAGCGGGGCCTGCCCCGGCCGCTGCCCCGCAGCCCCGCGCAGCTAGGACATGTCCTCGACGCACACGGTGAACTGGCGCTGCTCATAGGGGTAACCCAGTCCGCTGGCGCACTGATCCACCCCGGCCACACCGCTGAGAATCTGGGTGGCGCGCTGGCGGTGCGGGGCCGAGCCGTCGCTGCAGGACACCCGGAAGGGGTCGGCCTGACCGCCCGGATCGACGTTCATGCAGCCGCCGACCACCCAGTCGATATCCATGCACACCGTCTTCGAGGAATCCGAGAACGCGCTGTGCTGCGAATACGAGGAGTCCACGTCACTGGGACATTGATCGCTGTCGCCGACGGTGGCGACGACCTTGAAGTTGGACTCCGGGCTTCCACACGCCACCTTGGTGGCTTCGGGCATGTCCGCGGTGCCACCCACCTTGAGGCATTCGCCCACCTGCACGTCGACGGCATTGGCGCCGACGCCCTGCAGGCCCCGCACGAACGAGCATCCCGGCAAGCCCAACACCGTGCCCAACGCCGCGGCCGCCGCGAGGGCGGCCGCGGTCAGCGCCCGGGTACCGCCGATATCAGCGACGCAGACCCAGTCGGTCGATCAGCGAGCGGTACCGCTCGACGTCGACCTGTGCGACGTACTTCAGCAGCCGGCGACGGCGGCCGACCAGCAACAGCAGACCACGACGCGAGTGGTGGTCGTGCTTGTGCACCTTCAGGTGCTCGGTGAGATCGGTGATGCGCTTGGTCAGCAGCGCGACCTGAGCCTCCGGTGAGCCGGTGTCGGTCTCGTGCAGACCGTAGTCACCCAGGATCTCTTTTTTCTGTTCGGCGGTAAGCGCCACGAATTCACTCCATCAATCGGTCCGCGACTATTGGCCCGTGCACCGGCCGAGCGGCCTCACACAGAAAAAGGACGTGCCCGCCGCGGACTGCAGTGCACGCCATCGTCGGCGCAGAGTCTAGCAGTCGTCACTGCGCGGACAGAATCGCGCGGGCCTTGACGGTATCGCGCTCCATCGCGGTGACCAGGTCCTCCACCTTCGCGAAGCGTTCCTGGCCGCGGATGCGGGCCACGAAGTCCACCGCGACATGCTGTCCGTAGAGGTCGGCGGCGGTGTCGAGGACGAAGGCCTCCACGGTGCGGGTCCGCCCCGAGAAGGTCGGGTTGGTACCCACCGAGACCGCGGCCTGATAGCGCTCCCCCGGTACCACGGTCCCCACGACCGGCCCGTGGCCCAGCACGGTGAACCACGCCGCGTACACCCCGTCGGCCGGAATCGCCGAATACATCGGGGGCGCGACGTTGGCGGTGGGGAACCCCAGCACCCGGCCGCGACCGTCCCCGCGCACGACCACACCCTCGACACGGTGCGGGCGGCCCAGCCCCTCGGCGGCGGCCACCACGTCCCCGGCGTCCACGCAGGACCGGATGTAGGTGGAGGAGAAGGTCACCGTTTCCCGGCTGTGCTGCTCGACGACCAGCGACATCGCCTGCACGGCGAAGCCGAACCGCTCGCCGGCCTTGCGCAGCAACTCGACGTTGCCGGCCGCCTTCTTGCCGAAGGTGAAGTTCTCCCCCACCACCACCTCGACCACGTGCAGCCGCTCCACCAGCAGCTCATGGATGTAGCGGTCCGGGGTCAGCTTCATGAAGTCGGTGGTGAACGGCATCACCAGGAACACGTCGATGCCCAGCTCCTCGGCCAGTTCGGCCCGCCTGGTCAACGTGGTCAGCTGGGCGGGATGGCTGCCCGGGAACACCACCTCCATGGGGTGCGGATCGAAGGTCATCAGCACCGTCGGTACCCCACGGGAGCGCCCGGCCTTCACCGCGTGCGCGATCAACTCGGCATGTCCCCGGTGAACACCGTCGAACACCCCGATGGTGATGACGCACCTGCCCCAGTCCGTGGGGATCTCGTCTTGTCCCCGCCACCGCTGCACGGGCCCCAGCCTACGGCGCCCCGCAACGCCCGTCGCCGCTAGATCCCCCGATGAGGTGACGATTGCCTAAACTTTTGCATGTGAGCCCTGATCGCGACGTCCACGAACTGACGACGGTTGCGCAGGACTACCTCAAGACCATCTGGACCGCGCAGGAATGGTCCCACGAGAAGGTCAGCACCAAGATGCTCGCCGAACGCATCGGCGTCTCGGCGAGCACCGCCTCGGAGTCCATCCGCAAACTGGCCGACCAGGGGCTGGTCGACCACGAGAAATACGGTGCGGTGACCCTCACCGATGAGGGCCGCCGCGCGGCCATCTCGGTCGTTCGCCGGCACCGGCTGCTGGAGACCTTCCTGGTCAACGAGCTCGGGTACCGCTGGGACGAGGTCCACGACGAGGCCGAGGTCCTCGAGCACGCCGTCAGCGACCTGTTGATGGAACGCATCGACGCCAAGCTGGGCCGCCCCCAGCGCGACCCCCACGGCGACCCGATCCCCGACCTCGACGGGCAGGTGCCCACCCCGCCCGCGCGCCAGCTGGCGATCTGCACCAACGGTGACCACGGCCGGGTGGCCCGCATCAGCGACGCCGACCCGGAGATGCTGCGCTACTTCGACGCGGTCGGCATCGCCCTGGACTCCCATGTCACGGTGCTGGCCCGGCGCGACTTCGCCGGCACCGTAGCCGTCGGGCTCAGCGAGGGCCACGATCGCGACGGCGAGAAGACGGGCCAGAAGACCACGGTGGAACTCGGCAACCCGGCCGTGCAGGCCATCTGGATCGTGCCCTGCGCCTGAGCGGCGCACCGGACCTCACGGCGGCTAGTCATGGACCGGCCAGTCGTGGACCGCGGCGTCGGTGTGTGCGCACTCGACATACCTTCTGGTCATCTCGTGCAGCGCGGCAACGCGATTCGCCCCGCGCTCCTCGAGCCGACGCACGGTTTCGGCCTGCCAGGCCGCACCGCCGCGGCCGCGGCGCACCCGCGCGTCGATGACACCGAGATAGCGGTCCCGATCGGTTGCGGCCACACCCCAGGCGTCCAGTCCGGCCGCCGCCAGCGGCAGCAGCACGTCACACACCAGCGGGGCCAGCGGCCGGTCGGCCCCGCGCCAGCTCAGCACGGCCCCCAGCCCGTCGCGGGCCGCACGGTGCACATCGCGCTCGGCCACGCCGAAGGACATCTGCGTCCACGGCGCGGTCCCGGAGTCGACGAGGGCGCGCACCAGCCCGTAGTAGAAGGCGGCGTTGGCGATCATGTCGAGCACGGTGGGACCGCTGGGCAGCACCCGGTTCTCGATCCGCAGCTGCGGGCGGCCCTCCTGCACGTCGTAGACCGCACGGTTCCACCGCCACACGGTGCCGGTGTGCAGTCGCAGCTCGTGCAGTGCCGGCGTGCGCCCGGCGCGGTAGGCGGCGTCGGGATCCTCGGCCTCCAAGGTCGGGAACAGCGGCGGGAACTGCGCGACGAGGTCATCGAACAGATCCACCGGGTCCAGCACCCAGCCGTCGCCCAACTGCACGCGCGCGGCCCGGTGTTTGCGCACCTCGCGGGGCCGGCGTGAGTCGAACAACTGCTCCAGCAGCGGAATACGCGTTTCTTGCCAGGCCTGCCGGGCCAGCAGGAACGGCGAGTTCGCCGCGATCGCGATCTGTACCGCGGCGATGGTCTCGGCGGCGTTGAAGTAGGCGGCGAACCGTTCGGGGGGCACCCGCAGGTGCAGCTGCAGACTCGTCGCGCACGCCTCGGGGGCGACGGAGTCGGCGGAGAACTCCACCGGTTCGGCACCATCGGGAATCCTCACCCGGAAGGGACGGTGCCTGTCCGCGCGGATCCGGCTGCTCATCAGCGCGTAGCGGGGGTTGGCCGACAGCCGGTCGGCGGTGAGGTGCGCCGCGCTCGCGGTCGGCAGCATCCCGACCGAGATCAACCGCGCACCGAGGCCGGCGATCCGCGCCCCCGAGGAGTCGAACACGGCGGTGAGGGTGTCGTGGTTCTGTTGAAAGACACTGCCCGCCAACAATCGTGGCGCCAGGTTGAACTCGATGTTGAACTGGCCGAGCTCGGATTTCATGTCGGGCCGGTTCAGCGACGCCAGCACGGCGTCGTTGATCAGCCGCGGCCGCCCGAGCGGATCGACGAGGTCGAGTTCGACCTCCATCCCCATGGTGTCCCGATGCCCGGTGAACGCCCCGTCACGCACCATCTGCCGCAGGAGAGCGACGGAGCGCTGCAGGCGCCGGCGCACCTCGTGGCCGTCGCCGACCACCAGCGCAGACTCCTCGACACGATCACCCATGGCCACCTCCTGCCCGGCCGCCCCGCCCGGGGCAACGCACAACCAGCCCCACCTGAAGAAACTAGGGCCAGAAGCCGGATCGGGCGACTCGGATCGGCCCGGCACCGGACCCGGGTGTTACCGCGACGTTTCCGCGGTGAGTTGTACGGAACAGAGATGTATTCCATCGCTAACCAGTTCGACATCGACCGCGACTGCAATGGGACCCAGCCGGTTTTCCTGGCCACGGCACAGCACAGCTCAACCCACGCCGATCACACCGCTGATCACACCGCCGATCACCCCGACTCAGAACCCGGAGACACCATGCCTTTTGAGGAATCCATCGCCGCGAACATCCAGGCGTCCCTCGCCGAGATCCCGCACCCCTCGCTGCCCAAGGGGTCGAACATCTACGGCAGCACCAAGATCTTCCCCGACTACCAGGCCGAGAACGGCGAGAGCTACTTCACCCTCGTGCACGGTATCGCCCACGAATCCTCGGTGGCCTTCGTGGCGGTCCTGCAGGCCACCCGGGCGCTGCGCAAGGGCTTCGAGTCCGCCATCTACTTCTACGGCCCCGCGGCCATCAATTGCCTTGCCACACGGGGCTTCCCCAAGACGGGCGACTCCGGTTTCCCGGGCGAGCAGAACATCAACGACGCGTTGGCCACCTTCATCAAGGAGGGCGGCACCGTGTTCTGCTGCCGGTTCGGCCTGGGCCTGCACGGCGGCCGCGAGGAGGACCTGATCGAGGGTGTCATCCCCGCGCACCCCCTCGACGTCCAGGACGCGCTGATCTACTACGCCCGCAAGGGCGCCATCATCAACTCCACCTACATGGTCTAGGGCCGACGTGACCACGCTTGCCGCAGTCTCGGCGAACTTCACCCGGGACCTCGAACAGAACTACTCATTGATCGCCTCGCTGGCCGAGGAGGCGCGCGCCAGGAACGTCGATCTGCTGGTACTGCCGGAGGCGGCCATCGGCGGATACCTGTCCTCGCTGGGCAACCACGGCGACAGCGTGCGGGCCGCCGAGAAGTCGCTGCCCCCCGCGATCCGGCTCGATGGACCCGAGATCGCGCGGGTCCAGCAGATCGTCGGCGACCTGGTGATCGCGATCGGCTTCTGCGAACTGGCCGACGACGGCCAGACCCGGTACAACGCGGCCGCCCTTCTCGACGGCGGCACCGTCTACGGCTCCTACCGCAAGGTGCACCAACCGCTCGGCGAGGGCATGTCCTATTCGGCCGGTACGGGCTACGGCGTGTTCGACACGCCCGTGGGCCGGGTCGGTCTGCAGATCTGCTACGACAAGGCATTCCCCGAGGCCGCACGCATCATGGCACTGGACGGCGCCCAGATCATCGCCAGCCTGTCGGCCTGGCCGGCGGCGCGCACCGCGACCGCCGAGAACCTGCAGGACGACCGGTGGACCTACCGGTTCAACCTGTTCGACGCCGCCCGCGCGCTCGACAACCAGGTGTTCTGGGTGGCGTCCAACCAGAGCGGCACCTTCGGCTCCCTGCGCTACGTCGGAAACGCCAAGGTCGTCGACCCCGGCGGCAACGTCCTGGCCACCACGCTTCTCGGCAGCGGCATGGCCGTCGCCGAGGTCGACGTCGACGCGACGTTCCGGGCCATGCGCGGCGGGATGTTCCACCTGCGGGACCGCCGCCCGGACGTCTACACCCCGCTGACCGAGACCGGGGTCGCACGCAGCGCGCGCTGGCAGGAGCTGGCCCATGCCTGAGATGACCTTCGAGGTGCGCTGGCCCGACGGCAGCATGCAGCGCTGCTATTCACCGAGCCTGGTGATGCACGACTACCTCAGCGTGGGCAGCAGCTACACGGTGGCCGAATTCCTCGACCGGTCCGGCCGAGCGCTGACCGAGGCCAGCGACCGGGTGCGCGCCAAGTACGGGTTCGCGTGCACGTCGGCGGCCGAGACCAGCGAGCGGATCGCCTCCGCGGCAACCCGGTTCTCTCCCCAGGCGGTGATCGAGGTCACCGCCATGCAGCCCGAATTGGAGCGGTCATGACCACCTCTCATGTCCCTGTCGCGATCGTCGGCGGCGGCCAGGCCGGCCTGTCGGTCAGCTGGTATCTGGGCCGGGCCGGGGTCGAGCACGTCGTCCTGGAGGCCGAGACGCCCACGCACGCCTGGGCGGACACCCGGTGGGACAACTTCACCCTGGTGACACCCAACTGGCACTGCCGGCTACCCGGCTACTGCTACGACGGGCCGGACCCCGACGGATTCATGACCCGCGACGAGGTGGTGGCCTGGCTGGCCGGCTGGCTGGACACGTTCACCCCGCCGGTGCGCACGCACACCCGGGTGACGCGGCTGCAGAACCGCGCCGAGGGCGGGTTCGAGCTGACCCTGCGGACCGGGGCCGGCGAGGAGGTTCTCACCTGCGAGCACGCGGTGATCGCCACCGGGGGCTACCCCCTGCCGGTGATCCCGCCCTACGCCGGGTCCATCGACCCCGCCGTCACCCAGCTGCACTCCGAGCAGTACCGCAACGCCGGTCAGCTCCCCGAGGGCGCCGTGCTGGTGGTCGGTACCGGACAGTCCGGCGCCCAGATCGCCGAGGATCTGCACCTGGCCGGGCGTCGCGTTCACCTCGCGGTGGGCAGCGCCCCGCGGGTGGCCCGCTTCTATCGGGGCCGCGACTGCATGACGTGGCTGGCCGACATGGGGCTCTACGACAAGCCGGCCCAGCAGTACCCCGGGGGCAAGGCCGCCATCGAGAAGACCAACCACTACGTCACCGGCCGAGGCGGGGGACGCGATGTCGACCTTCGCCAGTTCGCCGCTGACGGGATGCGGCTCTACGGGGCCCTCGCCGACGGTGGCGGCGCGGTGTTGCGCTTCGACCCCACGCTGGGCGCCGCCCTCGACCACGCCGACTCGGTCTACAACTCGATCTGCGCCGACATCGACCGCTACATCGACGGGCAGGGCATCGCGGCCCCTCCGCCGTCGAGATATGAGCCGGTGTGGACGCCCCCCGCCGAGCCCACCACCCTGGATCTGGGCGCCGAGGGTGTCACCAGCATCGTCTGGGCGATCGGCTACCGGCCCGACTACCGGTGGATCGAGGCCAGCGCGTTCGACGGCGGCGGCCGGCCGATGCAGACCCGGGGCGTCACCACCGTGTCCGGGCTGAGCTTCATCGGCCTGCCGTGGATGCACACCTGGGGCTCGGGCCGCTTCCTGGGCATCGACCGCGACGCCCAGTACGTCGCGGCGACCATCATCGGCAGCTACCACGAGTCCGTCCTGCGGCTCGCGGTCGGCCACTGAGGCGCGCGGGCATGACGGGGCGACGCTCGTTCGGCCGGGTGCTCGGCGCGCGCGCCGCGGCCGATCCCGGCCAGATCGTGGTCATCAGCGACCACGAGGGAGTGCGGCTCAGCGCCGCCGAGCTCGACTCCGCCAGCAATCGACTGGCCCGCGAGTACCTGGCCCGCGGTGTCACCACCGACAGCCTGGTCACCGTGGCCCTGCCCAACGGCGCCGAGTTCGTGGTCGTGTGCATGGCGATCTGGAAGGCCGGGGCCACGCCCAGCCCGCTCCCACCCGGTATCGACGCCGGCGAGCGTGCGGAGCTGGAAGGGCTGGCCAGGCCGGCGCTGGCCGTGGGGGCGGCCCCGGTCGACCCGACCATCCCGTGGCTGCCCGCGGGTTTCGTCGCCCGCCGCCGCGCCGGCGCACTGCCCGACGCGTGGCCGTCCAGCTGGAAGGCGCCGGCCTCCTCCGGCAGCACGGGCCGCCCGAAGCTCGTCGTGGCGACCGCGCCCGCGCTGGTCGATCCCGACCGTCCGGTCGCGCCCTTCCTGCCGCTGCGCGCCACACAGCTGGTCACCGCGCCCCTGTGGCACTCGGCGCAGTTCACCTACGCCTTCCGCGGCCTGCTCACCGGTCACCGCCTGGTGCTCACCGACGCCTTCGACGAGCACCGCTTCGAGGACCTGGTGGCCCGCCACCGCATCAGCTGGGCGCTGCTGTCCCCCAGTGATATTCATCGCCTGGTCCGCCGGCCGCCGATGGCCGACACCGGCACTCTGGAGACCGTGGTCCATCTCGGGGCCCCCTGTCCCCCGGCTGACAAGAGGGCCCTGATCGAACGGCTCGGCGCCTCCCGTGTCGTCGAGGTGTACGCCGGCAGCGAATCCAACGGGCTGACGATGATCACCGGTGACGAGTGGCTGCAACGTCCCGGAAGTGTCGGCAGGCCCATCTCCGGCACCGCCGTCCGCATCCAGTGCGCCGACGGGACCCCCGCCCCGACGGGCCAGACCGGCCAGATCTGGATGCGCCGCACCGGTGCACCCGGCTACCGCTACCTGGGTGCGCGTTCGCGGCGCACCGCCGACGGCTGGGACACACTCGGTGATCTGGGGTTCGTCGACGCCGCGGGCTACCTCACCGTCGTCGACCGCGCCGCCGACGTCATCGACAACGCCGGCACCGCGGTCTATCCCTCGCGCGTGGAACACGCCCTGTCCGAGCACCCGGCGGTGCGCGAGTCCGTCGCCGTCGCCGACCCCGTGCACGGGGTGGCCGCCGTGGTGGACATCGGCGAGGCCGACCTCGACGCGCAGACCCTCATCGACTTCGCCGGTGCGCGGCTGTCCCCGGCCGAAAGGCCCGCACGCATCGACATCAGGCGCAGCCCGCTGCGCAACCACGCAGGCAAGGTCCGCCGGTGCACCTTCCGTTCCCCCTCCTCCACCAGCTAGGGAGTCGTCATGTCCGTGTCCACCCGAGTCGACCTCGCCCTGTTGGGTTTTCGCGGAAGGCCGCCGGTCAGCCGCAGCTCCGGGGCGGGTCCCAGCGCCGACGGCCATCTGGTCATCGACGGTCTGAACGCGGCGATCCCGCGCAATGAGGCCAGCCCGTTCGCCTTCGACGGCACCCGCGTACTGCACGAGGGCCGCGACACCGGCCTCGACGTCGAGGTTGTCGGGCGGCCACGGTTCTACGACCTCAGCACCGACGACGGTGTCCCCTACGAGAAGCTGGCAAGGCTGCACGGCCGCAACGTGCTGGCCACCACCGTGGTCCAGACCTGCATCCGCTATACCGCCGAGCAGCGCTGCCGGTTCTGCACCATCGAGGAATCGCTGCGCTCGGGTGCCACCACCGCCGTCAAGCGGCCCCATGAGCTCGCCGAGGTGGCCGAGGCGGCCGTCCGCCTAGACGGCGTCACCCAGATGGTCATGACCACCGGCACCTCATCGGGAAGTGACCGCGGTGCAAGGCATCTGGCCCGCTGCGTGCGGGCCGTCAAGGCCGCCGTACCCGACCTCCCGATCCAGGTGCAGTGCGAGCCGCCCGCCGACCTCGGCGTGCTGGCCGAGCTGCATCGGGCCGGGGCCGACGCGATCGGCATCCACGTCGAGTCGCTCGACGACGAGGTCCGCCGGCGCTGGATGCCGGGCAAGGCCACGGTGCCGCTCTCCGGCTACCACGCGGCGTGGCGTGAGGCGGTGCGGGTGTTCGGGCGCAACCAGGTCTCCACCTATCTGCTGGTCGGCCTCGGCGAGGACCCCGAGGCTCTCGTCGCCGGTGCCGCCGGGCTGATCGAGATGGGGGTGTATCCCTTCGTGGTGCCGTTCCGGCCCCAGCCCGGCTCCCTGGCCGTCGACGTCGATCGGGCGCCGGCGCCCGAGGCGGCACTGGTCGAGAAGGTCTCGCGGGAGGTGGCCGCGCTGCTGCGGCTGGCCGGGATGGCCGGTCACGACCAGCGCGCCGGCTGCGCGGCTTGCGGCGCCTGCTCGGTGCTGCAGAACCTGGGGGCGTGATGATCCACCACCACATCGCCTTCGACGTCAGCCCGCACCAGAGCCCCGCGGAGCTGTCCATCCTGGCGGGCCGGCGCCCGTCGGCGGCGTTTCTGATCCATCCCGCCGGCACGACGGCCGAACTCGACGGATACCACCGCCTGCGGCGGGAGGCCTTCGTCGTGGAGCAGGGACTGTTCGCCGGAAGCGACCGCGACGACCTCGACGACGACCCCCGCACGGTGGTGCTGGTGGCCAGCGCCCCGGACGGAGCCGTGCTCGGCGGGGTCCGGCTGGCACCCGTCGGCGCGACGGACCTGGGCTGGTGGACCGGCAGCCGACTGGTGGCCGACCCGAGCGCGCACGGGGCCGGTGTCGGCCCGGCGCTGGTCCGCGCGGCCTGCGCCTTCGCGGAGTCCTCGGGCCTGCTGCGATTCGAGGCGGTCGTCCAGCGGCGGTATCACCGGATGTTCACCACGCTGGGCTGGGAGACCCTCGGTGACACCGAGGTGGCCGGCCGGCCGCACACCCGGGTGCGCTGGCCGCTCAACCCGTTCGCCGCGCTGGCGGGGGCGACCAAGTCGTTCCTCGGTGCGACGCTGACCCCGTTGCGCTCGGTGCGCGGCGGGCTCGGACCGGCCGGCTTCGTCGGTGACGACGGGGTGCCGGTACCGGACACCGATCTGGTCGCGGCGACCGACGCGATCATTCCGTCGATGGTGGAGCGCGACCCCGAATGGGCCGGCTGGTGCTCGGTCCTGGTCAACGTCAACGACCTGGCGGCGATGGGTGCCGCGCCGACCGGGCTGCTCGACACCGTGGGTGCGCCGACCCGATCGGTCCTCGACCGGGTGATCCGCGGGATCACCGCGGCCTCGGCGGCCTGGCGCACACCCGTTCTCGGCGGGCACACCCAACTCGGCGTCCCGGCGTCCCTGACGGTCACGGCGTTGGGCCGGACCGAAGACCCCGTCCCCGCCGGCGGCGGATCGCGCGGCGACGCCGTGCGCCTGACCACCGACGTCACCGGCGGATGGCGCCCCGGTTACTCGGGCCGCCAGTGGGATTCGACGAGTTCGCGAAGCGCCGCCGACCTCGCGGCGATGGCCGGCCTGGTCGCCGGTGCGCGCCCGGCGGCGGCCAAGGACGTCAGCATGGCCGGTGTGGTCGGGACGCTGGGCATGCTGGCCGAGGCCAGCGGCACCGGCGCCGAACTCGACCTGTCGGCGATCCCCCGTCCCGCCGCGGCCGCGATGGGCGACTGGCTCACCTGCTTCCCGGGCTTCGGCATGCTCACCGCCGGGACGCACCGATCGCAGCCGGCGTTGCCCGACGGCGTCGTGAGCGCTGAGTGCGGATCGTTGACCGCCGAGCCCGGTGTGCGCCTACGCTGGCCGGACGGGGCGACCACGACGGCGTTGCCGGCGGCGGTCACCGGCATGGGACGGGCTTGAGGGGAGCGGATGGCACCTGTCACGCTGGCAGCGGTGGCGGCTCATTTCGGCCGTGACCTCGACCGTGGCGTATCCAAGGTCGTCGGGATCATCGAGTCGGCGGCCCGCGAGGGCGTCGACTTCCTGGTCTTCCCCGACGCCTGCCTGGGCGGCTACATCGGCGATTTCCGGACCCCCGATCCGGATGACCCGCCGCCCGCGCTGGACCCCGACGGGCCCGAGATCGCCGCGGTGATCGCCGCGGCCGGCCCCATGACCGTGTGTGTCGGCTACGCCGAGGCCACCCCGGGCGGACGGTACAACGCCGCCATCTGCGTGTCCGGCGACGGCGTGCTCGGCCGCTACCGCAAGGTGCACCAGCCCGCCGGCGAGGCGCTGACCTACCTGGCCGGTGACGAGTTCACCGCGTTCGACACCGCGGTGGGACGCGTCGGGATGCTCATCGACTACGACAAGACCTTCCCCGAGGCCTCCCGCGCGCTGGCCCTCGACGGTGCACAGATCATCGCCGCGCTCTCGGCCTGGCCGGCCAGTATCACCGACCGGGCGTCCCGGCTGCCCGCCGACCGGCAGTCCCGGCTGTTCGATCTCTACGACAGCGCCCGCGCCGCGGAGAACCAGGTGGTGCTGGTGTCCTCGAACCAGACCGGGGTGATGGGCAATCTGCGTTTTCTGGGCCAGGCCAAGGTGGTCGGTCCCGGCGGCGACATCCTGGCCACCACCCGCTCCAAGGGCGGGCTGGCCAAGGTCGAGATCGACGTTCAGGCCGAGATCGCCCGTGCCCGAAGGGTCCTCAACCACCTGTCCGAACTGCGGCCCGACACTTACCGGGCAGAGTCGGCCCGGAGTTGACGGTGCGCATCGCCCTGCTGACCTATTCGACCAAGCCGCGCGGCGGCGTGGTGCACACCCTGCACCTGGCCGAGGCGTTGGCACGGCTGGGCGCCGAGGTGACCGTCTGGACCCTGGCCCGCGCCGGTGACCGCGGGTTCTTCCGGGCGGTGGATCCCTCGGTGTCGGTGCGGCTGGTGGAGTTCGTCGACCAGCCCGGCGACACCGTGACCGACCGGATCGTGCGGTCCATCGAGACGCTGCGGGCCACCTTCACCCCCGGCGACTACGACGTCGTGCACGCCCAGGACTGCATCAGCGCCAACGCCGTGCGCCGCTGCATCCGCACCATCCATCACCTCGACGAGTTCACCACCCCGGTGCTCGCGCAGTGCCACGAGAGCGCCATCGTCGAGCCGTACGCCCGGATCTGCGTCTCGGCCGCGGTCGCCGCCGAGGTGCGGGCGGGCTGGGGCCTGCGGCCGGCCGTCATCCCCAACGGGGTCGACGCGCAGCGGTTCATCGATGCCGCGGGCGAATCCGACGCCCGGCACCGCTGGCGCGACCGGCTGGGCCGCTACGTGCTGACGGTGGGCGGTATCGAACCACGCAAGGGCACCCTGGATCTGGTCGAGGCCTTCCACCGCCTGCGGCGTTCCGACGGTGACCTCGCCCTGGTGATCGCCGGCGGTGAGACGCTGTTCGACTACCGCGACTACCGCGCCGAGCTCGACCGGCGCTGTGACGACCTCGGTGTCGAGCCGGTGATCCTGGGGGCGGTGGCCGACGACGAGCTGCCCAGCCTGGTGGCCGCCTGCGAGGTCTTCGCGTTCCCGTCGACCAAGGAAGGATTCGGCCTGGCCGCCATGGAGGCGCTGGCCGCGGGCCGGCCGGTGGTGGTCCGGGATCTGCCGGTGCTGCGCGAAGTGTTCGGCGACACGGTGCGTTTCGCCGCGGACACGCCCGGGTTCGCCGCGGCGATGGCGGCCGCGCTAACCGATCCCGCGGACCCGGACCCCGGCCGCGCCCTGGCCCGCTCGATGACCTGGGAGTCCGCGGCCCGCGCGCACCTGGACTTCTACCGCGCGCACCCCTGATCCCCGATCCGGCACCGGTTTGGCACGGGTTTGGCACGGGCTTTGTCCCGGCACACCTCCCTGACGCACCGAACGTGCGACCAGACCGATCTGCGGCGCCGTTCGTCGGACCACACGCACACTCGATGCGTCCGGGCGGTCGCGGCGGCGAGGACCGGACGGTGCCCGGACGGCCGGCCTAGGAAGGCCTCGGCTCGTCGGGCATCGTGGCCGGGCGGATCACCACCACCGACCTGGTCCGGGTGCCGGAATCCTCCAGCAGCGCCATCACCCGCCCGTCGGGGGCCACCGCGGCGTACACGCCCTCGAGGCCGGCCGGGGCCAACGGCTTGCCGTGACTGACCGCGACGGCCTGCTCCTCGTCGAGGTCGCGGCGCCCGAAGGCCAGCAGGCATGCCGAGTCCAGCGAGTAGCTCAGCCGCGGCCGCTCGGCGAGGTCGTCGAGGGTGTGCGCCTGATCCAGTGCGAAGCGTCCGACCCTGGTGCGGCGCAACGCCGTCAGGTGACCGCCCACGCCCAGCGCGGCACCGATGTCACGGGCCAGCGCCCGGATGTAGGTACCGGACGAACAGTCGACGCGGACGTCGACATCGAGCAGGCCTGGTTCCCGCCGGAACTCGCCGACGTCCAGGGCGTCGATGCGGACGCGGCGCGGCGCCAGTTCGACGGCCCTGCCCTCGCGCGCCAGCTGGTAGGCACGTTTGCCCCCGATCTTGACCGCGCTCACCGACGACGGGATCTGCTCGATGTCGCCGCGGAACCGCCCCGCCACCTCGAGCACCGCCGACTCCTCGACGGCGTCGGCCGAAACCCGCTGCACCGGTTCACCTTCGGCGTCGTCGGTGGTGGTGGCCTCGCCGAGACGGATGGTCGCGGTGTAGGACTTGGTGTCGGCGGCCAGCAGGCCGAGCAGCTTGGTGGCCCGTTCGACGCCGACCACCAGCACACCCGTGGCCATCGGGTCGAGCGTGCCGGCGTGGCCGACCTTGCGGGTGCCGAAGATCCGCCGGCAGCGGCCGACGACGTCGTGGCTGGTCATCCCGCCCGGCTTGTCGACGACGACGATGCCCGGGGCCGCGCTCACAGCACGATCGCCGTGAGCACCAGGCCGGAATCCACCGACCACCGGCCGCGAAGCGTGGTCAGCGGCGGCCCGGACTCGGCGGCCGGGTCGATCAGGATCGCGGAGGTGAACCCGCCCGAGGTTCCGGACGCGTCGGTGTCGAAGGTGATGTGGGCGTCCTCGAATCCCAGCCAACGGTGCGTCAGCGGAAACCACGCCTTGTAGGTGGCCTCCTTGGCACAGAACAGGATCCGGTCCCAGTGCAGGCCGGGCCGCAGACCCGGCAGGGCCCCGCGTTCGGCGGGCAGGCTCACCGCGTCGAGCACCCCGCGGGGTAGCACGTCGTGCGGCTCGGCGTCGATCCCCACCGAGCGCACCGTCGAACTGTGCCCGACGACGGCTCCGCGGTAGCCCTCGCAGTGAGTGAGGCTGCCGACCACGCCGGGGGGCCAGCAGGGTTCACCCTTCTCCCCCTTGAGGATCGGCGCGGCCGGCAGGCCGAGATCGGCCAGGGCCAGCCGAGCGCAGTGCCGGGCGGTGATGAACTCGTTGCGGCGCTTGGGAACCGAGCGTGCGATCAGCGGCTCCTCCTCGGGCAGCGGCGCCAGCCCGGGCGGGTCGGCGAATACCTCGGCCGCGGCCATCGCCGGCGCCGCGGCGCCGGGCAGCAGCGCGTCGATCAGCCTTCTCATGACCGGCGGCTCTTTAGCCGTTCCCGGAACTTCTCCGACTGCTCGCGCATCTCCGGGGTGATCACGAAGTGCCCGCCGAAGTCGTTGAGATAGCCCGGGGCGTACTGCGGGTCGGGCAGCACCTGGCGCAGCCACCGGTAGGGCTTGCGGCGCCGCCACTCCCGCGGATAGCCGACGGAGACCTCCTCGAACCGGACACCGTCGTGCCAGGTGGTGCGCGGGATGTGCAGGTGGCCGTACACCGAACACACCGCGTTGTAGCGGGAATGCCAGTCGGCGGTCGCGGTGGTGCCGCACCACAGGGAGAACTCGGGATAGAACAGCACGTTGCACGGGTCGCGGACCAACGGGAAATGGTTGACCAGCACCGTGGGTGTCATCCAGTCCAGGTCGTCGAGCCGGCCGCGGGTGTAGGTGAGCCGGTCACGACACCAGGCGTCCTTGGTCGCGTAGGGCTCGGTGGACAGCAGATACTCGTCGGTGGCGACCACGTTGCGTTCCTTGGCGATCGCCAGGCCCTCGCTCTTGGTGGTCGCCCCGTCCGGCAGGAAGCTGTAGTCGTAGAGCAGGAACATCGGCACGATGGTCGCCGGGCCGCCCTCCTCGGTCCAGACCGGATAGGGGTGTTCGGGCGTGACGACACCCATCTCGTCGCACATGTTGACCAGGTAGTCATAGCGCGACCGGCCGAACACCTGCACCGGATCCTTGCCCGTGGTCCACAGCTCGTGGTTGCCGGGCACCCAGATCACCTTGGCGAACCGCCGGCGCAACAGGTCCAGCGACCACCGGATCTCGTCGGTGCGCTCAGCAACGTCGCCGGCCACGATCAGCCAGTCCTCCGGCGAGTTGGGGTACAGCGACTCGGTGACCGGCTTGTTGCCGAGATGGCCGGTGTGCAGGTCGCTGATCGCCCACAGCGTGGGGCGCGTCCTGCCGCGCGTCTCGTAATTGGCCACGGGGATCAAGCCTACCGAGAGCGCGCGCGCCGCTCCCCGCAAGGCCGCCCCGGGCACCCGGACCCCGCCATGGCAAACTAGAACCTGTTCTCGTTTTCTCACCAGACGGGGCCGCTCCTGCTTGTACACTCCCGGCAGGGTCGGTCGCCGAGCACGAGGGGGTGTCATGGTCGCCACACTGCGGCTGACCGCCGCGCTGGGTGCGCTGATCGCGGCCACGGCGGTGGCGCTGAACGGCGCGCCACCCGACCGGCAGGCGGCCTCGCAGGTGGCGCTGCGCTCGACGGGGGCCCCGATGACCGCGCCGGCCTCGACGACGGGCACCGCCGACAAACCCGTGCTCAATCTCACCGATCCGGACCCGTTCGACCCGTGCCGGGACATCCCGGTCGACGTCACCAACGGCCTGGGCCTGGGGTACACCCCGCCGCGGCCCGAGGACAGCCTGCGCTGCCATTACGACGCCGGCAACTACCAGATGGCCGTCGAGGCGATCATCTGGCGCAGTTTCGAGGAATCCCTGCCGCCCGACGCGGTGGAGTTGGACATCGACGGCCACCGGGCCGCCCAGTACTGGGTGATGAAGCCCACCGACTGGAACAACCGCTGGTGGTTCTCCTGCATGGTGGCGTTCAAGACCAGCTACGGGCTGATTCAGCAGTCGCTGTTCTATTCGCCGGTCTACTCACCCAACGGTCCGGACTGCATGCGGGAGAACCTGATGCGGGCCCACCAGTTGGCGCCGTACTACACGTACTGAACCCGCTCGGGCAGGCTGGAGCGCTCCAGCATGCCGATGGCCTCCTCGCCGTCCCAGCGGTAGCGGACACCGGCCTGCTGCAGCGGCGGGAAACTCCAGTTGGCGGTCAGCGCGGCCTCCTCGTCCGACACCGGGCCGCGCTGGACGTGGTGGGTGGAGACGACCGTACGGCCCTCGATGCGTTCGGTGCCCTGCTCGGTCTCCAGCACCAGCCCGACGTCCTCGCCCGGCGGCTGTAGCCGGGTCAGCCACGGCGCCTCCACCACCCGCGCCGGGGTGAGCCGCCCGCCGGCCCGGTCGCCGGTCCGGTCGCCGGTCCGTTCTCTGTAGAACACGTAGCCCTCGTTGAACGCGGGCTCACCGTCCGGCCGGGGCGGGTAGGCGATGTAGCCGAACGCCCGGCCGCTGGGAAACAGCGCCGACTGCCAGCAATGCCCCCAGAAGCCGGAGAGGCGGCGCACACCCTGCCGGCGGATGCGCAGACCACTGCCCTGGATGCGCCGCTCGACGCCGTCGGCACGCACCCACCCCGAGGCGCGGAACAACTGCTCGTAGCGGGGTCCACCCATCAGGTCACCGACCAGGGAGGTCTTGAGTTGCTCGTCGGCATCGGCGCGCAGCGCACCCTGCACCCACGGCGGTACCGCCATGGTGGCCGTCACCGCGAAGGCCACGTCGACCATCGGGCCCCCGGTGTCGCCCGCGATCAGCTGCGCCGAGGTGGTCGCCACGGCCGGCCCGTCGAACTCCAGCGTCCAGGTGTCGAACGGTCGCACACAGGTGAAGGCCAGCGGGCCGGCGCCCAGGACGGTCGGACGCCCGTCCGGGCCGGCGACGGGCCAGGATCGTCCGTCCTGGCGCAGCCGGTAGACCGTCCCATCGCCGAACGCGACGTTGACCTGCACGGCATGGGCGTCCCAGTGGGAGGCCACGGCCTCGATTCCGATCCGGGGCAGCCCGACGGCGCCGTCGTCGTCGAACACCCAGAAGCTGGCCGAGTCCCGCATCTCGGGATCCTCGGGACGCTGGGCGAACACGAGTTCGCGGTCGGGGTCGATACCGCCGGTGAGATCCATGGCCATCGGTGTCGTCACTTCCTGTCGTCGATCCAGCCCCGGGCCGCCGCGACGTACCCGGCGAACAACGGCCGGATGCGCTCGGGCTCCAGACCGTAGTCGGCGTGCTCGGCGGGCACACCCGGGTCCCGCGCGTCCGCGTTGCGGGCCCACCAGCGGCGCATGCCCGCCTCGAAGTCCTCGGTGACGGGCCGGCCCAGCCAGCCGTAGAGTCGGCCGACCTCGCCCACCGGGTCGGCGGCCATCGCCGCGAAGTCGATGTCGAAGAATCGGTGGTCCGCGCCCCCGCGGCGGAACGCACACACCCGCTCCATGCCCGTCGACCACTGCCGGACGTTGAGGTCGCCGAGGTAGCGGCGGTCGGTGTGGTCACTGAACCCCGCGACGATGTCCCCGTAGACGGCCGCCACCGACAACAGGACGTCGGTGGGGTCACGATGGGTCATCACGAAACGGGCATCGGGAAAGACCCGGTTCAGGTAGTCCAGCGACAGCACGTGCGCCGGAGATTTCAGCCGCCACTGCCGGGTGGGTTCCCCCCAGGCCAGCAACTTCAGCACCCGGCGCTGGTAGGCGTAGGTGGAGGTGAAGTCGGCGCGCTGCAGCAGCCAGTCCGAGTAGGTGGGGATCTGGGCGAAGGCCTGGAAGATCTGCGAGGTGAAGTCCAGCGCCATCAGGTCCAGACACTCCATCGGCCCGCGTGGGTCGGCGGGCACATGGTGACGGCTGCCGGCCACCACCGGCACGTCGGGCGGGATCCGCGGGTCCGCCCCGCTGACCGTCGACGGCGGCGGGCAGGGCGCTGCGGACTCCCAACTGCGCAGGTACCTGACCCGCGGGTCCTGCGCCAGCAGGAACGACAGCGCGGTGGAGCCGGTGCGCGGCAGACCCAGCCCGAACAGCGGTGCCTCGACGGGAACCTCGTCGATCTCGGGATGGCGGCGGTACCAGTCCTCAACCTGCAGCCGCTGTGTGAGGTGGCCGACGATGCGCGGATAGACATAGCCCTCGCCGCGCGGGTTCAGCCGTGCCTCGTCACGCAGTGAGCGCAGCAGGATCTCCAGCCCCTCGCGGAAGGAGTCGTCACCGAAGTCGTCGAGACCGGTGGCGGCCCTGGCCTCGTCGAGCAGATCGCGCACCGCGTCCTCCGCACCCCGAAACAAGATTGGTGACAGTACACTGCCACCAATATGAGCGAGCCGTCAACCACCCGCCCCTACCACAGCCCGGTCCGCCGCCGGCGGGCCGGCCAGACGCGGGAGAACATCGTGGCCGCCGGCGGCGAGCTGGTCCGGGGGTTCGACACCTGGGACTGGGACCGGCTGACCTTCCGGGCCGTCGCCGAACGCGCCGGCGTCGCCGAGCGCACGGTCTACCGGCACTTCCCCACCGAACGGCACCTGCGTGACGCGGTCATGGCGGGCCTGGAGGGCGAGGCCGGAATCGACTACGACGACGTCGACCTGACCAACCTGAGCGCCATGGCGGCCCGCATTTTCGCTGCACTGCAACGATTCTCGGCCAAGCCGGCGCCCCCGACACCCGATGATCCCACCTTCGTCGGCGCGGACCGGCGACGCCGCGAGGTGGTGCTGCGCGCCGTCACCGAGACGGCGCCGCACTGGACACCCGAACGCATCCGGGTGGCGGCCGCCCTGCTCGACGTGTTGTGGAGCGTTCCGGCCTACGAGCGGCTCGTGACGGCGTGGGAGTTGACGGACCGGCAGGCCACCGCCGCCCTGTCCTGGTTGCTCGACGAGGTCGCCACCGCGATCCGGACCGATGCGGGTCCCCCGCCGACCTGACGGCGCCCGGCCGGCCCGGGCGTAGCCTGGCTGGCGTGACTGCGACCTCCGAGCGTGACCCCGGTTCCGCGCTGCGCACCACCGTGGGTCGCCGCGCCGGGCGGATGCTGAGCCGCGTCCTCGACATTCCGCCGCCGACCGGCGGCTACCACGTCCAGCGCTGGCTGCGCGTCCCCATGCGCGACGGGGTCGAGCTGCTGGCCGATCACTACGTACCCGAGACCGAGACACCGGCGGGCACCTTGCTGGTGCGCTGTCCCTACGGCCGCAGGTTCCCGTTCTCATCGCTGTACGCCGCGGCCTACGCCCGCCGCGGCTACCACGTCGTCCTGCAGAGCGTGCGGGGCACCTTCGGATCCGGCGGCGAGTTCGACCCGGCGGTCAACGAGGCCGACGACGGCGTCGACACCGCCCGGTGGCTGCGTGAGCAGCCCTGGTACACCGGCACATTCGCCACGCTGGGCCTGTCCTATCTGGGCCAGACCCAGTGGGCGCTGCTGATGGACCCGCCCCCGGACATGGCCGCCGCGGTGGTCGTGGTCGGTGTGCACGACTTCGCCGCCAACTCCTGGGGCACGGGCTCCTTCGCCGTCAACGACTTCCTCGGCTGGAGCGACCTGGTCAGCCACCAGGAGGACCCCAACCGGTTGCGTTCGGCCCTGCGCCAGCTGCGGGCCCGCAGCACGGTGGCCCGCACCGCGGCGCAGGTGCCGATGGCCGCCGCCGGACGTGCCCTGCTCGGCGGGTCCGCACCGTGGTGGGAGTCCTGGATCGAGCACGACGACATCGACGACCCGTTCTGGGACCGGGTCCGGTTCACCCACGCGCTGGACACCGCCGAGGTGCCCGTGCTGCTCATCGGCGGGTGGCAGGACCTGTTCCTCGACCAGACGCTGGATCAGTACCGGCGGCTGCGCGCCCGCGACGTCGACGTCAGGCTGACGATCGGGCCGTGGACGCACACCCACATGATGGGTAAGGCGGCCGGTGCGGTGCTGCGCGAATCGCTGGCCTGGCTCGAGGAGCACCTCGGCGCGGACCCGCGGCCCGGGCGCGCGGCGGCCGGGCGCGACCCGGTGCGGGTCAAGGTGACCGGCGGCGGCCGGTGGCTGCAGCTGCCCGACTGGCCGCCCGCCACCGGCGAGCACGTGCTGTATCTGGCGCCGGGCCGGCTGCGCACCGAACCCGAGGACCGGCCGGCCACCAGGTCGTCGTTCACGTTCGACCCGCGCACGCCGACGCCCACCGTCGGCGGGCGGCTGCTCTCGCCCGCCGGAGGCTACCGGCGCGACGACAAACTCGCCGAACGCGGCGATGTGCTCAGCTTCACCGGCGAACCGCTGACCGCCGACCTCCACGTCTACGGCGCGCCCGTCGTCGAACTCGACCACGAGTCGGACAACCCGCACGTCGATCTGTTCGTGCGGGTCAGCGAGGTCGACGCCAAGGGGCGCTCCCGCAACGTCAGCGACGGCTACCGCCGCCTGGTCCGCGGGCCCGGGCCGCAGCGGGTGCGGTTGGAGCTCGACGAGATCGCGCACCGCTTCCGCGCCGGATCCCGGATCCGGGTACTGGTGGCCGGGGGTTCGCATCCGCGCTATGCCCGCAATCTCGGCACCGGCGAACCGCCGGGCGAGGGCCGGCGGATGGTCCCGGCCACCCACGTCGTCCACCACGGCGGCGGCTCGCGGTTGGTGTTGCCCAGCGGTCCCGCGCACCCCTGACGCGGCCCGTCTCGGCCCGGCCCAGCCCGTCTCGGCCCGGCCCGTCACAGCTAGCCCAGCGTGACCCGCACCCGGTCGGCCACCTCGCGCAGAGCGGCCGCGTCGTGCACCGGCGTGGTGGCCGCCCCGGCGGTGCACGCGGAGGCACCCGGCAGCTCGAGCCAGCTGCGGCACCCGGCCTGCTCGGCAGTGCGCACCAACCGGACCGGCTCACGAAGCGGCCGGGCCGCGACGACCAGCGCGGTCAACCGGTGCCGGGGCCGGAAGTCCAGCCGGTCGGCGCGCACCGACTCCGTGGTCCAGATGTGCAGATCCTCGATCTCCCCGATGCGCTCCGGCCGGTTGACCTCGACCGCCGCAACCACCGTGGCCGCCGCGCGCAGCAGCACCGCCTCCTCGGTGCTGTCCGCGGCCGCCGCGTCCAACAGGTCCCGGTGGGCGGGCCGGACCCGCTCGGCGTGGCTGTGCGCCACCGTCGGGTACAGCACGAACTCCCCGGCGCTGACCTCGAAGCGCTTCTCGTGGATGCCCCCCTTACGCAGCAGCACCGTCTGGCGGCCGTCCAGCAGGGCGTGCACCACCGCGCTCCACTCCTTGAGCGCCGTGGCCGGCGGGCCGGTCATCGTGCGGCGATCCGCGCCTGCACCTCGGGACGCCGCAGCGGCGGGACGGTTCGCGGTGGCTGGCGGCGCGGCGGCAGATCGGCCAACAGCCGGCCGGTGACGGTGGCGACCTCGGCGACGGCGGCCTCGAAGGCCGCGGCGTTGGCCTCCGAGGGACGGGTGATCCCGCTGACCTTGCGAACGTACTGGCGGGCGGCGGCCTCGATCTCGGCCATCGTGGCCGGCGGCTGCAGCCCGCGCAGTTCGGTGATGTTGCGGCACATGGGCACCAACGTAGGCGCGCCGGGCCCCGGTGGCTACCGTGACGGTCATGAACGACGCCTCCAACGCCGCGGTCGACGACGTCCTGCTCATCGACACCACGGACCGAATCCGCACCCTGACCCTCAACCGTCCCGAGGCGCGCAACGCGCTCTCGGCGGCCCTGCGCGGTAGGTTGTTCCCCGCGCTGGCCGAGGCCGAGGCCGACCCCGAGGTCGACGTCGTCATCCTCACCGGCGCCGATCCGGTCTTCTGCGCGGGTCTGGACCTCAAGGAGCTCGGCGGCACCACCGAACTGCCCGACATCTCGCCCAAGTGGCCGCCGATGCGCAAGCCGGTGATCGGCGCCGTCAACGGCGCCGCGGTGACCGGCGGTCTGGAGATCGCGCTCTACTGCGACATCCTGATCGCCTCCGAGCGTGCGCGGTTCGCCGACACCCACGCCCGGGTCGGGCTGCTGCCGACGTGGGGGCTGTCGGTGCGGTTGCCGCAGAAGGTCGGTGTGGGGCTGGCCCGGCGGATGAGCCTGACCGGGGACTACCTCTCGGCCGCCGACGCGCTGCGGGCCGGGCTGGTCACCGAGGTGGTGCCGCACGAGCAGCTGGGCAGTGCCGCACGCGCGGTGGCGACCTCGATCGTCGGCAACAACCAGCAGGCGGTGCGGTGCCTGCTGGACTCCTACCACCGCATCGACGCCGACCAGACCGGCTCCGGGCTGTGGATCGAGGCCGAGTCGGCGCGCCAGTGGATGCGCACCGCCACCGGCGACGACATCGCCGCCAGCCGGTCCGCGGTCATCGAACGCGGCCGCTCCCAGGTGGTCTGAGCACCCGGGCGCTTCGTACCGCTCAGCGTCGCCAGAAGTCGAACCGGTCGCGCCCGGGCCGGAAACCGGCCGCCTCCACCACATCGACGGCCAGGTCGAACGCGTCGCCGACCCGGTGGGGCTGGTGGGCGTCGCTGCCGAAGGACACCGCGTCCCCGCCCTCCTGCCACCACCACCGCAGCAGCTGGACCGAGGCCATCGGGCTGCGGGTGTTGACCTCCAGGGCCCGCCCGGAGCGGGCCAGCGCCCGGAACACCGCCCGGTACTCCGGTTCGAAGTCGGTTTCGCGGTAGCCGCCGGCGCGGGAGGTCGGCCAGTACCGTCGCGGGTAGTCGCAGTGCGCCAGCACCCCGAACACCGCCGAGCCCTCGATCAGACCGAGCATGTCGCCCAGGTAGCGGCGCACCAGGTCGTACGGGTCACGGTGCTCGAACAGCGCCGCCTCCACGGTCGACAACGCGCCGTCGCAGGCGACGGCGTGCAGGCTACCCAACACCCGGTCGAAATCCCCGGCGGCCAGCACCTCGGCCACGCTGCCGCCGAACAGATGCGGCTCACCGGCCTCGATGCCCGACAGCACACGCAGCCCCGGGAACTCCTCCCGGCAGCGCGCGATGTCACCGAAGTACCCGCGCAGGTCCAGCGGTGCAACGCCGGGACGGGGGCCGACCGTCAGGCGGGGCTCCCCCGCGCCGGCGTCCCCGGCGCCCCAGTCCGTGAAGTCGAGGTGCTCGGTGAACGCCACCCCGGGCAGGCCGAGTTCCTCGGCGCGCCGACACGCCCGCCGCATCGACGACGACGCGTCGGTGTCCCACGACCAGCGGGTGTGGACGTGGTTGTCGGGCGGCAGCATCGCCGACGATCGTGGCACACCGGCGCGAGCAGGGCCCGTCCACCGGCCGTCGCAGCGGTGAACGTCCGGGGCTCACCCCGTCCCGGCCACCAGCCACCGGCCGGAGAGGGTGCGCCATCCCACGAACGCCAGCCGCAGCACCATGAACGTCGTCAGACCCGTCCAGATCCCCCACAGGCCCCAGTCGAAGGCCAGCGACAGCCAGATCATCGGCAGGAAGCCGATCAACGCGCTGACCAGCGTGGCGTTGCGCATGAACCGGGCGTCACCGGAACCCAACAGCACGCCGTCCAGCGCGAAGACGATTCCCGCGACCGGCAGTTGGGCCACCAGGAACCACCACGGCACCCCGATGGCGGCGAGCACCGAGCGGTCGTCGGTGAACAGCGCGGGAAACACCGAGGCGCCCGCCGCGAACACCGCCGCCAGCAGCAGGGCGGCCACCGTCGAGAACACCGTCACCCGCCGGGCCACCCACTTGGCGTGTTCGGAGTGGCCGCCGCCCAGGGCCGCCCCGACCAGCGCCTGCGCGGCGATGGCCAGGGAGTCCAGCACCAGCGCCAGGAAACTCCACAGCTGCAGCACCACCTGGTGGGCGGCCACCGCCGCCGCGCCGAAACGCGCCGCGACCGCGGCCGCGGAGACGAAACACGCCTGGAAGGCCAGCGACCGCAACAACAGGTCGCGCCCCATCACCGACTGGCTCCGCAGCATCGCCACGTCGGGGCGCAACGGCACCCGCTCGGCCAGCAGCGCCGCCAGGAACAGCACCGCCGCCAGCCACTGCCCCGCCAGGTTGGCCACCGCCGAGCCGACGAGCCCGAGCCGGGGCAACCCCAGCCAGCCGTAGACCAGCAGCGGACACAGCACCGCCGAGAGCGCGAACCCGGTGACGACGTAGCGCAGCGGGCGCGCGGTGTCCTGGACGCCGCGCATCCAGCCGTTGCCGGCCAACGACACCAGGATGGCCGGGGCACCCAGGATCGCCACCCGAAGCCACGGCAGCGCCGCCTCCGCGATGGCACCCCCGTCGGCGATCGCGCCCAGCAGCGGCACCGCCGCCGCCTGCACCACCACGACGATCAACACACCCAGGCCCAGCGCCAGCCAGCTCGCCTGCACCCCCTCACCGACCGCCGAGGACCGGTCACCGGCACCGAAGTGGCGTGCCGACCGCGCCGTCGTGCCGTAGGAGAGGAACGTGCCCTGCGAGGACACCAGGCCCAGGATGAGCCCACCGATGGCCAGCCCGGCCAGCGCGACCGCGCCCAACCGCCCCACGATCGCGATGTCGAACAGCAGATAGACGGGTTCGGCGGCCAGCACCCCGAGCGCGGGCAGCGCCAGCCCGGCGATGCGCCTGGTGGTCGGGGCCGGCGGGGCCGCGGGGTGCTCAGCCGAGTGCGGCACGCAGCGCGTCCACCACGTCGCCGACCGGTCCCGTCGCCGAATAGCCGGCGGCGTGCGGATGGCCGCCACCACCGAACCCGGTGGCCACCGCGGTCAGGTCGACCGACTTGGCCCGCATCGACACCGACCAGCGCTGCGGATCGATCTCCTTGAACACCGCCGCCACATCCGCCTGTGCGGTGGTGCGGACGATATCGACGATGCTCTCGACCTCCTCGGGGCGCGCACCGGCCCATTCGGCGAAGTCCACGACGGCGTAGACCAGTCCCCGCCCGGCGACCGCCTCGGGGACCAGCCGCGCGGAGGCCAGCACCCGCGAGAGCATCGGCAACCAGGCGAACGGGTGGGTGTCCATCAGGGTGCGGCTGACCTCGGCGTTGTCCACGCCCATCTCCACCAGCCGCGCCGCCAGCCGGTGCGCCCGCGCGCTGGCCCACCGGAACGAACCGGTGTCCGTGGTCAGCCCGGCGTACAGGCAGTGGGCGACGGCGGGGTCGATCGGCTCGTCCCAGGCGTCGAGCAGCTCGGCCACCAGCATGGTCGTCGAATCCGCCGCCGGGTCGACGAAGTTGGCCGTCCCGAACAGCCGGTTCGAGGCGTGATGGTCGATGACCAGAACCTCACGGCCGGCGCGACTCTCCGCCAGGTGGCCCAGCGCGCCCAGCCGGTTGACGCCGGGAATGTCGACGGTGACCACCAGGTCGGCACCGGGATCGACGTCCTGAGGGCGCACCAGCAGGTGACCGCCGGGCAGGCTGCACAGCGACTCCGGCAGCGCGCCGGGCTCGGCGAAGCTGACCTGCACCGCGCGCCCCGCGCGCCGCACCACCTGAGCCAGCGCCAGGCCGGCCCCGATGGTGTCGGCGTCGGGGAACACATGACACACCACCACCACCGACCTGGCCCCGGAGAGCAGCCGCGCGGCACCGTGGGCGTCCACACGCCCACCCACGGCTAGCCGCCCGTGCTCAGTCGTCGGATCGGTAGTGGTCAACGGTGTCCTCGGCAGTGTCGGTCCCGCGGAGTTCGGTCGCCTGCCCGGTCCGGGTCTCCCCGGCGGCCTCCTCGGCCCCCCTGACACGGTAGGGATCGGCCTCACCGGCGGGCACCGCCCCCTCGCGGACCCGGGCCAGATCGGCGTCGGCCGCGCGGGCGCGGGCCAGCAGCTCCTCCATCCGGTGCGCCGCGTCGGGAACGGTGTCGCGCTCGAAGGTCAGCGTGGGGGTGAACCGGACACCGGTCCCCGCGCCGACCTTCGTGCGCAGCACCCCCGTGGCCCGTTCCAGGGCCTCCGCCGCACCGGCATAGTCCGGTTCGTCGTCGAGGGTGGATCCCATCACCGTGTAGTACAGCGTGGCGTCGTGCAGGTCACCGGACACCTTCGCATCGGTGATCGTCACGCCGGCCAGCCGCGGATCCTTGATCTCGTACTCGATGGCCGAGGCGACGATGGTGGAGATCCGCTTGGCCAGGCGTTTGGCACGCGCCGGGTCAGCCATGATTCACCGTCCTCTGCTCGTGGGGCCGCACGCTCACCGGCCCCCACACCGTCACTACTGTCCTCACGCGTCCGTCCTCACGCGTCCGTCCTCACGCGTCCCTCGTCGTTCCGCACCGTCGTTCAGCGCGACCGTCGTTCAGCGCGTCGGAGCGCTGGGGCCGGACGGCCCGCCTAGACGCGTTCCTTCTCGACCAGCTCGTAGGTCTCGATGACGTCGCCCTCCTTGATGTCGGAGTACGACAGCGTCAGACCACACTCGTAGCCGTCGCGGACCTCGGTGACGTCGTCCTTCTCCCGCCGCAACGACTGCACGGTGAGGTTCTCCGACACCACCACGTTGTCCCGCAGCAGCCGCGCCTTGGCGTTGCGCCGCATGATGCCCGAGGTGACCAGGCAGCCCGCGATGTTGCCGACCTTGGATGAACGGAAGATCGCCCGGATCTCCGCCCGGCCGAGCTCGCGCTCCTCGTAGACCGGCTTGAGCATGCCCTTCAGCGCGCTCTCGATATCGTCGATCGCCTGGTAGATCACCGAGTAGTACCGGATCTCCACGCCCTCGCGGTTGGCCAGCTCGGTGGCCTTGCCCTCGGCGCGCACGTTGAACCCGATGATGATCGCGTCCGAGGCCGACGCCAGGTTGACGTTGGTCTCGGTGACGCCGCCGACACCGCGGTCGATCACGCGCAGCGCGACCTCGTCGTCGACCTGGATGCCCATCAGGGCCTCCTCGAGCGCCTCGACCGTACCGGCGTTGTCGCCCTTGAGGATCAGGTTGAGCTGGCTGGTTTCCTTCAGCGCCGAATCCAGATCTTCCAGGCTGATCCGCTTGCGGCTGCGCGCGGCCAGGGCGTTGCGCTTGCGCGCGCTGCGCCGGTCGGCGATCTGGCGGGCGATGCGGTCCTCGTCGACGACGAGGAAGTTGTCCCCGGCGCCGGGCACCGACGTGAACCCGATGACCTGCACCGGCCGCGACGGCAGGGCCTCCTCGACGTCCTCGCCGTGCTCGTCGACCATGCGGCGAACGCGGCCGTAGGCGTCGCCGGCGACCACCGAGTCGCCGACCCGCAGCGTGCCGCGCTGGATCAGCACGGTGGCCACCGGACCGCGACCGCGGTCCAGGTGCGCCTCGATGGCCACACCCTGGGCCTCCATGTCCGGGTTGGCCCGCAGATCCAGCGCCGCGTCCGCGGTCAGGATGACCGCCTCGAGCAGCTGCTCGATGTTGGTGCCCTGCTTGGCCGAGATGTCGACGAACATGGCGTCGCCGCCGTACTCCTCGGGGATCAGGCCGTACTCGGTGAGCTGACCACGGATCTTGGCCGGGTCGGCGCCCTCCTTGTCGATCTTGTTGACCGCCACCACGATCGGCACGTCGGCCGCCTGCGCGTGGTTGATGGCCTCCACCGTCTGCGGCATGACGCCGTCGTCGGCGGCGACCACCAGGATCGCGATGTCGGTCGCCTTCGCGCCGCGGGCACGCATGGCGGTGAACGCCTCGTGACCGGGGGTGTCGATGAAGGTGATCGGCCGTTCCACGTCGTCGTGCTCGACGGTCACCTGGTAGGCACCGATGTGCTGGGTGATGCCGCCGGCCTCGCCCTCGCGGACGCTGGCGTTTCGGATCGTGTCCAGCAGGCGGGTCTTGCCGTGGTCGACGTGACCCATCACGGTGACCACCGGCGGGCGGACCTCCAGGTCCTCCTCGCCGCCCTCGTCCTCGCCGTAGGTCAGGTCGAAGGACTCCAGCAGTTCGCGGTCCTCGTCCTCGGGCGAGACGACCTGAACCTTGTAGTTCATCTCGCTGCCGAGCAGCTCGAGAGTGTCGTCGCCGACCGACTGGGTGGCGGTGACCATCTCACCGAGGTTGAACAGCGCCTGCACCAACGCGGCGGGGTTGGCGTCGATCTTCTCGGCGAAGTCCGACAGCGACGCGCCGCGGGCCAGCCGGATGGTCTCGCCGTTGCCCTTGGGGAGCCGGACACCGCCGACCACCGGGGCCTGCATGTTCTCGTATTCGGCGCGTTTCGCCCGCTTGGACTTGCGGCCGCGTCGCGGGGCACCGCCGGGACGGCCGAAGGCGCCGGCCGCACCACCGCGCTGACCGGGACGGCCTCCGCCGCCACCGGGGCGGCCGCGGAAACCACCACCGCCGCCACCGGCACCACCGCCGGGGCCGCCGGCCCCGCCGCCGCGGTAGTTACCACCGCCGCCACCACCGGGCCGGGCACCCTGACCGGGACCGGGACGCGGGCCACCGCCGGGACGCGGACCGGGCCGGGGGCCACCCCGACCGGGTGCGCCGGCCGCGGGACGCGGCGGCATGTTGCCCGGTGTCGGGCGCGGACCCGGACGCGGGCCGCCGGGGCCGGGGCCGGGCCGCGGGCCCTGCGGGCGCGGGGCGGGCCGTTCGACGGGCTGCTGCGAGGAGAACGGATTGTTGCCGACCCGGGGCGGGCGCGGTGCACCCGGCTTGGGGCCCGCCGAGGGCGGCCCCGGACGCCGGGCGGGGGTGGGGCCTGCGTCTTATGCACAGCTGACGCTGCCCGCGACACCCCTTGCGTGACTCTCTGGT